>CAYOSP010000015.1:11833-43670 GCA_964406675.1 uncultured Eubacteriales bacterium | reverse complement strand
GGACCACGGACCGGAGGATCGCATGCCGGACACGATCGTGATCGCCCTCTCCTACGACGGCGCGCCGTTCGCCGGATACCAGATACAGCCCGACCGCGAGACGGTGCAGGGGCGCCTCGAGGGCGCGCTGGCCACGGTCCTGGGCGGTGAGGTCCGCACCACGTGTGCCGGTCGCACGGACGCGGGCGTGCACGCGCGCGGTCAGGTGGTGAGCTACCCGGCGACGGGTGAAGAACCGGACGACCTGGAGTCGATGCGCAGGTCGCTGGACGCGCTGTCGGGTGAGCGCATCTCGGTGAACAACGTCCGGCGGGCCGTCGAGGGCTTCAGCGCGCGGCACTCGGCGCTCGCCCGAGAGTACCGCTACCGGCTCGTGCCGGGAGCGATACGACCGGTCTTCCTGGAGGGATACGCCTGGTGGACGCGGTGTCGGCTGGACGCCGTCGCCATGCGGCAGGCGGGATCCGTCCTGGTCGGCGAGCACGACTTCGCCTCGTTCTGCGTCGCCGAGGCCGCTCGCGAGAAGGAGACGACGCGCACGATCGAGCGCATCGACGTGTGGCCGGAGCGGGAGCTCGGCGAGCACTGTCTGGTGGTGACCGTGGTGGGTCGTTCGTTCCTGCACTCGATGGTGCGCATCATCGTGGGCACGCTGGTCGAGGTCGGGCGCGGCCGGCGCGATCCGGGATCGACGGTGGCCGTACTCGAGGCGCGTCGGCGCGATGCGGCGGACAGGACCGCTCCCGCGGAGGGACTCACGCTGTGGCACGTCGACTATCCCTCGGAGGTGTGGCTGCCCTGACGGGCGGAGGCTCCGCCGCGCAGGTTCCGTGACCGGGCGGAGGCCCCGTGGTCGACATGGGGACGCCCGGAGAAGCATCCCTCAGCCTGGGGACTACGCCGCAAGACGCAATGCGTATGACATCCCCGACCTCGAGCTGCTCGACTACACCGATGACATGGATCCGAGGAAGGATCTCGTCGTCTGGGAGGAGTCCTTCAACGTCCACCGACCGCACGGTGGGCTCGGTGGACGCACGCCTACGAAGCGCCGGTAGAGAAGATGACGTCCCGATCGCCGTCAGGGAAGGTTGGCGAGGTCACGACTCCGGCGACCACAACGGCCTCGGATCATGCGATCTCGTTCATGTGTAGCCTGAGAAGGACATCCACTATCTCGGGATCGAACTGCGTGCCTGATTCCGCACGCATCTCATCGAGTGCTCGTTCGACGGTCATCGCCTTGCGATAGGGGCGATCGGAGATCATAGCGTCGAACGCATCGCTTACCGTGAGGATCCGGGCTTCGACGGGTATCTCATCCCCGCATAGGCCTGCCGGATAGCCGTTTCCATCCCAGCGTTCGTGGTGCG
Organism: uncultured Eubacteriales bacterium; assembly: GCA_964406675.1. Taxonomy (GTDB): domain Bacteria; phylum Actinomycetota; class Coriobacteriia; order Anaerosomatales; family JAUVQN01; genus CAYOSP01. Next base: position 42,297 of record CAYOSP010000015.1, on the reverse strand, counting down.
AAAGGATCCAAGGAAGCACTTCGGTGAACGGAGCGGCGCAAAGGATCTGTCTACTGAGTTCCGGGTGGCGGCGGATCAGGGTCTTCTCTTCTGAAGTCAGCTCGTCGGTCTTTCGCAGTATGGCATCGGGGATCCCGATCTTGCCTACGTCATGAAGGAGTCCAGCGGATTCGATGAGGGATACGTGTCGTTCGCTGAGGCCCATCATCTGTGCGATTCTGCGAGCAAGCGAGGCCACATTGCGAGAGTGATCCTGCGTGTACGAATCACGGGCGTCCACCGCCGCGGCCAACACCTCTACCATGTGCAGATACGACTGCTCTTTGATACGGAGAGCTCGAGCTTCCGCACTGAGATATTCGACGGTATCGGTGTCGAATACCACGACGGTGTCACGACCTTTGTGCTTCGCCCAATAGAGCGCGCCGTCAGCGTGAGCGATGAGTCCCTCAGCTTCACTTCCGTGCTCGGGGTAGGTGGCTATGCCGACCGAGAAGGACACAGGAGAGTCGTCCACGGGACCTCCCGTCTTGATGGCGTCACAGAGCCTCTGGCAGACCTCCCGGGCCTCTCCCGCCGTTGTAGAAGGCATGATGAGGCCGAACTCGTCACCCCCCACACGGCATGTCAGATCCGAGGTCCGTACGACATCCCGGAGCACCTCGGCTACCCATCCCAGATACCTATCACCCACTTGGTGGCCGAACATGTTGTTGACGTCGGCGAATCTATCTAGATCGAGCAGTGCCAGACTGAGCGGCTCCCGGGCTCTATCGGCACGACTCAGTTCTGCGCTCGCCCGTTCGTGGAAGAAACGGTGGTTGTACAGGCCCGTGAGCGGGTCGGCAACAGACTTGGACGCCAGGTCACGGTTCTCGACGGACAGCAGAGCACTTCGAACCACCACGAGGGTCGACCCGACGATGCATATCAGTGCGAAGAACGATATCTCGAACGGGGTGTCTTCGATCCCGGGGACGATGCGGACGAGGATGATCGGTAGCAGCGTCAAAGCGACGAAGGGCACAGCCAGGTCCCACCAAGGGGCTGAGACGGTCCTGTCGCCCAAGCCCGATTCCAAGGCAGCTGTGTTCTGCGACTCGTAGGCCCCAAGATACTCGAGTGCCGCCATGCCGAACAAGAAGTACCCAAGCAGCCAGGCCGAATCCAGGAGGCTTGCAGTGAGAGTCCCATGATCGAGCCAGTCGTTGAACTCTATCCAGGCCCAGGCGAGATCCCCTGCAACATGGAACACGATGCCTGCGATCACAAGAGTGTGCCATCGCGTAGGACGAGCACCCCTGAAACCCAGCACCAGCGCCGCGAAGGAGGCCAGGAGCAGGGTGTCGACGACGGGATAGGCAGCCCACGTCGCTACTTCCGCAGCGCTGGATCCTGTGGCCGCATCGAGAACCGGATCCATGACGTACGTCATCACAAGGGTCAGGCCCGCGAGGGTGATGATCGAGATGTCGAGCAGGTAGCGGGCCTTCATGAGTCGAGTCACGAGGAAGTGCGAGCCGAATATCGAGAGGATCCCGACAAACAGAAGCAGGCTGCCGCTGATGGAGAGGAGATCCGTGACCGAGGGCAGCGGCGGAGTCACACCGAGGAAGTCCTCATACCACATCCAGGCCAACTGTCCCGAGAGCAGTCCCCCCACGCCTAGTGACAGGTAGAGCCAGGTGTTGCGGGCGTGACCGGAGGTCTTCCACCATGCCGTGACGCACAGGCCGAAGGCCGCGATGGCGATGCACACGTACAAGGTGGTCTGAAGATAGACGTCGGTGGTCGTGAAGCCGGCAGCAACGTACACGGCGAGATACAGCAGAAACCCGCCGAAGAGCGTTGCTGCGACGGCACGACTGTCGAGAAGCTGTAGATGCCTTTCCATCCGGAACGCTCCCATGCATCAGAATCCACGAAGAACCACGGTGTGGCAGTATTATCGGCATCCGCTTGAGAAATCAAGGAGGTTCTATGCCCGGGCCACTATGCCCGGGGGCCGAGCGCCCGCCGGACTCAGTGCAAGAGCGCGTGCGCTGACTTCGTCAATCCAGGCGGCATGGGGACGCCCGGTACCGTGGTTGACACCCCCGACCTGCGTGGATATAGTGAGTGGGTTCGCTCTCAGAGCCCCGGGAGCGACACGTACGATACGCTCCGCTCGCTCGGTCGCACCCCGTCCGAGGAGCGAGAAGACATCTTTGGAGGACCGTTGAAGACCTATCACGCCAAGCCGGGCGAGGTCACGCGCGAGTGGCTCGTGGTCGACGCCGCCGACGTGGCGCTGGGCAGACTCGCGAGCCGGGTCGCCGCCATCCTCCGCGGCAAGCACAAGCCGCGGTACACCCCGCACGTCGATACCGGCGACTTCGTCATCGTGGTCAACGCGGCTCAGGTGAAGTTGACCGGCAACAAGCTGCAGCAGGAGGTCCGTCGCCGTCACTCGCAGTATCCGGGTGGCCTGAAGGAGATCCCGCTGGAGAGGATGATGGCCGAGGAGCCCGAGCGTGTGGTCGAACTCGCGGTGAAGGGCATGCTGCCGAAGAGCAGCCTCGGAAAGAAGATGGCCGACAAGCTGAAGGTCTACGCCGGGCCCGATCACCCGCATCAGGCCCAGAAGCCCCGCGAATCCGAGTTGGAGGCATGACGCATGGCTGAGGAAGCCGTCTACCAGGGCACCGGTCGCCGCAAGAACGCGGTCGCCCGCGTGCACCTCAAGCCCGGTACCGGGCAGTACTCCCTGAACGGCCGCCCGATGGACCAGTACTTCGCCCGCGAGGTCCTCCGCACGTACGTGGAGCAGCCCTTCCGGGTCACCGACACGGTCGGACGTTTCGACGTGCAGGCCTCCCTCCACGGTGGCGGCACCTCGGGTCAGGCCGGTGCGTTGAGGCATGGGATCGCCCGCGCCCTGCTCGACGCCGGCGAGGAGTATCGTGACGAGTTGAAGAAGGCCGGACTGCTCACCCGCGACGACCGCATGGTCGAGCGCAAGAAGTACGGCCTCAAGAAGGCCCGCAAGCGTCCGCAGTTCTCGAAGCGCTAGCGGACCGGGCGCCCAGCAGCTGAGAAGGCCCGCCGGAGTCCGGCGGGCCTTTCTGGATTCGAGAGGTGACACGGTGATCCGACTCTTCGGAACGGACGGCGTCCGCGGCATAGCCAACCGCGAGCTCACCCCCGAGCTGGCCTTCCGCCTGGGAGAGGCCGCGGGACACTTCCTCGGCGAGAAGGGTCGCGGTCGGATAGTCGTCGGGCGCGACACGCGCAGGAGCGGCGAGATGCTCGAGTCCGCCCTCGCGGCGGGCATCACCTCCGGCGGCGCCGACGCGCTGGTCTGCGGCGTGATCCCCACCCCGGCGGTCGCCTACCTGACCCGTGAACTGGAGTCCGACGGCGGCGTGGTGATCTCCGCCTCCCACAACCCTCCCGAGTACAACGGCATCAAGTTCTTCTCCAGGAGCGGCTTCAAGCTCCCCGACGAGCTCGAGGACGAGATCGAGGAGTTCACTCACGTGGACCGCGACTGGCGGCGTCCGACCGGTGAAGGCATCGGGCGGGTGATCCCGCTCGAGGACGCGGTGGACCGCTATCTGGATCACGTCGTCGGAAGCGTCGACGGCGACCTCGTCGGGCTGCGGGTCGCCGTCGACTGCGGCCACGGGGCGGCGTCGGTCACCACGGTGCCGGCGTTCGAGCGCCTCGGCGCGAGCGTCACGGGCATCAACTGCGACTGGGACGGGATGGACATCAACGTCGGTTGCGGGTCGACCGATCTGGCCCGCATCAGCGAGTCGGTGCGTGTGGGGGACGTCGACCTCGGTATCGCCCACGACGGCGACGCCGATCGCGTGCTCGCCGTGGACGAGCGGGGCGAGGAGGTCGACGGGGACGCCATCATGGCGGTCTGTTCGACGCATCTGAAGGAGCGGGGGATGCTGGAGGGCGACATCGTGGTCGGCACGGTGATGAGCAACATGGGTCTCGAGGTCGCGTTGCGGGACCGCGGGATCGATCTCGTGAAGACCAAGGTGGGCGACCGGTACGTCATCGAGCAGATGCAGGCCTCCGGCGCGGTGCTGGGCGGGGAGCAGTCGGGCCACATCATCTTCATGCGCCACACCACCACCGGCGACGGGCTCCTCACGGCGCTCCAGTTGGCGGCGGTGATGCGCGATACCGGCAAGCCGCTGTCGGAGCTGCGCGGCATGATGCGCCGCTATCCCCAGGTGCTCGAGAACGTCGGGGTGCGCGACAAGGCGCTCCTCGTGACGAGCGCGGCGGTGGCCGGGGCGATCGAGGAGGCGGAGCGGACGCTCGGGGACCGCGGTCGCGTGCTCGTGCGCGCGAGCGGGACCGAGCCGCTGGTCCGCGTGATGGTCGAGGCCGAGACGCAGGAAGCGGCCGCCGAGACGGTCGCCCGGCTGAGCGAGGTGGTCGCCCGCGAGCTCGGCTGACGGGTGTTGCGATACAATCTGACGATCGGGTCCGGCGGGCCGCGGCCCTCGCGGACCTGGAACGATCGCGGACCTGGAACGATCGCGGGCCCGGACCGGTCATGAGCCGGGGACGGGAAGCCGGGGACGGGAAGCCGACGAGAGGAGACCGCAGCAGACACTCGCACGCTGAAGCGCCAGGACTGGCGGACGTCGAGCACCGCGCGAGGCCGGGAGGCCCGCAGCGGATCCGTGAGACGGTCAGTCGACGAGGAGAGGGCTCATCGAATCCTTCGGCGGATGGTCCTCCGGCCCACCGGGGTCGATACGGCACCGACAAATCCCGCGGGTGACCGCGGGGACAAAGCGGTGTCGATCCGGACTCACCGGGGCCACGCGCCCCATCCAGCGCGGGAGTCCCGCGCGCCATTCGGACGGATGACGACACGTCGGCCACGCGTGCGCCGCTCCCTCGCGGTCCCGCGCGTCCGGTCGAGGGAAGGTAGACGTATATATGTGTGGGATAGTCGGATACGTAGGGGATCGTCAGGCGAGCGACGTCCTGCTCGGCGGGTTGGCTCGTCTCGAGTACCGGGGATACGACTCGGCGGGCATGGCCGTGGTGGGCGACGGCGCGCTCGGCGTCCTCCGCCGGGTGGGCAAGCTCGGCAACCTGGAGGAGGCGGTCGGCGTCTCCGGGGAGGCCGGGAGCGTCGGCATCGGGCACACCCGGTGGGCCACCCACGGCCGGCCGACGGAGGAGAACGCGCACCCCCACGTGGACTGCACCGGGAAGCTGGCGGTCGTGCACAACGGCATCATCGAGAACTACATCGACCTGCGCGAGGAACTCGCCAGGAGCGGCCACATCATGCGCTCGGAGACCGACACGGAGACGATCGCGCATCTCGTGGAGGCGTACTTCGAGGGCGACCTGGCGGAAGCGGTGCGGAAGGCGGTCAGACGCCTCGACGGCAGTTACGCCGTCGCCGTGGTGCATCTGGACCACCCCGGGACCATCGTGGCCGCCCGCAGGGACTCGCCGCTGATCATCGGGCTCGGCGAGGGCGAGAACATCGTCGCGAGCGACATCCCGGCGGTGCTGGAGTACACGCGCGAGGTCCTCGTGCTCGAGGACGGGCAGGTGGCCTCGGTCACCCGGGAAGGCGTCCGGGTGGTCGACGAGGAGGGCGCGGAGGCGCGGCCGGAGACCATGCACGTCGAGTGGGACCTGGAGGCGGCCGAGAAAGCCGGCTACGAGGACTTCATGCTCAAGGAGATCCACGAGCAGCCCAAGGCGATCCGCGAGACCCTGCGGGGCCGCATGGGAGACGACGGGAGCATCGAACTCTCCGAGCTCGACATGACGCCCGAGCAGGTGGCCGAGGTGGAGCGCGTGTTCATCCTGGCCTGCGGCACCTCGTATCACGCGGGCATCGTCGCGAAGAACCTGATCGAGGCGTGGGCACGGATCCCCGTGGAGGTCCAGGTCTCCAGCGAGTTCCGCTACGGCGATCCGATCGTCGGGGAGCGGACGCTCGTCGTGGCCGTCACGCAATCCGGCGAGACCGCGGACACGCTCGCCGGCGTGCGCGAAGCGCGGGAACGCGGAGCGAAGGTCATGGCGGTCACGAACGTGGTGGGGAGCCGCGTCACCCGGGAATCCGACGGCGTCATCTACACGCATGCCGGACCCGAGATCGGGGTGGCCGCCACCAAGACGTATACGGCGCAGATCGCCGCGCTCAACGTGCTCGCCCTGAAGCTCGCGCAGGCCAAGGGCACCCTGTCGGCGGAGCGCATCGACTCGATCCGGCGAGAGCTGTCCGACCTGCCGGAGGTGGTCGAGGCGATCCTGCATGACCTGCGCGCCGTCGACGAGTGCGCGGCGGCGTACAAGGACGTGTACTCGACGCTCTTCCTCGGACGGGGGATCGGCGTGCCGACCGCCATGGAGGGTGCGCTCAAGCTCAAGGAGATCAGCTACATCCACGCCGAGGCCTATCCCGCCGGCGAGATGAAGCACGGCCCCATCGCGCTCATCACGCAGGACGTGCCGGTGGTGTTCGTGGCTACCCAGGGGCGCACGTACGAGAAGGTGGTCAGCAACATCCAGGAGGTGAGAGCCCGCGGCGCCGAGGTCATCGCGATCGCGACCCACGGCGACGAGGAGATCCGGCAGCACGCCGAGCACGTGCTGCACATCCCGGCCACGTCCGAGGCGCTCTCCGCCATCCCGGCGACCATCCCGATGCAGGTGCTCGCATACCGCATCGCGAAGCTGCGTGACTGCGACGTCGACCAGCCGCGCAACCTCGCGAAGTCGGTGACGGTCGAATGACGGAGGCGCCGCGATGATCCAGGGGCTCGGGGTCGACATCGTCGAGATCGACCGGATGAAGGCGGCGCTGGAGCGTCATCCCCGGATCAAGGAGCGTCTCTTCTCGGAGGAGGAACGTCGCTACTGTGACGAGCGCAACCGGCCCGAGATCCACTACGCGCTGCGGTTCGCCGCCAAGGAAGCGGTGCTCAAGGCGCTGGGCACCGGGTTCTCCGGCACGCGCTTCACGGACGTGACCGTCGCCCGCGACGAGAGGGGCAGACCGTTCCCCCGGCTCGAGGGTCGCGCGGCCGAGGTGGCCGAGGAGCGAGGCGTCGACGAGTTCCACCTCTCGCTCTCGTACACCCATCAGACCGCGGTCGCCTCGGCGGTGGCGATCGTGAACGAGGGAAGGCCCACGGAGGAGGGGCTCGACGAATCGCCGCAAGCCAGGCTGGTCAGCGACTTCAAGGAAGCGAAGGGCCTGCTCGACGAGCTGGACGAGCAGGGCGAGTCGGACGACATGGACGAGCAGGACGAGGCGTCGGACGAGACGTCGGGATAGCGGCGAGAGGGGACATCCATGCGTCGGGCGGCGAGCGTCGCGGAGACGAAGGAACTCGAGGGCCGGGCGATGCGCCGGCTCGGCGTCGACGTGGACGAGCTCATGGAGCGTGTGGGTGCGGCCGTCGCGGACGCGGTCGTACGGACGGCGCCGATCGGACGCGTCGTCGTGCTGGCGGGCAAGGGCGACAACGCGGGTGACGGCTGGGTGGCCGCTCGGCTGCTGCACGAGCGCGGCCGTGAGGTCCTCCTGCACTCCGTCCCCGATCCGGGAGCGCTCTCGGGCGCGGCCGCGACGGCGCGGGATCGGGCGGTGGGCTCGGGCACGCCGGTATCGACCGGCGCATCCGCGGACTACACGGCGGGCGCGCTCCGGGGGGCGGCGCTCGTGGTCGACGCGCTGTTCGGGTCCGGACTCACCGGCGCTCCCCGCGGACCCTACCCGGACGTGATCGCCGAGCTGAACGGCTCCGGTCTCGACGTGCTGGCGGTGGACCTGCCGTCCGGGGTCGAGGGCGATACCGGGGCGGTGCACGGCGAGGCGGTGCGCGCGGACCGCACCCTCGCCGTCCTCACGCTCAAGCGCGGACACGTGCTGTATCCGGGGGCCGCGTACTCGGGCGACGTGAGCGTCGCTTCACTCGGCCTCTCGGACGAGCTCGAGCCGGACGGCGAGATCGCGCTCGAGGGTGGTCTCGAGCTCTGGGACGCCGAGGAGTACGCGTCGCTCCTCGAGCCGCCGGCGCCGGACGCGCACAAGGGGTCGCGGGGACGTGTCGTGGTCGTGGGAGGGTCCGGCGGGATGGCCGGATCCGTGTGCATGGCGGCGGAGGCGGCGTTGCGCAGCGGGGCGGGCTACGTCGTGGCGGCCGTACCGGCGTCGATCGCGGACGTGGTGAACCTGACCGTGACGCCGGTGGTCGCACGCTCCATGCCGGAGACGGACGCCCGAGCGCTGTCCGAGCGGGCGATCGAGGAGGTAACGCGCCTCGCCGAGGGAGCGGACGCGGTGATCCTCGGCCCGGGGCTCACCACCGGGGAGGGAGCGGCCGCGGTCGCCCGGGCGCTCGTCCGCACGAGGGTCCCCCTTCTGGTGGACGCCGACGGGCTCAACGTGTTCGCGGACGATCCCGAGGCGCTCCTGGGGAGGGAGGCTCCCACCGTGATCACGCCGCATCCCGGGGAGGCGGCGCGCCTGCTCGGCGTCTCGGTGGCCGACGTGCAGGCGGATCGGGTGTCCGCCGCCGACCGTCTGGCCGAGCGCGTGGTCTGCGTGCTCAAGGGCGCGGGCAGCGTCGTGAGCGGTCACGGACGGCGGGTCGTCGACCGCACCGGCGATCCGGGCATGGCGACGCTCGGTACGGGCGACGTCCTGTCCGGCGTGATCGGCGCTCTCCTCGCTCAGTCGCTCGACCCGCTCGAGGCCGCCGCGCTGGGAGCCTACGTGCACGGCATCGCGGGCGAGGAGGCGGCGGGGATGTACGGCTCGCGCTCGATGATCGCCACCGACGTCGTCGAGGCGCTCGCGGCCGCCTTCGCGACCCTGTCCGTGTCGGTCCCACGCGGTAGTATGTGACTCGACCGGTCGTCGCGTGCAGCCCGCGGGCGGACCGGACCATGACATCAGCATCGGACGGAGGGCGAATGGCTCAGACGGCACGAGACATCATGACGCCGGACCCCGTGACGGTGACGGGCGATCTCTCGGTGAAGGAGGCGGCGCGCCTCATGAGCGAGAACAGGGTGGGCGCTCTGCCCGTGCTCGACGGCGAGGAGCTCGTGGGGATAGTGACCGAGGGCGACCTGATCATGCAGGACGTGCGGGTGCAGTTCCCCACCTACATCCACCTGCTGGACGGCTTCATCCTCTATCCGCCCGCGACCGCGCGCTTCGAGGACGAACTGAAGAAGGCGGTGGCCGCCACGGTCGAGCAGGTCATGACCGAGGACCCGGTCACGGTACAGGCCGACGCCTCCGTCGAGGATGTCGCCACCGTGATGGTGGACCGTGGGGTCGATCGGCTCCCGGTGATGTCCGGCGAGCGCGTCGTCGGGATCATCTCGAAGGCGGACATCGTCCGCACCCTCGCTTCGGAGGAGTGACGTGACCGCACGTCGTGCGGCATGGGTCGAGATCGACCTCGGCGCCATCGGGCGCAACGTCGAGCGGCTCACCGGCCTGTGGGACGAAGACACCGCGCTGATGGCGGTCGTCAAGGCCGACGGTTACGGTCACGGCGCGGAGCGGGTGGCCCGGGCCGCCTTGGCCGCCGGCGCGTCCTCCCTCGGTGTGGCCACCGTCGATGAGGGGGTCGAGCTCCGGGAGGTGGGCATCGACGCCCCGATCCTCCTCCTGTCCGAAGCGCCGGAGGATGCGGTCGGCGAGGTCGTCGAGTCCAGGCTGACGCCCACCGTCCACTCCGTCGCGTCGGCTCGCGCGTTCAGCGAGGTCGCTCAGCGCGTCTCGCGTCCGGTCCGCTTCCACGTGAACGTGGACACCGGGATGCATCGGAGCGGCGTCCCTCACGAGGAAGCGGTCGAGCTCATCGTCTCGCTGATCGGGATGCCCGGACTCGTGTTGGGCGGTGTGTACACCCACTTCGCCACCGCCGACGTCCCGGCCGACTGGGACCTCCAGACACAGCTGCGGCGTTTCGAGGGGGTCCTCGACGGGTTGCACGATTCGCGGATCCACGCGCCGTCGGTGCACGCGGCGAACAGTGCGGCGGCGATCCTCGAGCCGCGGTCGCGCTTCGACATGGTACGCTGCGGGATCTCGCTGTACGGGCTGCACCCCGCCGACTCCACGCGTGAGGTGATCGGACTCGAGCCGGCCATGTCCGTGAAGGGCCGCCTCTCGCGGGTCGAGCGGCTCGGCATGGGGGAGGGGGTCTCATACGGGCTCACGTGGCGAGCGGGCGCGCCCACGACCTTGGCCACGGTGCCGATCGGATACGCCGACGGCGTGCATCGCGTGATGTCCAACCGTATGTCGGTGCTCGTCTCGGGAGTGCGATGTCCACAGGTCGGCGTGGTGACCATGGATCAACTCATGGTCGAGATACCAGGCGGTGTATCCGCGGCGCCCGGTGACGAGTTCGTCATCCTCGGCAGGCAGGGGGACGAGCACGTCGAGATGGACGAATTGGCGCATCTCGCTCACACTATCGTGTACGAGACCGCCTGCGCGTTCGGTATGCGTCTCGAGCGCGTATACACCCCGGCGGATTCCTAGAAGGAATCGGCAGGGGGGTGGCGAAAATGGACGGCAGGGAGTACCAAAGAGCCGGGACAACCTACTCGCAACTACGACTCACGAGTCCGGTCGCCGAGGGCGATCGGGAGTCCCGGCTGATTTGATGCGTAGAGTCGTGTCAGGGGGTCGGACGGTGGCAGAGCAGGATCTGGAGTACAAGGATCTCTCGTTCCAGAAGGACTTCATCGAAAAGGACTCATCCTCTCCGCTGCACCTCATCCGCGAGAAGGAGATGGAGATCTCCGGTCGCGTCCTTTCCGCCAAGAAGGAGGCAGAGCAGATCGTCTCCGAAGCGCGACGCAAGGCGGCCGAGATGGTGAACGACGCGGAAGAGGAAGGCGAGCGCCTCGCGAAGGAACGCGAGGAGCAGGTGCGGGCGGAAGCCGAGAAGGATGTGAAGCGCATCGAGAGCGAGACCGACGAGCAGTTGGCCGCGCTCGAGGAGCGCATCGAAGGACGGAAGGAAGCCGCGGTGGAAGCCGTGGTCGGGATGGTTACCGACGTGTAGCCGACGGAGTCCACTGCCGGCGAGAATGGACTCCAGTAAGGGGGTGAGTGCACGTGTTGGTCCCGATGGCGAAGATCGAGATGATCGGCCCGAAGAGCCGATTCTTCGACGTCGTCAGCCTGCTCCATGAGCAGGGCACGGTCCATATCGAGGACCTGTCGAAGAAGATCTCCGAGGGCCGGGTGCCGCTCGAGCGGATGAACGTGGTGCACGACCAGGAGGTCGAGCGCGAGCGGATGGAGGACCTGCTCATCAGGGTCCGCTCCATCATCAAGGCGCTGCACCTGCCGGGCACCACGATCGACGAGGTCCAGCGCCAGAAGGAGTACCTCGATCTCTGGAAGCTCGACAGCAAGGAGCTCGCGAACGCCGTCACCGAGGTGGTCGAGGAGGTCGAGGACCGGACCAGCGCGTTGGCCGCTCAGCAGGCCGATATCGAGAACGAACTCCAACTCCTCTCGCGCTACGAGCCGATCCTCCAGAGGATCCAGCCGCTGGCCAAGCAGATCGTGACCACCGGCAACTTCGATTCGGTCGCGCTGCTCATCGAGCGCCGCTACAAAGGAGCGCTCGAGCAGCTCAAGGAAGAACTCGACCGCATCACCAAGAAGCAGTGCGAGATCGTCTCCACCGACGTGGATGAGGACACCACCGCCGCCATCGTCGTGTTCAACAGGGCGTACAGCGACGCGGTCCATAAGTTCCTCGCGATGGAGAACGTCAACCAGATCCGGCTGCCCAGCGATCTCGACGACATGCCGTTCGACACGGCCTACGACGAGATCAAGTCGCGCCGCGTGAGCCTGCCCGCCGAGCTCAACGCCGTGCGCGAGGAACTGGCGAAGATGTCCGATCGCTGGTATCTCAAGCTCACCACCATCAGGGACGTCCTCGTCGACAAGATCGACGAGATCAGCGCGATCCCGAAGTTCGGCCAGACGGAGTACGCGTTCGTCATCACCGGGTGGGTGCCGGTGGAGGACCTCAAGGAGTTCCGCAAGGAGATCGCCTCTCACTTCGGCACCGACGTGATCATCAACCAGCTCGAGGTGGACCACCACGAGCTGGAGGAGACGCCGGTCAAGTTGAAGAACCCGAAGTCGATCGCGCCCTTCGAGTTCCTGCTCAACGTGCGCGGCATGCCGAAGTACGGCACGCTGGACGCCTCGTGGATGCTGTTCATGTTCTATCCGCTGTTCTTCGGCATGATCGTCGGGGACCTCGGATACGGGCTCATCATGCTCGGCCTCGTGGTCTGGCTGCGGTACAAGTACCGCGAGAACGAGACGGTCCAGCTGGCCACCGCGATCCTCGGGCCCGCCACCACCATGGTGTGCGTGTTCGGGGTGATATACGGAGAGGCGTTCGGCAACGCGCCCGTCAAGCTCGGCATCATCACCGGGCACGACCCGGCGGCATGGTTCGGGGTGATACCGACCTTCCACCGGGTGGCCGAGGTCAACGTCTTCATGTACATCGCCATCGGCGTCGGCGTGATGCATATCCTCACCGGATTGGTGCTCGGCGTGATCAACGGCATCCGCACCGGACACATGAAGCACGTCTACGAGAAGGGCGGGATCCTCGGCATCTTCCTGTCGGTAGGTCTCGTCGTCCTGCTCGGCTCGTATCTTGCCGCGCCGGAGTGGCTCCAGGCGATCGTCGGCCTCGTCGGCGTGGTCGCGGGGCTCGCCTTCACCATCAAGGGCGGCGGCGTCATGGGCATCATCGAGACCGTCGAGTCGATGAGCCACATGGCCAGCTACATCCGTATCATGGCGGTCGGCCTGGCCGGCGCCATCTTCGCGGACGCCGTCAACGGCATCATGGAGACCAGCGGCCTCGTCGTAGGGGCCATAGTCGGGCTCGTGCTGCACTCACTGAACCTCGTGATCGTCGCGTTCAGCCCGAGTATCCACGCGTTGCGCCTAAACTTCCTGGAGTTCTTCGGGAAGTTCTATGAGACCGGAGGCGAAGAGTACAGACCGTTCAAGAAGACCGGAGGGGAGAAGAGCGCATGACCAAGAATCGACTTGCGAGGCTGCTGTTCGGAAGCGCGTTCGTAGCGACGTGGCTCACACCCGCGATCGCTCTCGCGGAGGAGGCGCCCGCAGGAGGCGCCGAGGACTACCGAGTGACCATCGCCCGGGCCTTGTCCGCTGGGTTCGCCATGGCGTTTTCCGCGCTCGCAGCCGGCTACGCGCAGGCCAAGATCGGTTCCGCAGGCGCCGGCACGCTGGCGGAACGTCCGGAGGTGTCCATCTGGATCATCACCCTGCAGGCACTCCCGGAGATCATCGTGCTGCTCGGTTTCGTCGCCTCCATCATGTTGATGGGCTAGGCGCACTGGAAGGGTCGATCACCCGCTAGGAGGAACGCACATTGGCGATCGAGGACATCTTCCAAGCGCTCGAACAACAGGCCGATCACGAGGTCGAGAAGATACACGCCCAGGCGAGAGCCCAGGCCGAGGCGCTCGAGGAAGAGGCACGCGAGGAAGCTGACGCAATAAAGGAGCGCATGGCCGCCGAGGCCGAGGCGCTCGCGCGCCGGCGCTCCTCGCAGAGCGTGAACTCCGCTCGGCTCGCCGCGAAGAAGCGCATGGCGGGCCTCAAGGGACGCTCGGTCGAGGACGTGTTCGATCGGGCGAGCGAGAAGCTCGAGGAGGTCCGCGAGGACGATTCCTACGAGCAGCTTTTCGGGGCGCTCGCGCGAGAGGCGCTCGAGAACGTCGACAGCGACTACGAGGTGCTCGTGGACCCGCGCGACGGAGACGTCGCTCGCAGGGTCCTGAGCGGGATCGGCGAGGCCGGGGATCCGAGCGAGGATCTCGAGACCTCGGGAGGGCTCGTCGTGAAGATGCACTCCGGTGACATCTCCAGGCGCAACACCCTCGAGTCGAGACTCGAGAAGGTGAGACAGGCCGGACAGGCGCAGGTGGCGGAGATCCTGTTCCAAGATGAGTGACATCTCGAGCACGGCCACCCGCAAAGACTACAAGGGCAGGGACTACGGCTACGGGAACGCCCGCATCCGCGGTATGCGTTCGCGTCTGCTCGACGCTTCCTTCTACGAGCGGCTGATCGAGACTCGTGACCTGAGCAAGATGATCACGATGCTCTCGGAGACCGGATACGGTCCCGACCTGGAGGAGCAGGTCCTGCACGGACGCACGCCGGCCCAGGTCGACGAGGCGCTGCGCCTCAACATGGTGCGCACCTTCAACAAGATCATCGGCTTCCTCGAAGGGGAGGCCGGTTATCTGATGATCACCCTGCTCGGCCGGTGGGACCTGTTCAACATCAAGACGCTCATCCGCGGCAAGCACCTGCACATGCCGGCGGACGAGATCATGACGAACCTCATGCCCGCGGGCCAGTTCAGCCAGGTCGAGCTGCAGCAGCTCGCGAAGGTGCAGGACGTGCGCGCCGTGGTGGACACCCTCGTGACGTGGGGCGTCGGGTACGCGGAGCCCATGAGGGAGGCGGTGATCGAGTACGCCCGCGAGGACGATATCGCCGCGCTGGAGCTCGCGCTCGACAGGTACTACGCCCAGTGGTCGTACGCCCGGCTCGACAAGCGCAACAAGAACTACCGGATGGCACGGCGCATCCTCGCCGTCCAGATCGATATCACGAACCTGCTCACCGCGATCCGTCTGCAGAAGGCGGATCTGGAGGGTATGGATCCCGTACGGTTCTTCCTGCCCGGCGGTCTCGAGATCGACGAGGGGTTCTTCGTCAAGCTCACCGAGCTCTCCGACATCGACGAGCTGCTCGAAAGGCTCAAGTCGACGTCGTACGGGAGGCCGTTGGGGGAAGAGATCGTGCACTACGTGGAGGTCGGTTCGGTGGCGGTCTTCCAGCGCGCTCTGGAGGACTACCTCATGCGCAAGGCGCTCTCCACCGCCGTGGGCGACCCGCTGGGCGTCGGTGTCATCATCGGCTACCTGTGGGCCAAGCAGAACGAGGTCACGAACCTCCGCATCATCGTCAAGGGGCTGTCCGTCGGGATGCCCGAGGATCGCGTGAGAGAGGAGCTCATCCTTGTATAAGCTCATCGTGCTCACGGACCCGGAGAACGCGGACGGTTTCAGGCTGGCCGGCGTGGACGTCGTCGAGGCCGAGAGCCCCGAGGACGCACGCAAGAAGCTCGGCGAACTGGTGGACGACGACGACAGCGGCATCATCGCCATCAACGAAGGCATGATGGCCGAGATCGACGAGAGGCTGCGCAACAAGATCGATTCGATCTACCGGCCGATCGTCATCCCGCTCCCGATCAGGGAGACGCTGCACGTGGAAGAGGATCACCGCGCCTATCTGTCGCGGCTGATCAGAAGAGCGGTCGGATTCGACATCACACTGAGGCGAGGCTGATGATTGCAGGAAGGATACGGAAGATATCGGGCCCTGTCGTGCTCTCGGACGGCATGACCGGCTCGAAGATGTATGACGTGGTGCGCGTCGGCGAGGAAGGCCTCATGGGCGAGATCATCCGCCTGGAGGGTGACGTCGCGACCGTGCAGGTCTACGAGGATACCGACGGTCTCGTGGTGGGCGAGCGGGTCCGCTCCACCGACGGGCCGCTCATGGTGGAGCTGGGTCCGGGCCTGCTCTCATCGATCTACGACGGTATCCAGCGCCCGCTCCCGGTGATCGCCGAGACGGGCGATTTCATCGAGCGGGGCACCGAGGCGTCGGCTCTCGACAGGGAGCGCGAGTGGAGCTTCACCCCCACGGTGCAGGTCGGCGACGAGGTCGTCGCCGGCGACGTGGTCGGCACCATCCCCGAGTCGGAGAGCACGCTGCACAAGGTGATGGTCCCGCCGGGACTGCGCGGCACCGTGACCGAGATCGTCCCCGAGGGCGAGTACACGATCGACACCACCGTGGCGATGCTCGACGAGAAGTTCGACGTCAAGATGACGCAGTTCTGGCCGGTCCGGCAGGGCAGGCCCTACGCGCGCAAGCTCGATCCCGTGCTCCCGTTCGTGACGGGCATGCGCATCCTGGACACGTTCTTCCCGATCGCCCAGGGCGGCAACGCGATCATCCCGGGCGGGTTCGGCACGGGGAAGACGGTGACCGAGCAGTCCCTCGCGAAGTGGGCCGACGTCGACATCATCGTCTACGTCGGCTGCGGCGAGCGCGGCAACGAGATGACCGAGGTGCTCGACGAGTTCCCCCAACTCGAGGACCCGCGTACGGGCGCGCCGCTCATGAACCGCACCATCCTGGTGGCGAACACGTCGAACATGCCGGTGGCCGCCCGCGAGGCGTCCATCTACACCGGCGTGACGCTCGCCGAGTTCTATCGCGACATGGGCTACAGCGTCGCGATGATGTCGGACTCGACCTCGCGTTGGGGCGAAGCGCTCCGTGAGGTCTCCGGCCGGCTCGAAGAGATGCCCGGCGAGGAGGGTTATCCCGCCTACCTGGCCACGAGGCTCGCGCAGTTCTACGAGCGCTCGGGCCGCGTGTCCGCGCTCGGTGGCGATGACCGGACCGGTTCGGTGACCATGGTCGGAGCCGTCTCGCCGCCCGGCGGTGACTTCTCCGAGCCGATGACGCAGAACTCGCTGCGTGTCACGGGCGCGTTCTGGGCGCTCGATACGTCGCTCGCACAGAGGCGTCACTTCCCCGCCATCTCCTGGACGAAGTCCTACACCCTCTACCTGGGCCAGGTCAGGCCGTGGTTCGAGGAGGAGATCGCGCCGGATTGGGCGGCGATACGCGACGACTCGATGGAGCTGCTGCAGAAGGAGACGGAGCTGCAGGAGATCGTCCAGCTGGTCGGTCCCGACGCGCTGCCGGAGTCCGAGAAAGCGATCCTCGAGGTCACGCGTATGCTGCGCGAGGACTTCCTCCAGCAGTTCGCGTTCGACGAGGTGGACGCGTACTGCCCGCCGAAGAAGGCGTACTGGATACTGAAGGCGATCCTCACGTTCCACGAGGCGACCGGACAGGCGCTGCAGCGCGGCGTCACCCTCCGACAGGTGCTGGAACTGCCGCTCAAGGACGAGATCGCGCAACTGAAGACGACCCCGCACGAGGAGGCGCTGGAGATGCTGCCCGAGTTCTGCAACCGCATCTCCGAGGACATCGCAGGGATAGAGGTGCTCTAGATGGCCCAGGAGACACAGACACCGACGCGTTCGCTGGTCACCACCGACTACCGTACGCTGAACTACGTCACCGGCCCGCTGATCTTCGTCAACGCGGTCGAGGGCGTGGCCTACAACGAGATGGTGCGCATCGACATGCCGGACGGCAGCGAGCGCTCCGGGCAGGTCCTCGAGGTCACGGACGACGTGGCCGTCATCCAGGTCTTCGAGGGCACCCAGGGTATCGATGTCGACAAGACCTCGGTCAACTTCCTTGAAGAGGTCGCCAAGATCGACGTGTCCATCGAGCTGCTCGGCCGTACGCTGAACGGCGTAGGGAAGCCCATCGACGGCGGCGCGCCGGTCATCCCGGAGCACCGCCTCGCCATCACCGGCAACCCGATCAACCCGTTCAGCCGCTCGAAGCCGGCCGACTTCATCGAGACCGGCATCTCGGCCATCGACGGCCTGAACACGCTGGTGCGCGGACAGAAGCTGCCGATCTTCTCCGGTTCGGGTCTTCCGGCGAACGACCTCGCGGCACAGATCATCCGCCAGGCGCGTATCAAGTCGGGCGAGGAGTTCGCCATCGTGTTCGGCGCGATGGGCATCACGCACCGGGAGGCGGCGTTCTTCCAGCACAGCTTCGAGACGACCGGCGCGCTCGAGCGCGTCGTGTTCTTCCTGAACCTCGCCGACGACCCGACGGTCGAGCGGCTGCTCACACCGCGTGCCGCGCTCACGGTCGCGGAGTATCTCGGATACGAGAAGGACATGCAGGTGCTCGTGATCCTCACGGACATGACGAACTACTGTGAGGCGCTGCGCGAGGTCTCGACCGCGCGCGAAGAGGTGCCCGGCCGGCGAGGCTATCCCGGTTACATGTACACGGACCTCGCGATGATCTACGAGCGCGCGGGACGCATCAAGGGACGCAGCGGGTCCGTGACCCAGCTGCCGATCCTCTCGATGCCCGACGACGACATCACACACCCCATCCCCGACCTCACCGGTTACATCACGGAGGGTCAGATCGTGCTCTCGCGCCAGCTGCACCGGCGCGGCGTCTATCCGCCGATCGATACCCTGCCCTGTCTGTCACGGTTGATGGACCTCGGTATCGGAGAGGGCAAGACGCGCGAGGACCACCGACCGGTGGCGAACCAGCTCTACGCGGCCTACGCGCAGGGCCGCGATCTGAGACGGCTCGTGGCGATCGTCGGCGAGGAGGCGCTCTCCGACAGCGATCGTCGCTATCTGCGCTTCGCCGACGACTTCGAATCTCAGATCGTCGGTCAAGGCGACGAGGGACGCACCATCGAGGATACGCTCTCGATCGCGTGGGACCTACTCGCCGGACTGCCCATGTCCGACCTCAAGCGGGTCCGCGACTTCGTCGATGAGTATCACCCGAACTACCAGGGTGAAGAAGCCGAGGAAGGCGAGGCATCCGAAGAGGTCGAGGCGGAGGATGAGGAAGCCGCTGCCGCAACAGGGTCCGCCACCGAGGCCGACGAGGCCGATGCTGAGAACGAGACCGGAGACAGTGAGACCGAGGAGGGCGCGACCGACGAGGGCGCGGCCGAGGCCGACACGGAAGACCAGGAGGGTTAGTCCGTGGAGGAAGTCCGCCCGACCAGATCCGAGCTACTCGAGCGGAAGCAGCAGATCTCGCTGGCCGAGCAGGGCATGGACCTGCTCAAGAAGAAGCGGGACGCGCTGCTGATCGAGTTCATGTCCGTCATGGACGAGACGCTGAGACTCTCCTCGGTGCTGCAGAAGACCGCCAACGAGGCGCAGTACAGTCTCGCGGTCGCGCAGTCTGTGGACGGACGAGTGTCGATCAAGTCGGCCTCGCTCGCCACCAAGGGCGAGGTCACCATCGACATGACCGGTACGAAGATCATGGGCGTGTCGGTGCCGGTCGTCACCAAGGGCGAGAGTCCGGTGCGCACGTCGTTCACGCGTGGCTACGCCATCACCGGCATAAGCTCCCGTATCGACGAGACCGCCGACAAGTTCGAGCGCGTCCTCGACGTCATCATCGAGTACGCGGACATCGAGACCCGGCTCAAGCGGCTCGGTGATGAGATCCAGAAGACGAACCGGCGCGTCAACGCTCTCGAGCAGATCACGGTGCCGCAGCTCAAGCGGCAGGTCAACTACATCCGGCAGACCCTCGACGAGCGTGCTCGCGAGGACCTGTTCCGACTCAAGAAGGTCAAGAAGAAGCTCGAACGGAGGAAGGCGGCCAAGCAGGCCGGCTGATCGCGGCCGGTCGACCGCGATAACCATCGGGCTTCCCGCTGCGGCGGGGACCGTTCAGATGTGGGGCGGTGTCTTTGCGGTCACGCAGAGGGGAGGCGCCGTCCAGGGGCGAGGCGCCGTCTCATCCCTTCTTGCGGGACCGTCGGCGGACTCTCCTCGAGGAGAGTCCTAGGTCGACGCCTAGGCCTTCGCGGCCACGACGTCGTAGACGTCCTGGAGCACGTCGACGCTGTTGCGATCGTGTTCGGCGATCTCCTTGGCGTGACCGAGGATCGTCCGGACGTCGTCGAGCGCGAGATTACTGAAATGCAGGTCGTCCCACTCCGAACGAGCGACGTACGCCCACAGTTCGCCGAATATCCAGCTGACGGTCTCCATCTCGGTGTGCGTGAGCGTGGCGTAGTCTTCCCCGAGGCCGCGGCGGAGGCGCTCCATGGCACGCTCGACCGCCCGTGCCTTGCGCAGGTGGAAGGCACGCATCCCGAGTTCCTCACCGGTGACTTCGGACTTGCCGTTGTACTGGGTCATCGGTTCACCCCTCTCGGTTCGTTGATTCGTCGTGACGCTGCGCATTCCTGCGCCCGACCCTTAGAATGGGTAGGTCTTCGAACCACCATAGCCGACCGACGAGGAGATCGATGGAATTCCGTGACGTGATCCGCACCAGACGCAGCGTCCGCCATCTCAAGAACGATCGCACCGTGTCACGCGAAGAGGTCCGTGCGTTGATCGACGCCGCCGTGCAGGCTCCCAGCGCGGGGAACATCCAACCGTGGCGGTTCGTCGTGTGCGAGTCACTCGAGTCGAGGGAGCGATTGGCGGCCGCGCTGCATCAGCGCTGGGCCGCGGCGGCTCCGGTCGTGGTGGTCGTGTGCGTGGACCCGAGACCGTGCGCGGCCCGGTATGGTGACAGGGGCGAGTACCTGTACGCGGTCCAGGATACCGCCGCGGCGACGGAGAACCTGTTGCTCGCCGCGGTGGATCGTGGACTGGCTTCCTGTTGGATCGGCGCCTTCGACGAGCGCGCCGTGGCCGAGGCGATAGGCGTCGACGCAGCCATCACGCCCATCGCGGTGCTTCCGATCGGCTATTCGGCCGAATCCGGCGGCCGACCCAGGCGGCGGCCGCTCGACGAGGTCACCAGCTGGAGGTGAACGTGAAGGCTGCGAGTATGGTGCGACGGCGCGCCGCGGTCCTCACGAGCGGGGGAGGTGGATCATGAACCACGCAGCAGGTGGCGGAGCCAGGGGCGGCGCAGCCGGCGACACGAGAGGCGACACAGGAGGTAGCGCTGGAGGCGGCGCTGGAGGTCCGGCGAGGCACTCGGCGGACGGAGGGTCCCACTGCGATTCGCTCGAGGCGCTCGAGCGCCATATGGGTGAGTGCCACAGGTGTCCGTTGGGTGAGACGAGGACCACCCTGGTATTCGGGGTGGGTGACCCGGACGCCGAGCTCATGTTCATCGGCGAGGCGCCAGGCAAGCAGGAGGACTTGAAGGGCGAGCCGTTCGTCGGGGCCGCCGGACGATTGCTCGACGAGCTCCTCGAAGGGATCGGCCTCGAGCGTGGGGACGTGTACATCGCGAACGTGCTCAAGTGCAGGCCGCCGGGCAACCGGGATCCGCGGCCGGAGGAGATCGAGGCGTGCACGCCCTACCTCCGCGAGCAGGTGCGTCTGATCGACCCGGTGGTCATCGCGACCCTCGGCAACTTCGCCGCCCGTTTCATGCTCGATACGAACGCGGGTATCACCAAGCTGCGAGGTCGGCTCTTTCGGTCCGACGGGCGGCAGGTGGTGCCGGTGTACCATCCGGCTGCGGCACTCTACACCCCGGCGAAGAAAGGCGACCTCGAAGAGGACTTCCGTCGGCTGCGGACGGTGCTCGATCGTGGGCACCCGGGAGCGCTGGGCGGGTCGGTCGCCTCGGACGAGCCGGGCTTGCCGGACGGGCCGGACGGAACGGACGGATCGGATCGACTCGATGGGCCGGATGACCCGGCCGGGTCCGGCGTGGGCGAGCCGCTGACGCTGTTCTGAGGGTGATCGATGACCGGCGTCCGCATGTGAGGGCAGGCGCGTCGGCAGGTGAGGACAGGCGGTATCGGGTGTTCGAGACGACCACATCCAGCGAGGCCGAGACGGTGGGGTTCGGGCGCCGCCTCGGCGGCCTGCTGCGGGGGGGCGACGTGGTCGTCCTCAGCGGCGACCTCGGCGCCGGCAAGACGCGCATGGTGACCGGGATGGCGTCCGCGCTCGGGGTGTCCGGTGATGTGACGAGCCCCACCTTCAACATCCTCGTGGTGCACGACGGGGAGGAGCGGCTCAACCACTTCGACCTGTACCGGCTCGAGCGCGAGGACCAACTCGTGGACATCGACTTCTGGGGCGTGCTCGAGGGCGGAGGCGTGTCCGTGGTGGAGTGGGGTGATCGGTTCCCGGACGCGCTGCCGCCGGGGCGGCTCGATATCGAACTGAGGATGGAGGGCGAGACCGAGAGACGCGTCTCGGTCGTCGGACGCGGAGAGCGGGGCTCCGAGCTGGAGGACCTGCTGCAGGCGGAGACGGTGGCCCAGCCGGGAGCCGAGCAGGGAGCCGAGCCGGTGGGCGAACCGGGGAGCGAACCGGGAGTCGCGTCCGACGGACGGGAAACGGGCAGGCCGTGAGGACGCTCCTCGCCTTCGACACGTCGACACGACGGTCGGCCGTGGGCCTCGCGCGGCTCGCGGAGGGGTCGCCGCGGGAGCGACGGGGTCGGCAAGACGGGCAGGAGCGGCGGGGGCTGGAGACACTCGCCACGGTGGACGAGGACGCGCCTCGCGCCGCGAACACCCGGTTGCTGCCGGCGATCCGCGAGCTGCTCTCCGGTGCGGGGCTCGATCCCGAGGACGTCGACATCATCGCGGTGGGCCGAGGGCCCGGATCCTACACGGGGGTGCGCATCGGGATGGCCACCGCCAAGGGCCTGGCGCAGGGGCTCGCGATACCCCTGCTCGGAGTAGGATCGCTCGACGCCGTGGCGTGGCGAGTGGCCTCGGAAGGGCACGAGGGGGTGCTCGTCGTCGTGGCCGACGCCATGCGCGGCGAGGTCTACACCGCGGGATTCCGCCTCAGGGACGGATCGGCGGAGCGGATCGAGCCCGTCGACGCGGTCGGTGCGCCTCAGGACGTGGGCGAGCGATGGGCGCGGACGACGGTCGACCTCGCGGCGGGTGACGGGTTCGAGAAGCACGGGCCCGCTCTCGCCGCGGCGCTCCCGACGGCCCGGGTGCTCGACGAGCGGCTGTGGCGGCCCTCGGGCCGAGGGCTCATCGAGGCCGCGGCCGCCGCGCTCGATGCGGAGCGAGGAGGAGACGCCTCTGCCAAGGACCCCGGCGTCGTCCTGCCGATCTACACCAACCTCTCGGACGCCGAGGCGCGGGAACGCCCCGCCGGCATCGACGTCCCGTCTTCGGGTGTCGCCGGACCGCACGGGGCGGAGAGCGGCGAGGACGGCGAGGACGGCGAGGACGGCGAGGACGGCGAAAGCGGAGAGAGCGGATGAGCATCACCCTGCGAAGGATGCGCACCGAGGACGTCGACGCGGTCCTGGCCATCGAGCGGGCGAGCTTCACCACCCCATGGTCGGAGACGTCGTTCCGCGACGAGACGGCGAGGGACGACAGGTGGTGGGTCGTCGCCGCGGATGACGGCGAGGTGTTCGGGTACGCCGGCGTTGCGTTCGCACCGGACGAGGCACACCTTCTCAACCTGGCGGTACGGCGCGACGTCAGGGGCGCCGGGCTGGGCGGGGCCCTGCTCTCCGCCGCGCTCGAGGAGGCGGTACGGCGCGGTCGGAATCGGATGACCCTGGAGGTGCGGAAGGGCAACCGGGAGGCACGCCGCCTCTACGAGAGCGCCGGCTTCATCCCCGCGGGGCGCAGGCGCGGCTACTACCCCTTCGCCGCCCAG
Organism: uncultured Eubacteriales bacterium; assembly: GCA_964406675.1. Lineage (GTDB taxonomy): Bacteria > Actinomycetota > Coriobacteriia > Anaerosomatales > JAUVQN01 > CAYOSP01. Next base: position 18,888 of record CAYOSP010000015.1, on the reverse strand, counting down.
GATCGTGATGCCGCCGAGGACGCGCTCATCATGTGGAGCGGTGACCTGACCTCCGAGGAGTGGACGGCGCGCAGGAGGCGCCTGGCCGAGCGGGCCCGAAGCGCGCTCGAGCAGCGGTCGGTCCCGGCGCCGGGTCTCATCCTCGCCGTCGAGACCTCGTGCGACGAGACCGCCGCTTCCGTGGTCGCCCGTGGTCGGGATATCAGGTCCAACGTGGTGGCCACGCAGGTGGATTTCCATCGGCGCTTCGGGGGCGTGGTGCCGGAGATCGCGTCGCGCAAGCACATCGAGGCCATCTCCGGGGTGGTGGAGGAGGCGCTCGAACAGGCGGGCGTGGGACTCAGGGATCTCACCGCGCTCGCCGTCACGCAGGGTCCGGGGCTCGTGGGCGCCCTTGTGGTGGGCGTCGCGTACGCGAAGGGGCTCGCGTTCTCCACCGGCCTTCCGCTGGTGGGGGTGAACCACCTCGAGGGCCACATGTTCGCCAACCTGCTCGCGGATACGGACTTCTCGCCGCCGTTCGTGTCGCTCGTGGTCTCGGGTGGTCACACGTTCCTGGTGCACGTGCCGCACTGGGGCGAGTATCGGGTCCTCGGGAAGACCCTGGACGACGCGGCGGGCGAGGCGTTCGACAAGGTCGCCAAGGCGCTCGGGCTCGGCTATCCGGGCGGTCCGGCGATCAGCCGGCTCGCCGAGGATGGGGATCCGGCGGCCATCGACTTCCCGCGCGCGATGATGCACTCGGGCGACTTCACGTTCTCGCTCTCCGGGCTGAAGACGGCAGTGATCACCTACCTGCGCAAGGAGGAGGAGGCCGGCCGCACGCCCGACCCGGCCGACGTGGCCGCGTCGTTCGAGCAGGCGGTGGTCGACGTGCAGGTGGCGAAGTCGGTGCGCGCCGCGAAGCAGACCGGCGTGCACACGTTCAGCCTCGCCGGAGGGGTGGCCGCCAACGCGAAGCTGCGCCTTTCGCTGCGCGAGGCGCTGGAGGCGGAGGGCGTCAGCCTGTCGGTGCCGCCGCTGGGACTCTGCACCGACAACGCCGCGATGATCGCCGCCGCGGCGCATTTCCGCCTCGCCGCCGGCCAGCTCCTCGATCTCGACGCCGACGCGATCCCCGACATGGCGCTCGCCTGAGCCGCCGCGGTTCGGGTATCTGAGTGTCTGTGCATCAGATATCCTCGTTTACCCCTTGCGCATCCCGGACCTCCTTACTACAATCCCGAGGTGGTTAGCACTCTCTGTGATGGAGTGCTAAACGCGCTCGGTGAAGGGTATGTACACCGAGCGGGGGATCGATGCGGGTCACCGGCGCGACATCCGCGCTCACCACGCATCGCCCCGGGACGAAGTGAACAGGTAATGGTCCACACTCGTACAGCAGGAGGGAAGCATGAAACTCAAGCCGTTGGGCGATCGTGTGATCGTCAAGCCCAGTGAGGCGGAGGAGCAGACCAAGTCCGGTCTGGTCATCCCCGACACCGCCAAGGAGAAGCCGCAGCGCGGCGAGGTCATCGCCGTGGGCGAGGGCAAGCTCAACGAGGACGGCGAGCGGATGCCGATCGACGTGGAGGTCGGCGACGTCGTCATCTACGGCAAGTACGGCGGCCAGGACGTCAAGGTCGAGGGCGAAGAGTACATGATCATGAAGGCGGACGACATCTACGCGATCGTCGAGTAGCACGATCGTCGAGTGACACGGTCGACGCGACCCGAGGGGTCGTCGATCGACGAACGTCGTACGCGGAAGCATCCGAGGAAGGAGAACTGGAGACATGGCGAAGAAGATCACCTTCGACGACCAGGCCCGACGGGGTCTCGAGGCGGGCGTCAACAAGCTCGCCGACGCCGTCAAGGTCACGCTCGGTCCCAAGGGCCGCTACGTGGTCCTGGAGAAGAAGTTCGGCGCACCGACCATCACGAACGACGGCGTCACCATCGCCAAGGAGATCGAGCTCGAGGAGCAGATCGAGAACATGGGCGCCCAGCTCGTGAAGGAGGTCGCCACCAAGACGAACGACGTCGCCGGTGACGGCACCACCACCGCCACCCTGCTCGCCCAGGTCATCGTGCGCGAGGGTCTGCGCAACGTCGCGGCCGGCGCCAACCCGCTCGCCATCAAGCGCGGCATCGAGAAGGCGGTCGAGGCCGTGGTCGAGCGCATCAAGGAGAACGCCAAGGAGATCGAGGACCGCGACGAGATCGCGCACGTGGGCTCCATCTCGGCGGCGGACGAGGCCATCGGCGACAAGATCGCCGAGGCGATGGAGGTCGTCGGCAAGGACGGCGTCATCACCGTCGAGGAGTCGCAGACCTTCGGCATCGATATCGAGACCGTCGAGGGCATGCAGTTCGACAAGGGCTACGTGTCGCCCTACATGATCACCGACCCCGATCGCATGGAGGCCGTGCTCGAGGACCCCTACATCCTCGTCGCCAACCAGAAGATCGGCAACATCCAGGACCTCCTGCCGCTGCTCGAGAAGGTCATGCAGGCCGGTCGTCCGCTGCTGATCGTGGCGGAGGACGTCGAGGGCGAGGCGCTCGCCACGCTCGTCGTGAACAAGCTGCGCGGCACCTTCACCTCCGTCGCCGTCAAGGCGCCGGGCTTCGGCGATCGCCGCAAGCGCATGCTCGAGGACATCGCGATCCTCACCGGCGGTCAGATGATCAGCGAGGAGCTGGGCATCAAGCTGGACAGCGTGGGCATCGAGATGCTCGGTCGCGCGGAGAAGGTGAAGGTCACCAAGGAGGACACCGTCATCATCGGCGGTGCCGGCTCCGAGGACGACATCACCGGGCGCATCAGCCAGATCAAGAGCGAGATCGAGAACTCCGATTCCGACTTCGACCGCGAGAAGCTCCAGGAGCGCCTGGCGAAGCTCTCCGGCGGTGTCGCCGTCATCAAGGTCGGCGCGGCCACCGAGGTCGAGCTCAAGGAGAAGAAGCACCGCATCGAGGACGCCCTGCAGGCCACCCGCGCGGCGGTCGAGGAGGGCATCGTGTCCGGCGGTGGTGTGGCGCTCGTCGACGCGTCCAAGGTGCTCGACGATCTGGAGGTCTCCGAGGAGGAGGCCATCGGCGTCAAGATCATCCGCGGAGCGCTCGGCGAGCCGCTCAAGATGATCGCGTCGAACGGCGGATTCGAGGGATCGGTCGTGGTGGAGCGCATCCGCAACGAGGACGTGAAGGGCTACGGTCTCAACGTCGCGACCGGCGAGTACGGCGACCTCATGAGTATGGGCGTCATCGATCCGGTGAAGGTCACCCGTTCGGCGCTGCAGAACGCCGCGTCGATCTCGGCGCTGATCCTCATCACCGAGACCACGATCGCCGACATCCCCGAGGAGAACGACGCCGCCGCGGCCGCGGCGGCCATGGGCGGCGGCATGGGCGGCGGCATGGGCATGATGTAGCCCGTTCGTCGGCGAAGGCGCCAGAGCACCGATACCCTGCGTTCACTGGATCCCGGCCGCGCATCGCGGCCGGGATCCAGCGCTGTCCGGGCGCACCCGATGCTGTGCGGCGACGAAGGCCTTTCCAGCGCTCGGGGTAAGAACACTGGCGACCGTACGGGTGCGAGCGAAGCACAGCGAGAGGGATGAGGACGGCATGGAGACGGACACGGAAAGCCGGCAAGGCCGCCACGCGGCGAATCAGCCCCGCAGATCGGCTGAGGGCATCGCGATCCAGGTCATCGGGTGGCTCCTCGGCGTGATCGAGGCCATACTCGGGTTCCGTTTCGCGCTGAAGCTGTTCGGAGCCAATCCCGAGGCCGGGTTCGTCGAACTGGTCTACGGGATCAGCGCGCCGCTGATGGCGCCGTTCGAGGCGGTCTTCCCGGCCCAGCAGGTAGAAGGCGCTCACTTCGAGTGGAGCGTACTGCTCGCGATGGTGGTCTACGCACTCGTCGCCTGGGGTCTGATCGGTCTCATCCGCGCGATCAGCCCGAGGATGTGAGCGACTCGTAGCGCTCCACCAGTCGGTCGGTCACGGGGCGGATGTCGTAGGCGACCGCGGTCTCGGCGGCCGCCGCGCTCATGCGGGCACGCTCGTCCGCGTCGCGGACCAGACCGACCCAGGCCTCGACGAAGGCCGTCCGGTCGTCCGGCGCCACCACGCGGCCGTCGACACCATCGGTGACCGTGTCGCGCATCCCCGGTCCGTCGCACACCACCGGCGGGAGGCCGGCGGCCATCGCCTCCAGGACGGTGAGCGGGTGGGCCTCGCTCATCGATGTGGATACGAAGAGGTCCGCGGAGGCGAGGTGGCCGGGCACCCGGTCGTGGGGCACTGGGCCGGTGAACTCGGTGCACCACGCCGCTCCGCCTTCGCGCGCTCGCTTCTCGAGCCGCTCGCGCAGCGGACCCTCGCCGACGAGCACGAGCGCGGCACGCCGGGAGCGCCCCGTGACCTCGAGGTAGCGGTCGAACAACGCGTCGAGCCGCTTCTCCTCTCCGAGGCGGCCCAGGTAGCAGGCGAGCACCGCGTCGTTCTCGATGCCGAGGTCGCTCTTGCGCATCGCGTGACCGGGCTCCCGGAACGGCTCCGTGTCCACGGCGTTCGGCTGCACCTCGACGCGGGCCTCGACCCCCATGTCCTCCAGTAGCCAGTGCCTGATGCTCTCGGACGGCGAGAGCACCAGGTCCACGTCCGCGGTGAGCTCACGCAGGGACCTCGCGATCCACCAGTGGCGGATCCCCTTCGGGACGAAGCTCGCGTAGACGTCGGAGTACAGGTCGTAGCGGGTGTGGTTGGTGAACACGACCGGCACGCCGAGCGGCCTGACGTGCTTGACCACGAGCCTGCCGCTGCGGAAGGGGTGATGCACGTGGGCGACGTCGAGCGTGTCGAACAGCTCTCGCGCCCGTTCCGAGAACCCGAGGGCGAGGTTGGCCCCGGTGTCGCCGATGTCGAGGCCCGGCGAGCGGATGACGCCGGGCTCGTCGTCGACGTGCTCGCGGTCCCCGAAGGTGAACACGAAGACCTCGTGACCGAGCCGCTCGAGGCGGCGCTTGTGGACGTCGATCCAGACCGTCACGCCGCTGGTGTACGGCTTGTACATGTCGGCGAACATGCCGATCCGCATGCGTGGCACCTCCGCAGCCGGGCGCCGGGTCGACGTTGCCGGTCGTCGAGCGGACGCTGCCGGGCGTAGCGGATGTGTCGGGATGCGTTCCGCGCCCGGATGAGGTACAACGGTACCCCAAGCATCCCGTCCGGTACACGTCGGAAGGCCCTTCTTGGCACTCAGCATAGGCATCGTCGGCCTGCCCAACGTCGGCAAGTCCACCTTGTTCACCGCGCTCACGGAGCGCGGAGTGGCAGCGTCCAACTTCCCGTTCTGCACCATCGAGCCGAACGTAGGCATGGTCCCCTTGCTCGATCGCAGGCTGGAGCGTGTCGCCGAGCTCGAGGGTTCGGCGACGACGGTGCCGGCGGCGGTGGAGTTCCGCGACATCGCCGGGCTCGTGCGCGGCGCGAGCGAGGGGGAGGGGCTCGGCAACCGGTTCCTCGCCAACATCCGTGAGGCCGACGCCATCGCGGAGGTCGTCCGCTTCTTCGAGGACCCCGACGTGGTACACGTGGACGGCGGGGTCGATCCCGTGAGCGACGTCGAGACGATCCGCACGGAGCTCGTGCTCGCCGACCTCGGGACCGCGGAGCGGGCCGTCCCGCGCCTCGAGAAGCAGTCGAAGAAGGACAAGGACCTCGCCGGCAAGCTCGCGACGGTGGAGCGCGTCCGGGAATGGCTGGCCGAGGGGCATCGGGCGCGGCGCATGGAGATGACCGACGAGGAGCGCGAGCACCTCCGTGACCTGCACCTGCTGACGATGAAGCCGATGCTGTACGTCGCCAACGTCGACGAGGACGGCCTGCACGCCGACCTGCCGGGGTTCGACGGGCAGACCCCGGTGCCGATCAGCGCCAAGGTCGAGGCGGAGCTCGCCGAGCTGGACAAGGGGGAGCGCGAGGAGTACCTGGACAGCCTGGGACTCGAGGAGCCCGGTCTCGATTCGCTCGTCCACGCCGCGTACCGGCTGCTCGGGCTGCAGAGCTTCTTCACGGGCGGTCCGAAGGAGGCACGGGCGTGGACGATCCCGGTCGGGACGACCGCCCCGCAGGCGGCGGGCGCGGTCCACACCGACTTCGAGCGGGGGTTCATCAAGGCGGAGGTCGTCTCCTTCGAGGAGTTCGACCGCCTCGGCGGCTGGGCGGGAGCCCGCGCCGAGGGGAAGCTGCGGGTGGAGGGCAAGGACTACGTGGTGCGGGAAGGCGACGTGATCATCTTCCGTTTCAACCTGTAGCGTGCGCTCCGGAGCGGGAGCGCCCGGGTACGGCGTCCATCCGGTCGATCGCGACGGCTCAGCGTATCGGGAGGGGGCGGCTCAGCGCATCGCCTTCGCGAGCTGCCAGTCCATCGTCTTCGAGACCGCACCGTCCCCGCCGATCATGGTGAACCCGTCGAACCGGTCCGCCTCGTTCATCAGCATCTCGCGGTGGCGCGCGGGCAGGTAGCCGCGTCCGACGAGGAGCACCGGCTGTCGACGCTTGGCGGCGAGGGCGCCCGCCACCAGGGCGTCCGGGTAGTCCTCGGCGGTGGCCACGAGCGGCTCGAGGTCGATGGTCGGCCAGTAGGCGCGCAGGACCGCCAGGTTGGTGTCGTAGCGGTCCCAGCCCCACAGGCGCTGGACGTCGCCGAAGCGCTCGTCGACACGGTAGACGACCTCGTCGCTCACCGCGCCCGCACCTCCGACGACCACGACGTGCGGCCCGCCGGTCATGGTGGCGCGGCGATCGAGGAAGCCCTCGGTGGGCGGCGACAGGAACCCGGTGCGCGTCATGAGGATCGGCGTCCCCGAGATGCCCGCGTACGAGGAGGCCGACAGCGCGTCGGGATACATCTCGCCCGAGACCAGGAAGACGCGGTCGTGCGCGGACAGCCCGATCGCCTCGGCGATGAGGGCCGCGGTCTCGTACCGGTCGACGCCGGCTATCCGCTGCAGCCCCGGTTCGATCGACGGCGCGGGAGGCGTCTCGGTCGTCGGCGTGGA
>CAYOSP010000015.1:0-11733 GCA_964406675.1 uncultured Eubacteriales bacterium | reverse complement strand
GGTCGTCGGCGTGGACGAGGTGTCGCGGGTGCCGGCTGGCGGCACCTCGGGTGGGAGCGCGGCCGCCTCAGCGACTGCCTCCGCGACGACGGCGCTCACCGCGCCGGTGCCGCCGAGCACGATCACCCGCTCCGGTCGCAGTCTGGCGATCTCGTCCGCCGTGGGACCGGGGAGTGAATCCGTGCGGGTGAGCAGGACCGGCGCGTCCAGCCGCTTCGACAACGGGGTGGCGGCGAGGGAATCCGGCCAGTCCTCGCCCGAGGCGAGCAGCACGGTGTCGGCCCCGCCGGGCCAGCCCTTCGCCGACACCTCGGCGGCGGTCGCGTAGCGGTCCGCCCCGGCGAGGCGCTCGTGGAGCGGCCGGAAGGGGTCGCCGGTGAGGAAGCGGTCGACGCCGTCGGCGATCCCCTGCGCGACCGAGGAGCGGAAGGAGGGGCTGGTGAGCAGAGCGCGATCGGAGTAGCTGGAGAGGAAGCCGACCTCCACGAGGACGGCGGGCATGTTGGACCAGCGCACCACGTAGAAGCCGACCTCGAACACCCCGCGGTCGATCGTCCCCGCCCTGGAGACCACGCCGTCCTGCACGGCCTGAGCGAGGTCGCGGGAGAGCTCGATGCCGTCCTCCCCGTCGAAGTCGTGGTAGGTCTCGGTGCCGCGTGCCGTGGATCCGCCCGCGTTGTTGTGGATCGAGATGAAGACGTCCGCTCCCCAGCGGTTGGCGATGTCGCAGCGCGCTTGCAGGTCGGAGATGGGGGCGTCGTGGCTGCATGCGGCGTCGCACGTGCGGAAGTGGACCCCGTCGTCGTCCCAGTGCCAGGCGGGCCGGGCGATCCCGCCTCCCACCGTGCTGTCGTCCGTGCGGCTCATCGCGACGTCGTGTCCGCGCGAGACGAGGGCGGCGCGGGTCTGCAGAGCGAGCCAGAGGTTGACGTCGGCCTCCCGGAGTCCCGCGTACACGGCTCCCGGGTAGCGGCCGCCGTGTCCGGGATCTATGAAGACGCGCTCGGCGAGGGCCGGAGCGGGAGCGGCCAGGATGAGCGCGGCGAGGGCCGCGAAGGCGAGGACGGCCGAGACCGCGGAACGCGGTCCGGACAGCAGTCGAGGCGACGATGGATGACTACGATGCGATGCTGTCATGCCACGGATGTTACCTCCGAACGGCTCGTCTGTCACAGCTTTCTCGCCCTCTTGTCGCAGGCTCGCGCGCCTGTCCGTGCGCCTGTTTGACACCCCCTGGGGCCTGGGCTAGGCTTGTCCCACCCCGCGCCCCGCGGAGTCTCCAGTGACGATATCCATCGCAGCACGAGACGGGCCAGGAAGCCGCAAGGACCCTGCTACGAGGGGTCGGCTGCCTGGTCTTTCGCATACCGGGAACCGCACTCCAGGGGTCTGCTGAAGCGCGAGGCGTCGGTCCGGAGAGGTTCGAGCGAGCGGGAGGCAGCATGGAAGTCGAGATCGGCCGAGGAAAGACCGCGCGACAGGGCTACGGCTTCGACGACGTCACGATCGTGCCGTCGCGCCGGACCCGCGACCCCCGCGACGTCGACATCACGTGGGACTTCGATTTCCGGGGCCGCAGCTATCATCTCGACCTGCCGGTGCTCGCGTCCGCGATGGACGGCGTGGTCGATCCTCACTTCGCGGTGACGATGGGCGGCTCCGGCGGCATGGCGGTCCTCAACCTCGAAGGCATCCAGACCCGCTACGAGGACGCGGCCGCGAAGCTCGAGGAGATCGCCTCGTTCTCGCCGGAGGAAGCCACCGGGAAGATGCAGGCCATCTACCAGGAGCCGGTCAAGCCCGAGCTCATCACCGAGCGGATCAAGGAGATGAAGGACGCGGGCATCCTCGCCGCGGCCAGCCTCACCCCGCAGAACGTGGAGAGGTACATCGACGCGGCCGTGGAGGGCGGTCTCGACGTCCTGGTCATCCAGGGCACCGTCGTCTCGGCCGAGCACAAGTCCAGCTTCGACGAGCCGCTCGACCTCAACGCGTTCATCCGCGATGTGGACCTGCCCGTCATCGTGGGCGGCTGTTGCAGCTACCAGGGCGCGCTGCACCTGATGCGCACCGGCGCGGTGGGCGTGCTCGTGGGAGTCGGTCCGGGCCACGCCTGCACGAGCCGTCAGGTGCTCGGCATCGGCGTGCCGCAGGCCACCGCGATCGCGGACTCCGCCGCGGCCCGGATGCGCCACCTCGACGAGACCGGCACGTACTGCCACGTCATCGCCGACGGCGGGATGCGCACCGGCGGCGACATCGCCAAGGCCGTCGCATGCGGCGCCGACGCCGTCATGATCGGCTCGCCGCTCGCCTCGGCCGAGGAGGCGCCGGGACGCGGGTACCACTGGGGCATGGCCACGTTCCACTCCGAACTGCCGCGCGGCACGCGCGTGCGCGCGGGCGTGAAGGGCTCGCTCGAGGACATCCTCCTCGGTCCCGCGCACGAGAACGACGGCACGCTCAACCTCTTCGGCGCGCTCAGGACCTCGATGGCCACGTGCGGTTACGAGAACCTCAAGACCTTCCAGAAGGCCGAGGTCATGATCGCGCCGTCCGTCCAGTCCGAGGGCAAGACGCTGCAGCGCGAGCAGCGTGTCGGGATGGGCGGCTAGGCGGCGCCGGTGACGGACGACAGGGCCACCGGGACGGTGGGCGAGACGACTCCCGGCGCCACGCCGCGCCACGACCGCGAGCACACGGTGCTCGTCGTGGACTTCGGCGCCCAGTACGCGCAGCTCATCGCGCGCCGCGTGCGCGAGTGCAAGGTGTACTCGGAGATCGTCCCGCACGACATCATCGTCGAGGAGCTCGCCGAGAGGGACCCGGCGGCGCTCGTGCTCTCCGGGGGGCCCGCCTCCGTGTACGCGGAAGGCGCCCCGCGAATGGACCCGGCCGTGTTCGACATGGGGATCCCGGTCCTCGGTCTCTGCTACGGCATGCAGCTCATGGCGCTCGAACTCGGCGGCGAGGTCCCCAAGACCGACGTCGGCGAGTACGGGTACGCGTCCCTCGAGGTGCTCGAACCCGATGACGCGCTCTTCGACGATCTGCCTCGTGATCAGCAGGTATGGATGAGCCACCGCGACAGCGTGGGGCGGGCGCCCGAGGGCTTCACCGCGACCGCGCGCACCGAGACGACGCCTGTGGCGGCGATGTCGGACCCGGCGCGTAAGCTCTACGCGACGCAGTTCCACCCCGAGGTCATGCACACGACCCACGGCATGGAGGTGATGCGGCACTTCCTCTACGACGTGGCCGGCATCCCGCCCACGTGGACGATGGTCAACATCATCGAGCACCACACCGAGGCGATCCGCGAGCGCGTGGGCGACGCGCGCGTGATCTGCGGGCTCTCCGGCGGCGTGGACTCGTCGGTGGTGGCCGCGCTCGTGCACCGCGCGATCGGTGACCAGCTCACCTGCGTGTTCGTCGACCACGGCCTGCTCCGTCACGAGGAGGCCGACGAGGTCATCCGGGTGTTCCGCGACCGGTTCCGTGTCGACCTCGTGCACGTCGAGGCGCAGGAGCGCTTCCTCGGGTTGCTCGCGGGCGTGACGGATCCGGAGGAGAAGCGACGGATCATCGGCGAGGAGTTCTGGAGGGTCTTCTTCGAGGAGGCGCAGAAACTCGAGGGCGTCGGGTTCCTCGCGTTGGGGACGCTGTACCCGGACGTGATCGAGTCGGGCACGTCGAAGAAGTCGGCCAAGATCAAGAGCCACCACAATCTCATACCGTTCCCCGAGGGTGTGCACTTCGACCTCATCGAGCCGCTGCGCGACCTGTTCAAGGACGAGGTCCGGGCGGTCGGCACCGAGCTCGGACTGCCGGACGAGATCGTGCACCGGCAGCCGTTCCCGGGACCGGGACTCGCGGTGCGCATCATCGGCGAGGTCACGGCGGAGCGGCTCGACCTGCTGCGCCGCGCGGACGCGATCGTGCGCGAGGAGATCCACCGCTGGGACGTCGAGCGGGAGGTGTGGCAGTACTTCGCCGTCCTGCCCGACATCCGCTCGGTGGGCGTGATGGGCGACGAGCGCACGTATGCGCACCCCATCATCGTCCGCGCGGTCGCCTCGGCGGACGCCATGACCGCGGACTGGGCGCGCCTGCCGCACGAACTGCTCGCGACCATCTCGAACCGCGTGATCAACGAGGTGGACGGCATCAACCGCGTCGCCTACGACATCACGTCGAAACCGCCCGGCACGATAGAGTGGGAGTGACCGAAGGAGTGAGCGAGATGGCGGACGAGCAGGACCGCGGGATCGAAGGCGTCGAGCCGCAGGACGCGGTCGAACGCATCACCGAGCTGCGCGCGGAGATCGATTCCGTGGACGAGCGTGTCGTGCGCCTGCTCAACGAGCGCGCGCGGCTCTCGCTCTCCATCCGCGAGCTCAAGCCGGTCGTCGACAAGCCGCTCTACGATCCCAAGCGCGAGCAGCAGATCTTCGAGCACCTCGCGAGCGTGAACGACGGCCCGCTGTTCGACGACGATCTGCGCGGGATCTACGACGTGATCCTGCAGGTCATGAAGGAGCTCTGAGCGGCTCATGAGCACCGAGGCCCCGACCCCCCGGCCCCGCGCGGACGGCGCGGTGACCACCGCCGGCCCGGTCGCGCTCATCGCCGGACCCTGCTCGGTCGAGAGCCGCGACCAGCTGATGGAGGTGGCGGCCGCGCTCAAGGAGGCGGGCGTGCGCATCCTGCGAGGAGGCGCGTTCAAGCCCCGCAGCTCCCCGTACTCGTTCCAGGGCCTGGAGGAGCAGGGGCTCGAACTGCTCGCCGAGGCCGCGGAGCGATACGACCTGCTCACCATCAGCGAGGTCGTCGAAGCCGAGCAGGTGTCGCTCGTGGCCTCCTACATCGACATCCTGCAGATCGGGACCCGCAACATGGCGAACTTCGCGCTGCTCAAACGCATCGGCGCCGAGACCTCGGAGAGCCATCAGCCGGTGCTGTTCAAGCGCGGCATGGCGGCCACGATCGAGGAGTGGCTGCTCGCGAGCGAGTACCTCACCATGGGCGGCAACCCCAACGTGGTCCTGTGCGAGCGCGGCATCCGCACGTTCGAGACGGCCACCCGGTTCACGCTCGACATCTCGGCGGTGCCGGTGGTGCACAAGCTGTCGAACCTGCCGGTGGTGGTGGACGTGTCGCACGCCGTGGGCCACTCGGACATGGTGACCGCGGTGAGCCGGGCGGCGGTCGCGGTGGGCGCGGACGGTCTCATGGTCGAGGTGCATCCGCGACCGCGGGAGGCGCTCTCCGACGGGGCGCAGTCGCTCGATTTAGAAGGATTCAGGAACCTCATGCGCGAACTAACACCCGTGGCTGCGTCCGTGGGGCGCGAGATCGCCTGACGCCACTCGAGGATGGAGCGACGCAGGCCGGAAGCGACGTCCGCACCGACGGGGGTATGCAGTGCAAGGGCCACACGACTCGCACAAGGCGCACCGGACGCACGGGATCCGCAGGCGGTTCTGCAACCACTGCGGCGCGCCGAACCCCGAACTGCTCGGCCACTGCGACGTATGCAGTCTCTGGGTGTGCGACAAGTGTGGGAACACCCAGCACCGGGGCGGCGAGACCGTCGTGGTGCATGACTCCTGCCTCGGCGATATGGGTGATTCCGGCTTCTCGATGATCAAGTTCGTCAAGTAGCGGCGTCACCGTCCGCAGCCGTCCGCGGCGCTGGAATCCGCGCCTGCCACTGGCTACACTGGGTCCCCATGACCTCCCTGCTCGAAGGACTCAATCCCGCCCAGCGCGACGCCGTGACGATCACCGAGGGACCTCTCCTCGTGCTCGCCGGCGCCGGCTCCGGCAAGACGCGCGTGCTCACCCATCGCATCGCCTACCTCGTGCAGGAGCGCGGTGCCGCTCCGGAGAGCATCCTCGCGATCACCTTCACCAACAAGGCGGCGCAGGAGATGCGTTCGCGCCTGGGCGCCCTCGTGGGAGCGCAGGCCGAGCGCATGTGGGTGAGCACGTTCCACGCGATGTGCGCGAGGATCCTGCGTGCCGACGGAGACAAGATCGGGTTCGCCCGCGGGTTCACCATCTACGACGACGACGACCGCAAGCGCGCGCTCGGCAGCGTGATCGCCGACCTCGGCTACGCGAAGGACCGCTTCCCGGCGGCGATGGTGGCGCACCGCATCTCGGACGCGAAGAACGAGCTCATCGGCCCGGCGCGGTTCGAGGCGGCCAACACCGACTTCATGGGCGAGCGCGTGGCGAAGTGCTACCAGGCCTACCAGCGCCTGCTGCTGCGCTCCAACGCGATGGACTTCGACGATCTGCTCTTCCAGGCCGACCGGCTCTTCCGGGAGCGCGACGACGTGCTCGCCCACTACAAGCGTCGCTTCGGGCACGTCCACGTCGACGAGTACCAGGACACCAACCACGCGCAGTACCACCTGGTGGCCAGGCTCGCCGAGGACCACCACAACCTCATGGTGGTGGGCGACGACGACCAGTCGATCTACGGCTGGCGCGGCGCCGACATCCGCAACATCCTCGAGTTCGAGGAGGACTTCCCCGACGCGCGGGTGGTGAAGCTCGAGCAGAACTACCGCTCGACGAAGACGATCCTCACCTGCGCCGACGCGGTGGTGGCGCACAACGAGGACCGGACGGAGAAGGCGCTCTGGACCGAGAACGTCGAGGGCGAGGCGGTCACCCGCTACGCGGCCACGGACGAGCGCGACGAGGCGCGGTTCGTGGTGAGCGAGGTCGAGCGCCTGCTTCGCGACGAGGGACGCTCGTACTCGGACTTCGCCGTCTTCTACCGTACCAACGCGCAGTCGCGCACGATCGAGAACGTGTTCCTGCGCACGGGGACGCCGTACCAGATCGTCGGCTCGGTGCGCTTCTTCCAGCGCGCGGAGGTCAAGGACGCGCTCGCGTACCTGCGCCTCGCGGTCAACCCGGCCGACGACGTGTCGGTGGCGCGCATCGTCAACACGCCGAAGCGCGGGATCGGCCGCGGGACGGTCGAGAAGCTGCAGACGCACGCCGCCCAGCGCGAGATCCCGCTGCTGGAGGCGGCGCGGGAGGCGACCGAGGACGACGACCTGCTCGCCACGAGGCCGCGCAAGATGGTGGAGCGCTTCGTCGAGCTCTCCGACGAGATCCGCACGCTCGAGGGCGCGACGCTCTCCGACCGGGTGGAGCGCGTGATGGTGTCCTCGGGGCTCATCGACGCGCTCGAGGCGGAGGGGACGAGCGAGGCGGTCGGGCGCATCGAGAACCTGCAGGAGCTCCTCGGGCAGGTGCAGGAGTACGAGCGCGAGCACGACGACGCCGAACTCGAGGACTTCATGGAGTGGGCGGCGCTGCGCACCGACATCGACAACCTCGACATGGGCGACCGCACCGTCACGCTCATGACGATGCACAACGCGAAGGGCCTCGAGTTCCCGGTGGTGTTCATCGTGGGGATGGAGGAGATGATCTTCCCGCACGCCAACTCGATGGAGCGCGGTCTCGAGGAGGAGCGGCGGCTGTGCTACGTGGGGCTGACGAGGGCCGAGGAGCGCCTCTATCTCGCGCACGCGGCGCAGCGCAACCTGTTCGGCAGGCCACAGTACAACAGGCCGAGCCGCTTCATCGAGGAGCTCCCCGAGGAGCTCGTCACGCTCAAGGGCGCGGGCTCGACCTCCGCGCTGGGCCGCGGGTACTCGCGCGACCGCGCGTCGGGCTGGTACGAGGGCGTGGGACGCGGGGCCGGTCGCGGTGCCGCGGCGGGCCGGACGGCCGGCGGCGCGGGCGGTGCGAGCGGAGCGAGCGGAGCGGGTGGCGCGGGTGGAGGCGAGCCCGAGGGTCGCGTGTTCGGGTCAGGACGTGCTCGCGCGGCCGGAGCAGGCGGCGCGGCGGGCGGCATGGCGGGCGGCATGGCGGGCGGCATGGCGGACGCGGACGCGGGCGTCGAGGCGGCCGAGACCTTCTCGAAGGGCGACCTCGTGCGACACAAGATGTTCGGTGAGGGTACCGTGGTGGTAGTGGACGGCGACAAGCTCACGGTGGACTTCGACGAGGCTGGCATGAAGACGCTGCTCGTCGGCTTCGCGCCGATCGCGAAGGTGGACGAGGGGGGCGCGTGACATGGGACCGGAGGACGCCTGACATGGGACCGGTACTGGTGTTCGGCCACAAGAACCCGGACAACGACTCGATCTGTTCGGCGGTGGCCTACGCGCACCTGAAGAACGTGACCGACCCCGACGAGGTCTACGTGCCCGCGCGCCTCGGCGAGCCGCCTCCCGAGACGGCGTGGCTCTTCGAGCGGTTCGGTCTGGAGATGCCCGAGGCGCTCGAGCACGTGCGGGTGAGGGCTCGCGACGCCATGAGCACCGATCCTGTGACGGTCGATCCCGACGCGGTGCTCACCGACGTCGGCGCGCTCATGCGCGCACACGGCGTGCGGGCGCTGCCGGTGGTGGGGCAGTCCGAGTCCGGGGACGTGGACGGAAGCGCGGCGGGCGACGGATCCGGCCGGGTGCTCGGTATCGTGACGATGGAGACGCTCGCGAGACGCTACGTCGAGGACTTCGCGATACGCGGGTTCGCCGAGCGGCCGGTGCGGGTCTCCCAGCTCGCGGAGACGCTCGACGGCGAGCTGCTCGCGGGCGAGGGCGGCATGGAGCTCGAGGGCGACGTGCTCATCGGCGCGATGGAGCCGGACACCATGCGCGGCTACCTCAAGGCGGGCGACACGCTCATCGTGGGCGACCGTCTGCGCACCCAGCCGATGGCGCTCGAGGAGGGCGTGGCGTGCCTCGTGGTGACCGGCGGGCTGCGGCCCGAGGAGGCGGTGCTCGAGGCGGCGCGCGAGAAGGGCGCGGCGGTGGTCGTGACCCGGCACGACACGTACGGGGCCGCGCGGCTCATCGACCTGAGCGAGCGAGCGGGCGCGGTGATGGCCACCGACGTGCTCATGGTGTCGCCCGAGGCGCTTCTCTCCGAGGTGGCCGAGGACCTGTTCGACTCACCGCACCGCGAGGCGCTCGTGGTGGACGGCGAGGGCTCGCTGGTGGGCATCCTCACCCGGACCGACATCGCCCGCTCCCGGCCGCGCCGGGTGGTGCTCGTCGACCACAACGAGAACGCGCAGTCGGTGGCCGGGATCGAGCAGGCCGAGGTCGTCGAGATCGTGGACCATCATCGGGTCGGCGACGTGGAGACCGCGGGACCGGTGCTCTTCCTCAACATGCCGGTGGGCGCGACGGCCACCATCATCGCCGACCGCTACGAGGAGCTTTGCGTCGAGATCCCGAGGGGCGTCGCCGGCGCGCTGCTCGCCGCGATCCTCACGGACACGGTGATCCTGCGTTCGCCGACGACCGCCGAGCTCGACCGTCGCCAGGCGGAACGTCTGGCCGGCCGGCTCGAGCTCGACATCGAGGACTTCGGGATGGAGCTCTTCCGCGCCAGGCAGGAGCGTACGCCGTTCTCGGCGGAGCGCGCGGTGACCGCCGACCTCAAGGAGTATCGTCTCGGCGAGCACCTCATCGAGATCGCGCAGCTGGAGACGGTGGACGCCGAGGGCGTCCTGCGGCACCGCGACGAGCTCGGCGCTCGCCTCGCACGCCTCGCCTCGGATCGCGGCGCGGACCTCGCGCTGCTCATGGTGACCGACATCATGCGCGAGGGCACCGAACTGCTCGCCGCGGGCAACGTCCGCCTCGCCGAGCGTGCGTTCGGCGAGACGTTCGGCGACGCCGGTGCGAGGGCCGGCGCGGGCCCGGCGCTCTCGTCGGGCTCGGTGTGGCTGGAGGGCGTACTCTCCCGCAAGAAGCAGGTCGCGCCGAGGCTGGCCGCGTCGCTCGGGACGTGACGGATGCGGATCAGCCGGGCCTGTGAGGCCGACCTCGAGGAGGTGCCGGCCGTCGAGCGTGCGGCGTTCGGTGAGGAGGAAGAAGCCGAGCTCGTCCGTGCACTACTCGACGACGCGACGGCTCGGCCGTCGCTTTCGCTGATCGCGAGGGAGGCGAGACGGCTCGTCGGGCACGTGCTCTTCACCGCCGCGCGGATCGACAGGGCGCCTGACGTGCTGCCGAGCGTCGCGCCGTGCGAGGCGGAGGACGCCGCCCGTCAAGATGCGGCGGGGGCCGCATCGCGACCCCGTAGCTCCGGATCACCACGGGCGGCCATACTCGCACCGCTCGCCGTGGTCCCGGACGCACAGGGACGCGGCGTCGGGAGCGGACTGGTGCGGCGCGGCATGGGACTGCTCGCGGAAGAGGGCGTAGGGCTCGTCTTCGTCCTCGGGCATGCCGAGTACTACCGTCGGTTCGGCTTCGAGCCCGCCGGTCGGCGGGGGTTCGAGGCGCCGTATCCGATCGACGAGCGGCATGCCGACGCGTGGATGGTGCGCGGACTGCATCCCGGACCGCTCGGTGCCGTGAAGGGTGTCGTGCGCTGCGCGGACGCGCTCGACCGTCCGGAGTACTGGCGGGAGTAGTCGGCTCCGAGTCAGACGAGATTAAGCCCCGGCGGCTTCACTGGAGGCTGACAGCTCGACAGGCGGGGAGCCACGCCGGGTGAGAGACAGTACCGAGACTCCAGCGAAGAGGCGGCCGGACGGGGCTCTGCCTCCCGGTGGGTATCCGCATGCCGAGTCCGGGGAGCCGAGACTGCTCGACCGGCTCACGACCGCCCTGCGCTCGCGCCACTACAGCCCGCGCACCGAGAAGGCGTACCGGCGCTGGGTCGAGCGGTTCATCTATTTCCACGATGTCCGACACCCTGCGGAGATGGGCGAGCCCGAGATCAACGCGTTCATCACGCACCTCGCGGTCGATCTGGAGGTCGGCGCGTCGACGCAGAACCAGGCGTTGTCGGCGATCCTCTTCTTGTACCGACACGTGCTCGGCCGGGAGGTCGGTGACCTGGGGAAGGTGATCCGCGCGCGACGCACCGACCGGCTGCCGGTGGTGCTCACCCCGGACGAAGTGGGCGATCTGCTCGACGCGATGCGAGCGAACCGCTGCGCCGACGACGTGGTCCTCGCGGCGTCGCTCATGTACGGGAGCGGGCTGCGGCTCATGGAGTGCCTGCGGCTCCGCGTCCAAGACGTCGACCTCGCACGCGGCGAAGTCACGGTTCGGCGTGGTAAGGGCGGCAAAGACCGGCTCACGATGCTGCCGGCGAGCCTGACCGAGCCGATGGGCGAGCAGCTCCGTCGGGCGAGACTCATCCACGAGACGGATTCAAGCGCTGGATGGGGTCGCGTGCCGCTGCCTGACGCGCTCGAGCGCAAGTATCCGAGCGCCTCGTCGGAGTGGTGCTGGCAGTGGGTGTTCCCCCAGCGAGGTCGTTGGCGGGACATCCGGACCGGCGAGGAAGGCAGGCATCACATCCACCCCACGATCGTCCAGCGGGCGGTGCGTGACGGTGCCCGGCGGGTCGGGATCGACAAGCGTGTGACGCCGCACACGCTGCGCCACTCGTTCGCGACGCACCTGCTCGAAGGCGGCTACGATATCCGCACGATCCAGGAGTTGCTCGGCCACAACAGCGTGAGCACTACGATGATCTACACGCACGTGCTCAACAAGGGAGGACAGGGCGTGCGGAGCCCGCTGGACCGGCTGTAGGGGCGGGGCTGTCGTGCTTATGCAGACTGGATAACCATGCGGGACACGAGGTGGCGAGTGGTGGGTGTAGAATCATCCAGAAGGATCGAGTCTGCACATGCGGGAATACGCAGACTGCAGAATCACAGTT
>CAYOSP010000014.1:35979-51822 GCA_964406675.1 uncultured Eubacteriales bacterium | reverse complement strand
CACCCGATCCCATTCCGAACTCGGAAGTTAAGCCCTCCAGCGCCGATGGTACTGCCGCAAGGTGGGAGAGTAGGACGTCGCTGAACACACCACGCGGCTCTTTCCGTGCGGCGCGGATGTCCACGCGTCGCAGGTGGCGTGCCGTGTGCTAAGCTCTGGCGAGTGTCGAGGATCCCGATGCCGATCCACCGCGTTCGCTGAGACGCGGGCGTGGGGGGATCAGGAGGTGGCGATATGAAGGAACAGGTACAGGACGTCTTGCAGAAGGTCCGTCCCGCGCTGCAGGCGGACGGCGGTGACGTCGAGTTGGTGGAGGTCGGCGAGGACGGCGTGGTCAAGGTGAGGCTGGTGGGAGCGTGCGCGGGCTGCCCGATGTCGCAGATGACCCTCACGAACTACGTCGAGCGGATCATCAAGCAGGAGGTCCCCGACGTCCAGCGCGTCGAGGCCGTGTAGGCCGTCCGGGACCGTCTTCTTCGACGCGGTCACCCACCGACGTGCGGTGGGTGACCGCGTCGTCGCATGTCGGTCGCCTCGTGTCCCGGCGGATGGGCGGCCGTTCCTCCTGGCCGGAGCACATCCCGTCCGGACGCTCCCACCTTCCGCGCCCCTCTTCCCGCCGCTCGTCCGTGAGCCGTTGACACACAAGATGTAGGTGCATAGACTGGCGCTATCGCTATATGTTGTGAGGGGGGCGCGGCCTGTGGGTCTCCCCGATAAGGGCCCGGTGAGGGGCTTCGAGTGCCTGGGAGGCGGTTCCGAGTGCGGGATACAGACGAGACCACCGTGTATTCGAGAGTGATCGACGAGACGCTGTCTCCTAACTCGATGAAGGTCCTGGAGCGTCGGTATCTCAAGCGTGACGCCGAGGGCAACCCCCTCGAGAAGCCTTCGGACATGTTCCTGCGCGTCGCTCGCGACATCGCGTCCGCTGAGTCGGCGTACGGTGCGGGCGAAGCCGCGGTCGAGGAGGTGGCGAGCGACTTCTATGAGTTGATGACATCCCTCGACTTCCTGCCCAACTCACCGACGCTCATGAACGCGGGCCGCGAACTGCAGCAGCTGTCGGCGTGCTTCGTGCTCCCGATCGAGGACTCGATGGAGTCCATCTTCGAGGCGGTGCGCGACACCGCGCTCATCCACAAGTCCGGCGGGGGCACCGGTTTCTCGTTCTCGCGCTTGCGGCCTTCGGGTGACCAGGTCAAGTCCACGCAGGGCGTCTCCTCGGGCCCGGTCTCGTTCATGCGCGTGTTCAACCAGGCCACAGAGGCCGTCAAGCAGGGCGGGACCCGCCGCGGCGCGAACATGGGCGTACTGCGCATCGATCACCCCGACGTGATCGATTTCATCGAGTGCAAGGCCGAGGGGGACTTCGCGAACTTCAACATCTCCGTGGGTCTCACCGAGGACTTCATGCAGGCGGTCAAGGCCGGCACGGACTACCATCTGATCAACCCGCGTGACGGGGAGGTGGCCGGTTCGCTCGACGCGCGCGAGGTGTACACGCTCATCGTCGAGATGGCGTGGGCCACCGGCGATCCGGGCATCATCTTCATCGACCGGATGAACCGGGACAACCCGACTCCGCAGCTGGGCGACATAGAGTCGACCAACCCGTGCGGCGAGCAGCCGCTCTTGCCCTACGAGGCGTGCAACCTGGGTTCCGTCAACCTCTCCCGCTTCGTGACCACCAGGGACGGCGTCCCGACGGTCGATTGGGACCGTCTCGCCGGCGTGGTGGACCGGTCGGTCCGCTTCCTCGACGACGTCATAGACGTCAACCGCTATCCGCTCGATAGGATCGCCGAGCTCGCCCGTGGGAACCGCAAGATCGGTCTCGGCGTGATGGGGTGGGCGGACATGCTCATCAAGCTGGGGCTGGCGTACGACTCGGAGGACGCGACCAAGCTGGGTCAGCGGGTGATGGGCTTCATCGAGGCCGAGGCCAGGCGCGCGTCGGTCGGGCTCGCCGAGGAGCGCGGCGTCTTCCCGAACTTCGAGGGCTCCATCTACGACTCGCCGGACGGCATGCGCCTCCGCAACGCGACGGTCACGACGATCGCACCCACGGGGACGCTCTCGATCATCGCCGATTGCTCGAGCGGCATCGAGCCGCTCTTCGCCGTGAGCTACGTGCGGAACGTCATGGACAACGATCGCCTGATCGAGGTGAATCCGCTGTTCAAGGAGATCGCGCAGCAACAGGGTTTCTACACCCCGGAGCTCATGTCGATGATCGCCGAGCACGGTTCGGTGCGCGGTATCGACGAGGTGCCGGAGGACATCCAGGATGTCTTCGTCACCGCGCACGAGGTCACGCCGGAGTGGCATATCCGCATGCAGGCGGCGTTCCAGAAGCACGTGGACAATGCGGTCTCCAAGACGGTCAACTTCGCGAACGAGGCGACCGCCGAGGACGTCCGTGGCGTCTACGACCTCGCGTGGGAGATCGGTGTCAAGGGCGTCACCATCTACCGTGACGGCTCGAAGGAGAACCAGGTGCTCTCCACGGGCAAGTCCTACGGCGGCAAGCAGGCAGGGGCGGCGACCGGCGCGGCCGCAGGAACGACCGGCGCGACGACCCCCGCCGCTTCCGTGACGGCGGCGCCCGGTAGCCGGGCGGAGATCGCGCCTCGTCCGAGACCGATGGTCACCTCGGGGCGGACCGAGAAGATCCAGACCGGCTGCGGCAACGTCTACGTCACCATCAACATGGACGAAGAGGGCCTGTGCGAGGTATTCACCTCGATGGGCAAGTCGGGCGGCTGTGCGGCGTCTCAAGCCGAGGCGCTCTCGCGCATCGTCTCGATGGGACTGCGCGCAGGGGTCGACCCCGACGCCATCGTGCGGCAGCTCAGGGGTATCCGCTGTCCGAACCCGTCGTGGGCGCAGGGAGGCAAGGTCCTCTCGTGCGCGGACGCGGTCGGCATCGCTCTCGAGCACACGGTGGAATGGTTCGAGACCGGCGAGCACAACACGGCCGTCTCGAAGAACGAGGATGCGCTCGACTACCTCTCGGGCGCGTGTCCCGAGTGCGGCGGCGCGGTCGAGCACGAGGGCGGATGCATGGTCTGCCGGGCCTGCGGCTACAGCAAGTGCGCGTGATCGGGTAGACGACGATGGTCCTCTCCGACAGGTCGATAAAGGAAGCGCTCCTCGCCGGGCGCATCAGGATCGAACCCCTGGATCCGGACGACATCCAGCCGTCCAGCGTGGACGTACATCTCGCGAACCGCTTCCGCGTGTTCCGCAACTCCCGCTACCCCTACATCGATCCGAGCCGCGAACAGTCGGGACTCATGGAGATGGTCGAGTCGAGTGCGGAAGAACCGTTCGTGCTGCACCCGGGGGAGTTCGTGCTCGGGGCCACGCAGGAGCGCATCGCGCTTCCCGATGACGTGGTCGCGCGGCTCGAGGGCAAGTCGTCCCTCGGGCGGTTGGGCCTGCTCATCCACTCGACGGCCGGATACGTCGATCCCGGCTGGGAGGGCACGCTCACGTTGGAGTTGTCGAACGTCGCCAACCTGCCGATCGTGCTCACTCCCGGGATGGCCATCGGCCAGGTCTCGTTCTTCCAGATGACCACCTCGGTCGAACGTCCCTACGGCACGCCGGGCTTGGGCTCGAAGTACCAGGGGCAGGTCGATCCCACCCCGAGCAGGGCGCACGAGAGCCTGGTCAGGCCGCCCGTGAATCACGATGCGGGGAGCGGCGGAGGATAGCGCGCGGCTCAGAGGTACTCGGTCATCTTGCTCACGATAGGTGTGGGCACGAATCCCGCGGCCCACTTCCCCAGGCGTGATTCCATCACCGGCAGGAAGCGGAGTCTGCGCCGGATGTCGGCACGGATCATCTCCGTGGAGCGCTCGTACTCGGTGAGCGCGCCGTCGTTGGTCGTGGTCGCCGTCGCGCGACCGGCGAGCGTGCCGGTCCGGAGCGCATAGGAGATACCCTCTCCCGACGACGGTGACATGAACCCCCCTGCCTCTCCCGCGAGCAGGACCCGCCCCGCTCCGGCGACGACGTCCTCCGGACTCCTCACCGAGAGGGCCGCGCTCGCCTCGCGACGGACCGGATCCCCGAACTGCGGGAAACGCTGCCGAAGCGTCTCGATCGCCTCGTCGTGACGCAGATGGGGCCGCTTGGTCCTCGGGTAGAAGACCGAGCCGACGATCGCCGTGTCGCCCTTCGGGACCACGTAGCCGTAGGCGAACGCGTCGCCGATCCCACGGATGTAGATGCAGTCGAACCAGGGCTCCAACGGCGCTTCGAGCCGCACGAAGTCCTGCAGCGTGACGTAGGTCGCTACCCTTCCCCGCTCGAGCAGCCGCCGGGTCGACGAACGGGCGCCGTCGGCGCCGATGAGATGCGAGCAGGTGATCCTCGCTTCCTCGCCGCGGCACCGGATGTCGACCTCGACCCGGTCGTCTGTCTGGTTGAGGGCATCGAGACTGCAGCGGGCACGTACCTCGACGCTCTTCGGGAGCCGACCGAGAAGCCACGCGTCGAAGCCCGCTCGGTCGACGTTGGTGAACTCGAGACGGGTCGGCTTGAGGATCCCGCGGTCCCAATCGTGGTAGCGGAACCACACGGAAGCAGGGTCGAGCACGATCGTCTCGGGCAGTCCGCCGAATCTCGACAACACCCGGCGGCTGCTCTCGTTGAGCATCCCTCCACAACTCTTGTCCCGAGGCAGTTCGGAGCCGTCGCAGAGCAGGACGGAACCGCCGCGTGCGGCCTCGAGCGCAGCGAGGATGCCGGCGGGGCCGGCCCCGATGACCACGGTGTCATATGCGTCTCGGCTCGGTAGGGTCATGCATCATCCTTTCGACATGCGGACGCGGGCTCCTACGGCCGTCTCGTGCTGTCATGCTGCGTGAGCAAGCCTCGACCTGCCGGGCACGCCGCGTGCTAGCATTGGCGGACAGGCACATCCCTGACGGTCTGGGCCGCGGGATGTCCGTTGCATGGAGGGCGCGGCGCGGTCGAGTGACCGCGACGTGTCCGGGGTCGACGAGCCGGGAGCATGATATGGCGAAGTGCTGGGAAGAACGCGGATGCGACGAGGAGATGCGGAGTCGCTGTCCGCACGCGATACAGTTCATGGATAGATGTCCTACGAAATGCGCTTTCGCAGATTGTCAACGTGAGAGTTTCGTCGTGTGCACCGATGTCTCCCTGCTCTTGGACCCATCTGTGGATCGGGATGCGGCCATCAAGGAGAACTGTCTGCACTGCGAGTTCTTCCTCGAGCACGGTCCGCGGGTGAGCGACGCCGCCGCGACGAAGGGGTGATCGTGGTTCATCGACGTTCGCCGAACACGGATGCCGAGTCCGCGCTGGGTCTGCTCCGGTTCGGCTTCTTCGCCGCCGCGACCACGTGTCTCCTGCTGGCTGTGCATCGCGCGGCCGCCGCCCTGACACTCACGGCGCGGGTGCAGGCGCTCCGCGACGTGGACGAGGCTCTGACCGTGGACGAGCGCGAAGCGCTCATCCGCAGCATCAAGGCGGGCGCGCTCTCTCGTCGCGGATCGTGAGGGACGGGCGGGCCGGACGCGAGTCGGCCGGTCCCGCCCGCGCTCATTCGACGGAGCGCATCACCAATCCTGAGAGCAGTTTCGGATAGAAGTACGTCGACTTCTGCGGCATGGTCTCGCCTGCGAGCGCGACCTCGCGCAGCTGCTCGAGCCGAGTGGCCCTCAGCAGGAACGCCACGTCCCCCTCGTCCGTCTCGAGCGCCGCGTCCGACCCCTTCACGAACGTGAGGCGGTCGAGGGTCTCCGGTCGGTCGGGATGGATGTCGAGGAGTGGGTCGAGGACGAGCTCCTGGAGGACCGCCACGTCGAGCGACCGCCAAGCGTCCGAGGCCTCCGTTCGCATCCGCGCCGCGGGATCGACGTCGTCTCGCTCGGTCGCCAGGAACACCCTGCCGCTCGCCGTGAGACGTACGAGGAAGGCGGTGTGGTCGAGATCATCGAGCGCGCGGAGTGCCTCGAGGGCCTCCTCCGGCTCGTCGAACCCGGTCAGGGTGAACAGCCCGGCCAGCGATCCCAGGAAGTCTTCGGCATCGAATCTCCCGGGCGCTTCGGCCACGCGGTGTGTGGGGAGCACGACGAGTTCCGGATCCTCCATGTCCACGAGCGCCATCATCACGGAGTCGTAGGCGGGAGGTCCTTGCCGCGGCTGTCCGCCGGATCCGGCATCCTCACTCGCGTACTCACTCACGTCCCCGTCCACGTGCTCGAGTCGCCGTCGTTCGTCCCGGTACTGGAGGGCCACGGTGTAGCGGTGGTGGCCGTCCGCGATGAAGATGCGCCGGTCGGCGAGCGCTCCTTCGACGGCGGCGACGTCTTCCGGATCCTCGATGCGCCAGAGCCTGCTCTCGGCGCCGTCCTCGCCGGTCGCTCGCAGCATCGGCTCGCCGGCGATTGCTTCTCGGATGACGTCGGAAGCGCGACCCGAAGGGTCGGTGAAGAGCCCGAACACCTGCGAGAGGTTGGCCTGGGTGGCGCGGAGCAGGTCGAGGCGGTCGGTGAGCGCCTTGGGCAGGGTGCGCTCGTGGGGGATGATCACGCCGGCCGAGAACGGTTCCAGTCCTACCGCCGCGATCAGCGCACGGCGTCGCACTCGGCGGTCGTCGACCTCGAAGCGCTGTTCGAGCACGTACAGCGCCTCCCGGTCCTCCACGAGCACACCGGCCTCGCGCCACTCACGCCAACGCTCGCGACCGATCGCGTAGCGATCGTGCGGAGCACAGGGTTCGAGCGCGCCTTCCGGTAACTCGAGGGCGACGACGTTGTGCTCGTCGCGCGCGATCAGTTCCTCGCGCTGCTCGGGAGAGACGACGTCGTAGGGCGGGGCGGTCCTGTCGGAGATGTCCTCGCCCGGGTCGTGTGCGTAGACTATGCCGCGGAACGGTCTGACGTGCGCCACGTGTCCCTTCCTTCCGGGGATCGCGAGAAGTCGTCGGGCGGTCGTGGATCGTGGCATCCACCGGGGGCCTGGAGCCACGATGAACCCGAGGGCCATGAGCCGCAGAGACTATACCATCAGCTCCCTTCGTCGAGTCTTCGGCCACCTATCGATCCGTCGGCTCCCCGTCGACCCTCAGCCGCCCATGAGCCAGCGGATCAGGAGGAACGACGCCACGCCGGTCAGCGTGGCCCCCATGAAGCTGCGCCGGAGGAGGTACACGAGCGCCGTCGGCACCGCGGCCCATAGGTATGGGTTGGTGAGGGGCGGCATCCACTCGCCGCCGGGCCGGGCGATCTCGCCGACCACCAGCGCGGCGAGCACGGAGACCGGTACGAACGAGAGCCAGCGCTCGACCGGCGCGGGAAGACGCACGCGGGAGAGCGCCGCGAACGGCAGCACCCTGATGACGAGGTTCGCGACTCCCATGGCGACGACCACTGACCAGATCGGCGGGCTCATCGCCATACCACCGCCGCGAAGGTGGCCGCGCTCATCGACGCGACCAGCAGGTACCAGGAGCCGGGCAGGACGAGCATGCCGGCCACGGCGAGTATCGCCGCGACCAGACCGGTGAGCACGTGGCGCATGTCCGTCGCCTGGTCGACGACGAGCGCGGTGAACATCGCAGGCATCGCATAGTGGACGCCCCAGGCCGAGGGGTCGCCGATCAGGTCGGCGGCTCCCGCGCCCACGGCGGTACCCACGACCCAGCCGACGAGCGCAACGAGCCCGACGCCGGTCATCGAGGCCGTCGTCGCTCGGCCCGTCCGCACGTCGCTCATGTTGATCGCGAACGTCTCGTCGGTCAGCGTGTAGGCGAGCGCCGCCTGCTCGTGCGCGGGCGTGCCGCGCACGGACGCGGCCACCGTGGCGCCGAACAGGACGTATCGCAGGTTCACCACCGACGTGGCGATGATGATGGAGGCGAGGTCGGCGCCGGAGGCGAAGAGCGACAGACCGACGAACTGACCCGCGCCGGCCAAGGCGAGCGCCGAGCACGCGGATGCCTGCAGGACGCTGAACCCGGCGGTGTGGGCGACTATCCCGAACGCGGCGCCCACGGGTAGGTAGCCGAGAAGGATCGGGATGCCGAGACGCATCCCGCGCAGGAGTCCGGCGGAGCCCGTGGGGCCGGTCGATGGAGCGGTCTCGGTACGAGACATGCTGGGGATGGTAGCAGAAGTCCGAAGCCAAGACCGAAGCCTTTACTGCCGATGTAGAATGTAGGAGAGGAATCTCTCTCGGAGGCGAGGCGAGATGGAATTCACCGTCATCTGCCCGAATCATGGACCGGTCGAGGTCGAGCTCGAGGACGTCACCTCCATCGTGTTCCACGGCACCGAGTCCGTGGACGTGGTCTTCGCGTGCCCCAGGTGCGACACGGAGATCTCCATCAGCGCGAAGATGCCGCAGATGCTCATCACCACGCTCGACCTCTCCGAACTGCTCGAACGCTCGGCCGAGGGTGACGAGGACGTCGCGGAGATCGTCGAGTTCATCAACGAGGACGGCGAGGTCGAGATCGAGGCGGAGGTACGGGTCGAGTACCGCGCTGCGACCCTCAGCGCGGAGGAAGAAGAGCGGATCGAACACTACTGCGAGTACTTCCGCAGGCAGCTGAGTGTCGTCGACACCGTCGAGCGGTTCCTCGAAGAGGTCGACTGCAAGTAGCCTGGACCGCTCGTGCACCGCAGGTGCGGTGGACGTCGGCCGGCAGCACCCACGATCCCCCTCCGCTACCGGTCCGACCGCTTCTCGTCCTTCTTCCCGAAGAGCGCGACCGGCGCGATCAGGAGCAGCCCGGCCGCGAATCCGCCGATGTGCGCGAACCATGCCGTGCCCCCGGACTGCACGGTCTCGGCGCCGAACGTCACGAGTCCGTTGGCGAGCTGGAGCAGGAACCAGAATCCGATCACGAGGTAGGCGGGTATCCTCGCGATCTCGATGAAGAAGAAGATCGGGATGACGGTGAGCACGTCCGCGCGGGGATAGAGCAGGATGTAGGCGGCCAACACCCCGGCGACCGCTCCGCTCGCGCCGACCAGCGGTACGGTCGACGCCGGCGCGGACAGCGTCTGAGCCGCCGTGGCCGCGACCCCCGTCGTGAGGTAGAACGCGAGGAAGGGGAGCGCGCCGATCCGGTCCTCGATGTTGTTGCCGAAGATCCACAGATACAGCATGTTGCCGCCCACGTGTATCGGTCCGGCGTGCATGAACATCGCCGAGAAGACCGTGGCGATCCGATGCGGCGCGGTGGGAGCGGCGAGGAAGTCGGCGGGCGTGAACGCCCAGGAGGAGATGAACGCCTGCAGCTCGCCGGGGGCCATCCGCCACTCCATGATGAACACGGCGACGTTGAGCACGATGAGCAGCGCGGTGACCCATGGGACACCGCGGGTGGGGTTGTCGTCCTTGAGTGGTATCAAGCGTCAGCTCCTCGTCCGGTTGATTCGACGGCCGCACACCTTCATCATCGGTGTGATGATGCCACGCGAGGCGCTCGGGCGCCGGAGAGGGGAAACGGGATGGGCATCTTCTTCGCCGCCTGCGGCGGTCTGTTCCTGCTGGTGCTTCTCATCGGGGGCGGAGGCCTCATCGGCCTGTACAACCGCCTCGTCACCCTGCGCAACCGGGTCGAGAACGCGTGGTCGCAGATCGACGTGCAGCTTCGCCGTCGGTACGATCTGATCCCGAATCTCGTCGAGACGGTCAAGGGCTACGCGACGCACGAGCGCGAGACCTTCGAGAAGGTCACCGAGGCACGCACCCGCGCGATCGGCGCGCAGACCGTCGGGGAGCAGAGCCAGGCCGAGAACATGCTCTCCGAGACGCTCAAGAGCCTGTTCGCCGTCGCCGAGGCGTATCCGGAGCTCAAGGCGAACGAGAACTTCATGATGCTGCAGGAGGAGCTCTCCGGCACGGAATCCAAGATCGCCTACGCGCGGCAGTTCTACAACGACTCCGTGATGACGTACAACACCGCCATCCAGCGCTTCCCCGCCAACCTGCTCGCCGGCCTGCTCGGGTTCACGGAGCGGGAGTACTTCGAGATCGAGCTCGAGGCGCGGGAACCGGTGGAGGTCTCGTTCTGATACGGGGACCCGGCCCGGACGGCCTCGGCCGCCTCGGCCGGCGGCCGGTCACGGCACGTCTCGGATCCGGGAAGGTCCGGCAGGACACGTGTACGACCAGATAGCCTCGAATCGCCGGCGCACGGTCGGCCTGATGGCGGGATTCATCCTGCTCGTCGCGCTCATCGGTTGGGTGTTCGGCGAGGCGACCGGATGGGGGCTCGGCGGACTCGTCCTCGCGCTGCTCGTCGCTTTCGCGATGGCGTTCGGATCCTACTGGTTCTCGGACCGCATCGTGCTGCGCATATCGAAGGCGCGGCCGGTGGACAGGTCGCGCGAGCCCTACATCGTGAACACGATAGAGGGGCTCGCCATCGCCGCGGGCCTGCCGGTGCCCGACGCGTACGTGATCGACGACCCGGCGCCCAACGCGTTCGCCACGGGGCGCGACCCCGAGCACGCCGCGATCGCCGTGACCACCGGCCTCGTGGAGAAGCTCGACCGCCTCGAGCTCGAAGGGGTCATCGCGCACGAGCTCGCTCACGTGAAGAACCGGGATACCCTCGTACAGACGCTCGCGGCGGTGCTCGCCGGCACGGTGACCCTGCTCTCTGAGTGGCTGATCCGCTCGTTCTGGTGGGGCGGGAGGAGGCGCTCGAGCCGTGACGGCGGCCAAGTGGGGCTGGTCATCGCGCTCGTCGGCGTCGCGCTCGCCGTCCTCGCTCCGATCTTCGCGGTGCTCATCCAGATGGCCCTCTCGCGCAAGCGCGAGTTCCTTGCCGACGCGAGCGGCGCGTTGCTCACGCGCTACCCTCCCGGCCTCGCGGGAGCGCTGCGCAAGATCGCGTCGGACCCGAACAAGCTCCGCGTGGCGAACAAGGCCACGGAGTCGATGTACATCTACAATCCTCTCAAGGACTACGGCGGCCCGCTCAACCGGCTGTTCGAGACACACCCCCCGGTCGACGAGCGCATCCGCAGACTCGAGGCGATGTGAGGTGAGCCGGAGATGACCCACGCGCTCGCCGCCATGCCGCTCGCCGCCATACCCTATCCGGACATAGACCCCGTACTGCTCGAACTCGGGCCGCTCGCCCTGCGCTGGTACGGGATCGCGTACGTGGTCGGGCTCGGTGCCGCCGCATACGTCCTGTGGAGGATCGTGAGACGCTGGCGGCTTCCCGTGGAGCCGTACGACGTGCTCGACATCGCCCTCGCGGCGGGTGTCGGCATGCTCGTGGGCGCCAGGCTGGGGTACGTCCTGTTCTACGACCTCGGGCAGTACCTCGCCGAACCGGCGAGCGTGCTCGCGGTGTGGGACGGCGGGATGTCATTCCACGGCGGGCTCGTCGGCATGCTCCTCGCGGGCTGGGTCATCTCGAGGCGGGTGAAGGTGAGCCTCCTGCGCCTGGCGGACCTCGGGGCCGTGGGTGCGCCGATCGGCCTGTTCCTCGGTCGGATGGCGAACTTCATCAAGCCCGAGTTGTGGGGGAGGACCACCGACGTGCCCTGGGCGATGGTGTTCCCGGGGGCCGGACCGGATCCCCGCCATCCCTCTCAGCTGTACGAGGCGTTCCTCGAGGGGATCGTGCTGTTCACGGTGCTGTCCCTGCTGGCGAGGAAGAAGCGGCCGGAGGGCCTCCTCTCCGGGCTGTTCCTTGTGCTGTATGGTGTCTTCCGGTTCCTCGTCGAGTTCACGAGGCAGCCCGACGCGCAGCTGGGATTCGTGCTCGGTCCCCTCACGATGGGCCAACTCCTGAGCGTCCCCGTCGCGCTCGGGGGCGCGTGGCTCCTGGTGCGGGCGCTGCGGGCGGGCGACGCCCCGGGCGAAGACGGCGCCCCGGGCGGAGACGGTTCCCGGGACGAGGATGCCGGTCAGTCGCAGATGGTATCCGGTGGTTTCCAGCAGGGCTCGTGAACCTCGAGACACTTGATCGCCTCATGCGGCGGGAGTCGCTTGAGCGGGGAGCAGTGGGCGCAGAAGAACCGGGGCAGCTTGCCCACCACGTCCTTGACGCCCGGATCGCGGTAGGGATCCTCGTCGGGCTGTTCCATTACGTGGAGCAGGGTGCAGGGCATCGCGCGCGGTTCTCCTCGATCCGGCGGATCGTCCGACCACCGACATTGTGCGGCTCCGGACGGACGGTGGGCAACTCCCGTCGCGAGTCACCGGGGCCTGCGTCGCTTCGGGGGCGGTTGGCGCACGGTATGCTTGGCTTCGCATCCGGAGGAGGTCGTGGATGAGACGATATACGATAGGGCTCGTCGGCGTGATCACGCTCTCGGCGTTGCTCGCCGCCCCGTTCGGGTTGACGGGTTGCGGAGGGGAGGCCCCCTCGGTGAGCTCCTCGTGGCCGGAGGTCGACTCCGAGCGCTCGGTGGAAAGGCCGGAAGAGCCGGTCCGCTGGCCGCTCACGGGGATGCCCGCGCCCTCGGCGGACGCGGTCGACATCCGTGTCGTGTCGGTGAAGATCGAGAACTCCGAGGCGGCCCGCCCGCAGAGTAACCTGGACAAGGCCGACGTCGTATACGAGACGCTCACCGAAGGCGACATCACCCGGCTCAACGCGCTGTACCATTCGCAGGCGCCCGACGTGGTCGGACCGGTACGGAGCGCCCGGCTCTCGGACGTCTACCTCGTGCCGCAGTACGACGCGCTGTTCGCCCACGTGGGCGGCAACAGCATCGTGCTCTCGAGGATCCGCGGCGCGGGCATCGCGGACATGGACCAGTTCGCCAACCCGGGTCCGTACTGGCGCTCGAGCGACCGGCCGAGGCCGCACGACATGTACATGGACGTCACCGAGCTGCGTGAGGCCGCGGTCGCGAAGGGCATGGACGCCGAGGCGCCGCTCGAACCATGGCCCTTCGAGCCCTCCAGGGAGGCCACGGCCTCCATCACGCACGTGACGGTCCCGTTCGGCGGGAGCAACGTCGTCGAGTGGGACTACGACGCCGAGTCGGACACGTATCTTCGGTCGCAGCGCGGACGGCCGGTCTCGGACGCCGTGTCCGGTGAGCGCCTCGGCGCGAAGAACGTGGTCGTGATGTGGACGCGGACGACTGCGACCTCGAAGCGTGACGCCACGGGCGCGGCGACGCTCGATATCGTGCTCAGCGGCGAGGGAAGGGTCTCGGTGTTCAGGGGCGGTCAGCGCTACGACGGCACCTGGACGTCCCGCGACGCGGGCCCGCCGGTCTTCACCGCCGCCGACGGGTCCATCATCAAGCCGTCCCCCGGCAACACCTGGATCGAGGTCATCCCCACCAGCGCCAACATCTCGATGAGCTGACCGCCCGGCGGCGGATAACGGGCGGTCCCGCTTCGCGGTTGAGGGCGCACCAGGTCGCGAGTATCATCGACTCACTCGCCGACCCGGCGGGCGATCTCCGTACGCACACGACCGTACGCACACGAGAGGGACGGACAGCGGATGAGTGACAGCGCAGAGGCGCGGACCGGCACGCTCCGGGTGAAGACCGGCCTGGCCGAGATGCTCAAGGGCGGCGTCATCATGGACGTCGTCACACCGGAGCAGGCGAGGATCGCCGAGGACGCGGGGGCGGTCGCGGTCATGGCGCTCGAGCGCGTGCCCGCCGACATCAGGGCCGCGGGCGGTGTCGCGCGCATGGCCGATCCCACGATCGTCGAGCGGATCGTCGAGTGCGTCTCGATACCGGTCATGGCGAAGTGCCGCATCGGTCACTTCGTGGAGGCGCAGGTGCTGCAGTCCCTCGGCGTGGACTACCTCGACGAATCCGAGGTGCTCACGCCCGCCGACGAGCAGTACCACGTGGACAAGTGGGCGTTCGACGTGCCGTTCGTGTGCGGGGCGCGCGATCTCGGCGAGGCGCTGAGGCGTGTCGCCGAGGGGGCGGCGATGATCCGCACCAAGGGCGAGCCGGGTACCGGCAACGTGGTCGAGGCCGTGCGTCACATGCGGGAGATGACCGACGGTATCGCCTGCGTCAAGGGTCTGCGCGAGGAGCAGCTCAGCGACGCCGCCAAGCAGCTCGCCGCGCCGTACGAACTGGTGCGGTGGGTCCATGAGAACGGGAAGCTGCCGGTGGTGAACTTCTCGGCGGGCGGTATCGCGACCCCCGCGGACGCCGCGCTCATGATGCAGCTCGGCTGTGACGGCGTGTTCGTCGGCTCCGGCATCTTCAAGTCCGACGAGCCGTCGAAGCGCGCCGAGGCGATCGTCGAGGCGACGACGCACTTCGAGGACCCGGACGCGATCGCGCGCGTGTCGCGCGGCCTCGGCGAGGCGATGGTCGGCATCGAGATATCGGAGATCCCCGAAGCGCAGAAGATGCAGACACGGGGCTGGTAGGCGGTGCGCATCGGCGTACTCGCCCTGCAGGGCGCGTTCCGCGAGCACATCCTCATGCTCGAGGCGATCGGCGTGTCCGCCGAGCCGGTCCGTGTCGCCGACCGGCTCGCGGAGCTCGACGGGCTCGTCATCCCGGGCGGCGAGTCGACCACCATCGGCAAGCTCATGACCTCGTACGGCTTCTACGAGCCGATACAGGCGCTGCACGCCGACGGCCGCCTCCCGGTATGGGGCACCTGCGCGGGCGCGATCCTCGTCGCGGAGGAGGCGATCGACGCGCGTGAGGACCAGCGGCTGCTCGGCTTGATGCCGATCACGGTGCGGCGCAACGCGTACGGCCGGCAGCTGGACTCGTTCGAGTACGATCTGCACATCCCGGGGATCGAGGGTGAGCCGTTCCGCGGCGTCTTCATCCGCGCGCCGTGGATCGAAGCGATCGGCGAGGGCGTGCGTGCGCTCGCGTGGCACGAGGACCACATCGTGGCGGCGCGGGACGAGCGGACGCTGGCGACGGCGTTCCACCCGGAGCTCACCGGGGACGTGCGCATCCACAGGTACTTCTGCGAGGAGATCGTCGGTTCGAGCGGACGACGGTGAGACGGGAGAAGGTGTGACCGATGTCCGGACATTCGAAATGGGCCACCACCAAGCATAGGAAGAAGGCGCAGGACGCGAAGCGCAGCGCCCTGTTCTCGAAGCTCTCGCGCGCCATCACCGTGGCGGCCAAGGAGGGCGGGAACCCCGACCCCGAGCACAACGCCACGCTCGCGACCGCCATCGACAAGGCGAAGTCCTACAGCCTGCCGAAGGACAGGATCGAGACCGCCATCCAGAAGGCGTTCGGCGGCGGCGCCGACGAGGCGGCCTACGAGGAGGTCTCCTACGAGGGGTACGGCCCGGCGGGCATCGCCCTCTACGTCGAGTCGCTGACCGACAACCGCAACCGCACCGCCGCCGACGTGCGCTCGGCGTTCAGTCGCCACGGCGGGAACCTGGCCGGCTCGGGCGCGGTCGCGTTCCAGTTCGAGCGCAAGGGCGAGATCGTGGTGAGGAAGTCGGCCGCCTACGACGAGGAGACCCTGCTGCTCGCGGCCATGGAGGCGGGGGCGGAGGACATGGACGACGACGGGGAGCACTACACGGTGGTCTGCGATCCCACCGAGACGATGAGCGTGCGCAAGGGCCTGGAGGCCGAGGGGATCGACGTGAAGGGCTCCGAACTCGTGATGCGGCCCCACAACCGCGTGAGCCTCGAGCTCTCGGAGGCGAAGAAGGTGATGCGCCTCGTGGACGCGCTGGACGAGCTCGACGACGTGCAGGACGTCTACCACAACCTGGACATCACGGACGAGCTGATGGATTCGCTCGACGAGGGGTGAGTCACGGCCGGGGGTCGACTCGTCGGAGCGCTGGTCTATACTGAACGTATGTTCGATTCGACGACCCGGAAGACGACCCGGAAG
>CAYOSP010000014.1:17378-35879 GCA_964406675.1 uncultured Eubacteriales bacterium | reverse complement strand
GACGACCCGGAAGACGACCCGGAAGGCGTGAGCGCGGGTGCCGCTCCTCATCCTCGGCATCGATCCCGGCCTGGCGAACACCGGCTGGGGGCTCGTCGAACAGGACGGCAGCCGCTTCCGCTGCCTCGGCTACGGCTGCATCACGTCCGGCCCGGGGGACGGGATGCCCGTGAGGCTCCACGGCATCCACGGCTCGCTGGTCGAGATCATCGAGCGGGAGCGGCCGCACGAGTGTGCAGTCGAGAACGTCTACTTCAGCAACAACGTCCGCACCGCCTTCGCGACCGGCCAGGCGAGGGGCGTGGCGCTGCTGGCCACCTCCTACAGCGGCATGCCGGTCGGCGAGTACGGGCCCTCCGAGATCAAGCAGGCGGTCACCGGCTACGGCTCGGCGGACAAGAGACAGGTCATCTACATGGTGCGCACCATACTCGGCCTGCGCGATGACCCCACGCCCGATCACGCGGCCGACGCCCTGGCGGTCGCGATCTGTCACGCGAACCAGCGCAAGGCCCGGCGGCTCACGGAGCGCGCGCGGCGTCCGACGGCGGAGCGCGGCGCATGATCGCGTTCCTCCGAGGTCGGCTCGCGCACAAGGGTCCGGACCACTGCCTGCTCGACGTGCACGGCGTCGGCTACCGAGTGGCGCTCTCCACCTCCTCGGTCGCCGCGCTGCCTCCGGAGGGCGAGGAGGTCACCCTCCTCACCTACCTGCAGGCCCGAGAGGACGCCGTCGCGCTCTTCGGCTTCATGCACGAGGACGAGCGCCGGCTCTTCGAGCTGCTCATCACGGTGTCCCAGGTGGGGCCGAAGGTCGCGCTCGCCGCGCTGTCCACGCTCACGCCGGAGGCGCTCAAGGACGCGGTGGCTCGCGAGGACGCCGTCGCGATCGCGCGCACGCCCGGCGTCGGCAAGAAGACCGCCCAGCGCATCATCGTGGAGCTCGCGGACAAGCTGGAGGTGCCCGAGTTCGCGGTCTCCGCGGACATCCCGTCCGACACCATGGCCGAGGCGGCGGAGGCGCTCCAGGGCATGGGCTTCTCGGGCTCCGAGATCGCCGAGGCGGTATCGGACCTCGACGCCGAGGGTGGCGTGTCCGCAGAAGCGGTCGTGCGCCACGCCCTCAAGCGGCTGGGCGGGAGGTGACGCCGGTGAGCGACGACGCGCGCCCCGAAGACCCGCGCCCCGAAGACGCCCGCCCCGAAGGCCCGCGCCCCGAGGACGTCGCGCCGGATGGCTATGCGTCCGACGGCGCGCCTCCGGAGGACGTGCGCTCCGAGGACGAGGAGCGGCTGGTCTCCGCACGCTACACGCCGGAGGACACCGACATCGACAGGGGGCTGCGCCCCCAACGGCTCGACGAGTACCTGGGCCAGGAGCAGGTCAAAGAGAACCTCTCGGTGTTCATCGAGGCGGCTTCCGGGAGGGGCGAGCCGCTCGACCACGCGCTCCTCTCGGGGCCTCCCGGGCTGGGCAAGACCACGCTCGCGGGCGTCATCGCGAACGAGCTCGGCGTGCAGATGCGCACGACGTCGGGGCCGGCGATCGAGCGCGCGGGCGACCTCGCCGCGATCCTCACCAACCTCGAGGACCGCGACGTGCTGTTCATCGACGAGATCCACCGCCTCTCGCGCCAGGTGGAGGAGGTACTCTACCCGGCGATGGAGGACTTCAGCATCGATATCGTCATCGGGAAGGGCCCCGCGGCGCGCAGCCTGCGTCTCGACCTGCCGCGGTTCACGCTCGTCGGGGCGACCACGAGATCCGGATTGCTGACCGGTCCGCTGCGGGACCGCTTCGGCATGAGCTTCCGGCTCGACTACTACCAGCCGAGCGAGCTCGAGGCGATCATCGTGCGCTCCGCCTCCATCCTCTCCGTGCCGATCGACCGGGACGGCGCCGAGGAGATCGCGCGGCGCGGCCGGGGCACGCCCAGGCTCGCCAACCGGCTCCTCAAGCGGGTCCGCGACTACGCCCAGGTCCGCGTCGACGGGGAGATCGACCGCGGCGTGGCCGAGGAGGCACTCGCGTTCTTCCAGGTGGACGACGTCGGGCTCGACAAGATGGACCGCCGCATCCTGGAGACGCTCATGCGCAAGTTCTCGGGCAGGGCGGTCGGGCTGAACACCATAGCGATGGCGGTGGGCGAGGAGCCCGAGACGCTGGAGGACGTGTACGAGCCCTACCTCGTCCAGCTCGGGTTCCTCGAGCGGACGCCGCAGGGCCGCAAGGCGACCCCGCGCGCCTACGAGCACCTCGGGCTCGAGGGTGTCGGAGGGGACGGGACGGCCGGCGTCACACGGTGAGGGAGTACGACCACAGTCCGTGCAGGTTGCAGTGCTCGACCGCGGTGAGCGTGGTGCCCGGGTCGACGCGCACGTGACAGGTGACCCGCGGCTCCACCGCTCCCGGCGAGAAGTCGAAGCGCGCGATGGGCGCCTCGCCCGCGAGCAGCTCGATCCACTCGATGAAGTGACCCGGCTCGTTCGGGTGGGGGACCTCGTGCCCCACCGTGATCGACACGCAGCCGCTCTCGTCGCCGTCACACGGCTCGATGTAGGGGGTGTGCTTCTTGGAGAAGTCGTCCGCGGCGTCGAAGTCGTCGACGGCGTGCACGCCTTCGAGGATCGGTGCGTCTGCCATGCCGTCCCTCCCGTCGTCTCGTTCTGTTCACATATCGTCCGGGTGGTTCTTACCCGTCCGCGCCCTCTCTGGCCGTGCTCGGCACCGGTGCGGTAGCATCGGCATCCGTAGAGTCCGCGTGTGAGGTGGTGGGACGTCATGCCCGAACTGCTCGACAGACGCCGTGCGGCGGTGGTGCTCATCGACGTGCAGGAGAAGCTCGCCGGAGTGATGGAGGACCGCGACGAGGTCGTGGCCGCGGCGGTCATGCTCGTGCGCGCCGCCGGGGAGCTCGACGTGCCGGTGGTGGTGACGCGGCAGTATCCGAAGGGGCTCGGGGACACGGTGCCCGAACTGGTGGAGGCGTTCGGCCGTCTGCCGGAGGGTCTGTTCGTCGGGCCGCTCGACAAGACCGCGTTCTGTTGCGGTGGTGAGCGGACGTTCGCGGACGCTTGGGACGGGCTCGGCCGGGACCAGGCGCTCGTCTGCGGGATGGAGACGCACATCTGTGTGACGCAGACGGCGCTGTGGCTCGCCGACCGCGCGACGGTGCAGGTGGTCGCGGACGCGTCGTGCTCGCGCACGGAACGTGACGAGCGGACCGCCCTCGACCGCCTGCGTCACTCCGGCGTCGCCGTGACGACCGTGGAGGCAGCGTTGTACGAACTGCTCGAACGGGCCGGTACGCCGGAGTTCAAGGCGGTCCTGTCGCTCGTCAAAGGATCATAGGAGGCGCACGTGCGCAGCGACATCGAGATCGCCCAACAGGCGGACATGCGGCCCATCGCCGAGGTGGCCGAGGAGGCCGGCATCCTCGGGGAGGAGCTCGAGCTGTACGGCCGGTACAAGGCGAAGGTCTCGCTCGGCCTGCTCGGCAGGCTCGACGAGCAGCCGCGGGGCAGGTACGTCGTGGTGACCGCGGTGACGCCGACGCCCCTCGGCGAGGGCAAGACCGTCACCACCGTGGGGCTCGGCCAGGCGCTCAGGCGTGCGGGCGAGCGGACCGTCACCTGCATCAGGCAGCCCTCGCTCGGTCC
Organism: uncultured Eubacteriales bacterium; assembly: GCA_964406675.1. Classification (GTDB taxonomy): domain Bacteria; phylum Actinomycetota; class Coriobacteriia; order Anaerosomatales; family JAUVQN01; genus CAYOSP01. The sequence continues at coordinate 32,220 of CAYOSP010000014.1, read as the reverse complement.
GGTGTTCGGCATCAAGGGCGGTGCGGCCGGGGGTGGGTACTCGCAGGTGCTCCCGATGGAGGACATCAACCTGCACCTCACCGGCGACATGCATGCCGTGACCGCCGCCCACAACACGTGCGCGGCGTTCCTCGACAACCGGCTCTACCAGGGTGACGGCACGGACATCGACCCCTACTCGGTGGTGTGGCGCAGGGTGGTGGACGTGTCGGACCGCGCGCTGCGCAAGATCGTGGTGGGTCTCGGCGGACGCCCTCACGGCGTGCCGCGTGAATCCGGGTACGACATCACGGCCGCCAGCGAGCTCATGGCGGTGCTCGCGCTCGGATCGGACCTGCGGGACCTGCGCTCGCGGGTCGGTCGGATCGTGGTGGCCCGCTCGCGTGACGAGAAGCCGGTGACCACCGAGGACCTCGGGGTCGCCGGGGCCATGACGGTGCTGCTGAAGGACGCGCTCAAGCCCAACCTCGTGCAGGATCTCGAGGGCGGGCCGGTGTTCGTACACACCGGTCCGTTCGCCAACATCGCTCACGGCAACAGCTCGATCGTGGCCGACCGCATGGCACGGCGCCTGGCCGATTACACCGTCACCGAGGCCGGGTTCGGCGCGGACATGGGCTTCGAGAAGGCGATGAACATCAAGTCGCGCGCGTCGGGCACCACGCCGGACGCGGCGGTGCTCGTCTGCACCGTGCGCGCGCTCAAGATGCACTCGGGACGGTTCGACGTGCGGCTCGGCCGCGGCCTGCCGTCCGAGATGGAGCGCGAGGACCTCGACGTCCTGCGCGAGGGCGCCTGCAACCTCACCAAGCAGATCCACAACGTCCGCTCGTTCGGCGTGCCCGTCGTGGTCGCCATCAACGTGTTCCCGACGGATACCGAGGCCGAGCACGAGGAGATCGCCCGCATCGCGATGGAGGCGGGCGCCCGGGACGCGGTGACGCATCGGATGTACGCCGACGGCGCGGAGGGCGGTCTCGATCTCGCGAGCGCCGTCATGGAGGCGTGCGGGACGGAGAGCGGCGCCAAGCTCACCTACGACGACTGGGACTCGGTGCACGAGAAGATCAGCTCGGTGGCGAGGCGGGTGTACGGGGCCGACGGCGTGGACTTCCTGCCGGAGGCCGAGCGCTCCATCGCCCGCTACGAGCGCTGGGGCTACGGCTCGCTGCCGGTGTGCATGGCCAAGACGCACCTCTCCCTCTCGCACGATCCCACCATGAAGGGATGCCCGAGCGGGTGGATCCTGCCGGTGCGCAACGTGCGTCTCTCGGCGGGCGCGGGGTTCATGTACGCGCTCTGTGGCGACATCATGACCATGCCCGGCCTGCCGGCCAGACCCGCGGGCGAGGGCATCGACATCGACGAGGACGGGAAGGTGGTCGGGCTGTCGTGAGCGCGACGATCATCGACGGCAAGGCGGTCGCGGCGGCCGTGGAGGAACGCACGCTCGCCCGCATCGGCGAGCTCGCCGAGCGGGGGATCGTGCCCGGTCTGGCGGTCGTCCTGGTGGGCGACGACCCGGCCTCGCAGACGTACGTGCGGATGAAGGAGCGGGACTGCGAGCGGGTGGGCATCCGGTCCCACGACGTCCGCCTGCCCGCCGAGACCACGCAGGACGAGCTCGAGGCGGTCGTCTCGCGCTTCAACGGCGATCCGGACACGCACGGCATCCTCGTGCAGCTGCCGCTGCCGGGCCGGCTCGACGAGGAGCGCGTCATCTCACTGATCGCGCCCGAGAAGGACATCGACGGTTTCCACCCGGTCAACCTCGGTCGGCTCGTGCGGGGCGTCCCGGCGCCGCGGGCGAACACGCCGTGGGGCGTCATGGAGATGCTCGACCACTACGGCATCGAGGTCGAGGGCGCCGAGGCGGTCGTGGTCGGGCGCTCGGTGATCGTGGGCAAGCCCATGGCGCTGATGCTCCTGGAGCGTAACGCCACGGTCACCGTGTGCCACTCGCGCACGAAGGACCTGCGCGAGGTGTGCAAGCGCGCCGACATCCTCGTGGCCGCGGTGGGCCGCGCGCGCATGATCGACCCGTCCTACGTCAAGCCGGGCGCCGTGGTCGTCGACGTCGGCATCAACCGCACCGACGACGGCCTCGTGGGTGACGTCGACTTCGACTCGGTCTCGCCGGTGGCCTCCGCCATCACCCCCGTGCCCGGGGGCGTGGGCCCGATGACGCGGGCGATGCTGCTCGCGAACACGGCGGAGGCGGCCGCCCGGCAGACCGGTGCGTGACGCCGCTCCCGCGCCGTGCCGCGGGGTGCGGCGATGACCGAGGCGTTCCTCGCCACGGCGGGGCTCATCCTGGTCGCCGAGCTGGGCGACAAGACGCAGCTGCTCGTCGTGACCCTCGCCGCTCGATATCGACCGGCGCCGGTGATGCTCGGGGTGCTCGCGGGCAGCGCGTTCATCCACCTGCTCTCAGTGGCGTTCGGCGCCGCGGTCGGCTCGGTGCTCCCGCTCGCCCCGGTGCGCGTGTTCGCGGGCGTCCTGTTCGTGGGCTTCGGCGTGCACGCGTTCCTGACCCGGGACCGATCCGACGAGGACGCGGAGGATGGGGACGATGGCGGCGGGGCGGTCCCGGTCGGCGCGCGATCGGTGGCGCTCACCGTCTTCGGCGCGTTCTCCTTGGCGGAACTCGGCGACAAGACCCAGCTCGCCTCGCTCACCCAGGCCGCCACCGTCTCGGACGGGCTCGCCGCCACGGTCGGGGTGTGGGCCGGGGCCACCGTCGGGATGACGCTCGCGTCGGTGCTCGCGGTGGCGGTGGGCGTCCTGGCCGGGCGACGCCTCCCGCGGCGCGCGCTCGCCGTCGTCTCCGCGGCGGTGTTCGTCGCGTTCGGGGTCGCGCTGCTGGTGAGCGGCGCGAGCGGCCTGTGAGGGGCCCGAGCGGCCCCAGAGCGGCCCGTGAGCGGTCGCGGTGTCGGAGCGCCCGCGTATCATGGGCCTCGGAGGTGAGATCGCCGTGAGGCTGACGCTGCACGCATGCTGCGGCCCGTGCCTGATCGAGCCGCTGGACGCCCTGCGGGTCGAGCACGACGTCGAGGTGTTGTTCGCCAACCCCAACATCGTGCCCGCCGAGGAGCACGAGCGGCGGCTCGCCGTGCTGCTCGAGCACGCGGAGCGGGAGAGCGTGCCCGTGGTGGTCGCTCCGTACGCGCCGGAGCGCTGGGCGCGCGCGGTCGAGGGGGTCGGAGACGACTCGTCCGAGCGCTGCAAACGGTGCTTCGTGCTGCGGCTCGACATGGCCGCCGAGCACGCCGCCCGCACCGGTCGCGAGGCGTTCACGACGACGCTCACGGTGAGCCCGTACCAGGACCGGGAGGCGATCCGGGAGGCGGGCGAGACCGCGGCGGCGCGCCACGGCGTCCGCTACGTGCACGTCGACTTCACGGACCGCTACCGGTCCGCCACGGCACGCTCGCGAGAGCTCGGCATGTACCGGCAGCGCTACTGCGGCTGTCCGCCGAGCGTGGCGGAGGCGGAGGAGACGCGGCGCCGACTGCGCGAGGAGCGGCGCCGGGTGCGCGAGGAGCGTAGGCTCCGGAGAGGGCGGGCGAAGGACCGGCAGGCGTCGGAGGGCGCACCGGACCGACTGAGAGGGGACACGTGCTGACCGACGATTTCGACTACGTGCTGCCGAGCGGGCGCATCGCCCAGACGCCCGCCGAGCCGCGCGATTCGAGCAGGCTGCTCGTGCTCGACCGCCAGAGCGGGCAGATCGATCATCGCTCGTTCGGGGATCTCATCGAGTACCTGCGGCCCGGCGACGTGATCGTGCTCAACGAGACGCGCGTCCTACCGGCACGGCTCAAGGGCGAGAAGGCCGAGACCGGGGGCGCCGCCGAGTTCCTGCTGCTGCGGGAGCGCTACACCGGTACCTGGGAGGCGCTCGTCAAGCCGGGCCGGAGGCTCAAGCCGGGAGCGAAGGTCGTGTTCGGGGACGGTCGACTGAACGCCACGGTGGTGGACACCCTGCAGGAGAGCGGGACGCGCCTCGTCCGATTCGACCGGGAGGGGGGTGCGCTGCTCGAGGCGCTGCACGAGCTCGGGGAGGTGCCGCTGCCGCCCTACATCACCCGGACGCTCGAGGACCCGGAGCGCTACCAGACGGTGTACGCGAGCGACGAGCGGAGCGCGGCCGCGCCCACTGCGGGGCTGCACTTCACCGAAGAGCTGCTCGACGGCATCCAGCGCGAGGGCATCCATGTCGCGAAGGTCGAGCTCGACGTGGGTCTGGACACCTTCCGTCCCGTGGCGGAGGAGGATCCGGCCGAGCACGAGATGCACACCGAGCACTTCCGCGTGGACGAGCCCACGGCCAGGATCATGCGCGCGGCCCGCGAGGACGGCCGTCGAGTCGTAGCGGTGGGGACCACGACCGTCCGGGCGCTCGAGAGCGCGTGGGACCCGGACGAGCAGGCGGTGGTGCCGACGGAGGGCTCGACCGAGCTGTTCATCCTGCCCGGCTACCGGTTCCGCGCCGTGGACGCGATGCTCACCAACTTCCACATGCCCCGCTCGACGCTGCTGATGATGGTGAGCGCGTTCGCGGGTCGCGAGCAGGTGATGCGGGCCTACCGGTCGGCGATGGACGAGGGGTATCGTTTCCTGTCGTTCGGCGACGCGATGCTCATCGTCTGACGGATCCGGTCAGTCCACCGGCTCCCAGAAGGTCCAGACCGGACTGCCCGCCGCGGGATCGCCGGCGGGAGGCGAGGGCGCGATCGCCACGCCGTCCACCGGCGAGAAGCCCACGCGCACGAAGACGGTGACGCCGGCGCCGTCGGCGCCGTGCTCCTCGAAGGTCGGCGTCCCGCTCGGATCGGCGGGGGGCACCAGGCCGTCGGGCAGCGTGGGCCATTCGCCGAACGCCCGGATCGGGTCGCCGGTGGTGAGCTGGTAGGAGTCTCCCTCGTACGTTCGTGTCACCGGCTGGAGCAGATAGACGTCCTCGCGCTCGTCCGTCACGGCATAGAGACGATCGGCCCCGCTGCGCAGGATCGAGAGCTCCCGCGTGCCGTCCTTGCCGAGATCGAGCGTGAGGACGGTCTCGGTGGTGACGCTCGCGTCCTCGGCGAGCGTGCCGGTGACCGGGCGGTACACGAGCCCCTCGTACGAGGCGAAGCGCGGCTCGCCTGCCGGAGCGGTCTCTCCGGCGAGCGCTCCCCCGTCCGTCGCCGATCCGATATCGTCGTTCGTGGGATGTCGGCTCCTGTCCGTGTCCTCGTCCAGGAGGTATGCCTCGTCCTCAATGGGGTCGGCCGCCTCCGAGGACGTCTCGAGATCGGCGCTCGTGCCCACGAAGCCGCCGTCCCCGCCCGCGCGGATGGCGGCGAACGACAGCACGCCGATGACGAGGATGCTCGCCGCCGCCGTGACGATCACGGCGAGACGCGGCACGCGGTCCTGTCGAGGGAACGGCGTGGGTGTCGCCTCGTCCTCGCGACCTCCGGCTATGCCGTCGGGCTCTCCGTGGCCTTCCGGCGCGGTCTGCTGTGCGCGGTCCGCCGCTCGCTCGCGGTCGACGCGCTCGAGCGTCGCGCTCACGACCGCCTCGGGCGCCCCGTCGGCGTGCTCGGCCGCGGCCACGCGGCGCATGGCGTCACGGAACCCGGCGCACTCGGCACAGGAGGCGCAGTGCGTCTCGGCGCGGCGTAGGACCTCGGCGTCGACGGGCTCGCCGTCGAAGGCCTCCGAGAGGATCCTCTGTGCCTCGAGACAGTCCATCACGCCTCCTCTCTCCACGGCTCGAGCATCGCGGCGAGTGCTCTGCGCGCGCGGAACACCCGCGACTTCACCGTCCCGACCGGCACGCCGAGTACGGTGGCGGCGTCGCGATACGCGAGGTCGAACAGTCCCACCGCGGAGAGCGCGTCGCGGTCCTCCGGCGGCAGCGCGCGCATCGCTTCCCTGAGCCACGTCGTCGTGACCGCGCCCCCGGCCACGTCCTCGGAGTCTCCGGGGTCCACGTCGACCGGATCGACCGGGGCCGGGACCCGCTGAGCGCGACGGAGCGTGTCGATGCACTGGTTCCGCGTCACACGGAAGAGCCACGTCGTGAACTTCGAGTCGCCCTTGAAGGAGCCGAGCGAGCGGTACACCTTCACGAACACCTCCTGGACCACGTCCTCGGCGGTGGCCGGGTCGCCGAAGAACCGCAGGGCGTGACCGTAGACCGGCCCGGAGTGCCGGCGGACCAGCACCTCGAAGGCCTCCGTGTCGCCGGACGCGGCGGCAAGGACCAACTCGAGGTCGGGCGATCCCTCGCCGACGGCCATCGTTCCCCCTTCGGACGCGCGACGCGGACGGACGGTTCCCGCAGACAGCATAGCGCCTGCTAGAATCGCCCGCATGGACCCACTCGACCACACGACCGCCGCCGACCCGTCAGGCCGACCCCAGCCGGCCGACCCAGCCGATACCGGGACTGCGCTCGGTCTCTCCATCCAGGCGACGGACTCGCGTACCTCGGCGCGCGCCGGAACGCTCGCTACCGCTCACGGCGTCGTGCGCACGCCCGTGTTCATGCCGGTCGGCACGCGGGCTACGGTCAAGGGTGTCACGCCCGCCCAGCTCCGCGACATCGGCGCCGAGGTCGTGCTCGCCAACACGTACCACCTCTACCTGCGGCCGGGCCGCGAGGTCGTCCGCGACGCCGGCGGCCTGCATCGCTTCATGAACTGGGACCGCGCGATCCTCACCGACTCGGGCGGCTTCCAGATCTTCAGCCTCGCCGACACGCTCGAGGTGAGCGACGAGGGCGTGGGGTTCCGCTCGGTGTTCGACGGCTCGAAGCACTTCTGGACGCCGGAGGACGTGGTGCGCATCCAGGAGGACCTGGGCGCGGATATCGCGATGGTGCTCGACGAGTGCCCGCCGTACCCGTCGGAGAAGGCCACGGTCGCCGAGGCGGTGCGGCGCTCGGCGGAGTGGGCGCGCCGGTGCCGCGACGCGCACGGGCGAGAGGACCAGATGCTGTTCGGCATCGTGCAGGGCGGCGTGCATCTCGATCTGCGGATGGAGAGCGTCGAGCGCACCGCGGGGATCGGATTCCCCGGATACGGTATCGGCGGGTACTCGGTGGGCGAGCCGCACGAGCTCATGCTCGAGACGCTCGGCGAGGTGACCTCCGCTCTGCCGCACGACCGGCCGCGTTACCTGATGGGCGTGGGCAACCCGACGACGATGCTGCGCGCGGTCGCGCTCGGCGTCGACATGTTCGACTGCGTGCTGCCCACCCGGACCGCCCGCATGGGCACCGCGCTGTCGAGCCGGGGGAGGATGAACCTCAAGAACGCGCGCTACGCCGAGGACCACGGTCCGCTCGACCCGGCGTGCGGCTGTCCGGTGTGTACCGGCTACACGAGGTCGTATCTGCGACATCTCGTGGTCACGAAGGAGATGCTGGCATCCATCCTGCTCAGCATCCACAACCTGTACTTCCTCGCCGAGCTCATGCGACGGGCGAGAGAGGCGATCGTCCAGGGTCGCTACGCGGAGATGCTCGAGGGATGGATGGCCGGTCCGGGCGCGGACGACTACTAGCGGGCCCGGCGCCGGCCCCAGCTAGAGGGGTGGATACGACATGTCCGCGTGACCGCGCCGACCACTCGCCGACCACTCGCCGAGCGCTCGACGAGTGGTATGATGCTTCGAGCGCCGAGGCCGACCGGCCTCCGATACCCGATACATGGAGGGATGTCATGCCCGAAGGCATAGGGACCATACTGTACCTGGGGCTGTTCATCCTGGTGTTCTACCTGCTGATCATCAGGCCCCAGTCCAAGCGCCAGAAGGAGCACAGAGCGCTCATCGAGTCGCTCAAGCCGGGAGACCGCGTCGTCACCGGCGGCGGCGTCTACGGCCTGGTCCGGATCGTCGCGGACGACACCGTGGACATCGAGATATCCGACGGCGTGATCGTCACGGTCGCGAAGGCGGCCGTCGCGCAGCGCGCCGACGAGGAGTAGCTCTTGGCGACCGAGACCACCAGTACCGGCGAGACTACCGAGACCACCCGCGCTTCAGCGTCGCTCACCCTGAAGGACGTCCAGGACGACCGGGAGATCCTCGCCTACATGGAGATGAGCGAGGAGTACCTCGGCGGCCTCGGCTACACCGAGCACGGCCTGCGGCACGCGAACCTCGTGGCGCACATCGCGGGCAACGTCCTGCGGCGTCTCGATTACGACGACCGTAAGGCCGAGCTCGCGTCGATGGCCGGGTTCATGCACGACATCGGCAACTGCGTCTCGCGCGAGGCGCACGGGGTCTCGGCGGCGATGATCGCCCGCGCGGTGCTGCACCGTCTCGGGATGGATCCGAGGGAGATCGCCGTGGTCATGAACGCGGTCGGCAACCACGAGGAGGAATTCGGCCTCCCCATCAACGAGGTGAGCGCCGCCGCGATCCTCGCGGACAAGTCCGACGTCCACCACACGCGGGTGCGCAACCCGGAGCCCAAGGCGTTCGACATCCACGACCGCGTGAACTACGCGGCCAAGCGCTCCTTCCTGCGCGTGGACGGCGAGAGCCGCTCCATCACGCTCGAGATCGACATCGACACCGAGGAGTCGCAGGTCATGGAGTACTTCGAGATCTTCCTGTCGCGCATGCAGATGTGCCGCGCGGCCGCCGAGGTGCTCGACGCCACCTTCGGCCTGGTGATCAACGGGAACAGGTTGCTCTAGCCGGCGAGCCGAGTGCTCCGGCCGACGAGCCGAGAACGACGAGCAGAGAAGGAAGCCGAGAGGGAAAGGCACGTATGGATCCGAAGATGCGCAACATCCTGGCGCTCGCCGCGATAGCGGTGCTCGTGGCGGCGTCGTGGTTCATGTTCTGGCCCGTCGATCAGCAGATCAGACAGGGGCTGGACATCCAGGGCGGGCTCTCCGTGACCCTGACCGCCCAGGAGACCACCATGTCGCCCGTGAACGAGGACGCCATGCAGCGCGCGGAGTTGATCGTGCGCAACCGTGTCGACACCCTCGGCGTGGCGGAGGCGTCGATCCAGCGCCAGGGGCAGGAGTCGATCCTGGTCCAACTGCCGGGTATCAGTGATCCGGAAGAGGCGCTCGAGACATTGGGCAGCACCGGACAACTCGAGTTCGTGGATCCCGCGAGCGTCGAGACGACCGCTCCCATCACGGAGGGCACCAGGCTCGAGCCGGGTACGTACCAGCCGTTCATGACCGGCGAGGTGGTCACCGACGCGGCCGTGGGCGCGGATCAGCTGGGTAACACGAACGTGTCGGTCACCTTCGACGCCGAGGGCGCCGAGACGTGGGCGACGTACACCACGAACCACGTGGGCGACCAGGTCGCGATCGTGCTCGACGGCGTGGTGCGCTCGGCCCCGGTGATCCGCGAGCCGATCCTCGGAGGCGACACGGAGATATCCGGTGACTTCACGCCGGACGAGGCCAAGAGGCTGCAGACGGTACTCGAGACCGGCGCCTTACCCGTCTCGCTGGAGTTCAGCGAGTCTCGAGTGGTGGGTCCCACGCTCGGCTCCGATTCGCTCAGGCAGGGGCTGCTCGCCGCGCTCGTCGGCCTGGGGCTGGTGGCCGTGTACATGGCGCTGTACTACCGGGGACTGGGCGTGATCAGTTGGGCCAGCCTCACCATCTTCTCGTCGCTGTTCCTGGGCATCCTCGCGGTGCTCTCCGACCTGGGGAGTTTCGCACTCAGCCTGCCCGGCATCGCGGGCATCGTGCTCACGATCGGCCTGGCTTCGGACTCCTCGATCCTCATCTTCGAGCGATTCAAGGAGGAGGTCCGCATCGGCAAGTCGCTGCGGAGCGCGGCTAAGACCGGGACCAAGCACGCCATCTGGACCAGCCTGGACGCGAACCTGGTCACCCTCGTGTCGGCCATCGTGCTGTACGCGGTCGCCATCGGGCCGGTGAAGGGTTTCGCGTTCACGCTCTCACTGGGCGTGCTGTGCGACATCGTGGTGATGGTGCTCTTCACCCGCACCACCGTGGTCATGCTCGCGGAGAGCGCGGTACGGAAGCATCCCTGGGTCTTCGGCGTGAAGGGGGGTGAGGCCGATGCTGCGTAAGCCCATCGACTTCATGGGACACCGGACCTGGTTCTTCATCTTCAGCGGCGTGCTGCTCGCGGTCGCGATCGCGGCGCTCGTCGTCCGGGGCCTCACCTTCGGTATCGAGTTCCAGGGCGGGACGAAGATGGAGCTGCTCGTGGAGACCGAGGACGTAACGACCGCCGACGTCCGGGACGCATTGGAGGCCGAGGGCGTCGACGACGCCACGGTGCAGCCGCTGGACGGCGAGGGTTTCCTCGTGCGCACCGCCCAGTCGGACGTCGAGGAGGCGGCGGCGACGTTCACGGGCGTGGTCGAGCGCCTCGGACTGCCGCCGCAGGACGAGAACGTGACCACCGTCGGCCCGAACTGGGGCGAGAACATCACCGATTCGGCCATGCTCGCGCTGATGCTCGCGGTCGGCGCCATCCTCATCTGGATCTCCGTGCGCTTCGAGTACAAGATGAGCTTCACCGCGGTCGCCGCGTTCGCGCACGACGTGACCATCACCCTCGGCGTCTACGCGCTCGTGGGTCGCGAGGTCACCCCGAACACGATCGCCGCGCTGCTCACCGTCATGGGGTACTCGCTCTACGACACCATCGTGGTGTTCCACCGCATGAAGGAGAACAGCCAGCGCCTGGTGAAGCACACGTTCACCGACATGGCGAACGAGTCGGTCAACCAGGTGTTCGCTCGTTCGATCAACACGTCGCTCACCTCGCTCATCCCGGTCATCGCGTTGCTCGGTTTCGGCGGGGAGACGCTCAAGGACTTCGCGTTCGCACTGGCCATCGGCCTGGCGGCCGGCGCCTACTCGTCCTTCGGCGTGGCGGCCCCGCTCTACGCGATCTGGAAGGAGCGGGAGCCCAAGTATCAGGCGCTCGCGAAGAAGCTCGGGAAGGCGTGATCGCGCCTCGTCCGTGGTATCGGAGATGCGCCGGGGCCCGTGTTCGGACACGTGTTCGGGCATGCGCTCGGACACGCATCCGGACACACACCCGGACACGCGAGGACCGGCACCTTTCGGTGTCGGTCCTCTTTGTTAGGATTCGCACATGACGAGCGACCCAGCGACACCGGCCTCTCCGACGCCGCCCCTGATCCCTCCGACACCGTCGACGGCGGCGCCCGAGGCGACGTCGTCCCGTCCACTCGCGACGATTCCGTGGACGGTGGTGACCGCCGATCCCGGCAAGGTGTCCCGGCTCGTCGCCGAGGGAGGGTTCTCCCCGATCGTCGCGAGGCTGCTCGTGTCACGCGGGATCGAGGATGTCGATGAGGCGCGCGCCTTCCTGAGACCGTCCATGGAGCGCACGTGGCGCGAACCGTCGCTGCTCCCCGGGATGGACGCGGCCGCCGACGAGGTGGTCTCGGCCGTCCGCGGAGGACGCGGGATCGTGGTCTTCGGCGACTACGACGCGGACGGGGTGACCGCCGCGGCCGTCACGTGCAGGGGCCTGGCCGCGCTCGGCGCGGACGTGGAGGCCCTGCTGCCGCACCGGTTCACGGACGGCTACGGGCTCACCGAGTCCTCCGTGAGGCGGATCATCGAAGCGCGACCCGACCTCGTCATCACCGTCGACAACGGTGTCTCCGCGGGCAGGGAGGTGGCCGCCCTGGGGGCCGAGGGTATCCGGGTCGTGGTCACCGACCACCACGAGCCCACCGAGGACCGCCCGGCGGACGTCCCGTTCGTGGACCCCAAGGCCACCGGCGGGTATCCCTTCCCGGAGCTTGCCGGCGCGGGCGTGGCGCTCAAGCTCGTCCAGGCGGTGGGGGAGCGGATGGATCGCCCGGGACTGCACCTCGAGCTCGCGGACATCGCGATGCTCGGCACCGTGGGCGACGTGGTGCCGCTGCTGGACGAGAACCGCGCGCTCGTCGCCGAGGGGCTGCGGGCGTGCGCCGAGCGGCCGCGTCCCGCACTCACCGCGCTCGCCGAGGTCGCCGGGGTGAAGGACGCGCTCACCGCCGACCGGGTCGCCTTCGGCCTCGTCCCGCGCCTGAACGCCGCGGGTCGCGTGGGCGATCCCCGCGAGGCGTTCGACCTGCTGATGGCGGACGACGCGGAAGCCGCCGTCGAGCTCGCTCGCGAACTCGACGGGGCGAATCGCGTGCGGCAGAGGATCGAGTCCGAGCTGTTCGACCGCGCCGCCGTCGAGGCGGAGCGAGCCGTCGCCGCGGGATCGCGCGTGCTGGTGCTGGCGGGCGAGGAGTGGCACGAGGGCGTGCGCGGCATCGTCGCCTCCCGGCTCGTCCGCCGGTTCTCGCTGCCGTCCCTCGTGTTCAGCGTCGAGGACGGCGTCGCCCGCGGATCGGGGCGCAGCGTCCCGGGGCTGGACCTGCACGGGCTGCTGGAGCGGCACGGCGAGCTGTTCGAGCGCTTCGGCGGGCACGCGGCCGCCGTGGGCGTGACGGTGCGGGAGACGTCGCTGGACGAGTTGCGGGAGCGCCTCGAGCGTGACGTCGCCGAGGCGGCGCCGGAGGCGGCGCCGGTCACGGTCGACGCCGAGCTGCGCTTGAGCGACGTGAGCCTGGAGCTCGCGGAGGAGCTCGCGCTGCTCGAGCCGTACGGCGAGGGCAACCGTCGCCCCGTCTTCGGGACCCGCGGGGTGTTCATGAACGGCCGCCGAAGGGTCGGGAAGCGCTCCGATCACCTGCTGTTCGAGGCGTTCGACGGCGCCTCGTCGGTGGGGGCCATCGCGTTCAGATGCGACGGTATCGAGGAGATGTCCGGGTGCGAGTCGACGGTCGATCTCGCGTACGAGGTGGAGCGTGACGAATGGCGGGGGCGCAGCAGGACCCGCCTGCTCGTCCGCGAGCTGCGCGTCTCGAGAGAGGCGGGCGAGGACCCGGCCTCGGAGCTCGTCGAGGACCTGTTCGAGCACGCGCCCGCGATACTCGCGCGCTCGGAGTACGAGGGCGTCGGGGACTCCGAGTCGTTCCACACGAAGCTCGCCGGCGTGACCTTCGAGGGTCGCCAGGACGTGGTGGCGGACCTTCGTCCCGGGACGCCGCTCAGGCTGGTGCGGCAGCCGGACAACCCCTTCGACGCGAACGCGTGCGCGCTCTTCGAGCCCTCCGGCGAGCAGGTCGGGTTCTTCAACCGCCGGCTCGCGGCAGCGCTCGCGCCGCTCATCGACGGGGGTCTCGCACTCGACGTCGAGGTCACCGACGTCACCGGTGGGGGCGAGGGCGAGAGCATGGGCGTGAACGTCCTCGTGCTGAACCGCGATCTGGTGTCCGGTGACGACGACGAGGCGGCGGCCGAGACGCGCGTCGGACTGCGCGGACTGGACGCCGGAGAGCTCACCGACCGATTGGCGCACCGGCTGTCCGGCGGGCACGCGCTCCGTGAGGCGCAGGCCGAGGCGCTCGAGGCGCTGGCCGCGGGGGAGAGCTGCCTCACGGTGATGGCCACCGGCCGGGGGAAGTCGCTGATCTTCCACCTGCACGCGGCGCGTGAGGCGATCGTGAACGGCACGGCCTCCGTGTTCGTCTACCCGCTCCGCGCGCTCGTGAGCGACCAGGCGTTCCACCTGACGGAGTCACTCGGCGAGCTCGGCGTGCGGGCGGTCACCCTCACCGGTGAGAGCCCGCCGACCCGCCGGGACGAGGTGTTCGCCGGATGCGCCGACGGGAGCGTGGACGTGCTGCTCACCACCCCCGAGTTCCTCGAACGGCACGCCGGACGTTTCGCCGCGTGCGGACGTTTCCGATTCGGCGTGGTCGACGAGGCCCACCACGTCGGTCTCTCGAGGGCGGGGCATCGTCCGGCGTACGGCCGGCTCGGGGACGCGCTCAGGGAGGCCGGCGCCTCGACGATCCTCGCGGTGACGGCCACCGCCGGTGACGACCTCGCGGACGCGATCGTGGGCACGCTCGGCGTGACGAGGGTGGTGCTCGACCCGAGCGTGAGGGAGAACCTGCGGGTCGTCGACGCGCGGGGGACCAAGGACAAGCAGGCATACGTGGCGTCGCTCGCCTCGCGCGGCGACAAGACCGTCGTGTACGTCAACAGCCGGGAGCAGTCCATCCGCATCGCCTCCGGCCTGCGGAAGCGCGTGCCGGCGCTGCGACACCGCTGCGTGTTCTACAACGGCGGCCTCTCTCGCGCGTCACGTCACGCGGTCGAGGAGGCGTTCCGGGAGGGTGACGTGACGTGCGTGGTGGCGACGAGCGCGTTCGGCGAGGGTGTGAACATCCCGGACATCCGCCACGTCGTGCACTACCACATGCCGTTCAACGCGGTGGAGTTCAACCAGATGTCGGGGAGGTCCGGTCGTGACGGGGCGCCCGCGGACATCCACGCCCTCTTCGGGGACCGGGACGCCCGGCTCAACGAGCTGGTCCTCGGGTCGGTCGCCCCGGAGCGGGACGATCTCGCACAGCTCTACCTCGCCCTCAAGGGGCTCGCCGCCGGGCACGAGGACGGATTCGAGATCACGAACGCCGAACTCGCCGCCGAGGTCGCCGAGCGCCGATCCCGCACGAAGATGAACGACCGCGGTGTCTCCGCCGCGCTGGGGATCTTCCGCGAGCTGGACCTCGTGCGCTCGGAGGGCGCGGGCCGGTATCGCCGCCTGCACGTGCCCGTACCGCCCGACGAGAAGGTCGACCTCGAGTCGTCCGTACGCTACGCGGAGGGTATGGAGGAGGTCGCGGACTACCATCGCTTCAAGGAGTGGGTGCTCGGCGCGTCGCCGGAGGAGCTCCTGAGGAGCTTCGACCGCCCGATCCTGCCAGGCGCGGCGAACGCGACGGCGAACGCGACGGCGAACG
>CAYOSP010000014.1:0-17278 GCA_964406675.1 uncultured Eubacteriales bacterium | reverse complement strand
GACCGCCCGATCCTGCCAGGCGCGGCGAACGCGACGGCGAACGCGACGGCGAACGCGACGGCGAACGCGACGGCGAACGGCGGCCCGGCGACGCCACAGGGCATACAATGATGCCCGACGGGGAACGCGTCTTGCTTCCGGAGCCGGACCCGGACGTGTCGATCGAAGGACCTCTGGTGACCACGACCCTGCAGCGCATAGAGGACACCGTCCGCTCGTACAACCCGAGCGCCGAGGTCGGCCTGCTCGAGAAGGCGTACGACTTCGCCGGTCGCGCCCACGCCGACCAGGAGCGTAGCTCCGGTGAGGCGTTCATCAACCACCCGCTCGAGGTGGCGGCCATCCTCGCCGAGCTGCACATGGACACCGCCACCCTGGAGGCGGGTCTGCTGCACGACGTCGTGGAGGACAGTGAGGTCACGCTCAAACAGGTGCGCGAGGCGTTCGGTCCCGAGGTCGCCGGACTGGTGGACGGGGTCACCAAGCTGGGGCGCATCAAGTTCGAGTCGGTCGCGGAGCAGCAATCCCAGAACATGCGCAAGATGCTCGTCGCGATGGCCAGGGACATCCGGGTCATCCTCATCAAGCTCGCCGACCGCCTGCACAACATGCGCACACTGTCAGCACTGCCTCTCGAGAAGCGGCGCGAGAAGGCCATCGAGACGATGGAGATCTACGCGCCGCTCGCCCACCGGCTCGGTATCAGCTCGATCAAGTGGGAGCTCGAGGACCTCGCGTTCTACTACCTCGAGCCGCGCAAGTACCACCAGATGCAGCAGATGGTCGCGGAGCGTCGCGAGCAGAGGGAGCGCTATCTCCGCCAGGTGATGGACGAGCTCACCGCCGAACTCGAGAAGGTCGGGGTCGAGGCGGAGCTCTCGGGACGGCCGAAGCACCTGTACAGCATCTACGAGAAGATGACCCATCAGGGCAAGGAGTTCAGCGAGATCTACGACCTCATCGCGATGCGGGTGATCGTCGATTCGGTGAAGGACTGCTACGCGGCGCTCGGCACGGTGCACTCCGTGTGGAAGCCCCTGCCCGGACGCTTCAAGGACTACGTCGCGATGCCCAAGTTCAACATGTACCAGTCGCTGCACACGACCGTCATGGGCCCCGCCGGACGCCCGCTCGAGATACAGATACGCACCGAGGAGATGCACCGCACCGCGGAGTACGGCGTGGCCGCGCACTGGCGCTACAAGGAGGGCTCCAAGGAGGAGAGCTTCGGCGAACGCCTCTCGTGGCTGCGGCAGATGCTCGAGTGGCAGACGGAGCTCAAGGATCCGCGCGAGTTCATGGAAGCGCTCAAGATCGACCTGTTCGAGGACGAGGTGTTCGTGTTCACGCCCAAGGGCGACGTGGTGTCGCTGAGGCGCGGCTCGACGCCGATCGACTTCGCGTACGCCATACACACCGAGGTGGGCAATCACACGGTCGGCGCCAAGGCGAACGGCCAGATCGTCCCGCTCAGCTACGAACTGCAGAACGGCGACCGGCTCGAGATCCTCACCAGCAAGAACGCGAGCCCGTCGCGTGACTGGCTCAGCATCGTGAAGACGAGCAAGGCTCGATCGAAGATCCGGGCGCACTTCTCCAAGGAGAGCAGGGAGGACGACCTGCAGAAGGGGCGCGACGAGGTGGCCAAGGTGCTCCGCAAGCAGGGGCTCCCCATCGGCACCGCGGCAGCGGAGCAGGCGCTCGAGGAGGTAGCCGGCGAGATGAACTACGCGGCGGGCGAGGATCTGCTCGCCGGCATCGGCGCCGGCAAGGCGAGCGCGAAGCAGGTCGTCACCAAGCTCATCAAGCACATGGTGGTCGAGGAGGAAGAGGAGGAGTCCGAGGAGCAGACGCTGCAGAGGCTCGTCGACCAGCCGGCCACACGGCCCGCCTCCAAGCAGAGGCGTTCGGACACCGGCGTGAAGGTGAAGGGGATCGACGACCTGCTGGTGCGCATCGCGCGCTGCTGCAATCCCGTCCCGGAAGACGATATCATCGGTTTCGTCACGCGAGGGCGGGGCGTGTCGGTGCACCGGGCGGACTGCCCGAATGCGCAGGAGCTCAAGGATTCGCCGGAGCGGCTCATCGACGTCGCGTGGGACGGAGCGGCGGCGGCCACCTACCACGTGGAGATACTGGTCGAGGCGGTCGACCGCCCCCGCTTGCTCTCCGACATCTCGACCGTGCTCGCCGACGCCGGGGTCAATATCCTCTCCGCACAGGTGAATCGCGACAGGCAGGGCATCACCGAACTGCGCTTCCTGTTCGAGTTGGGCAACATGGACCAACTCTCGTACCTGCTCATGCGCGTGCGGGACGTGGAGGACGTGTTCAGTGCGGTGCGAGCGATGCCGCAGGGCCGGGGCGTCGAAGCGGGGGGTGGCGGGTCGTGAAGGTGCGTCGCCTCACGGTCGGCCCGCTGGAGACGAACTGCTGGCTCGTCGCGGACGACGAGGGAGCACCCGTCCTCGTGATCGATCCGGCGGGTGAGGCCGAGCGCATCATCCAGGAGGTGGACGGACGCGAGGTGGTCGGCGTGGTGCTCACGCACGGGCACTTCGACCACTTGGGGGCGGCGGGCGAGCTCGTCGAGGCCACAGGCGCGCCGCTCCTCGTGCACGCGGCCGACGCGCCGCAGGTCTCCTCGTCGGTCGCGAACGGCGCACGCTTCTTCGGATTCGACATGGAGGCTCCCGAACCCGACGGCACGCTCGAGGAAGGCGCGAGCTTGGCCGTCGGATCGGTGGAGCTCGAGGTGCTGCACACGCCGGGACACACGCCGGGCGGCATCTCCCTCTTGGGCGAGGGCCACCTGTTCAGCGGCGATCTCGTGTTCGCCGGGTCGGTCGGCCGCACGGACTTCCCGGGAGGGGACGCGGGCGCGCTCGAGCGCTCCATCGCCGAGAAGGTCGCGCCGCTCCCCGACGAGACGGTGATCCACCCCGGGCACGGCCCCGACACCACCGTCGGGCGGGAGCGCCGCGTCAACCCGTTCTTCCCGCGGGCGTGAGCGCGGTTCATAGAGAAGTCGGTGAGCAGGGGGAGTTGGTGGAGACTGGGCGGGCGTCGGTGGCATATGGTCTTCAGGGTCTTCGCGCTCGGTTCTCCGGTGGGATCCCGGCATGCCACACCTCCACGGAGGCGGGAATATCCACGCGCGTCGTGGTCGGCAGGTCGGCTCGTCGGCGCAGGGGTCGCCTGGACAGGATCCCGGTGGCCCCGTGGTCCCTCCGACCGCTCCAGCGGACGCGCCCGACGAACAGGGGGGTGGTCATCATGCCCGCCTTCGGTGACAAGCTCGGCGACTGGTAGGGGTCCACGCACCTGGGTGCGAGGGTGGCGCGCTTGGCGACGGTGTGGTGACGCGGCCATGTACTCGCGGCAGACTGACGGGTTGGGTCTGTAGATGCAGCGTACCGTGTGATGAGCGTGATCGGTCACCGGACCGTCGGCTCAGAAGACGACGATTACGTGGCGATCGATTTCGAGACCGCGACGCCTGAGCCACACTCGGTGTGTGCGGTCGGGATTGCCGAGATCGTGGACGGGCGGGTCGAGGATGCGCACTCGTGGCTGGTGCGACCACGTGGGAATCTTTACGCTCCGCGTCTCTCTGGGATTCACGGAATAACGGCGGACCTCACCGAATCGGCGTCCTCCTTCGAGACCGTTTGGCAGATTCTCGCGCCTCGACTTCGCGGTCGCATCCTCATGGCCCATTGGGCGAGTTTCGACATGCGAGTGCTCCGTGCGTCGTGCATGGAATCCGGGTTGGAGCTCCCGGACGTTCGATTCGTGTGTTCATGCCGGATATCTCAACGATTGCTGTCGAGTCTGCCCAATCACCGACTGCCGACCGTGTGCGAGCGACTCGGGATTCCGCTCGATCATCACGATGCGGGTTCGGATGCCGCTGCTTGTGCTGAGCTCGTGGTCCGCTTGCGTGACTCGTCGGAGTGCGCTTCGATCGCCGAACTCATCCGGAAAGCGGGAGTTCGCTGCCTCCCGCTTCGGTGAGGACTCGACCTTGAAGCCGATCGTCGACTCCGGTTCGTGCTACGCAAGTGGGATGTCAGAGCGATATGGCATGCTAATGAACAAGTGGGTCACGACTTGTCGGCGAATCATCTTGCTGGCTGGTCGGTCAGGGGGGAGTGCGGGGTGTCTTCCGGCGGAGGAATGGGGACCGAGCCCAGACAGCTCCTGAGCGATGCAGCTCGTAGCGTCTGGGCGAAGTCGAACCGGGACGGCGACACATGGGTGCCGTTGTACCGCCACTTGGACGAAACGGCTGCGGTTGCGGAACGGTTGTGGCGAACGTTCCTCCCGCAGTCCGTGAAAGATCTCCTGAGTTCTCCCTTCCCCTTAGGCGAGAAGGACGCGCTTCGCGCGCTTGTGTGGCTGGCCGGCGTCCATGACGTCGGCAAGGCGACGCCGGCCTTCGCAATTCAGGGCGAGGCGCTTCAGGGGCACATGCGTGACCACGGATTGGATTGGCCGCTCACTGTGACCATGCAGTCGAGGAAGTTGGTGCCACACCACGTGGCGAGTCAGATCGTGTTGCAGGATCGACTCGAAGGAGATCGTGGGTGGTCGAGGCGACAGGCGCTTCAATTCGGAGTGATTGTCGGAGGACATCACGGAGTTCCTCCGTCAGCGCTGCGGCTCCAACGGGCTCGGTCGAGAACCCATGAACTAGGGGCGGGTACTTGGAATCAAGTCCGAGGGGAGCTTGTCGAACGGGTGGAGAAGTCGAGTGGCGCAGACGAAAGACTGACTGCGTGGTCCGAGGTTCGCCTCCCACAGACGTGTCAAGCGTTGTTCACGGCAGCAGTGACCCTTGCTGACTGGCTTGCCAGCAACTCTCTCCTCTTCCCCCACGAAGTCGTTGATGGGGAATCCGTCGACGTCGATCGGCGAGTGGATGAAGCATGGGGTCGTCTGCGCATGCCCGGTCCGTGGGAGGTCGATGACATCCCTCGAGAAGCGGACGCGTTGTATCGGAGCCGTTTTCCGCTTCCCCCAGGAAGCGATGCCTACCCTATCCAGAAAGGGGCAGTTGAGGCTGCTTGGGAACTGGAGACTCCTGGCTTGATGGTCATCGAGGCTCCCATGGGGGAGGGGAAGACCGAAGCTGCGCTCGCAGCCGCCGAGGTGCTTGCGTTCCGGTTCGGTTCGGGGGGCGTGTTCATCGGAATGCCGACCATGGCCACGTCGAGTGCGATGTTCCGACGTGTGGAGGACTGGGTGGAGAGACTGTCCGTGCGCAGCCCCCAGTCGATGTTCTTGGCTCATGGAAAGGCGCGGCTGGATGAACGATTCCAGGGACTGCTGAAGGCGAATGTGAACTCCTCGAGCCGGTCATTCGCTTCGTGGAAGGAAGAACCCTATTCGGAAGAGGCGGTGATCGCTCACTCATGGTTGTCGGGACGAAGGAAGGGCGTGCTCGCGTCGTTCGTCGTCGGCACGATCGATCAGTTGCTCTTCGCGGCCCTGAAGAGTCGCTATCTGACCCTCCGTCATCTCGCGTTGGCCAACAAGATCGTGATCATGGACGAAGTCCACGCGTACGACGCGTACATGAGCGTCTTCTTGGCGAGGGCGATTCATTGGCTGGGCGCGTATCGGGTCCCGACGATACTCCTGTCCGCCACGTTGCCGCATGCGCGACGCGACGACCTCGTGCGAGCGTACCAAGATGGATGGGAGGGCGGCGGAGCGGATCGACCCGTACGGAGGCGGCGGAAGGGACGGGGGTACGCCGGGACGAAGCCTTCGAGTGCTGAGTGCTCGGAGCCTCTCGCGGAGGAGGCGGCGGCTCTGTGCCAGGCGGGATACCCATCGATCTTGTGCGCGACGAAAGAAGCACAGGACTTCCGAGAGGTCGAGGTCGCGAGTGAAGGGCGTTCCGTCGTCATAGAGCGCCTGGATGACTCTTTGGACGTGTTGGCCGGGCGGTTGAGGGTCGCGCTGCAGGACGGTGGCTGTGCGGTAATTGTGCGCAATACCGTCACGCGGGTACAGGAGACCGCCGATCACCTGCGCGGCGTGTTCTCGCCCGAGGTCGTGGAAGTGGCCCATTCACGATTCGTGTCATGTGATCGTGCCCGCAAAGACGACGAACTTCGTCGAAGATTCGGACCCCCCGGCGCTTCGGGACGCGCACGCCGGAGGCGACCATCGAAGTCGATACTCGTTGCGTCGCAGGTCGTGGAGCAATCACTCGACATCGACTTCGATCTGATGATCTCGGATCTCGCGCCGATGGATCTGATGCTGCAGAGGATGGGGCGACTGCATCGTCACGTGCGGATGGAGCGTCCTGAGCGGGTGGCTTCGCCTCGTTTCGTGATCACCGGTGTGACCGAGTGGGATGGTGAGCCTCCTCAGCCGTGTCGCGGTTCGGTGAGCGTTTACGAGGAGTATCCGCTTCTGCGGACCCTCGCAGTCCTCGAAGAAGCGGTGCCTGCGGACGGCCTCTTGCACCTTCCGGAAGACATCTCGCGCTTGGTGCAACTCGCCTATTCGGACCAGCCCGTCGGACCTCCTTCCTGGCGTGCCGACCTTGACGACGCGTATGAGAGGCATCGTGTGCGAAAAGATGAGCGGACGCGCCGCGCTAGGACGTTCTTGCTCAGCGAAGTGGGTGTGCGGGGTGAGCCGATCATGGGATGGGTGGACGCGGGTGTCGGTGACGCGGAGGGTACGAACGCAGGCGATGCGCGCGGGGTAGCTGCCGTCCGTGACGGGGCGGATGGTATCGAAGTACTCGTGGTCTACCGAGACGACGCCGGCGACATCAGGACGCTGCCGTGGCTCGACGAAGGGAGGGGGGATCGACTGATTCCACTCGAGATGGAGCCGGATACCGAGATCGCGCGAACGATCGCGGACTGTTCGCTGCGGTTGCCCTTTCGTCTGTGTGCTCCATGGGTGATCGACGAGACCATACGGGATCTCGAGAGGAACTACTTCAGCGGGTGGCAGCGATCTCCGTTCTTGAGGGGGCAGCTACCACTCGTGCTCGAACAGCAAGCAGAACGACTGAGCGTGTCAGTGGCGGGCACTAGGATGGTCTATGACAAGGATTCCGGATTGGAGGTGGTCCATGATGACTGACGATTCAGCAGGAGGCGGTTCCGGCTTCGATCTGCGCCACGAGCCCTGGATCCTGGTTCTTCGACTGGATGGAAGTCAGGACGAGCTCTCCATCATCGAGGTATTCGAGCAGGCTCACGAACTGCAGGCGATCGTGGGCGAGGTGCCCACACAGATGTTCGCGCTCGCGCGCCTCCTGCTGGCGATCCTCATGTGCGGTATCGGCGGTCCGGCGGACGACGAAGAGTGGGCGGAGTTGTGGCGTGCGCAGGCGTTGCCTGCCCAGCAGATCAGGTTGTATCTGAATGAGTACGCCGACCGTTTCGATCTTCTGCATCCGGAGACACCCTTCTATCAAGTAGCCGAGCTCCATACCCCGAGTGGGAAGTTCTCGAGCCTACGGAAGCTTATCATTGATGTTCCGGACAATGATTTGCTATTCACTACTCGCCTGGGGAGCGGACTGAGTCGTATCTCGGCGGCTGAGGCCGCTCGGTGGGTGGTGCACTGTCAAGGATATGATTCGCCAGGCACGAAGACTGGTGCCGCTGGAGATCCTGCCGCGGAGCGTGGACAGGGTTTCGCACAGAAATGTTGGCTTGGACAAATCGGAGGGGTGCTACTCGAAGGACGGAATGTCAAGGAGACGCTCCTTCTGAATCTTCTACCTGCAGAAGGGTGGAGCCGACTCAACACGAGCGATGACGACTGTCCAGCGTGGGAGCGCACCCCGCAAACGGCAACGCCAGCTCACGGGAAGGACAATCAGGGGCTGCCACGAGGGCTACTCGACTTGTACACATGGCAGGGTCGACGTATTCGTCTCATTCACGATGGCTCAGGGGTTTGTGATGCGCTGATCTGCAACGGAGATCAACTTGACTCGGACAACATGCACTTGCACGAGCCCATGACCGCTTGGAGATTCCGTGGTCGAAGACAGTCAGGGTACAGACCGAACCTCCACAACGCGGACGAGTCGATTTGGAGGGATCTCAGAGCGCTTCTGCCGGAATTCGCAAGTCAAGTCAACTCCAGACAGGGCGTCACGGGGATTCCTCCACTGACAATCGAGTGGGTCGAGTGGCTGAGGGAATCACGCCCGGGATTGCTCGAGGATGACTTGCTCCTTCTGGTCCGTGCCGTTGGTGTCGAGTACGGGATTCGGAAGGCGAATGGTCGGCGAGATAACCAAGGGAGGGTGAATGACATTGTTAGCGATCGCCTCATCTTGCCCATGGAACTGTTGGGGGAGGGAGCGCGAGAGTTGAGGAATCTCGTCATGGATGCTCTAACTGCCGTTGATTGCTCTGTTGACAGACTGGCCGAGTTGTCGCGAGAGCTGGTGCTCGCATGTGTTTCCCGTAGCGGGAGCGAGAACCTTCTGAGAGGCCGGGAGGATCAAGCTCGTGAAGAGGGCTACGCAGCGCTGGACAGCGTATTCCGTAGGTGGGTGTCCGCTCTCGAAAGGCGCACCGATGGTGTCGCCGTAAGTCGCCAACTGCAGACCGAGGTCAAAGGCGTAATGGAAGGGTTGGCCAACGAGTACGTGGGTAACGCAGGGCCGACAGCATGGATTGGTCGACACGACGACAAGGACCATCATCACAGCTCTCCCGAAGCCGATCTACGGTTCCGGAGGAACCTCAGGAAGGTCTTGCCCCTGGCATATGAACGACGTGGGGAGGCGGTATGAAAAGTGGACAAGAAAAGACGATCCCGTCGTTCGCGGCTGCTGGTGGCGACAAGTACGAGTCACTTCGACGGCTCGTCTACAAGAAGATTGAGCGTTTGCAGAACGATTACCTGGCCGGACGCCCAGGCTCTGCCGGGAGACTCGCCAGGTTGCGCCGTGCCCTAACTACGGAGCCGGGAGCGCAGCCGGATGTCTGGCAGGAGACGCTCGAAGGGGTGACGCCGGAGGCCACTCGTGACGAGCCGACACCGGAGGAGTACGCGGTACACAGCGCAATCACTCTATACGCGTTGCACCAACAGTCTCAGTCGGCTCCGATGCATGTCCGGGACATCTCCCTCGGACATGCATCGAGACGGCTCGCGCGCGTCGTGGGCGGCGTGCAAGCGGATGCGCCCGGTGTCTTGCGGCGCTTCCACGCTATCGGGACCGCCGAAGGGTTCACGGAGGTGATCCACCATTCTCGCGGTCTGGTCACCAGGTTGCGGTCCGAGGGGATTCCGCTCGACTATGGACTGTTCGCCAAGCACCTGTTGTGGCTCCAGATTCCCGGTCAGGAGCATCGTGTCCGGCTCAGTTGGGGGCGGGACTACTACGCGTTGACAGAATCATCGGATGAGACGGACCTGGGTGAGTGAGGAGGGCATGATGAACCATACGTTCATCGACATACACGTGATTCAGACGGTGCCACCGAGCAACATGAATCGTGACGACACGGGAAGTCCGAAGACGGCTTACTACGGAGGGGTCCGTCGATCCCGTGTCTCGAGCCAGGCCTGGAAGCGGGCGACTCGTACCGCGTTCGGCACGATCCTGGATCGTCAGGATCTCGGAGTCCGAACGAAGATGGTGGTGGACATGGTCTCCGAAGAGATACGGTCCATCGAACCATCCTTGGAGCACGGCATGTCTCTTGAGTTGGCCGAGGATGTGGTCAATCGGGCTGGGATTCCGACCGAGAAGCCGCGAGCGAAGAAGGATGAGGAGGCCGGTCAAGAGTCCGCTCGCTCAAGCTACTTGGTCTTCCTGAGCAGGGCCCAGGCGGAGAATCTGGCCGAACTTGCCGTCAGTGCCTGGAAATCCGATGAATCGCCCGACAAGAAGGCCGCACGTGCGGCAGCGAATCGTGACCACTCCGTCGACGTAGCGCTGTTCGGGCGCATGGTCGCCGATGCATCAGACATCAACGTGGACGCCTCAGTTCAAGTGGCCCATGCGATCAGCGTCCACGCGGTCGACAACGAATACGATTACTTCACCGCTGTGGATGATAGGGCTCCGAGCGACAATCCCGGAGCCGGGATGATCGGTACCGTGGAGTTCAACTCGGCGACTCTCTATCGATACGCTACCGTCGATCTGTCCGCACTCGAGGGAAATCTCGGTAACGGAGACGCCGCACGTCGGGCAGTAGAAGCGTTCATCCAGGCATTCGTGACGAGTATGCCCACCGGCAAACAGAACACCTTCGCGAACCGAACGCTTCCGGACGGGGTGGTCGTGATGGTGCGGGAAGGACAACCGGTGAATCTGGTTGGAGCTTTCGAGAGAGCCGTTACCACTCGTGATGATGGGTACGTTGCCGAAGCATGTCGTCGTCTCAGCACATACGCGACGAGTGTCGATGACGGATTCGGGCATTCTGCCCCCAAGGCATGGGTACTTCGAGCCGGGGAGGCGGCTGATCCACTGGTTGCTCTCGGAAAGCCTGTGGTGCTTGATGAACTCGTCAGCCAGCTCGGAGACGTAGTGGCGGAGCGGGTGGGGGATCGAGCATGAGCGCCCTTCTCCTACGTCTGGCTGCTCCTATGCAGTCCTGGGGCGCGCGCAGTCGGTTCACGCGGCGAGAGACCCGCAGAGAACCGACCAAGAGCGGTGTCATCGGCATGCTTGCTGCCGCAAGGGGCCTGCGGCGCACCGATCCGCTCGAGGAGTTGCTGGAACTGCGCTTCGGAGTCCGGGTAGACCAGCCAGGGCGTGTCATCAGGGACTTTCAGACCGAGATTTCCTCCGACGGGAATCGGCAACTCCCTCTCTCACATCGCTATTACGTGGCTGATGCCGTGTTCCTTGCGGGAATCGAGGGCGAACGTGCGCTTCTTGAGGCGTTGGACGAGGAGATACGCAATCCCGTCTATCCTCTCTATCTCGGTCGCCGATCATGCCCGCCCGAGGGTGGAATCTCATTGGGCATTCGAGACTCATCTCTGGAAGACGCGTTGCGTTCCGAAGCCTGGATCGCCTCCGATTGGTATCAACGACGTCAGAGGGCACCGGTGATCTCCCTGCGGCTGGTACGGGATGCTACGAGGCACGAGATCGAGGAAGGGCGCTCCCTTGATCGCCGCGACCCCGGGCTTTCTGAGACAGAGATCGGCATGCGCTTCTTCGAGACCGTTCGCGATGTACCACTGAGTTTCGACCCGGCGCATAGGCAGTATGGTTGGCGCACAGTGGTACATGATGATCCGGTTCTGTTTCCGAATCCGCACATGACAGCTGCCATCACCTCCGGCTCCCGTGTCCTCGGACACGAACCCTATGTGTTGGAGGACGAGTGATGTACCTGAGCCGTATGTACATCAACCCACGGCGCCGAGCCGCGCGAGGACTGCTCGCTTCACCGCAAGCCATGCATGCTGCATTGCTGGCCGCGTTTCCTCCAGGAGTCGAAACGTCGCGCAGAGACGAGGGTCGGCTCCTTTGGCGTACTGATCAGCTCGATCATGCCGTCGCGCTGTATGTCGTGAGCCTTCATGAGCCCGACCTCAGCCATCTGATCGAGCAGGCAGGATGGGTGACCCAGCCATGGAAGACCCGGCGATACGACTCGTTCTTGGCATCACTATCCGACGGTGACCGATGGGCGTTTCGACTGACGGCGAATCCCGTCCGATCCGGGTTGAAATCGTACGATTCCTCTCGAACTCAGCGATTCGGCCATGTCACACCGGATCAACAGGTGAGCTGGTTGTTGGACAGAACTGAGAGTGCCGGGTTTCGAGTCAGCAAGGGAGTGGAGAATCAGCCACTGGTACGGATCGTGGAGCAACGCACCCTTCGATTCAAGCGAGGCGGGGACAGGGTGACGCTGAGGACTGCTACGTTCGACGGGATACTGGAGGTCGCTTCAGCCGAATCGTTGCGGCGTGTTCTGAGAAACGGTTTGGGGCATGCAAAGGCTTACGGATGTGGCCTGTTGACCCTCGCCGCCGCAGAGTGACTATGGGGGACATTCCGGGATTCCCGCCTTCTACCCGCACCTCACTCGCGAGGGCGAGCGACCGGATTTCCTTCTTGTATCTTGAGCACTGTGTCGTGCATCGAGAAAGCAACGCCATCACTGCTACGGACGACAAGGGCACCACACACATCCCGGCAGCCGCTGTCGGTGCTATTCTGCTCGGTCCCGGCACCAAGATCAGTCATCAAGCGACGGTGCTGATTGCAGACAGCGGATCAACCGTGGTGTGGGTGGGAGAGCGCGGTGTTCGCTGCTACGCTCACGGTCGTTCGCTCGCCAGGTCGACCCGCCTGCTCGAGGCCCAAGCGAAGGCGGTGACGAATCGACGTACTCGCCTGGAAGTGGCACGCAACATGTATGCGATGCGGTTCCCGGATGAAGACGCCCCTTCACTCACGATGCAGCAGTTGCGCGGTCGAGAAGGCGCGAGGGTGCGGCGCTGCTATCGGGAGCATGCCTCTCGGACCGGGGTTGAATGGAAAAGGCGCGAGTATGAAAAGGACGATTGGCAAGCCGGTTCCCTTGTCAATCAGGCACTTTCCGCCGCCAATGCCTGTCTATACGGTGCCGTCCATGCCGTCGTTGTTGCGTTGGGCTGCTCTCCAGGACTCGGGTTCATTCATACGGGGCACGAACTGTCGTTCGTGCACGACGTAGCTGACTTGTACAAGGCGGATGTCAGCATCCCGGTGGCGTTCGACATGGCGGCTGCAGAACCCGAGGACATCGGAAGGGCATCGAGGCAGGGGGTCCGGGATCTCCTGTATCAGACGAAGCTTCTCGACCGATGCGCTGCGGACGTTCGCGGTCTACTTCTGCCTGACGATGTCTGCGACTCGCAGCATGAGGATGAAGTGGATACAGGTGTGTATCTCTGGGACGAACACACGGGCAGAGTTGCCGGAGGTCGCGATTACGGGGAGTCGGTTGAATGACCGTCATCGTACTTGCCGTGTGCCCTGTCGGGTTGAGGGGTCATCTCACGAGATGGATGCTGGAAATCTCTTCGGGAGTCTTCGTGGGGCATGTCAGTGCTCGTGTCCGGGATCTCATCTGGGAGCAGATCACCGGTTCGGTTAAAGGCGGTCGAGCGCTGATGATCTTCAGTGCGAGAAACGAGCAACGCTTGGCTTTCAGAACTCACAATGCCGAATGGGAACCCACCGATTTCGACGGCATTCACTTGATGAAACGTTTCCCTGAACGTGGCGAATCTGGAACCGACGCCACCGCCGGATGGAGCGCGGCATCCAAACGGCGGCGTTACGGACGGGGGAAACAATCGTTCGAATGATTGGGCGAGCCCAAGTGTTGTGCAGCTCGGCCCTGATCTGTGAAGTGATTCTGGATTCGGTATTGTGTGTGTGATGGAGCCGGTGAGGAAGTGTGCTCCCCGCGCAGGCGGGGATGATCCGCGCGGCTGACGCGTCGCCCGCGCCTCCGTATAGTGCTCCCCGCGCAGGCGGGGATGATCCCGGTAGCCAGCGGCGTGAGCACGTCGTCCTTCGGTGCTCCCCGCGCAGGCGGGGATGATCCGGCGGTCGAGGATCCCACCCTCAACGTCTCGGGGTGCTCCCCGCGCAGGCGGGGATGATCCCGTCGGCGCCGACGCGGAATCCCATCTCGCCTGGTGCTCCCCGCGCAGGCGGGGATGATCCCCTCGCGGTGAGATTGGGACAGACGACTTTTCCGTGCTCCCCGCGCAGGCGGGGATGATCCGTCCTTCGTCGTCACATCCAGGTAGGCGACCGCGTGCTCCCCGCGCAGGCGGGGATGATCCCTCGACGAGAGCGAGGACGAGCGCGAGGAGCGCGTGCTCCCCGCGCAGGCGGGGATGATCCGTCGGTGCCGGACGAGTCGGCTGCGGTGAACACGTGCTCCCCGCGCAGGCGGGGATGATCCTACATCGGCTCGATCGAGGGCCAGACCCTCGCGGTGCTCCCCGCGCAGGCGGGGATGATCCCACGGCGGGGTAGCCGCTCAGGTTGCGGTACTCGTGCTCCCCGCGCAGGCGGGGATGATCCGGGGCTCGTATCGGCCACTGAGCGCGCACAGGCGTGCTCCCCGCGCAGGCGGGGATGATCCCGATCGCGAGCTCTTGGGCCTGCTCCTGCTCCAGTGCTCCCCGCGCAGGCGGGGATGATCCCTCGACCGCGCCGCCGGCGGCGGGTACGTCCTGGTGCTCCCCGCGCAGGCGGGGATGATCCCTCGACCAGCGTCACGCCTGAGGGTGTGTCCACGTGCTCCCCGCGCAGGCGGGGATGATCCCGCCGAGACCGTCTGGTACAGGCCGCCGGTGAGGTGCTCCCCGCGCAGGCGGGGATGATCCGTCCGCCGCCCACGGCACGCGGTCGCCCGCGAGGTGCTCCCCGCGCAGGCGGGGATGATCCGCGCGCCTTCACCCACCTGTGCCCGACGCCGCCGTGCTCCCCGCGCAGGCGGGGATGATCCGGCGTACTCGCGCTCGTGCAGGTCCGCGTCGTTGTGCTCCCCGCGCAGGCGGGGATGATCCCGTGTGGAGCGCGTCCGCGCAATCCGGATGGTAGTGCTCCCCGCGCAGGCGGGGATGATCCGGAGGTGCGGACATGGACGAGCGACGAAGCGAGGTGCTCCCCGCGCAGGCGGGGATGATCCGCGCCACGGCTTCACCTCGCAGTTCGATGCTGGGTGCTCCCCGCGCAGGCGGGGATGATCCGTCGCTCGTGAGCCCGTCGCTCGCCATCTGCTCGTGCTCCCCGCGCAGGCGGGGATGATCCGTAGCCCCAGGACGTGAGCCACTGGCGGAGTTCGTGCTCCCCGCGCAGGCGGGGATGATCCCGGAGAGCCCCACGACCTGGCCTGCCGCATCTGGTGCTCCCCGCGCAGGCGGGGATGATCCGTCCCCGGGATCTACACGATCAAGTTCGGCTACGTGCTCCCCGCGCAGGCGGGGATGATCCCGACGTCCGGGTAGTGGCCATCGCGCTGCAGATGTGCTCCCCGCGCAGGCGGGGATGATCCTGCGCGGGCCGCCAAGGCGGGCGTGGCTGAGACGTGCTCCCCGCGCAGGCGGGGATGATCCGATCCCGCCCTTGGTGAGCGCCTTGAGGTACGGGTGCTCCCCGCGCAGGCGGGGATGATCCTAATCGGCATAGGAACCCATGACGTAGCCGCTCGTGCTCCCCGCGCAGGCGGGGATGATCCCTGTGGTGGGGATCGGTCACCACCGAGCAAGTGGTGCTCCCCGCGCAGGCGGGGATGATCCGCGTCGCACCATCGAGGAGATAGCGGAGGACGCGTGCTCCCCGCGCAGGCGGGGATGATCCGCTCTCCACGCTCACCACCGCCCTCGAAGATGCGTGCTCCCCGCGCAGGCGGGGATGATCCGTCCGGCGAGTCGATCGTGAAGCCGCCGCCGGAGTGCTCCCCGCGCAGGCGGGGATGATCCGTAGTACCGGGCAGGGATCGGGCCCCTCCACAGGTGCTCCCCGCGCAGGCGGGGATGATCCTCCGGTTCGGCATGGCACGAGGTCCCCCTCGACGTGCTCCCCGCGCAGGCGGGGATGATCCGGACGGCGAGCCGCGCCGATACGGCACGTGGCAGTGCTCCCCGCGCAGGCGGGGATGATCCCACGATGGCATCGAGCCTGCGATTGAACCCGAAGTGCTCCCCGCGCAGGCGGGGATGATCCCGCCGTCTACTGCGACACCCGGACGAGCGAGTGGTGCTCCCCGCGCAGGCGGGGATGATCCGTGGGTCCCGTTGCCGAGCAGGCGCCCGAAGAAGTGCTCCCCGCGCAGGCGGGGATGATCCCGACGGTACGCTCTCCTACGCGGCGAGCACCGAGTGCTCCCCGCGCAGGCGGGGATGATCCCTGCCTTGGTCGATCGCCACGGTGGCGACCGATGTGCTCCCCGCGCAGGCGGGGATGATCCGATGAAAGACGCACAGACCATCAATGAGCAGAGTGCTCTCCGTGTAGATCCAGGTACTGCCTGTGGGGTTCTCGCTCGTCATCGTGCGGCAGGTAAGAGGTGTCTTGGCACATGCCTGCACGTGAAGGGACACGCGTCCGTGTCCGCTCGGCATCCGAGTGGGCCTCCTCCACGAAGAAGCCACTCGAGTGACGGCGAGCATGCTCGATTACCGGCTCGCTCTCCGAGTTGTCGATCGGCAAGGACGATATCGAAGGTGCGGAGGTCTGGGGAAGACGAGATCGAGAACAACTCTACTACGCCTACGCTGTTGTTCACAACGACTGAGTAGTATGATGGTCACATGAGCGAACCGCGCGATATAGGTCGATCCCTGGTGGCCGCCCGAAAGAGGTCAGGACTCACACAACAGGAACTCGGCTTACGAGTCGGTGTAGCCCAACAACAGATCGCGAGATGGGAGGCGTCCGGTTACCTCACGGCTTCGCTCGAGCGCGTGGATCTCGTGGCCGGGGCGCTGGGGATCCGATGCCGTCTCTCAGGCACTGTGGCCCCGCGGGGGCAGATGGAGGTGTACACGGACGCGATCGGCCCGGTCCGTGACGTGGGAGAGATCGCCGTCCGCATCCGTGCGCACGGTCGTGAACTACACGAGCGCTTCGGGATCGAGCATGTGGGAGTCTTCGGGTCCTTCGCATGCGGTCGACAGACCGACTCGAGCGACGTGGATCTGCTCGTAGGGATGCCTGAACCGGGCGGGTTCTCCTTCATCGAAGCGGCCGAGTACCTGGAAGACCTCCTCGGACGCGAGGTCGATGTGCTGCGACCCGAGGGAGTGGGCCCGCGCCTCAGGCGTCGCGTCACGCGAGAGGAGATACGTGTCTGGGGGGCGTGACGAGTCATCGGTCCTCGACGATCTCATCGACGCTGCCGAGCGGCTCGTCGAGTTGGGCGCGGATGCGTCGGGAAGATTCGGGGAGGACCGCTCCCTCGACGAGAGCGTGCTCTGGAACCTGGCGGTCATGGGCGAGGCATCCAAGCGTCTGTCGGTCTCGATACGGCGGAGATCCCCCGATGTCCCCTGGCGTGCCATGATGCGAGCCCGCGATCGGGTCATCCACCACTACGACGGTGTCGATTGGGATGTGGTACGCGTCATCGCCGTCGAGGATCTCCCGAGCGTCCTGCCGAGGCTCATCGAGATCCGAGACCTCGTGCGCACCGGGGCGGACACCGAACGGACCGGACGGGACGGCTGAGAGCTCCGCCGGCACTTCCGGTAGGATGTGTCGGACACGAACGCGACGCTCCGGGCGTGTGTC
>CAYOSP010000013.1:19031-52925 GCA_964406675.1 uncultured Eubacteriales bacterium | reverse complement strand
TCTAGCCCGCCTCCCCAGGATCGCCCTCGAGCCTACGCTTGAGGTACTCGAGCTCCCGCATCGCGTGGAGGGTGTCCCGGTGCACGCCGTCGAGGAGTCGCTCGAAGACCCACG
Source organism: uncultured Eubacteriales bacterium (assembly GCA_964406675.1). Lineage (GTDB taxonomy): Bacteria > Actinomycetota > Coriobacteriia > Anaerosomatales > JAUVQN01 > CAYOSP01. The sequence goes on along the minus strand of CAYOSP010000013.1, from coordinate 52,811 downwards.
CGGCCGCCCTCCCGGACGGTCCCGCGCCGAAGCTGTCGGTCGCTGAGAGCGAGAGGCGTGTGCGCCCGTCGACGGGCTCGACGGTCCAGGTGACCCGCTCGTCCACCTTCACCGGTACGGCGAGGAAGCGGTACGTGGCGGTGGGCGCGTGCCAGGTGAGGAGGCGGGGCTCCTCGAATCCGGTGATCGTCCCATCGGCCACTCCGAGCACGCCCGCCACGCGCTCGAGCATCACCCACCGGCCGTCCTTCGCGAGCCGTCCGCCGGGTGTCCGCATCGCGACATGCGCGTCGTGCGCTTCCATCCACCAGCGCTCGGGATCGACGAGCAGCTCCCACACGCGTGCCGCCGGGGCGTCGATCTCCACCGCGGCCTCGAACGAGTACGTGGGCCGACCCTCCGCGTCCTTGTGCATGTGCCCCCCGCCTTCGCCGTCCGGTGCGCCATCGGCTCCACCTGGGAATGTCGGCAGCCGTGGGTCCTTGCCGGTGAGATGATATCGCGTTCTTCTACGAAGGCGCCCTCATCGGGTCCGGGCGTCCCGCGTGCTCCCGTCGGCCGGAGGGCTCGTCGATCCGCCGTTCGAGCGAGGACGGACGTCAACCCGACGTCTTGCGCCGATGCCGCTCCCTCGACGGACGTCAGTCCGCCACGCCCATGCTCCTCGCGTTGGGGCAGATCCCTCTCGAGGCACAGTGGGGACAGGCCATGCGCGGCAGCACGAGATGGATGCGCAGGGTCAGCAGGCCGACGGCGATCAGGAAGGTGGCGGCCAGCGGCCATGAGAACCCATAGGCGAACCCGACGAGCATGACGATCAGCGGGAAGAGCAGCGCGGTGTGGAATACGGCGTTGTGTCCGAACCGGTCGCGCTCCCGGTCGGTCAGACCCTCCGGATCACGAGGGTCTCGGAGGGTTCGAGAGATGCAGTCCATCCCCGAGACGCAGCGCCCGTCGCGGATCCGTGCATAGGCGCAGTGAGGGCAGACCGACAGGGGCATGTAGACGTACGCCTGCCCGAGGGCGAAGAGCAGGTACGCGGCTGCGAGCCCGATCGACGGTCCCGACATCCCGATCACCGCGATGCCCAACGTTCCCACCAGGAAGTATCCGCCCGTCGTGGTGTTGTAGAGGACCACGTACGGGAGCGGGTAGGAACGGTGCGCCCCCGGGGGGATGTCCAGTCGCGCCTGATCCCCTGCCTGCATCTCTTCACCGCATCCTTCGGCGCTTACGGGTACGTGTTCGAACCCGTCACCACATCGTAGGATCGAAGACACCGGTGATGCCATCGCCCCTACACGAATGGAACCTTAGTGGTGATGAATTGCGCAAGCCCCGGAACGGGTAGGGAAACGGACATGGACGTATGGACATGGACGCATCTGATCGGCGGGGTGCTCGAAAAGAGGTGTGCGGAGTGATGAGACGTGTGGGTCTGGCGGCGGCGCTGCTCGGCTTGGCATTGGTATCGGGTGCTTGCGGCGCGGCAGATACCGATGAGGTCGCGGATCCGGCCGGGAGCGGCGAGGATGACGATCCGGGCTCCATGCGAGAGGACCTGAGCGCGTTCGACCTGGCCACGGACACCTCGCGGTCGCTCATCGACATCGACGAGCTCGTGAGCGGGGGTCCGGGGAAAGACGACATCCCCGCGCTCTCGGACCCCGAGTTCGTGGCCCTCGACGAGTCGACGATACCGGACGACGTCGACGGGGTGCTCGTGGAGCGATCCGGGGAGAAGCGGTTCTATCCGCACAACATCATGGTGTGGCACGAGATCGCCGACGATGAGATCGACGGCGAGCCGTACGCGGTCACTTTTTGACCGCTGTGCGGCTCGTCCATCGTCTACGACCGTGAGGTCGAGGGCGATGTGCTCGAGTTCGGTGTGAGCGGTCTGCTCTACGAGTCGAATCTGGTCATGTACGACAGAGGGACCGAGTCCCTGTGGTCGCAATCCACCGGCCGATGCATAGTCGGCGAGTTCGCCGGTGTCGAACTCGAGCTCATGTCCGCCCGATTCATGAGCGTGGGTCGGTTGCGGGACGAGCAGCCGGACGCCGTCATCCTCTCGGAGGACACCGGATACTCCCGCGACTACCGCGACAACCCCTACGCCGGCTACGAGGAGAGCGACCGCCTGATCACGTCCGTGACCGGTGACGACGATCGATACCCGGTCAAGGAGCTGATGCTGGTGACGAGGCTGGAGGACGCGGTCGTCGCGATCCCCCACGGGCGCATACCGGAGGGCACGAGCTCGGGGGAGGTCGCCGGTCACAGGATCGTCGTCGTCCGCGACGGCGCGGTGGGGGCGGTCGACATCGACGGGGAGCCCGTGCCGACCTACCTGGAGATGTGGTTCTCGGTCGTCTCGCAGAACGATACGGTCCACGTCTGGGACCCATCCGAGTGACACTCACCGAACCATCCGCTCCGTTCGCCGCCGGGAGATGCGCGAGGACTTGACGGTCTCGCGCCGTTGGAGCAGGTTCGGGGTGTAGGGGTGGCTGTAGGACGGCGCCCCGCCCGCACATGACCTTCACGCACCGAGCCGCCGAACGCCGCCCCGTCGTGCCGACACGTAGGGGGTATTCACATGGGTCTGTTCTCGCGCAAGAAGACGCTCGGCTCGTTCAGGATGGATTTCCTCTCGATGAACGAGGTCTCGGTCCGCGACTCGATCCCGGAGGGCACGGACGAGTCGGCTTATCCGATCGCGTTCGCGTACCTCTTCACCGCCCGTGCGCTGGAGGACATACCGCATCACGGCGGCCAGGCGGTGCTCGAGGACGGGGTGGTACGGCTCCGCCGGAGTGGGGGTGGTGAAGGCGAGACGTCACTGGTCGGGATCTTCAGCGGCGAGGACATCCACTTCATGGAGCAGGCCGACGCCGGCGGCATGGGCCAGTGGGTGTGCGAGGGGACGCTCACGGAGGACAAGGACGGCAGGCTCGATGTCGACGCCCGGATCGTGAACGCCTTCGGTGACAAGCTGCACCGCGCGTGCATCGACACGGTCCTGGAGTCCATGCGCCGACGGATGGGTGCGGCCGGCGGGGCGCTCACCACCGGCGCTCGCGAGTTCTTCGAGGGCCTGGCGGCTCAGGGGTGTCCCGAGGGCGACGAGGCGTGCGAGGAGGCTCGCAAGGCCGCCGTGCGCACGGCGGCTCTCGCGCAGGAGGCCGCCGGCAACGCCTGATCCGCCGAGCCCTGTGTGGGCGACGTCCTTCGGCGGAATGAACCCGACATGGACCCGCAAGAGGACGACCTCGCACGCGATGTGAAGCGGCGCACGCTCGTGGTCACCATCCTGGGCGCGGGCATCGCGTTCCTGGACTCGAGCGTCGCGAACGTGGCTCTGCCGGCGATCCAGTCCGAGCTCGGACTCACCACCGCGATGCAGCAGTGGGTGGCCTCGTCCTACCTGCTCACACTTTCCGTGCTCCTGCTCGTAGGGGGTCGATTCGCGGACCTCTACGGCCGAAGGCGCATGTTCACCGTCGGGCTCGTCCTCTATGCGGTCTTCGCGGGGCTGGTCGCCGTCTCGCCCAGTGGCGGGTTCATGGTGGTGATGCGGGGCCTGCAGGGTGCGGCCGGCGCGATACTCATCCCCACCACCCTGGCACTCATCAACGCCGTGTTCCCGGCCGAGGAGCGCGGTCGCGCCATCGGCACCTGGGCGGCGTGGTCCGGCATCGCGACTATCCTGGGCCCGGTGCTCGGCGGTTTCGTCATCGATGATGTGAGTTGGCGCTACGCGTTCCTCATCACACCCGCCGTGGCGGTGGCGGCTCTCGCGCTCTCGCGCGGTATCCCCGAATCACTCGACGCATCGGCCGACCGGCGGATCGACTGGGTGGGTATCACGCTTCTCGTCGCCGCGCTCGGCGGCGTGATCTTCGCGCTCATCCAGGCTCCGATCTCGGGCTGGGACTCTCCGCTCGTCATCGCGGTCGGCTTGATCGGGCTGGCGCTCATGCCGGCGTTCCTCGTCTGGGAGCGGCGCGTCACCAACCCGGTCATGCCGTTCGTGCTCTTCTCGAATCACGACCTGGTCGCGGCCAACGTGGTGACGTTCTTCGTGTACGCGGGCCTCTACGGGAGCTTCTTCTACGTACCGCTGTACGTGCAGTCGACGCTCGGCCACTCGGCCACCATAGCCGGTGCGACCTTCGTTCCCACCACGCTGTTGCTGTTCGTCCTCTCACCGTACGCGGGCCGTCTGAACGACCGCTACGGGCCGCGTTGGCTCATGTGCTTCGGGCCGCTGGGAGCGGCGGCCGGGTTGCTCGTCATGTGCTTCACGGGGCCGGGCCAGCTGTTCACGGTCATGCTCCCGGGGATGCTGCTGTTCGGGATCGGGCTCGGGTTCACGGTGACGCCGGTGACCGCTACGGCGATCGGGGCCGCGGACGAGCGTTTCGGGGGGATCGCGTCGGGCTTCAACAATGCCGTCTCGCGGGTGGCCGGTATGGTGGCCATCGCGATGATGGGCGTGATCGTGGTCCATCTGTGGCAGATCGGCATCGAGACCGCGTCGGTCGGCGCCGGGGAGGAGGTCCGCGAGGCGCTTTATGCCGTCGAGGACCAGGCGTTCGTGGTCCCCGAGGTCGAGGGGGCGTCGGCGGGCGTCGGGCTCGAGGTCGAGCGTCGGGCGACGGAGGCCGGGGGAATCGCGTTCCGCTACGGGATGGCCCTCGCGGCGTTCCTGGTGGCCGTGGGCGGGATCGTCTCCGCGATCTGGGTCCGCGGACCCCAGGGGGATACCTCGGATGGGATGCGCACGGTCCCGTGCGTCGGGACGTCCGGGGACTCGTGCGCTTGAGGCCGCTCTGACGTAGCTCTTCCGCTACACTGACCCCGTAGTGACCCCCCACGTCCATCCTCGACGTCCGTACCGCAGGAGGCTATGTCCATGCGCACAGTGAAGGCCGGGCTGATCGGGCTCGGTACGGTCGGCTCGGGGGTCGTGGAGATCCTGGGACGCCATCGCGAGGACTTCCGTCGCCGTGCCGCGGTGGATCTCGAACTCGCCCGCTTCGCCGACCGCGACCCGCAGCGCGCGTCCGACCTCGGCATAGACGGCGCCCGCTTCACCACCGACGCCGAAGAGGTCATAGCCGATCCCGACATCGACGTCGTCATCGAACTCATCGGAGGCATCGGGGCGGCGCGCGATATCGTCGTCGCCTCGCTGAACGCGGGCAAGAGCGTCGTGACCGCGAACAAGGCGCTGATGGCCACCCATGGCCACGAGGTCCTCGACGCGGCCGCGGCGGCCGGGGTCGACCTCATGTTCGAGGCGAGCGTGGGCGGCGGCATCCCCATCATCGGCCCGCTCAAGCACTCGCTGGTGTCGAATGAGATCGACAGCGTCGTGGGCATCGTGAACGGCACCACCAACTTCATCCTGAGCCGCATGGAGGAGGACGGTCTCGATTACGCGGAGGCGCTCGCCGAGGCGCAGCAGCGCGGCTATGCCGAGGCCGACCCCACGGCCGACGTCGAGGGTCTCGACGCGGCCGCCAAGATCGCGATCCTCGCTTCGATCGCGTTCAACTCGCGCGTCACCGCAGACCAGGTCCTCACCGAGGGCATCCGCTCCATCAGCGCCGCCGACATCCTGTACGCGGCCGAGATGGGCTATGCGATCAAGCTCGTGGCCGTGGCGCGGCGCACGAGCGAAGGGATCGACGTGCGTGCGCATCCGGCGATGATCCCCGGGGATCACCCGCTCGCGGGAGTGAGCGGCGTGTACAACGCGATCTACGTCACCGGTGACGCGGTGGGCGAGACGATGTTCTTCGGCGAGGGAGCGGGGGCGGGCGCCGCCGCTTCGGCCGTCGTCGGCGATCTCATCGAGGTGGCGCGGCACATCCAGGCGGACTGTCTCGGCCTGGTCGGCTGCACGTGTAGCGAGGACCTGCCGGTCCGCGACGTCTCCACGCTCTCCACCCGGTACTATCTCCGCATCCTGGTCAAGGACCGTCCGGGCGTGCTCGCCGCGGTCGCCGAGGCGCTCGGCGGGCACGAGGTGTCGATCGCCTCGGTCATCCAGAAGGAGTCGTTCGAGAGCGGGGACGCCGAGATCGTGATCTCCACCTACGAGGCGTCGGAGTCCGACGTGCAGGAGGCGCTCGCCGACGTCGAGCGCCTCGAGGTGGTGATGGGGGTGCGGTCGATGCTCCGCGTAGAGGAGCTGCAGACCCGCCTGGAGGAACCGCGGACATGAGCGCGACCGTGCGAGTGCCGGGATCCGTCGCCAACCTCGGTCCCGGGTACGACTGCTTCGCGCTCGCGGTGGGCGTCTACGACCAGTACGTATGCGAGCTCGCCGACGAGTGGTCGATCACCGTGGAGGGCGAGTGCGAGGGCGAGGTGCCGCTGGACGAGGACAACCTGGTGATCCGGGCGATGAAGCGCGCGTTCGACGAGTCCGGCGCCCCGCGGCAGGCCGCTCGTGTCGAGTGCCGCTGCCGGATCCCCTCGGGAAGGGGACTCGGCTCCTCCGCCGGCGCGGTGGTGGCCGGCGTGATCGCCGCGGACGTGCTGGTCGAGGCGGGCCTCAGCACCGAGGAACTGTACGCCATGGCCGCCGAGATCGAAGGGCATGGGGACAATGCCGCGGCGGCCATGTACGGAGGATTCTGTATCTCGTGGAAGGACCACACACGGGGTCCCGAGGGGGTGTATCGCGCGACGCCTCTGCGGGTGCGTTCGGGTCTCGCCTGCGTGATCGTGCCGAGTGACGCGTCCCTGGATACGTCGTCGGCGCGCGACCTCGTCCCGGAGAGCGTGTCCACGGACGATGCCGTGTTCAACCTGAGCCGGGCCGCGCTGCTCGTCGCGGCGCTCATGTCCGACTCAGGGGACTTCACTCCCGTCGCCTTCGAGGACCGCCTGCACGAGCCGCATCGGGCAGAGCGCATCGGGGATCTCGGTGCGGTGAAGCGGATGTTGCAGGTCGCGGGCGCCGACGGTGCGGTACTCTCGGGTGCCGGTCCGACGGTGGCGGGTATACTCCTCGACGTGGACGACTCCTCCGCGTTCCGGCGAGCCGTGGAGGTGGCCGGCGCCGCCGAGGAACTGCTCGGGGGGCTCGAGGGTCGAGACACCCCGTTCGCCGTCTCGGTGGACCGGCGCGGCGCGTCCGTCATCTGATCCCAGCTCTCACGGAACGGCTCGGAGTCCAGGAACGGAGACCCATGATGGAGGAACGGGAGAGGCCCGCCGCACCCTACCGGCGCCAGCCCGCGGACGTGTCGGGACCGGCGGACGTGTCGCGACCGGCGGACGCGTCGGGACCGGCGGACGCGTCGCGGCCGGCCGGCGAGCGGGGGCCCGCCGATGCGAGCGGGCCGCACGGACGTCGTACGTCCGGGCCGAGATGGTGGGTGTGGGTGGTGGTCGGCCTGGCGGTCCTCGCGCTGCTCTCGTGCACGCTGTGGCCGCTGTTCATCGTCGGCTTCGGGGCCTTCGGCGACGACGGCTACGTCGGTAGTGACGGCGTCGCTCTCATACACATCGACGCGATGATCGTCGGCGTGGGCTCGGAGAGCGCGCTCGGCGGCACGGTGGTCACGCCGGAATACGTGATCGACCAGCTCAGAAGGGCCGATGACGACTCGAGCGTGCGGGCGATCCTGCTGCGGATCGACTCCGGCGGCGGCACGGTGGCCGCTTCCCAGGAGATCGCGATGGAGGTGGCTCGGACGGAGAAGCCCGTCGTGGTGTCCGGTGGGGACATCGTCGCGTCGGGCGCGTACTGGATCGCCTCGCAGGCCGATCACGTGATGGCGGCGCCCTCTACCGCGGTAGGGAGCATCGGGGTCATCGCGGAGATCCCCAACGTGCAGGAGCTCTTCGACGAGCTGGGCGTCGAGATGCAGACGATCACCAAGGGCGAGTTCAAGGACATCGGATCGCCCTACCGGCCGCTCGACGCCACGGAGACCGTCCTCATCGAGGAGAACATGCAGGTCTACTACGACATGTTCATCGAGGGGGTGGCCGAGGGCCGCGACATGGAGGTCGAGGAGGTCGAGGAGCTCGCGACCGGTTGGTACTGGCCCGCCGCCGAAGCGGTGGACATGGGGCTCGTGGACAGCCTCGGGAACTACCAGGACGGTGTCGAGAAGGCGGCCGAACTGGGCGGCATCGAGGGCGAACCGGCGATCGTCACCTACGGCGAACCGTCGCCGTTCGACCTCATATACTGGCTGCTCTCCTCGGCGAACCGGCTCGGTGACGTCGCCGAGTCACTCGACGTCCTCGGAGACGGTCCGCGATCGGTGGTGCCGCGCTAGATGGACGAGCACACTCCCATGGTGATCGCGCACATCTCCGACCTGCACTGTGGGTCGGTCTATTACATGCCGTCCCTCGCCAACCGTGTGGTCAACGAGCTCAACGAACTGGACCCCGATGTGGTCGTGGTCACCGGAGACCTCACGGACATGGGGTTCAAGCAGGAGTTCAAGAAGGCCCGCAGCCTGCTCGACCAGATCGAGTGCGAACGCATCCTCGTGCTGCCGGGCAACCACGACGCCCGCAACGTCGGGGAGATGCACTTCCAGAAGTACTTCGGCAAGCGCGACAGCGACCACCAGGCGAAAGGGGTCCGGGTGCTGTGCATGGACTCTTCGGAACCGGACCTGGACGGCGGCCGCATCGGCCGCGAGCGTCACGAGATCGTGAAGGACAGCTTCGAGGACCCCGAGGAGTTCAAGATCGTGGCGATGCATCACCACCTCGTCCCGGTGCCGGGCACCGGTCGCGAGCGCAACGTGGTCTACGACGCGGGCGATTTCCTGAGCGCGCTCTCGATGGCCGGGGTGGACATCGTGCTGTGCGGTCACAAGCACGTCCCCAACGTGTGGCGACTCGAGGACATCCTGGTGATCAACGCGGGCACGGCGTGCTCGCTGCGGCTGCGCGGCGACACCAAGCCCTCCTACAACGTCATCGAGCTCTTCCCCGGACGCGTCCGGGTGACGCTCAAGTATCCGTTCGGGCATGGCGCGACGGTCGCCGATTTCCGGCGAGCGCACCGGAGGGTATGCCGCTGGCGCCCGGTGCACGACGTCGACGACGAGGTCTGCCTGTGAAGCCGGGAGGACGCGTATGAGGGTCGTGGCGCTCATAGACGGCGAGCACTATCCGCCTGTGGTGCGCTTCGCACTGGAGCGGCTCGCCGACGTGCACGAGATCGCGGCGGCGGCGTTCCTCGGCGGCACCGAGAAGGTCGACTCCGAGGCCTCGGAGGACGTCTACGGGGTACCGGTCGTGCGCGGCGAGACCGCGGGCATCGCGGTGCTGCGGGCGATCGAGGAGTACGCTCCGGCGGCCCTCGTCGATCTCTCGGACGAGCCGGTGGTCACCTCCGACGACCGGTTCCGCCTCGCGTCGCTCGCCTTGCAGGAGGGCGTGGCCTACATCGGGGCGGACTTCACCTTCGAGCCGATCGAGTACGAGTCGCATCCGGTCACGCCGGTGCTCGCCGTCATCGGCACGGGCAAGCGGGTCGGCAAGACCGCCGTCTCCGCGCACGTGGCGCGTCACCTCAAGGGGCGCGGGGACGACGTGGTGGTGGTCGCCATGGGCAGGGGCGGTCCCGCGGAACCCGAGCTCATCAGGGGCGACGAGGTCGAACTCACCACCGATGACCTGCTGGAGCTGGTCGCGCAGGGGAAGCACGCGAGTTCGGACAACTACGAGGACGCCGTGATGAGTCGGGTGACCACGGTGGGCTGCCGTCGCTGCGGGGGCGGCATGGCGGGACGCACCGCGTACTCGAACGTCGCCGAGGGCGCCGGGCTCGCCGACTCGCTCGGCAAGCGGCTCATGATCGCCGAGGGCTCCGGAGCCGCCGTCCCCCCGATACGCCCGGATGCGACACTGCTGGTGGTGGGGGCCGCCCAGGGCGCGCATTACGTCGAGGACTACTTCGGGCCCTACCGGCTCGGCCTCGCCGACGCGGTGCTCATCGCCGCCGCCGAGGAGCCCAACGCCACGCCGGAACAGATCCGTGACGTCGTCGGCGCGATCAGGCGCCTGCGTGACGACTTGCCGGTGGTCGCCACCACGTTCAGGCCCAGGCCGCTCGCCGACGTGAGCGACAAGCGGGTGTTCTTCGCGACCACCGCGCCGGAACGGGTGGTCCCGAAGCTCGCGGAGCACCTGGAGGAGGCATTCGGCTGCGAGGTCGTGGCGGCGAGCGCTCACCTCTCGGACCGGCGGAAGCTGCGCGAGGAACTCGTGGCGCACGCGGGCGGGTTCGAGCTCCTCCTCACCGAACTGAAGGCCGCGGCCATCGACGTGGTGGCCGCGGCGGGCGAGGAGGCCGGCGCGCCCACGGTCCTGTGCGACAACGTGCCGGTGGCGGTGGACGGCGGGGACCTGGGCGACCTGATCGAAGGCGTCGCGGACGTCGCGCTCGTGCGAGGGGAGGGGCGAACCCGTGGCTGACGAGCACATCGAGAGGGACGAGGAGGACCAGGCGATGCACCCGCCCTCGCATCAGCATCCCCCCATCTGGATCTCGGACAAGCGCCACGGGCTGCCCTTCTCCAAGGGGCTGCTCGCCCGTTCGTTCACCGCGATCGGGCTCGCGCCCTCGCGCGCCTACGAGGTCGCCCAGCGGGTCCAGGACATCCTGCGCGACTCGGGCGCGGACTCGACGAGCGTCGGGAGACTGCGGGCGCTCGCGCGGAAGACGCTCGACGAGATGGCGGGCGAGGAGTACGCGCAGCGCTACTCGCGGATGGCGGAGCTGGGCCGTCTCGACAAGCCGCTCATCATCATGATCGGGGGCACCACGGGTGTCGGCAAGTCGACGATCGCCTCGGAGGTCGCCCACCGCCTCGGCGTCACGCGCATCGTCAGCACCGATTCCATCCGCGAGGTCATGCGCGGCATCTTCAGCCGCGACCTGCTTCCCGCGGTGTACGAGAGCAGCTTCGATGCGTGGCGGGCGCTGCGCATCCCCGTCCCCCAGGGCGCCAACCCGGTGATCGTCGGATTCCGGGAGCAGACGGCGGCGGTGACCACGGGTATCGAACGCATGGTCCGGCGCGGCATCCACGAGGGGATCAGCATGGTGATCGAGGGCGTGCACGTGGTCCCGGGGTACATAGACCCGTCGAGCTTCGCGGGCGACGCCTGGGTGGTGCAGCTGGTCATCGGCGTCTCCGACGAGACCGCGCACCGGAGTCACTTCTACATCCGCGAGGTGCAGACGGAGGGCAGCCGTCCGTTCGAGCGCTACCGGGCGAACTTCGACAACATCAGGCTCCTCGGCCACTACGTCGAGGATCTCGCCCGCGAACACGATATACCGCTCATCCTCAGCCACCAGCTGGATCGGACCGTCGCGGAGACCCTCGAGCACATCGTCCACGCGGTGCTGGAGAGCGACTGAGGGCGACGGGATCGGACGACGCGGACGAGACTCATGCGGATGATGGAGACGAGACGTAGACGGACGACGCGGCGCGTGCGCGCCGGTACGGAAGGAGAGACGGGATGAAGTTCTTCCTGGACACCGCGAAGATCGAGGAGATCGAAGAGGCCGCGTCGTGGGGGGTGCTCGCCGGCGTCACGACCAACCCGACGCTGTACCTCAGGGCGGGCGGCAAGCTGGATGACTTCCACGACCACCTGAAGCGCATCTGCGACATCGTGGACGGTCCGGTCTCGGGCGAGACCACCTCCGACGATCGGGACGAGATCGTGGCCCAGGGCCGGGAGCTCGCGCGGATCGCGGACAACCTCGTGGTGAAGGTGGCCACGACCCCCGACGGCCTCGCCGCCACCAAGGTCTTGGCAGGGGAGGGCATCACGGTTAACATGACTCTGTGCTTCACGGTTCCCCAGGCACTTCTGGCGTCTCGCGCCGGAGCCGGCTACGTGAGTCCCTTCATCGGTCGTTTCGACGACATCAGTGAGAACGGGCTCGACCACCTGGAGAACGTGATACTCGCACTCCGCAACTACGATTTCGGACACGAGGTCGAGGTCATCACCGCATCGGTCCGCCATCCCTACCACGTGGTAGCCGCGGCGATGATGGGAGCGGACATAGCCACGGTGCCGTTCGAGGTCCTCAAGAAGCTGGTCAAGCACCCGCTCACCGACAGAGGACTCCAGGCGTTCCTGGAAGATTGGGAGAAGGTCAAGAACTCATGAGTGCACGCCCGAGGAAGCGCGGCCGCAGGAGCGGAGGCGGAGGGGGAGGCGGACGACAGGACTCTCCCTCCGTGAAGAAGAGCGATCTCGAGGAGAAGTCGATGCCCGAGCTCCGCGAGATGGCCAAGGAGCTCGATCTCGACGTCAAGGGGATCCGCAAGAAGGAGGACATGGTCGACGCCGTCTATCAGGCGAAGGCCGAGCAGGAAGGGTTCATCGAGGTCGAGGGCGTCCTCGACATACTGCCCGAGGGCTACGGATTCCTTCGCACCACCAGCTACCTCCCCGGCGACGAGGACGTGTACTGCTCGATGTCGCAGATCCGCCGCTTCGACCTCAGGCGCGGCGACCTCGTGGCCGGACAGGTCCGGCCGCCGAAGGACTCCGAGAAGTATCCCGCGCTGCTGAGGGTGCACCGCATCAACGACCACGACCCGGAGAAGGCGCGCGGCCGCACACAGTTCAAGGACCTCACGCCGCTGCACCCCGATGAGCGGCTGCGACTCGAGCACGGCACCGATACCATCACCGCGCGCATCATCGATCTCGTCGCTCCCATCGGCAAGGGCCAGCGAGGCCTCATCGTCTCGCCGCCCAAGGCCGGCAAGACCACCATCCTCAAGGAGATCGCCAACGCGGTCACCGCGAACAACCCCGAGGTGACCATGCTCTGCCTGCTCGTGGACGAGCGTCCCGAGGAGGTCACCGAGATGGAGCGGTCCATCGAGGGCGAGGTCGTGTCGTCCACGTTCGACATGCCCTCCGACAACCACATCGCGGTGGCCGAGCTCGTGCTCGAGCGCGCGAAGCGCCTCGTGGAGAGCGGCTACGACGTGGTCATCCTGCTCGATTCGATCACCCGGCTCGCCCGCGCGTACAACCTCGCCACGCCGGCAAGCGGCCGCATCCTGTCCGGCGGTGTGGACTCGACCGCGCTCTATCCGCCGAAGCGCTTCTTCGGTGCGGCGCGCAACATCGAGCACGGCGGGTCGCTCACCATCCTCGCCACCGCGCTCGTCGAGACGGGCTCGAAGATGGACGAGGTGATCTTCGAGGAGTTCAAGGGCACCGGCAACATGGAGCTGCGCCTCGAGCGCAGGTTCGCCGACCGGCGCATCTTCCCGGCGATCGACGTGGTCTCCTCCGGCACCCGCAAGGAGGAGCTCATCCTCGAGGAGATGGAGGCGCCGTTCGTCTGGGGCCTGCGCAGGTTGCTGCACGGCGTCGACAGTTCCGAGCGGGCCATCGAGATGCTCATCAAGGGTCTCAAGCAGACCGAGTCCAACGAGGAGTTCCTGCGCAAGATGAGCAAGCGTGCTCAGCAGGCCACCGGGCAGGGCGACAACGGCCTCTAGCGGGTCGGCACGGTGTCGGGCTCGGCGCCGTGTGGGTGGTGGCCGGCCGGCGGTCGGGTGGTGGTCCGGTTGGTATGGCCTGTGCTAACATAGCCGGGCTGTTCAGGCGCCCGAGGACGCGGAAGGACGAAACGGACCGCGCCAGGGCCGCCTTCTACGAGGAGGAATCGAGAGATGCGACAGGGTATCCACCCCGAATACGTCGAGTGTCAGGTGACCTGCTCCTGCGGGAACACCTTCACCACCAAGGCCACCGTGCCGGAGATGCACCTCGAGCTGTGCTCCGAGTGCCATCCCTTCTACACGGGCCAGCAGAAGTTCGTCGACACCGGCGGCCGCGTCGGCCGGTTCGAGCGCAAGTTCGGCGGGGACGCCGCCACGTCGGTGATCGAGCGCGAGGAGGCCGAGCGCGAGAGGCGTCGCAAGGAGGCCGAGGAACGCCAGGAGGCCGCACGCAAGGAGCGCGAGGAGCGCGAGGCGGCCAGGCAGAAGCGTCGCGATCAGGCCGAGAAGAAGGCCGCCCGAGACGCGCAGTTCGAGGAGACCGCGAGCGACGAGTCGGCGTCCGGCGTCGATCAGCCTTGTGAGGCCCCCGAGGGCGAGGCGCAGCCGGAGACCGTGGAGCAGGCGTCGGAGCAGGGCGAGAACGACGCGCATGCGGCCGCCGAGGCGGGAGAGGCCGAGAAGAAGGCCGACGCCGAGGAGAAGGCCGACACCGAGGACGAGAGCGAAGAGCAGACCCAGTAGCGCGGCGGGGCCGGTAAGGTCGGACCCGTACGTGGGTTAGGATGGGGTGCGACCATCGGGTCGGCCCCATCTTCGGTTCGAGAGGCCGGTTTGGACGTAAGGCTGCTCTACCACACCCCCGATCCTGAGCGTGCGATCGCCGCGGCGGCGCGCATGTGCTACGCGCCCGTGGGCGCGGCCGAGTTGATGGAGTCGATGACGGACGACGAGGTGCGGCGTGTGCTCCGCATCATCCTCACGTCCGGACACCTCTCCGCGCTCGAGCACGCGAGCTACACCTTCGCGCTCGACGGCGTGAGCCGCACCATGACGCATCAGCTCGTCCGGCACCGGCTCGCCTCCTACAACCAGCAGTCCCAGCGCTACGTGGAGTACGTGGAGGAGGTCGGGTTCGTCAAGCCGCCCGAGGTGGCGGCGGACCCCGAGCTCTCCGAGGCCTTCGACGAGGCCACGGATTCCGCGTTCGCCGCATACCGCAGGCTGGTGGACGCGGGGGTGGCCGCCGAGGACGCCCGCTACCTGCTGCCGCAGGCGGTGGAGAGCCGCATCGCCGTGACCATGAACGTGCGCGAGTTGCTGCACTTCCTCTCCCTGCGCTGCTGCAAGCGGGCGCAGTGGGAGATCCGTGAGGTCGCGCTCGAGATGCTCGCGCTCGCCGAGCCCACGGCGCCGTACGTGTTCATGGACGCCGGCGCGGCATGCCGGAGGGGCGCCTGCCCGGAAGGTTCCATGACCTGTGGAGACCCATACCCGCGCGCTCCGAGGCGCGAGAAGGAGCGTCCATGAGCCCCGAAGAGGCACACGAGGCGGGATCCGAAGGGATCCGTCACACCCACATAGGCGGTCAAGCGGTGCTCGAAGGCGTGATGATGCGCGGCAGGCTCAACTGGGCCGTCGCCGTGCGGCGCCCCGACGGCTCCATCTACGTGGAGGAACACGATCTGCCGGGCGACCGCGACGCCGCGTGGCGCAAGTGGCCCGTCATCCGGGGGGTGCTCGGTCTCTGGGAGACGCTCAAGCTCGCGATGAAGGCGTTCGGCATCTCGGCCTCGCAGCTCGGCGAGACCGAGGAGGAGCAGCTCTCGAGCAAGGAGATCGCGCTCACGCTCGCGCTCGGCGTGGCGCTCGCCGTGGGGCTGTTCATCATCCTGCCCGCGGTCGCCACGAACCTGCTGGGTGAGACCGTGCGCGAGAACCACTTCTGGTGGAACGTCATCGACGGCGTGTTCCGTCTGGTGGTGTTCTTCGCCTACATCTGGGCGGTGAGCAGGATCAGCGACATACAGCGTGTCTTCTCGTATCACGGCGCCGAGCACAAGACCATCCACGCGTACGAGCACGAGCTCCCGCTGCGTCCGGAGGTCATCCAGCGCTACGAGACCCTGCACGTCCGCTGCGGCACGTCGTTCCTGCTCATGGTGATGGTCATCGCGATCCTCGTGTTCTCCGTGGTGCCCGCCGAGACGCTGGTCATGCGTATCGCCGTGCGCGTCGTGCTGCTGCCGCTCATCGCCGGCCTCGCTTACGAGGTCATCAAGTGGGCCGGCGGGAACTCGGAGAACCCCGCCGTGCGCGCGTTGCTGTGGCCCGGGCTGCAGTTGCAGCGCATGACCACCAACGAGCCCGACGACGACATGGTCGAGGTCGCGGTGGAGGCGATGGCGCCGATCGTCCTGCGGGAGACCGGCGAGGCGCCGGCGGGCTACGAACGCTCGCCCGTCATCGTCACCGAGGGCATGGCCGAGGAGGGCGTGCCGGTCGATGACGACGCGCTCGAGGAGGCGCCGAGTCGATGAGGGACAAGCTCCGCGGCATCCTCGACAAGTACGAGGAGCTCACCGGCAAGCTCGGCGATCCCGAGATCCTGTCCGATCGGCAGCGCTACGTGCCGCTCGCCAAGGAGCACTCCGACATGACGCCGCTCGCGGAGCGCATCAAGGAGTACCTGGGCGTGCTCGACGAACTCGACGGCGCGCGCGAGATCGCGCACGCCGAGAAGGACCCTGAGATGCGCGAACTCGCGACGGCGGAGGTCGACGAGCTCGAGGCGCGCGCCGAGCGGCTCGAGCGGCTCATCAAGGAGATGATGCTGCCCAAGGACCCGCGCGACGACAAGGACATCATCATGGAGATCCGGGCCGGCGCGGGGGGCGACGAGGCGGCGATCTTCGCCGGCGACCTGTACCGCATGTACACCCACTATGCCGAGGCCCGGGGCTTCAAGACCGAGGAGATCTCCTCGTCGCCGTCCGCGCAGGGCGGCTTCAAAGAGGTCATCTTCATGATCAAGGGCAAGGGCGCGTACTCGCAGCTCAAGTTCGAGTCCGGGGTGCACAGGGTCCAGCGCGTGCCCGAGACCGAGTCGCAGGGCCGCATCCACACGTCCACCGCGACCGTCGCCGTCCTGCCGGAGGCCGAGGACGTCGAGATCGACATCGACGAGAACGACCTGCGCGTCGACGTGTTCCGCTCGTCCGGCCCCGGCGGCCAGAGCGTGAACACCACGGATTCCGCGGTACGGATCACGCACGAACCCACCGGCCTCGTCGTCTCGTGCCAGAACGAGAAGAGCCAGCTGCAGAACCGCATCCAGGCGATGCGGATCCTCAAGGCGCGGCTGTACGAGATGGAGATGGAGAAGCAGCAGGCGGAGCTCATGGAGGATCGCCGGAGCCAGATCGGGTCGGGTGATCGGTCCGAGAAGATCCGCACCTACAACTTCCCGCAGGACCGGGTGACCGACCATCGCATCGGGCTCACCGTGCACGATCTGCCGTCCGTGATGATGGGCGACATAGGCGGGATCGTGGAAGCGCTGCACGCCGCCGACAGGGCCGAGCGTCTCGCGGAGGTCGGATAGCCGTGGCCCCCGAGGTCTGGACCGTGGGCGAGGCCCTGGACTGGACCGTGGGCTACTTCGAGGAGAAGGGTGTCGACGAGCCGCGCCGCTCCGCCGAGTGGCTGCTCTCGGCCGCCACCGGCCTCTCCCGGATCGAGCTCTACGCATATCGCGCGCGACCGCTCGAGCCCGATGAGCGGGCGACGTACCGTGCGGGCATCCGGCGCAGGCTGAGCGGCGCGCCGCTGCAGTACGTGACCGGCGAGGTGCCCTTCCGCAGCCTGGTCCTGCACGTCGAGCCCGGCGTCTTCATCCCGCGTCCCGAGACCGAACTGCTGGTCGACGCCGGACTCGCGCACCTCGAGTCGATCGCCCGCACGTGGGACGGCGCCGCGGCCCGCCCGCCGGTCGCCGTCGACCTGTGCGCGGGCTCGGGCGCCGTGGCGATCGCGCTGGCCGTCGAGTGTCCTGAACTGCGCGTATTCGCTACTGAGCTCTCCGACGCGACAGCGCGCGTCGCGTGCGGTAATGTGGAGCGTAGCGGGGCGTGCGGGCGGGTAGACATCCTTCAGGGCGACCTGTTCGGCCCCCTTCCTACCGGCCTGCGAGGCGAGGTGGATGTGATCCTGGCGAACCCTCCCTACATCCCCTCTTCCAGGATGCCCGAGCTCCCGCGGGAAGTGGGAGGGTTCGAACCCGCGCTCGCGCTCGACGGAGGCCCCGAGGGCCTCGACGTGATCGCTCGGATAGCAGACGAAGCCCCCGCGTGGCTCGCCCCCGGGGGCTTTCTCGCGCTCGAGGTCGACGAGTCGCACGCGGAGCGGGTGGCGGGGATGCTCGGCGCGTCCCTTCAGGAAGTGGACGTCCGGCGTGATCTCGCCGGGCGAGACAGGATCGTAACGGCGACCAAGGAGGCAGGGCGATGAGCAAGGTATTCAGGATCGATCCGGAGGAGCCGTCCGCAGAAGTCGTGAATCTCGCCGCGTCGGTGCTCAGAGACGGGGGCATCGTGGTCTTCCCGACCGAGACGGTCTACGGGATCGGCGCGGCGGCACACTCATGGTACGGACCGCAGGAGCTCTTCGACATCAAGGTCCGTCCGCTGGACAAGCCCCTGCCCTGGCTGGTCGAGGACGGCGACGCGTTGGACAGGTACGGGGACGGCGTGCCCCGCTACGCGAAGCGTCTCGCCGAGGAGTTCTGGCCCGGCGGGCTGACGCTCGTCGTGGCCGCGTCGGACGAGGTCAACAAGGACTTCTGCGACGAGCGCGGCACCATCGCCCTGCGGAGCCCGGATCACGAGGTGGTCCAGGAGCTCATCCGCGCCTGCGGTTCCCCGATCGCGACCACGTCCGCCAACACGTCGGGCAAGCCTCCCGCGGCTGGCTTCGAGGATCTCGAGGAGCGCATCGTCGCCGCCGCGGACGTGGTGCTCGACGGAGGCGCCTCCAAGGTCGGCGTCGCCTCGACCGTGGTGGACTGCACCGGCAGCGAGCCCACGGTGCTGCGGGAGGGCCCCATCCCGTCCGAGCGCATCATCGAGGTGGCGAACGCCGTCACCGCGTAGGGGCCGCCTCGCCACGCCCGACCCTGCTACAATCGCTCGGTGCACGGATCGGACCTGGAGGCGCGGTGCGCATACACATCGGCAGCGATCATGCCGGCTTCGTCCTCAAGGAGGACGTGGTCGAGCATCTGGAAGCGCTCGGTCACGAGGTGACGGACGTGGGAGCCTTCTCCGAGGAGTCCGTCGATTACCCGGACTACGCCCGCGAGGTGGCGGGCGCGGTCGCCGGCGGGGAGGCCGACCTCGGCGTCCTGGTGTGCGGCACCGGCGTCGGCATGGCGATGGCCGCCAACAAGGTGGCCGGCGTGCGCGCGGTGCAGGCGTCGGATCCCGAGTTCGCCCGGATGGCGCGGGCTCACAACGACGCGAACGTGCTCACCCTGGCGGGCCGCCGATCCTCGAGGGAGGAGGCGGTCGGGATCGTGGACGCGTTCCTCGAGACCTCCTTCGAGGGAGGCAGGCACCGGCGCCGGGTGGACAAGATCAGCGACATCGAGAGGTAGGCACATGGCCTTCGACCGGGTAGCGGCGCGCGATCCCGAGGTGCACGCGGCGATCATGGGAGAGCTCGACCGGCAGCGCTCCACCATCGAGTTGATCGCTTCCGAGAACTTCACATCCCTCGCCGTGATGGACGCCGCGGGGACCCCGCTCACCAACAAGTACGCGGAAGGGCTCCCGGGCAAGCGCTACTACGGCGGGTGCGAGCAGGTCGACATCGCGGAGGAGCTCGCCGTCGCGCGCGTCAAGGAGCTGTTCGGAGCGGACCACGCCAACGTCCAGCCGCACGCCGGCGCGCAGGCGAACATGGCCACCTACTTCGCGTTCCTCCAGCCGGGCGACAGGGTGCTCGGCATGAGCCTCGCCCACGGCGGGCACCTGACCCACGGCAGCCCGGTGAACTTCTCCGGCAAGTTCTACGAGATGCACTCCTACGGCGTGGACGCCGACACCGAGACCATCGACTACGACGAGGTCCGCCGTGTCGCGCGGGAGTCGCGGCCCAAGATGATCATCGCGGGCGCGAGCGCGTACCCGCGCGTCATCGATTTCGAGGCGTTCGGCGCGATCGCGCGCGAGGTCGACGCGATCCTGATGGTCGACATGGCGCACATCGCCGGGCTGATCGCGGGCGGCGTGCACCCCTCGCCGGCGCCCCACTCGGACGTCGTGACCTCGACGAGCCACAAGACGCTGCGCGGGCCGCGGTCCGGGTTCATCCTGTGCAAGGAGGAACACGCCAAGGCGATCGACAAATCCGTGTTCCCCGGCTCGCAGGGCGGACCGCTCATGCACATCATCGCGGCGAAGGCGGTCGCGTTCGGTGAGGCGCTGCGGCCCTCCTTCGCCGAGTACGCTCGGCAGGTGGTCGCCAACGCCGTGGCGATGGGGGAGGCGATGGCCGAGGCGGGCCTGCGCCTCGTGTCCGGCGGCACGGACAACCATCTCATCCTCGTCGACCTCACGTCCGCCCACATCACCGGCAAGGACGCCGAGGCGCTCCTGGAGAGCGTGGGCATCACGGTGAACAAGAACGCCATCCCGTTCGACAAGGAGGGCCCGTTCGTGACCAGCGGCATCCGGGTCGGCAGCGCGGCCGTCACCACCCGCGGGTTCGACGAGGACGAGTCGCGTCTCGTGGGCGAACTCATCGGCCGCACCATCCGCGAGCGCGACCACGCGTCGACGCTCGAGGAGATCGCGGGCAAGGTGCGCGAGCTGGCGGAGGCGCACCCGCTGTACCCGGAGCTCGGCTGACGGGAGGCTTGCGCCCGATGGAGTCCGCGCGACATCATCTCGCCGACCACGACCGGGTCACGCTCATCGACCACCCGCTCGTGCAGCACAAGCTGACGATCCTGCGGGCGGCGGAGACGGGGGCCAAGGAGTTCCGCGAACTGGTCCGTGAGCTGGCCATGCTCATGGCGTACGAGGCGACGCGCTCCTTCCAGCTCGCCGACACGCACATCCATACCCCGGTGGCCGACACGGCCTCGAAGGTCCTCGCCGGCAAGAAGGTGGCGATCATCCCTATCCTTCGCGCCGGCCTGGGGATGGTCGACGGCGTCTTGGAGCTCGTCCCGGCCGCCAAGGTGGGTCACGTCGGCCTGTATCGCGACCCGGAGACGCTCGAACCGGTCGAGTACTATTGCAAGCTGCCCGAGGACATCGGCGAGCGGGACGTGCTCATCGTCGACCCCATGCTCGCGACGGGCGGGTCGGCGTCGGCGGCCTGCGAGTTCCTGCGCGAGAAGGGTGCGAGGGAGATCGACCTGCTGGTCCTGCTGGCCGCCCCGGAGGGGATCCGGCGCGTGCTGGATTCCTCACCCGACGTGCGCATCCTCACGTGCGCGATCGACAGCCACCTGAACGACCACGGCTACATCGTCCCCGGACTGGGCGACGCCGGCGATCGGCTGTACGGCACGCGATGAGCGGTGACGGCGGGTCGCCGACCCGGCCTAGCTGGGACGAGTACTTCATGGCGATCACCCTCGAGGTATCGCACCGGTCCACGTGCCTCAGGCGCAACACCGGTGCGGTCCTCGTGAAGGACCGGCGCATCCTCTCCACCGGCTACAACGGCACCCCGCGCGGACTGGCTCATTGCGAGGACGTGGGTTGCCTGCGCCAGGAGGGCGGGATCGCCTCCGGGAGGCGTCACGAGCTCTGCCGAGGCATCCACGCGGAACAGAACGCGATCATCCAGGCGGCGGTGCACGGCGTGGCGATCGAGGGTTCGAGCCTGTACTCGACCCACCAGCCGTGCGTGCTGTGCGCGAAGATGCTCATCAACGCGGGGGTGACCGAGATCGCCTACGTACACCCGTACCCTGACGAGCTCTCCGAGCGGATGCTCGCCGAGGCCGGAGTCACGCTCCGGCGGATGCCGGCGGCGGACGAGCGGACCGGCGAGGCGGCGGGCGAGCGGGCCGGCGAGGCGGCGGGCGAGCGGATCGGCGAGGAGTCCGCCTCGTGAGCTGGCGTCACATCGCCGCCATCATCGTGGCGGCGGCCACGGTCACGGTGGTCGTGACGCCCCTCGTGCGCCGGCGCGCCATCCGGGTCGGCCTCGTCGACATGCCCGGGGGGCGCAAGGTGCACGAACGGGCCGTCCCGCGCGTGGGTGGCGTCGCCATCGCGCTGGGCTTCGGCGCGGCGATCGGTCTCGAGGCGCTCGGGGAGCGCCACCTGGGCTGGGGCGGCGGCGTCCTGAGCGAATGGGCGTCGCTCTGGCCGGTGCTCGCGGGCCTCGGCATCATCTTCCTCGTCGGGTTGCTGGACGACGTGGCCGAGCTGAGACCCGGGCTCAAGTTCGCGGGGCAGCTCGCCGCGGCCGGCGTGGTGACGATCTGGGGTCCGCGGGTGGACTTCGTGGGCAACCCCCTCGGCGGCGGACTCATCTATCTCGGTGCGCTCGGCATCCCGATCACGCTCCTCTGGATCGTCGGGTTCGCGAACGTCATCAACCTCATCGACGGACTTGACGGTCTGGCGGCGGGGGTGAGCGCCATCGCGGCGGCGACGTTCCTCGCGCTGGCGATGGAGTCGAACCAGCTCGCTTCCGCGGCGCTCGCCGCCGCGGTCATCGGGGCGTGCGTCGGGTTCCTGCGCTACAACTTCGCGCCCGCGTCGATCTTCATGGGCGATTCCGGCGCGCTGTTCCTCGGATTCGCCCTGGCCGCCATCTCGCTCCAGGGCGTGATGAAATCGGTGGCGGCGATCACCCTCGCGGTGCCGCTGCTCGTCATCGGCGTGCCGATCTTCGACACCGCCACCGCGATCATCCGCCGCGTCCGGCACGGGCGGCCGATCCAAGAGGCGGACAGGGGACACATCCACCATCGGCTCCTCGGTCGGGGGTTCGACCAGCGCCAGACCGTCCTCATCATCTACACGTGGTCGATGGCCTTGGCGGTGAGCGCGTATGCGATGCGCTGGGTGCCCTCCGTCGTCAAGCTCGGCGTCTTCGTCGTGCTGGCCGTCCTCTCCGGGCTCATGGCCTACTGGCTGGGCATCTTCGAGGCGGCACACCAGCACCTGGAGGAGGAGCAACAGCAGAGATAGACGCATCATCGTCGCTCCGTACCGACGCGTTGTCAGTGCGGGTTGGCTCGGATACGCTCGTTACCGGCGTGTATACGCCCTCGGCCACGACCGCACGACGTCCACGGAGGCACACACCCACATGTCGTCGATGATCGTCACGGGGGGCCGCCCCCTTCGCGGAGAGGTCCGCGTGGAAGGGGCGAAGAACTCCGCGCTCAAGCTCATGGCCGCGTCGGTGCTCGCGCCCGGCGCGTCCCGCATCAGCAACGTGCCCGACATCAGCGACGTGCGGACGATGGCCGACGTCCTCGAAGGGCTCGGCATCCGCGTGAGCCGGGAGGATCACGCGCTCACCATCGACGCGACGGACCTCGCCTCCTGGGAGGCGCCCTACGAGCTCGTCGCGAGGATGCGCGCTTCGATCAGCGTGCTCGGGCCGCTCATCGGCAGGCTCGGCAGAGCGCGGGTGGCGATGCCCGGCGGCTGCAACATCGGATCGCGCAAGATCGACCTCCATCTGCGAGGTCTGGCCGCGCTGGGGGTCGAGTTCACCTCCGGTCACGGCTACATCCACGCTGAGGCGCCGCACCTGCGCGGGGCGGACGTCATGCTGGACTTCCCCAGCGTCGGAGCCACCGAGAACATCCTCATGGCCGCCGTGTGCGCCGACGGCGTCACCACGCTCGAGAACGCCGCGCGCGAGCCCGAGATCCAGGACCTCGCGGCGTTCCTGAACGCGATGGGCGCCCGTATCGAGGGCGCGGGCACGCCGAGCGTACGCATCGAGGGGGTGCCCGGACTGCGTCCCACCGACCACGTCGTGGTGGGCGACCGCATCGAGGCCGGCACCTTCCTCGTCGGGGCGGTCATGACCGGCGGCGACGTGAGGGTGCGAGGGTTCGACCCGAGCCACACGGAGATGATCCTGAACAAGCTCGAGCAGGCCGGCGGCGTGGTCGAGCGTCACGAGGACGGCGTGCGCGTGAGCGGCGACGGCGAGCCGCGGACGATGGAGATCGCGACCCTGCCCTATCCGGGGTTCCCCACGGACATGCAGCCGCAGTTCATGGCGCTCGCGTCCATCATCCCCGGGGACAGCGTGATCACCGAGAACGTGTTCGAGAACCGCTTCATCGTGGCGGACGAGTTCGTCAGGATGGGCGCGGACATCCGCATCGAGGGTCACCACGCGCTCATCCGCGGCGTCGAGTACCTCTCGGGCGCGCCCGTCAGGAGCCCGGACCTGCGCGCGGGGGCCGCGCTCGTGCTCGCCGGGCTGGTGGCCGAGGGTACCACCGAGGTCGGGGAGGCGCGACACATCCACCGCGGGTACGAGCGTTTCGTCGAGAAGCTGGTAGCCCTGGGGGCGGACGTAACGGCTGAGGACGAAGCGGACTGACGATGGTCGACGCCGCCGTCGACGAGACCACCGCTCCGGCGGTTTCCACGCCGCAGCGGATCGTCAGCTACGACGCGATGCGTGTCCTGGCGGCCGTCGCGGTCGTGGCGATCCACGTCATGGCCGCGGGGATGTCCGCCCGCGGGCCCGAAGGCGCTCGAGCGCTGTGGGTCTTCAACACGTACACGTTCATCTGGTTCGCGACCCCGGCTTTCGCCTTCCTGTCCGCCGCGTTGATCTGGGCGCCCCGCCGTCCGATCCGGGGCTGGGCGGAATACGTATCGTTCCTGCGTCGCCGTGCCAAGGTCGTGCTGCTCCCGTACCTGTTCTGGACCGCTTTCTACATCCTCTTCGCCCGCTATACTCCCTCGGCTCTGCGTCCGCAGATGCCGCTGAGCCGGTACGCCCTCGACGTCGTCAAGCTGCTTCTGCTGGGCCGAGCCTCCTTCCACCTGTACTTCATCCCGGTAGTGCTCGAGATGTACCTGGTAGCGCCGCTGGTGTCACGCGCCTTCGCTCGCCGGCCGCTACTCGCCGCGATCCCGCTCTGGGCCCTGGGGGCGTTCACGACACTCGTGTTCAAGGCGCCGCCATCGGATCACCTGGTGACCGCATACCGCATGATGCAGTACACGCTGTGGCTGCTCCCCGCCGCCGTGGCGGGAGCGTGGTACGGGACCGTGCGGGAGCGGATCGGTCCGGCACTGCTGCGGATCTGGCCGATCATCCTCATCTCCGGTCTCGGTCTGCGTTGGCTCGATCGCAGCCCCCTGCTCGTGACCAACGACTGGCAACAGCGGACCGTCGAGACGGTCGCGATGATGCTCACCTTGCTGGGACTCGTGACGATGCTGGGATTCCTCGTACGGCGGCTGTCCATCTCGTCCGCTCGCACCGAGTATCTGGGCTCGCTGGCGTTCGGCGTCTACCTCGTCCATCCTGTGATCGTCGCGTTCGTCGAGGACGGGATCGCCCGGGTGGGCTTGGCGAGCCTGTGGGTGTCACCCGCATTCACGGTCGCGGCGATCGCGGGCGTCGCGCTGATCTGCTTCGCACTGGTGGGCTTCCTGATGCGGTTCCCTTTGGTCGCGTGGGTGTTCGGGGGGCGGCGCGCGCGCACCGCCAAGTCGCCGGGTCCGGCCGCGAGACCCGAATCCGCCACGGAAGCCGCCGCGTCGCGTTCCGTTCCATAGAGAGGACTCCCGGATGTTCGACAGAGACGCCATCAAGGGGATCATCCCGCACCGCGATCCGTTCCTGCTCGTAGATCGCGTGGAGGAGATGGTGCCCGGTGAGAGGGCCGTGGGGTATCTGGATGTCGCCGAGGACGCGTTCTGGACGCCCGGGCACTTCCCGGACCACGCCGTCATGCCCGGCGTGCTGATCGTGGAAGCGATGGCGCAGGTCGGAGCGGTAGCACTGCTGTCGCTCGAGGAGAACAGGGGCAAGCTCGCCTTCTTCGGCGGGATCGACGGCGTGCGCTTCAAGCGGCAGGTCGTGCCGGGCGAGACGCTGCGCATGGAGGTCTCCATCACCAGGCGACGAGGGCCCATCGGGTTCGGCGAGGGTGAAGCGTACGTGGGCGAGGAGTTCGCCTGCTCTGGCGAACTCATGTTTGCGATAAGATAGCGGGGTTTGAGAGCCACCCGTCCGGACAGCCCGGGCGCTGCCTGGCCGGACTGTGGATAACGGCAGGTACAGCTACTTGAGAGAGAGCGGATCGATGTCACTTGAGAAGCGACTCGCGGACGGCACGGCGGTTCTCGGCGTGGTGGGACTGGGCTACGTGGGATTGCCGCTGGTGATCGAGATGGCCAAGGCCGGCCACCGCGTCATCGGAGTGGATGTGTCCGGCGAGAAGGTCGATCTGGTCAACGCGGGCACCAGCTACATCCCGGACGTTCCCAGCGGGGAGCTGGCTGAGCTTGTCGGGCGCGGTCTGATCACGGCGAGCACCGACTATGCTGAAGCGGCCGGGCTCGACGCGATCGCCATCTGCGTGCCCACGCCGCTCGACAGGATGAAGGAGCCGGACACCTCCTACATCGAATCGGCCGCTCGCTCGCTCGCCCCGCATCTCCACGAGGACATGCTGGTCACCCTCGAGTCGACCACGTATCCCGGCACCACCGAGGAGATCCTCCGCCCGATCCTGGAGAGGGATTCGGGACTGACCATCGGCACCCAGCTCTACCTCGCGTTCAGCCCCGAGCGCGTCGACCCGGGCAACCGGAAGTACCAGACCAGGAACACGCCGAAGGTCGTCGGGGGCGTCACGCCCGCCTGCACCGACATCGCCGCGCGCTTCTACGGGCGCTTCATCGACACGGTGGTGCCGGTCTCGTCCACGCGAGTGGCGGAGATGACGAAACTGCTCGAGAACATCTTCCGCTGCGTGAACATCGCGCTCGTCAACGAGCTCCTGGTGCTGTGCGAGCGCATGGGGATCAACATGTGGGAGGTCGTCGACGCGGCGAAGACCAAGCCGTTCGGCTTCATGCCGTTCTATCCGGGTCCCGGCCTGGGCGGGCACTGCATCCCGATCGACCCCTTCTACCTCTCGTGGAAGGCGCGCGAGTACGACTTCCACACCGAGTTCATCGAGCTCGCCGGCAAGACGAACGAGGACATGCCCTACTACGTGGTGCGCCGCCTGATGGACGCCCTCAACATGCACCGCAAGCCGCTCGCGGGCTCGAAGGTGCTCATCCTCGGCGTGGCGTACAAGCCGGACATCGACGACGTGCGGGAATCGCCCGCGCTCAAGGTGATGGAGCTCCTCCAGGACAAGATGCCCGACATGATCTACCACGATCCGCACGTGCCCGAGGTGTACGTGGCCGGTACGCGCTACCGGAGCGTCGACCTGAGCGACGAGTTGCTCGCCGAGGTCGACGTCGCGGTCGTCGTGACCGACCACTCGGCGGTGGACTACGACTCGGTGGTACGGCACGCGGCGCTGGTGCTGGACACCCGCAACGCCCTGAAGGACTTCGACGGAGAGAGAGTGGTGCGTCTCTAGTGGAGCGACCGAACGCGCAGCGACCGAACGCGCAGCGACCGAACGCGCAGCGACCGAACGCGCAGCGACCGGACATCGAGCGACCGATCCGGGTCGGCGTGGTGGGTTTCGGCTACTGGGGTCCCAACCTCGTGCGCAACCTGGACAAGCTCGACGACGCCGATCTCGTGGCCGCCTGCGACGCGAACCCGTCGAACCTCGCGAAGCTGTCTTCGCTGTATCCGTACGTCGACACCTACGAGGACGTCGACGAGATGCTCGCGACGACCGAGCTGGACGCGGTGGTCATCGCGACCTCCGCGCCGACGCATCACCCGATCGCGCGCCGCGTGCTCGAGGCCGACAAGCACTGCTTCGTCGAGAAGCCGCTCACGCTCACCACCTCTCACGCCGAGGACCTGGTCCGGCTCGCGGACGACCGCGGACTCGTGCTCATGGTGGGACACCTCATGGAGTACCACTCGGCCATCGAATGGATCCGTGACTACATCCGCGACGACGGCCTCGGTGAGGTCCGCTACCTGTACTTCCAGCGCCTGAACCTCGGGAAGGTGCGCGCCGACGAGAACGCGTTCTGGTCGCTCGCCCCGCACGACGTGTCCATGGCGCTCTACCTGCTCGGCGAGGCTCCGGACGAGGTCTCCGCGAGCGGCGCCGACTACCTGCGCAACCAGGTGCACGACGTGGTCTTCGCCAACATCCGGTTCCCTTCCGGCCGGATGGCCAACATCCACGTGAGCTGGCTGGACCCCCACAAGACGCGCAAGCTCGTGGTGGTGGGGTCGAAGAAGATGCTCGTCTTCGACGACATGCAGGCCACCGAGAAGATCTGGATCTACGACAAGGGCGTCGAGCCCGCACAGGCGATGGCGTACGGTGAGGACCTCACGCTGCGCTTCGGCGACATCACCGTGCCCTTCATCGAGATGCACGAGCCGCTCGCGAAGGAGATGCAGCACTTCCTCGACTGCGCGGCCACGGGCGAGACGCCTCGCTCGGACGGACTCGACGGCCTCCGGGTGGTCCGGGTGCTCGAGGCGGTGGACGAGTCCATGGGCTCGGGCGGGACGCCGGTGCGCCTCGGCCTGCACGAGGCCAAGGTCGGCGGGAGCGACTGACATGTGCGGATCCGTCCACCCCTCCGCACGGCTCGGCGAGGGCGTGACGCTCGGCGAGTGCGTGGTGATCGAGGCCGACGCGCGCGTGGGCGACGGCGCGGTCGTGGGGAACCACGTGACCATCGCCGAGGGTACCGAGGTGGGCCCCGGGTGCGCGATCTCGGACTTCGCGATGCTCGGAAAGCGTCCGAAGCTCGGCGCGCGCTCGACCGCGCAGGGCGGCGAACCCGGGCCGCTCGTCGTCGGCGAGGGCTGCAAGATCGGCTCGCATACCGTGCTGATGGCGGGATCCGAGCTCGGGGCGCGCTGCGTGGTGGGCGACGGGGCGGGCGTGCGCGAGCGCTGCCGCATCGGCGACGAGGTGGTGGTCGGCCGGAGCGTGACCGTCGAGAACGACACCGCGATCGGCGCGCGCACGAGGATCCAGACGGGCGCGTACGTCACCGCGTACGTGACCGTCGAGGAGGACTGCTTCATCGCCCCCATGGTGGTCACCACGAACGACAACTACATGGGACGCACCGAGGAGCGCTTCGAGCACCTGCGCGGACCGACGGTGCGGAGGGGCGCGCGGATCGGCGGCGGCGCCCACCTGCTGCCCGGCGTCGAGATCGGCGAGGAGGCGTTCGTGGCCACGGGTGCGGTGGTGACGCGGGACGTCCCCCCGCGCGCGGTGGTCATGGGCGTGCCCGCGCGCGTGGTGCGCGAGGTGCCCGAGAAGGAACTGCTCGACGACCAGTGACGCGACGGCCACGTCATGGCCGCTCGCCGGAGGAGGAGAACGCATGGCCGTACCCCTGTTGGACCTGCAGGCGCAGTACGAGAGCATCCGCGGCGAGATCGACGCCGCGGTGGCCGACGTCATGGAGTCGGCGCGGTTCATCGGCGGTCCGAAGGTGGCCGAGATCGAGGAGCGGGTGGCCGACTTCTGCGGCGTCGAGCACGCGGTGGCGTGCGGCAACGGCACCGACGCGCTCTTCCTCATCCTCGCCGCGCTCGGCATCCGCAAGGGCGACGAGGTCATCACGACACCGTTCACGTTCTTCGCCACAGCGGAGTCCATCAGCCACGTGGGCGCCACGCCGGTGTTCGTCGACATCGAGCCGGACACCTACAACATGGACGTCGCCCGCGTCGAGGCGGCGATCACCGAGCGCACCAAGGCGATCATGCCGGTGCATATCTTCGGCCAGTGCGTCGACATGGACCCGCTGAACGAGATCGCCGAGCGGCACGGGCTCGTGGTCGTCGAGGACGCGTGCCAGGCTATCGGCGCCACGTACGGGGGCCGTCGCGCGGGCGCGCTCTCGAACGCGGCGGCGTTCTCGTTCTTCCCGAGCAAGAACCTCGGCGCGGCGGGCGACGCGGGGATGCTCGTCACCGACGACGCCGGGCTCGCGGCCGCCACCCGCAAGAAGGCGAACCACGGCACGTCGAAGAAGTACTTCCACGACGACACGGGCGTCAACAGCCGGCTCGACTCCCTGCAGGCCTCCATCCTGCTCGCGAAGCTGCCGCACCTCGACGACTGGAACGCGCGCAGGCGGGAGGCGGCGGCCGTCTACGACGAGTTGCTCGCCGGTACCGGGCTCACCCTGCCGGTCTCGCGCGATCACGGCGATCCCGTCTACCACCTCTACATCGTGCGCTCGCCACTCCGCGAGGCGCTGATGGCCGCACTCAAGGACGCCGGCATCGGCACCGCCGTCTACTACCCGCGTTCGCTCCACCTGCAGGACGTGTACGCGGACCTCGGCTACCGCGAGGGCGACCTGCCCCAGGCGGAGGCGGCCCAGGAGGAGACGTTCGCGATCCCGCTGTTCCCGGAGATCACCCGCGAGCAGCAGGAAGAGGTCGTCGCGGTGCTGAAGGACGCCCTCGAGAGGACTCGGTGAGCGGCCGGTGAAGGCACTCTCGGTCGTCGGGGCCAGGCCGCAGTTCGTCAAGGCCGCGCCGCTCACCAGGGCGCTGCGCGAGCGTCATGAGGAGGTGCTCGTCCACTCGGGCCAGCACTACGACTACGGCATGTCGGAGGTCTTCTTCGAGGAGCTCGGCATCCCGGCGCCCGACTTCAACCTCGGGGTGGGCTCCGGCGGGCACGGCCGGATGACCGGCGAGATGCTCGGGCTGCTCGAGCAACTCATGCTCGAACAGGAGCCGGACGTCGTCATCGTCTTCGGCGACACCAACACGACGCTGGCCGGCGGGCTCGCCGCCGCCAAGCTGCACATCCCCGTCGCGCACGTAGAGGCCGGCCTGCGCAGCTTCGACAAGCGCATGCCCGAGGAGGTCAACCGCGTGCTGGTGGACCACGTCTCGGAGATCCTGCTCGTCCCCACCGAGGTGGGGGAGCGCAACCTCGCCCGGGAGGGCGTCACGGAGGGCGTGCACGTGGTGGGCGACGTGATGATGGACACCGTGGCGTTCGTATCCGAGCGCGCGGATGTCGCGGAGGTGACCGCTCGCTACGGAGTGACCGAGGGCGAGTACTACCTGGGTACGCTCCATCGGGCCGCCACCAGCGACGATCCGATACGGCTCGAGGAAGTGGTCGAGGCGTTCTCGAAGCTGGACCTGCCGGTGCTGTGGGCGCTGCATCCGAGGACGCGCAAGAACCTGGAGGCGGCCGGGCTCATGGCGCGGGTGGATGAGGACGCGAACATCCGCGCGGTGCCCCCGGTCCCGTATCACGACACGATCGGTCTGCTCAAGGGCGCGGCGGCCCTGCTCACGGATTCGGGGGGCATGCAGAAGGAGGCGTACTTCCTGCGCGTGCCGTGCGTGACCCTTCGCGAAGAGACCGAATGGGTGGAGACGGTGGAGCTCGGCTGGAACCGGCTCGTCGGCACGGACGAGCGTACGATCATCGAGGCGGCCATGCATGCTGAGACGTCCGATCTCCATCCCCCGGTGTATGGCGACGGCCGGGCGTCCGCGCGGTGCGTGGCCGCCATCGAGACGCACCTGGGCTCATGAGCTCGCCGAGGACCGATCGCAGCGCGCGCCACGGCGCGCGTACGCGCAGCGCGACGGCGGCGCGACGGCGGCGCCTGTGGGTCGACATGACCAACTCGCCGCACGTGCTCGTCCTGCGGCCGATCATCGACGAGTTCTCCCGCCGCGGCTGGGACGTCGTCGTCACCGCGCGCGAGTTCGCGCAGACGCTCCCGCTGCTCGACCGGTTCGGCATCGCCCACACGGTGATCTCGCGCCACCGGGGCAGGCACATGCTCGCCAAGGCGTGGGGGCTGTTCTCCCGGACCCTCCAGATGGTGCGCTTCGGACGCGGGAAGGGATTCGATCTCGCGCTGTCCCACGCGAGCAACGACCTCCCGGTCGCGGCCAAGCTGCTCGGCATCCCGCACGTGACCATGTTCGACTACGAGCACGCGGCGCTCTCGCACCACATCAACGTGCGCCTGTCCGACAAGGTGCTCGTGCCGGACGCGATCCCGGTGAGCGCGTTGTCCCGCTACGGCGGCACGGAGGCGAAGGTGGATCGGTATCCGGGCCTGAAGGAGGAGTACTACCTCGCGGACTTCGAGCCCGATCCCGCGGTGCTCGACCGGCTGGGCGTCCATCGGGAGGACGTGCTCGTCGTGCTGCGGACGCCGCCCAGCCAGGCCGCCTACCACCGGATGGACAACCCGGTCTTCGACGCGGTGTTGGCCCGGATATCGCAAGAGGAGCGCGTGAAGGCGGTGGTGCTCGCGCGCACCCCCGATCAGCGGGAGGCGTTGTCCCGCCTCGACGCGGGTAACGTGCTGGTGCCGGATGGCGTGGTCGACGCGCAGAGCCTTGTATACTACGCCGACGCCGTCGTGAGCGGCGGCGGCACTCTCAACAGGGAAGCGGTGGCCTTGGGTACGCCCGCGTACACCGTCTTCCAGGGGACCATGGGAGCGGTCGACGCGCGGCTGATGGAGGAGGGGCGGCTGGCGAGGATAGAGGACGTCTCCCGGCTCGCCCTGGAGAAGAAGCGACCGACGGAAGACGAAAGGACCACTCGCCCGGTCGGTGATCTGGTGGATCGCATCGAGGCGGTCGCCGGCGCCGACGGGTGATCCGTGAGATGGGCAAGCACTCGAACAAGAGACGGCGCGCGCCGGAGAAGATAGAGCGCCTCGAGCCGGCCAGCCGGTCCAGGGAGACGCCGCGCGAGCACGCCCGCCGCAAGAAGGAGGGGCTGGGTTCGCGCGTCGAACGCACGCGCCGCAAGGAGCGCCGGCGCCGCGTCATCGTCGGCGTCGCCGTCTCCTTCCTCGTGTTCGTCCTCGTGGGAGTGGCGGCCGCCTACTTCTACATGCGCGACGTCGACCGCCGTCTCACCGAGAGGCAGCAGGCGGTCGACCCGGAGATACAGGCCACGCTCTCCGAGTCCCCCGAGGCGGACGAGCCGTTCTACGTCCTCCTGCTCGGATCGGACTCGCGCGGCGAGGAGCACGCCCGCGCGGACACCATCATCCTGGTGCGACTCGATCCCGACCGGGAGCGCATCTCGATGTTGTCGATCCCTCGCGACACGCGGGTCGAGATCCCCGGACACGGTACCGACAAGATCAACGCCGCCAACACCCTCGGCGGCCCGTCGCTCATGATCGAGACCGTCCGCGACCTCACGGACCTGCCGATCAGCCACTACGTCGAGGTCGACTTCAACGGGTTCAAGGAGATCGTGGACGCGATAGGCGGGGTCGAGATCGACGTGCCCCAGCGGATCTACGATCCGAAGGCCGCCAACTACGACTCGTCCGCGTATGTGGTCGAGGCGGGACCGCAGGAACTCGACGGCAAGCACGCGCTCACGTTCGTGCGTTCGCGCAACTTCCCGGACGGTGATTTCACGCGGATGCAGAACCAGCAGATCTTCCTCAAGGCGCTCGCCAGGCAGACGCTCACCATCGGGAACGTGTTCAAGCTCGACGGCATCGTGGACGCCACGGTCGAGAACATCACCACGGACCTCTCGGTGCGCGAGATGATGGGGATCGCGAACACGTTCCGGAACATGGACCTCGCCGGCATCGAATCGGCCACCGTGCCCGCCGAGTCCCGATACTCGGGCGGGGTCTCGTACGTGGTCATCGACGAGACGGCATTCGAGGAGATGCTCGCGACGTTCCGGGAGACGGGCCATCTCGAGGCGGCCCCGGAGCAGGAGCCGGAGATCGTGCCAGGGGACGTCACGGTCACCGTGCGCAACGGCGCGGGCATCGCCGAGGTCGCGACGCAGGTCGCCGATCAACTCGGGGCGGAGGGCTTCGCCGTCGGCGAGGTCGGCAACATGAACCAGTTCGTGTACGACGACACCCTCATCATCTACGCGGAGGACGACACACCCGCGCAACTCGTCCGCCGGCATCTCGATATCGGGGAGATCGCCCCGTCGCGCGGCATGTACAGCTTCACGACGGACGTGCTGGTGGTGGTCGGCAAGGACTGGCCGGATCACGCCGGGGGCGGGACGACGCCGTAGCGGCGGAGTATCATC
>CAYOSP010000013.1:14555-18931 GCA_964406675.1 uncultured Eubacteriales bacterium | reverse complement strand
CTGCGCATCATCAATCACGTCTACCTCGAGGACTACCTGCGCGGCGTGGTCCCGAAGGAGATGCCGGCGTCCTGGAGTCCGGAGGCGGTGAAGGCGCAGGCGGTGGCGGCCCGCTCCTACGCGTACCGCAGCAGGCGCTCGGGCGACTTCGACGTCTACTGCACCACGCAGTCCCAGGTCTACGCGGGCTATCGAGGTGAGGCCGCCGCCTCGGACGCGGCGATCGCGGCTACCGCGGGACAGGTCGTGAAGTACGGGTCGAGCATCGCGCAGACCTTCTTCCACTCCACCTCCGGCGGCCACACCGAGGACAACGAGAACGTGTGGAAGGGCGGTGAGCCGCAGCCCTATCTGCGCGGCGTGCCCGATCCCTACGAGGCCTCCGCGGGCTCCAAGTATCACGTCTGGCCGGAGGACGAGGTGTTCGACTCGATCACGCTCCGCGCGAAGCTCGCCGGTAAGGGCATCTCCGTGCCCACCGCGATCGTCGGTATCGACGTCACGGAGCGCGGGGTGTCGGGTCGGGTGACCGAGCTCGTCCTGCGCGGGGCCGAGGGCGACGACAAGACGGTCACCGACATCTACACCGTGCGCAGCGCGCTCGGTCTGCGCGACACGTGGTTCTATCTGTGGTTCAAGACCTCCGCGATCTACGGCGACGACCGCTACCTGACGGCCGTCCAGATCAGTCGGAAGGCCTTCGATTCGGCGGACGCCGTCATCGTCACCAACGGCGGCGCGTTCGCCGACGCCCTGAGCGCGTCGGCGCTCGCGGGTTCGATACCGGGCGGCGCGCCGATCCTGCTCACGACGCCCGACTCGCTCCCGATGTCCGTGGTCGAGGAGATCAGGCGCCTCGGGGCGGAGAAGGCGTACATCGTGGGAGGCGAGGGGGTCGTCTCGGGC
This sequence comes from uncultured Eubacteriales bacterium, assembly GCA_964406675.1. Classification (GTDB taxonomy): domain Bacteria; phylum Actinomycetota; class Coriobacteriia; order Anaerosomatales; family JAUVQN01; genus CAYOSP01. The sequence goes on along the minus strand of CAYOSP010000013.1, from coordinate 18,025 downwards.
GAGGTGGCGGCTGCTCTCGGCCACTACGTGGGAGACGTCGAGCGCCTGGCCGGCCCGGATCGCTTCGCCACCTCGGCGGCGGTCGCCGGCGAGCTCGTCGAGGTGGCGGGCGGCAAGGAGGCGCTGCAGAACCCCGGCGACGTGCTGGTCGTGAACGGTTTCGGGGAACCGGACGCGGTCGCGGCGTCCGCTCTGGCGTACGCGGAACGCATGCCGGTGGTCATGACGCGGGACACGGACGTCCCGCCGGCGACCCGTCAGGCGCTCGACGTGCTCGGCGCGCAGCGCGGCATCACGGTGGGCGGCAAGGCCGTCGTGCCCGACGCGCGGGTGGCGGACATGGGCCTCGACATGGTGAGAGCGGCGGACGGTACGGACAGGTACGACACCGCGGTGCGCTTCGCCGACTTCGTCACGGAGCGTTACGGATTCGGTTGGACGACACCGTACGTGGCGTCCGGCGAGACGCTGGTCGATGCGCTCAGCGGCGGGCCTCTCGCCGGGGGCGACCGCAGCGCGATCCTGTTCGCGCGCGCGGCCTCCGCGCCCACGCCCACGGTGTCGGCGCTCTCGCGGCACAAGGCCGCGACCGATCTCTGCTATCTGCTCGGCGGTCCCGGCGCCATCGGGGACGACGCGCGTAAGACGATCGACTCCGCGCTGCAGTAGGCCGCGCCGCAGTAGGCGCGTCGATCCGCGAGGCCGCTTCGGTGCGATACCCCATGGCGTATACGTCCCGCTAAACCGCGGTGGTCGAACGTCCGATACATACCTTGACGTCATGAAGGTCGGCTGACCTCCCGAGGTGGTATCGATATGAAGCGACGACCCTCCGCCATGCTCGCGGTGATCCTTGCCGTCGGACTCGCGCTCACGCTCGTCCCGTTCGCGCCTGCCGAGACGGCTTCCGCGATCGACCCGGCGAGCGCAGAGCGGACGAGCGTCGAACCGGCGAGCGTCGAGCCGGCGGCGACGCTGAAGGTGGCCGTGGCGCGGACCGCTACCGCGAAGAACACGGTGAACTACTCCGGGTTCCCCCTGAACGAAGACAGCACCTACGACAATCGTATCAACGCGGTCATCGAGATACTGGAGCCGTACTTCGACGTGACCAAGATCGGCGACTCCGAACTCGCGAGCGTGTCCTCGCTCGAGCGGTTCGACGTGGTCGTCCTGCCACGCACCCTGGCGATGACCGGCACGCAGCGCCAGGCGCTGCGGACGTACGCCGCACGCGGAGGCGGTGTCGTCGGAACCTTCGGCGTGTCGCGTTGGGACTACACCGCGGGCCGCAGCCCGCACGCGTACGAGCCGCTCATCACCCTCTGGCAGTTCTCGGACTCCTGGGACGTCTCCCGCGTCTGGGAGTGGGGCGAGATGAGCGAGCTCTACCAGGCGAAGTTCGACAACGATCCGCTCATGTACGGCGGCTACGATATCGTGGGCGCCTCGAGCCATCCCATCGTCAGCTGGACGAAGAACGACCTGGACATCGGTGCGATCGACATGACCGCGCTCATGCCCGACTACAACGAGAAGGTGTTCTCGATCCCGGGCGCGAAGGTCACTCCGCTGCTCACGTATGAGAACGCCCCGTGTGACGACGGCACCGACGCCTCCGGGAGCATGGCCGCGTGGGCGTCCGAGTACTTCTTCGGACGGGTGGTCTACTTCGGATTCCAGCTGCACGACCTGATCAGGACGCCGGTCTGCGGCGACAAGTACACCATCGCGCAGTCGCAGCGGCTGCTGGTGAACTCGGTGAAGTGGGCGGGTGTCGATGTCGGATTCTCCGGCTCGGTCAAGAATCCGCAGCTGAGCGGCTACGCATGGTTCACGAGGGGCAAGCTCTATATCGACCAGACCGTCGCCAACGCCGGCAACGTCGCGCTTCGCGGATACATGCGCGTCTACGTGTATGACCCGAGCGGCAGGCCCGTCTTCAGCGGCGTCGCGAAGGGGCAGCCCATCCCGGTGGCCCCGGGCGGCTCGTACACGCTCAAGAGCTGGCAGCCGTCCATCGGCACCTCTCACCAGGCCGGGACGTGGCGCATCAAGATGACCTACGAGTACTACGACCACTTCCGCGGCGGCGACGTCACCACGACCCGCCGGCTGGACATGCATTCGACCGGCTCCTCCATGTCGATGGGCAGCCACGGCGCGCAGACGTGGCCGGCGACGTCCGCCGAGGTGTACGGGTCGCAGCTCGCGGGTCCGACACGGTACGAGACCGGTGTGGCGCTCTCGAAGGCGAACTACCCGAACGGGCTCGGGGACGACGGAGCGGTCATCCTCGCCACCGGGGCGGACTATCCGGACGCGCTCGCCGCGGCGCCGCTGGCCGGGAAGCTCGACGCGCCCATCCTGCTCGTCCCGCCGGACGGGCTGGGCGGGGCGGTGGCCGGCGAACTCACCAGGCTGTACTCGGGTGCTTCGAGTGCCCGCGTCTACGTGATGGGCGGCACCGGTGCGGTCCCGGAAGTCGTGGTGGACGAGGCGAAGGCCGTGCTCAGGGGCGCGTCGAACAACGGCATCGGCAGCGGGGACGTCGCGGTCACGCGTTACGCGGGCTCCGACCGCTTCGCGACCGCCGCGCGCATCGCGGCGGCGGTCGGCGCGCCGAGCGACGGCACCTTCGCCGATACGGCCTTCATCGTGAGCGGCGAGAACTACCCGGACGCGCTCGCCGTCAGCCCCCTCGCGGCCAAGGCGGGGGTGCCCATCCTCCCGGTCCAGGCCGGAGCCGTCCCCGCGGCTATCAAGAGTGCGCTCGACGGTCTCGGCATCGAGCACAGCGTGATCGTCGGCGGCACCGGGGTGGTCGGTCCGGGTGTGGAGTCCTGGCTCGAGGGCGACGGGCACCGCAAAGCCGGCGTGGCGGTGAACACCGCCGACGTCGACACCCGACTCGCGGGTCCGGAGCGCTACTCGACCGGGTTGGAGGTGCTCGACTTCTCGACCGGCGTCGGCGGCCTGGATGAGGGTGCGCTGTATGTCGCTACAGGAGCCAACTGGCCGGACGCGCTGGCGGTCGGCCCGCTGGCCGCGTCGCAGGGCAGCCCCCTGCTCCTGGTGGACGGCCGGGACATCGGTTTCTCCCTCGCGGCGGCCGACTATCTGGTGTCCCGCTGTGACGCCGATCCGTCGGTGACGAGCGTGGGCGGTGACGGCGCGGTCTCCAACATGGTCCGTTCCCAGATAGGCGCGGCGCTCGGACAGTGATCCCGTGGCCGAGCCCCTCGGCGGGTCGGCATCCGGTTCGCAAGAGGCTCGATGACGAGAAGATGACGCCGACGGCGCCCCGGTTCTCACCGACCGGGGCGCTGCCCTATACTTGGGTCTCCGCTTTCTAGGTTCGATGTAGGATCCCGTCGCGCCCCCACGCACACCGAGGACCGCCCGCACACCGAGGACCGCCCGCACACCGAGGACCGCCCGCAGACCGAGGACCGCACCCAGACCGAGGA
>CAYOSP010000013.1:12532-14455 GCA_964406675.1 uncultured Eubacteriales bacterium | reverse complement strand
CAGACCGAGGACCGCACCCAGACCGAGGAGCGAGCATTGGACAGGTCCATACGCAGCATCGACCCACGGCTCGTGCTGCTGGTCGCGCTCGGCGTCCTCGTGGTGGTGATGGGCGTCGCGCTGGTGCTCTCGGGCGTGGGAGCCGAGATGGCGGTCGACCGCCGGCTCAGCATCGTGGTGCGGGCCGAGGACCTCGAACAGGAGGTCGCGGAGCTCGTCGCCCCCGGCGACCCCATCTTCACGGACGCGGGCGGTATGCGCGTGGGCGAGATCACCGAGGTCTCGATGGGGCCGGACGTCGAGGCGGTGCCGGACGCGCAGGGCGGACTGCACGCGGCCGAGGACCCCACCGCGTTCAGCGTCGTGGTCACGATCGAGGCCGAGGGGCGTGAGGGTGACGGGATCGTCGCTCTCCACAACGAGGTGATCCAGGCCGGCAAGACCTTCAACCTGATCTCGCGCGAGTACTACCTGCGCGGCACGGTGGTGACGGTGGATGTCCGCTAGCGCGTCCGCCACCGGTGCCGCGAGACACGGGACGAACTCGAGCGACTTCGCCGATGTGCCTTTCACGCGGCGACTCTTCTCTCCGTTCGGCGTGCTGATGATGGTGTACGCCGCGTACTTCGCGCTCGTGTACACGCGGGTCTACGAGTACGTGTACTGGGAGCTCATGAACCTGGGTACGCGGATCATCGGCTTCACGCCCTCGACGCTCACGTTCGCGCTGTACGTGTGGGGCGGGCTCCTCCTGGTGTTCGGTTACCTGGTCGGACGGAGGGTCGCTCTGGCGATCGAAGCGCGTCCGCATCAGCTCGGCGCGTTATCCGATCGCCTGTCCGAGATGTGGCGAAGGCTCTCCGCGTGGCCGGTGATCGGTCGTCTCGGTCCCGCGTTCACGCTGAGCCTGATCGGCTGGCTGGTAGGCTTCTCGGCGAACGGCCTGCAGGTGGTGGCGTCCGGTCGTGCGAGCCTGTTCGACATCGCCACGCGCTGGCAGCAGAGCCCGGTGCTCGTGTGGTTCGCCGCCGCGCAGGTCTTCTTCGTCCCCGCGCTCATCGCCTCCTCGGAGAAACGCCGGCAGAAGTGGCTGACGGCCGGACTGTTCGTGCTGTCGACCTTGGCCCTCGGGCTGCTCGGCGCGCGGAACCTCCCCGCGAAGCTCGTGGTCGCGGGCTTCCTCGCGGTGGTCTATATGGCCCGACCGAAGCATGTGTGGCGCTTCGCCGCCGCGTTCCTCGTCGTGCTCGTCGTGGCGCTCGGGGTGGTGGGCTCGGTCTCGAAGTCGGGGATCTACGGTCCGACCGCCACCACGGGACTCGCCGTGGGACTCACGTACTCGGACAGCGTGGGCACGGCCTACAACCTCGACCGGATCGTGAGGCTCACTCCGTCGACGGGCGTGTACGGGGGACGGCTGCTCGCCGACAGCACCCTCGCGCTCGTTCCCGGGATGGACGCCGAGTACGCGAACTTCCAGCTCGGACGCTACCTGGGGGGCAGGTCGTACTTCCACATCGGTGGGGAGCTCATCGAGCGCTCGGTCTCGCTCGCGCCGACGCTGCTCGGCGCGCCGTATGCCGACTGGGGCGTTCCCGGGGTGGCGGGTCAGATGCTCTTGATAGGAGCGGTGATCGGATATCTCCAGCGACGGGCGAGGACGGCGCTGTGGCTCATGCCGTTCCTGGTGATGACCGCGAGCTACGTCATCAACGGCGTCAACGCCGGCGTGCACAATCCGCACGCGATCGTCGCGCTGGCATCGGCGGTCGCGGTGGCGCTCGTGGACGTGGTGGTGCGACGACCCGCGCCCGGCGCTCCCGACGGATCGACGGCAGGACGAGTCCGGGCGGCGGCCGCGTGACCGCGGGGACGGCCGCCGCATGACGGAAGGATCACGACACATGGCACGTCACACACGCA
>CAYOSP010000013.1:0-12432 GCA_964406675.1 uncultured Eubacteriales bacterium | reverse complement strand
ACACATGGCACGTCACACACGCATACTCGCTTCGCTCCTCGGCGTGGTGCTGCTCCTCGGGTCGATGGGGGTCACGGGCTGCGCGGAGGAACCGCCGAGCGACGGGGCCGCGGTCTCGGGCGAGACCGCGGTGCGCGTGCGGATGCTCGTCAAGGAGGTGCGTCCCGAGGTCGCCGAGTCCTTCTCCGAGGGGGAGACGGTGCGGGTCAAGACCAGCGGGGCGACGCTCGGCGAGATCGTGGGCGTCGAGGTGGAGCCGGCGAGGGAGGCGGTCCCCACCGCGGAGGGCGAGCTCGCGGTGGCCGACAATCCCGTGCTCGAGAACGTCTACCTCGATATCGAGGGGGAGGCGGACGTGGGCGAGAAGGGATTCTCGTTCGACGGCACGTACGTCTACATCAACGAGGACGTGGTCTTCCTCACCCCGACCGTCTCCTTCTTCGGGCTCGTCACGTCGATGGAGCCGGTCGAGTGATCGGCTATGGCTGACGAGGGAACGGCTTCGGCGTCGGCCCCGCTCGCCGGCCTCTCGCTGCTGGTCGTCACGAACATGTACCCGAGCGAGGCCGACCCGGTGTTCGGCGTGTTCGTGAAGCGACAGGTGGACGCGCTGGAGCGCCTCGGGGCGCGGGTGGAGCTGTGCGCGAACACCCGGCCGCCGTCGGGCAGGCGGGGGTCGGTCGTCAAGTACCTGCGTCTCTGGTGGTGTGCCGGCCGCCGTGCGGGTGCGGCGGGCGGTCCGCACCGAAGGCTCGACGCGGTGGTCGGGCACTTCCTGTATCCGACCGCGTGGATCGCTCGCGCCGCCGCGCGACGGGCGGGCGTCCCGCTCGTGGTGGTGGCGCACGGTACGGACACGAGGTCCGCCGCGCGACGCGGGCCGGTCGCCCGCTTGTCGCGGGAGTCGCTCGCCTCGGCCGACCTGGTGGTGGCGGTCTCCAACGACGTGAAGCGCGCGCTTCACCAGCAGCTGGAGCTGCCGACCGACCGGACGGTGGAGGTCGTCCACATGGGGGTGGACACGGAGGTCTTCCGCCCGGGACCGTCCGAGCGGGAGCGTCTCGACCTCCCGGAGGACGAGCGAGTGATCCTGTTCGTGGGCAACCTCGCGGAGGTGAAGGGGCCGGACGTCCTGCTCGAGGCGTTCGCACGGATGCGTGAGGCGGACCGCGCGGACCGGCTCGTCTACGTGGGCGGCGGCACGCTGCGAGAACTGCTCGAATGGCGCGCGGAGCGCCTGGACGTCGCGGACGCGGTGCGTTTCGAGGGAAGGCTGCCTGAGGCGGAGGTCGCAGCCCACATGCGCGCGGCGGACGTCCTCGCGCTGCCGAGCAGGGCGGAGGGTTTCGGCCTCGTGCTGCTGGAGGCGATGGCGTGCGGCACGCCCTGCGTGGCGTCGGCGGTGGGCGGGACCGTCGAGGCGCTGCCCGATCCGGACTGCGGTAGGCTGGTGCCGCCCGAGGATGTCGACGCGCTCGCCGACGCGCTCGCCGAGGTGATCGGCGAGGGGAAGCGGCGGTATCGGGAGGCGTGTCTCGAACGGGTAGAAGGTGAGAGCGTGCTCGAGTGCGCCACGCGGTTCGGAGACGCGGTGCGGCGTATCGTCGAGGGAGGCGTGAGCCGATGAGTCCGACACACATCCGTCACCTCGCGGTCGACGTCCCCGACTGTCTGGTCGGTATCGAGGGTGAGATCGACGTCGCCGTCATCCTGGGTTCCGGCCTGTCCGCCGTGGCGGACGCGCTGGAGGATGCCCGCGAGTGGGCATACGGGGACATCGCGCACTTCCCGCAGGCGGCCGCGCAGGTGACGGGTCACGCGGGTCGGCTGGTGTCCGGGCGGCTCGGCGGGCGGGGCGTGGCGGCCTTCCAGGGGCGGCTGCACATGTACCAGGGGTTCGACGCGCTCGAGGCGGCGTATCCCGCCCGGCTGGCCGCGGCGCTCGGCGCCCGTGTCCTCATCGTCACGAACGCGGCGGGCGGCGTGTCCGAGCGCGTGTCGGCCGGGGACCTCATGCTCATCACCGATCACCTCGACCTCACCGGCGACAACCCGCTCATCGGCTGGCCGGGACCCGAAGGAGGCACCCCGTTCGTACCGCTCACGCACGCGTACGACGAGGCGCTCGCCGGCAGCGCGCGTGAGGTCGCCTCGGAACTCGGCGTCGGGCTGAAGGAGGGAGTGTACGCGGCGGTGCGGGGTCCCTCGTTCGAGACGCCGGCCGAGGTCGCCATGCTGCGCACGCTGGGCGCGGACGCGGTCGGGATGTCGACGGTCCCCGAGGTGATCGCCGCCAGGGCGCTCGACGTGCGGGTCATGGGCGTCTCGCTGGTGAGCAACGTGGCCGCGGGAGAGACGCTCTCCCACGACGAGGTGCTCGAGACCGGCGCCCGCACCGCGGGGACGATGGCCGGACTGCTGGTTGGTATACTGAAGCGCTTGTGAGTCCGGCTCCGCGCCGTCCGCGCCCCTCAGGGCGGCGGGATGCGGGACGATCGCCGGCTCCCTGCCCGAAGTCATCTGAAGACCCGTCTGAAGGGATCCGATCCATGGACCACGACGTGAAGGACATGTCCCTCGCCGCCGCCGGGAAGCAGCGTATCGAGTGGGCCGACCGCGACATGCCGGTGCTCGCCTCGATCCGTGAGCGGTTCGAGGACGAGAAGCCGCTCGAGGGACTGCGGGTGAGCGCGTGCCTGCACGTGACGACCGAGACCGCGAACCTCGTGCGGACGCTGAAGGCGGGCGGCGCCGACGTCGTGCTGTGCGCCTCGAACCCGCTCTCCACGCAGGACGACGTGGCGGCGAGCCTCGTGCACGATCACGGCATCCGTGTCTACGCGATCAAGGGTGAGGACAACGACACCTACTACGCGCACATCGACGCCGCTATCGACCACGATCCGCAGATCACCATGGACGACGGGGCGGACGTGGTGGGGCGCATACACGCCGAGCGCACCGAGGCGCTCGAGCACGTCATCGGCGGCACCGAGGAGACGACCACGGGAGTGATCCGCCTCAAGGCGATGGCCGCGGACGGCGCGCTGCGCTACCCGATCATCTCCGTGAACGACGCGGACACGAAGCACCTGTTCGATAATCGCTACGGCACCGGGCAGTCCACGCTGGACGGCATCATCCGCGCCACCAACCGGCTCGTGGCCGGCAAGACCCTGGTGGTCACCGGGTACGGCTGGTGCGGACGCGGCATCGCGATGCGCGCCGACGGCCTCGGCGCGAAGGTGGTCGTGTGCGAGGTCGACCCGCTGCGCGCACTCGAGGCGGTGATGGACGGGTACCGGGTGATGCCGGCGATGGAAGCCGCGAAGGTCGCGGACATGTGGGTGACCGTCACGGGCGACATCCACGTGATCGCGCGCGAGCACTTCGAGGTGATGAAGGACGGCGCGATCATCTGTAACTCGGGTCACTTCAACGTCGAGATCGACATCCCGGCCCTCCGGGAGACGGCGAAGAGCGAGCGGGAGGTGCGTCCGTTCGTGGAGGAGTTCGTGATGGAGGACGGCCGACACATCTACCTGCTCGCCGACGGCAGGCTCGTGAACCTCGCCGCCGCGGAGGGACATCCCGCCTCGGTGATGGACATGTCCTTCGCCAACCAGGCGCTCTCGGCCGAGCACATGGCCAAGCACGCGGACACGCTGGAGCCCGGGGTCCATCCCGTGCCGGAGGAGATCGACCGTGAGATCGCACGACTCAAGCTCGAGACGATGGGCGTCGTGATCGACGAGCTCACCGCCGAGCAGATCGAGTACCTCGATTCCTGGAAGGAGGGCACCGTCTAGATGTCTCTGGATCAGCTGCCCAAGACCATCTGGTGGGAAGACGACCGCGTCCGCCTCATCGACCAGTCCCGTCTGCCGCTCGTGGGCGACGTCCTCGAGTGTGCCGGCTACGACGGCGTGTGCTGGGCCATCAAGGGCATGGCGGTGCGCGGGGCTCCCGCGCTCGGCGTGGCCGGGGCGATGGCCGTCGCGCTGTTCGCGCAGAACGAGTCGCAGCACATCGACGAGACCGAGGACCTCCTCGCCGCGATCGACAACGTCGCGGAGGAGATCGTGGCCACGCGGCCGACCGCGGTCAACCTCGCCTGGGGCGTCGATCGCATGAAGCGCGTCGCCCGCGAGCACGCCGAGACGATGACCGTCCAGGACCTGCGGGCCCGTCTCGTGGAGGAGGTCCTCGAGATGGCCGAGGAGGACGAGGCGCGCAACCGCGCCATCGGACAGCACGGCCTCGAGCTCGTCCCCGACGAGGCGCAGATCCTCACGCACTGCAACGCGGGCTCGCTCGCCACCGTGCGGTGGGGGACCGCCCTCGGCGTCATCTTCGCGGCGCACGAGGCGGGCAAGGAGCCCAGGGTGTGGATCGACGAGACGCGACCCGTGCTGCAGGGTTCGCGGCTCACCGCGTGGGAGATGATGACGGCGGGCATCCCCGCGAGGCTCATCGCCGACAACACGGCCGGGATGATCATGCGCGCGGGCGCGGTGGACTGCGTGATCGTCGGCGCCGACCGTATCGCGGCCAACGGCGACGTGGCCAACAAGATCGGCACCTACTCGGTGGCGGTGCTCGCGAAGGAGCACGGCATCCCGTTCTACGTGGCGGCCCCGACCTCGACCGTCGATCTGACCCTCGAGGAGGGCTCGCTGATCCCGATCGAGGAGCGGGACGAGAAGGAACTCACCGGCATCCCGTTCGCGGCGGTGTACGAGGGGGAGGACGAGAAGGTGCTCGAGGCCTTCGAACTGCTCACCGAGGAGGGCCCGCGCGTGATCGACATCGGACGCGGTCACGAGCTCATGATCGCCCGCAAGGACGGTGAGCGGGTCACGTACCAGCTCGACGGGTACTTCCGCACGGCGCCCCCGGGCATCGAGGTGTTCAACCCCGCGTTCGACGTCACCCCGGCGGAGCTCGTGACCGCGATCATCACCGAGGAGGGCGTCGTCCAGGGGGACGATCTCGCCGGGGGGCTGCGCCGAGTCTGCGAGGACTCGGGCTCCATCGACGAGCCCACCGGCGAGTGACGTGCTAGGGCTCTAGGGACGTGAGCTTCCTCGCGCTCGCCGAGGTCATCGGCCGGGTGCTGGCGCTGGCCGGCATCGGGGTCGTCCTGCGCAAGGCCGGTCTGCTGCGGCGCGAGGACGCCAAGAAGCTCAACGCGCTCATCATCTACGTCGCGCTGCCGGCGCTCGTCTTCCGCGCCGTGCACGGGGCGGAGCTCGACGTCTCGCTCCTGCTCGTCGCGGTGGTGGGCTGGGTCGCGCTCCTCGCGGCGTTCGGGGCGGCGTGGCTGTGGTGTCGCTGGTGTCACTCCGAGCGGCCGACGACCGGCGGGTTCCTGATCGCCGCATCCCTCGGCAACACCGGTTACCTGGGCTATCCGCTCGCGCTCGCGCTCCTCGGCGACGAGGGTCTGGTGCGCGCCATCTTCTACGACCAGTTCGCCACCGTGCTCGCGGTGCTCACGATCGGGCTCGGCATCGCCCACCGTATGGGGACCGAGTCCGACGGACGGGCGAATCCCGTCAAGGACATCGTGACCTTCCCGGGCCTCATCGCGCTCGCCCTCGCGTTCGTGCTGAGGCCGTTCGCGATGCCGGGCTTGGTAAGCGACGTCTTAGAAGCGCTTTCGGGCCTCGTCGTACCGTTGATCATGATCTCGCTCGGGCTCTCGCTCGAGGTGAAGGCGATACGACGCAACCCGTCGGCGATCGGTGCGTTGGCCGGCATCAAGCTGGTGCTCGCCCCCTTGGTCGCGTGGGGGATCGGTTCGCTGCTCCTCGAGGATCCCGACGCCGTCCGCCTGGTGGTGCTGGAAGCGGGGATGCCTTCGATGCTGCTCAGTCTCGTGTTCGGCCTCCGTTACGGGCTCGACGCCGACTTCATCTCCTCGGCGATCCTGGTGACCACCCTCGGCGCCCTGGTCACCGTGCCGCTCTTCCAGCTGCTCCTCGCCTGACGTCCCGGCCGTGCCCTCGCCGGGCCGCACCCTCGCCGCGCTCGCCGACGGGTTCCTCGAGCTGATCGCCCCCACCCGCTGCGTCTCCTGCGACCTGCCGGGCACGCTGCTGTGCGATGAGTGCCGGTCGCGGGTGCTCACCATACGGCCGGATCACGCGTGTCGGCGTTGCGGCGCTCCGCTGGCGGATGGACGGTGCACCGAATGTGCGGAAGCGTTCGCGTTCTCACGGGCGGTGTGTGCCGGGGTGCTCCGCGACCCGCTCTCGAAGGTGGTCACGGTGTGCAAGGACGCGGGCGAGCGCCGGCTCGCGGGCGTGATGGCGGAGCTGTTGGCGGACGCGCTGCGGGCGGCCGATGCGCTGCGGGCGGCGGATCCGTGGCGTGCGACCGGGGCGCCCCCCGGTTCGTTCCTGGAGGGCGCGGTCGTCGTGGGGATGCCCGCGAGCAGGAAGGCGGTCGCCCGGCGCGGGTTCGACCATGGCCGGCTGCTCGGCGAGGCGGTCGCCGGCGAGCTCGGCCTGCCTCATGCGACGCCGCTCGCGCCGCCGCGGCACCGCGACCAGCGTGCGCTCGGGCGCGACGAACGCCGAGCGAACGCCGGGCGCTCCTTCGTGGTGGAGGCCGGGGAGGCGCCGCAGCGGGTCCTGCTCGTCGACGACGTGTTCACCACCGGTTCGACACTCGACGCGGCCGCGTCGGCACTGCTCAGCGCCGGTTCTCGCGACGTCGTCGCGGCGACGGTGGCCAGAGCGTGTCGTTCCTGGGAGGACGGCATGTGACCTGCTACACTTCTCGTGCTTCCACCCGGGGCTGTGGTTGCGGGCGCGAGAGCGTCCAAGTCCAGGGCAGGTGCGGTCGAAAGGACCCACGTAAGCCGGAGACCCGCTGTGGCTCCGGTGAGCATGGCGCACCTTAGGTGTAAGTCGCACCGCCCGCGCGCTTCGGCGCCGGGCGAGAGGGCCGGTAGTGAGATGGCATCAAGCGAACGCCCCGGTGCGCGAGTGTGGGGTAAAAGACCAGGTCAGCCGGGTGGAAGCTAATCCCGACCACTATCTCGATCCCGACCAGGAGTCGCGCACATGAGCCGCTTCCCCCGGATCGCATACCTGCTCGCTCTCGTCCTGCTGACCGTCCTCCTGGGCCTCGCGGTCGGTTGCGGGGACGACGCGGCCGAGACGGACGCGAGCGATCTCGAGCCCACGGTCGAGCCCCCGGTGATCGCCGGGGAGGGCATCCTGCGGGCCGGCCTCGACAAGGGCTATCCGCCCTTCGCCTCCGAGGAGGACGGCAAGGTCGTGGGCCTGGACGTAGACGTCGCCTCGGCGTTGTCCGAGCAGTTGGGTCTGCGGTTGGAGATCGTGGACGTGCCGGTGAGCGAGATCGCCACGGCGCTGGCGGAAGGGGACGTGGACGTCGCGCTCGGTGCGCTCCCGCTTGACCAGGCGCTGTCGGCCGAGACCTCGTTCGCCGGCTCGTATCTTGTCGACGGTCCCGCGTTCTTCTCCTCGACCGAGACCACCGAGACGCTGTCCGACCTGCGGGGCCTGTCCGTCGCCGTCCAGGAGGCCTCTGTCGCCCACTGGCAGCTCGTCGAGACGTACGGAGAGGACGCCGTCTCGACGTATCCGACACTGCGCGAGGCCTTCGCCGCCGCCGCGGACGGTGAGAAGGTGGTGGTCGCGGGCGACGCCGTGGTCGGCGCCTACATCGGGCGCGACTACCCGTCGGTGCGTTTCGTCTCGCAGTTCGGGTCGGGGGTGCCGCTCGGGGTGGTGGTCGCGCCGGGAGCCGACGAGCTCGAGGAAGCGGTCCGCACCGCCCTCGACGAGCTCGCCGCCGAGGGCGTGCTGGAGACCATCCGCGCGAAGTGGGTCGGCGATCTGCCCGAGTTGGAGACGGCGCCGATCGACGGGTGACGACGTCGATCGGCGTGCGCTGACGCGATCTGCGGATGACGGCGCCGATGGACGATCCGGCCATCGCTTCCACGTGCGGATTCTCGTCTGCGTGACTCGATTACGGTATGCTATGCGGCGGACTGCAAGCCCGTCGGGGTTGCGGTCCCGGGAGGAGTCTGGCCGGCACTTCAAGGGAGGATCCATGCGCAAGACAAGCAAGTGGCTCGTGTTGCTGCTCGTGTTCGCGCTTGCGACCGGCATGTTCGGACTGGCGGGTTGCGGTGAGGACACGGAAGACGACGGCACCGAGGTCGAGGACGAGGGTACCGAGGAGACGACCGAGGACGAAGGCGCGGAGGATGACGGGGCCGCGGACGACGGCGCCATCACCAGCGTCGAGGACCTGGGCGACGGCGACAAGGTCGGCGTGCAGTCCGGCACCACCGGTGAGCTGTGGGCTACCGAGAACCTCGAGCCCAACGGTGTCGAGGTCGTTCCGTACGACGACATCCTGGCCGCGTTCGCCGCGCTGCAGGCCGGCGACGTGGTGGGCGTGATCAACGACCTGCCGATCTCGCAGGAGATCGCGGGGGACGAGACCCGCGACATCGTGATCGTCGAGGAGATCGACACCGGCGAGGCCTACGGGTTCGCCTTCAATCAGGAGAAGGACTCACTGCGTGAGGCCGTGAATTGGGCGCTCGCCGAGATCAAGGCCGACGGCACCTACGACGACATCTACGAGAAGTGGTTCGGAGCACCCCCGATGTCCATCCCCGAGAGCGGCGACTACGATGAGCCGGACACGGCTGCCGTCGACACGCTCACCGAGGGCAAGATCATCGTGGGTTCCGATACCGCCTATCCGCCGTTCGAGTTCGTCGAGGGCGGCGAGACCGTCGGGTTCGACGTGGACCTGGTCAAGGAGATCGGCGACCGTCTGGGCTACGAGGTCGAGTTCCTGACCTACAAGTTCGACGCGCTCATCACCGACGCCCAGGCGGGGAGCTCGTTCGACATGATCGCTTCGGCGATGACCATCACCGAGGACCGGGCCGAGTCGGTCGACTTCTCGGATCCGTACATCAACTCGAATCAGTCACTGGCGGTCAGCGAGTAGCATCGCCGACGCGGTGCGGCCGTCGAGCGGCGCATCGTCACACCAGTGCGCTAGAGTGGGGGCCGGCGACCGGGGGTCGCCGGCCCCCTTCATCGGGCGCCGCACACTCGGTCTCGGCAGGAGTGTGAGCGTCGTGCACGTGCGTACCGACGACCGGACAGAGGAGTGACGTGGAGCGGTTGCTGCAGTGGTGGGAGACCAACACGATCACCCATCTCTTCTTCTCGCCCGAGGTCATCGCGGACGCCTTCCCGGTGGTGTTGAAGGCATTCCCCGTCTCGATCCTCTTCGGGATGGCGTCGTTCCTCATCGGCATCCCTGTCGGGCTCGGTCTGGCGTTCATGAAGATGGGCAAGACCCGATGGCTGCGCTGGCCCGCGACCGCCTACGTCGACGTGGTTCGCGGGACCCCACTGTTCCTGCAGATCCTGCTCGTGTTCTTCGGATTGCCGCTCATGCCGTTCTACAAAGTGATCATCGACGCGAATCCGTGGATGAACCAGGCCGCGCTGTTCGGGATCTCCTGGACGCTGTGGTTCCGCGGCTTCCTCGTCTTGAGCCTGAACTCCGCGGCGTACCTGTGCGAGATATTCCGCGCCGGGATCCAGTCGATCTCACGCGGGCAGATGGAGGCGGCGCGCTCTTTGGGCATGAGCGCGCCCAAGGCGATGTTCTACGTGATCATCCCGCAGACGGTGCGTCGCATCCTGCCGACGATGATGTCCGAGTTCATCCTGCTCTTCAAAGACACGTCTCTGCTCGCGGCCGTGGGCATCGGCGAGATCGTGTTGCGGTCGCGCGAGGTCGCGGCTTCACGATTCAACCCGTCGCCGTACGTGCTCGCGGCGGCGTTCTATCTGATGCTCACCATCCCGCTCGGGCGGTTCGTCGCCAATCTCGAGGAGCGCCTCGCCGCCTCCGAGGGGAAGGGCGGCGCCCCGCGCCCGCCGGTCGATTCCGACACCATCGATTCGGAACATGTCGTCTCGCTGCCCGAACATGCGGGCCGGCAGGTCTAGGAAGGAAGACGCGTATGAGCGAGCAGGCCGCCACGACGGGCATCGACCTGTCTTCGGATTGGGACTCCGGCGAACCCATCATCCGGATCAAGGACCTCCAGAAGTCCTTCGGTGACTTGGTCGTGCTTCGAGGTGTCGACCTCGAGGTGGACAAGGGCGAGGTGGTCGTCATCCTCGGCCCGTCGGGTTCGGGCAAGTCGACCCTGCTCCGCTGCGTCAACCGGCTCGAACAGCCTACAGGTGGTGAGGTGTGGTTCGAGGACACCCTCGTCAATGATCCCAAGACGAACATCAACAAGGTGCGCCAGCGCATCGGCATGGTGTTCCAGGCGTTCAATCTGTTCCCGCACCTGACGGCGAAGCAGAACGTCATGCTCGCCCAATACAAGGTCCTCGGCCGGGCCAAGGGGGAGGCGGAACGGAACGCCGTCGAGACGCTCACGAAGGTGGGTCTCGACGACAAGATGGACTACTTCCCCTCGCAGCTGTCCGGTGGACAGCAGCAGCGTGTCGCCATGGCCCGCGCACTCGCGATGGACCCACACGTCATGCTGTTCGACGAGGTGACCTCCGCGCTCGATCCCGAACTCGTGCGAGGGGTCCTCGAGGTGATGAGCGATCTGGCCGAAGCCGGGATGACCATGCTCGTCGTCACGCACGAGATCGGATTCGCTCGCGAAGCCGCGGACCGCGCGGTCTTCATGGACGGCGGCGTGATCGTCGAGCAAGGCACGCCGGACCAGCTCTTCGACGATCCGCAGCACGAGCGGACGCAGGACTTCCTCGGCCACATCAGCTAGCCTCTTCGGCTTGCCCCCTCCGGTCAGGCTCTCCAAGCGGGTAAGCTCTCAGTAAGGAACACCGGACTAAGGAGCATCAAACATGAACGTGATGGTCAAAGGTCGCCACATGGACATCACCCCCGCGCTCAAGGACTACGCGGAGTCGAAGACCGAGAAAGCCGCACATATCCTCGACCACCAGGTGATGCAGGCGGATGTGGAGCTCTACGTCGAGAAGAACCCGGCCATCGAGAACAACCAGGTGTGCGAGATCACGATGTTCACCAAGGGCCCCGTGATCCGCGCCAAGGAGGCGGCGACGGACCTGTACGCGGCGATCGACCTGGCCAGCGACAAGCTCGAGCGTCAGCTGCGTAAGTACAAGGGTAAGATGGTCGATCGGCACACCGGTAAGGGGCAGCCGGCCCCCAAGGAGCTGTTCGCCAACATGACCTGGCCGGGCCCGGACCCCCTCGGAGGCGGGCTTCCGCCGGAGATCGTGAAGACGAAGCAGGTGTCGGTCCATCCGATGAGTGTGGAGGACGCCGTACTCCAACTCGAACTGCTCGGCCACGACTTCTTCATCTTCGCGACGGATGACTCCCCGCGTTCCATCAACGTGCTGTATCGGCGTGGCGACGGAGACTACGGGTTGATCGAGCCGACCGTCGTCGAGGAATGACGATTCGCTGACCTGTGTGGATGTAAGGCTTCCTCAGGTAGGTCTAGTTGACACCCCTCGTCGTGCTCGCCTATCGTGACTAGAAGCATCGGGCTCGCGGAGTGAGTCGCAGATTACGTCGAACCAGGGAGCTCCGTCGTGGATGAGGGCATCTCGCAGGTCACTCTCGAAGAGATCGAAGAGTCGCTCTGCAAGATCGGCGAGATCAAGGCCGCTCGAATCGTCGCCTCCTCCTTCGGCTCCATCGAGGAGATCCACGTCCTCGCCCTGCCGACCAAGCCCCCGAAGCAGCTGGTCAGGGACATCGAGTCGCTTATCATGGCGCGCTTCGGGATCGAGATAGATCACAAGAAGATATCCATCGCCCAGTTAGGCGAAGACGTCGTCGAGAAGGAGTCGCCCTCGCTTCACCCACGGGCGCGCATCGACGGCATACAGACGCAGGTACATGGCGTGTCGGCCACGGTGACCGTCCATCTGGATTTCGACGGCAAGGCTATCGACGGGTCGGCCTCCGGTCCGGGGAGTCAGACGGGCCGTCTGCGTCTCGTCGCACAGGCGACCATCGACGCTGTGGAGAAGTACCTCGACCACGAATTGAGCTTCGCGCTCGAGGACGTCGCGGTCTGCAAGCTCGGCGGGGAACAGGTCGCGGTCAGCTGCATGGTCCTCGTCACGACCTTGGGTGAACAAGCGTTCGCGGGTTCGGCGCTGGTACGACAGAACGAGAACGATTCGATCGTTCGCGCCACCCTCGACGCGGTGAATAGACGACTAGGTTTCTTGACAACTGCATAATCCTCTTGGACCAGCACCCGTGCTCATCGGACATGACAATCGGATTGAGTTCTTGAGCGGAGCGGATAGAACTCTTCCATTGTTAGCGGTATGGGAGAAGACCACATCAGACAGGGGGTCTTCTCAACATGAAGCGCAT
>CAYOSP010000012.1:40320-53100 GCA_964406675.1 uncultured Eubacteriales bacterium | reverse complement strand
CGGACAGCACCTTGAAGAGGTTCACCGACGTCGAGTCGCACACCGCTACCGACCCCTTCGGCGCGCCGATGAGCGCGGCGACCTTGTCCCCGGCCACCTGCGGAAGGTCGATCCATCCCGACTCGTTCCAGCCATTGATGAGCCGCGGCCCCCACTGCGCGTCGAGCACCTCCGACGTGCGGCGTCGGGCGTCGATGGTGAGCGGTCCGAGCGAGTTGCCGTCGAGGTAGATCACGCCCTCGGGGAGTTCGAATCGGTGGCGGGTCTCGGCGAAGACGGCGTCGAGCCGAGCCGAGGCCGCGTGATCGGGCGTCCGAGTCACGGGCGCTTCTCGAGCTCGGTCACGACCCCCGACTTGATGGAGCCGACGAGCGCCTGCAGCGCGGCGAAGACGTGCTCGCGGATGTCGCCGCCCACGAGGACGTACATGATGTCGTCCCCCACGGCGAGACTTCCCTCGTTGACCCAGGCGCGCACCACCGCGACGCCTTCCATCCCGCGCGCCGTCTCGAGCGCCTGGTCGAGGCGGTCGCGATCCACCGAGAGCTCCATGCCCGTGACCGGCCGTCCGTCGCGCGAGTACGAGCGCACCACGCCGTTGTGCGCGAGGTACATGCCCACGTCGGCCGCGGTCCGCTCGCGCTTCACCTCGGCGAGCCAGGCGTCGAGGCTCGGGTGCGTGGTGTCCGCCATCTGAGCTCCCTCATCGATACCGTCGGATGGATACCGCCTGATGGGCGGATGGTAGCACCGCAGGACGACGGGCCCCACCGACGGCGACGGCGGTCTCATGCCGTTCGGCCCCGCCGCGTGTGTCGCGTCGCTCTCTCAGCGTCCGGGCGGCATGCCTTCCGAGGGCTCGCCCGCGTCGGGCTCCACGCCGATGTCCTCGAACGACTCCCCGAGCGCTCCCGCGGCAGCCCGCACCGCTTCCTCGAACGTGTCGCGTTCCCTCTCGTAGCGCTCGCGCTCCTCCGCCCACGAACCCTCGGTAGCCTCGCGCAGGTCCTGCAATCGGAGCTCGGCGCGTCGCCACGCCTGGTCCGCTTCTTCGAGGCGTTCGCGCGCGGCGAGGTCGAGTCCCGCTCCCTCATCCTCCTCGGTCGTCACTTCGAGGTCGTCGAGCTTGCTGCGCAGCTCCCTGATCCGCCCCTCGGCCCGCTCGCGGTACTCGTCGAGGTCGGTCTCCGGCATCGCGCTCACCCCTGTCGTCGATCCTACTCTTCTATTCCCTGACGGCCTCGTCCGAGCATCCCGCGTGGCGCGCGGCGTCCCCGGGTAAGAGCCGGACGGGACAGACACATCACGGGTCATATGTGGGAACACGGGTCATACGTGGGAAGGAGCGGGACATGAGTGCAGCCGGGGCGACCGCGGCGGGTGCGGGCGAGCGACGCTTCAAGCGCTTGCGCCTCTACAATGCGGTGATGGGCGTGTTCCACGCGGTACAAGGAGTGGCGATCCTCTTGCTCGCCACGGACTTCACGCTCCCCGTCACCGCGACCTTCCTCGAGGGGCCGCCGGGCACGGCGGTCACGAGCGAGACGCTGTTCGACGTGAGCGTCGCGGGAGGGGTGATCGCGTTCGTGTTCCTCTCGGCGCTCGCGCACTTCATCATCGCGACGGTCGCCTACCCCTGGTACGTGAAGAACCTGAAGCGCGGCCGCAACTATGCGCGCTGGATCGAGTACTCACTCAGTTCTTCGATCATGATCGTGCTCATCTCGATGCTCACCGGCATCCTCGACATCGCGGCGCTGCTCGCCATCGCGGGGGTCAACGCGTCGATGATCCTGTTCGGGCTGCTCCAGGAGCACTACGAGGACGCGGATTCGCCGGACACCGGTTGGCTGCCGTTCGTCTTCGGCTGCATCGCCGGGATCGTGCCGTGGCTCGCCGTCGCGCTCTACATCTGGAGCCCGACCACGGAGGCCTCGCCGCCCGATTTCGTCATCTGGATCTTCGTGTCGATCTTCGTCTTCTTCAACAGCTTCGCGCTCAACCAGTGGCTGCAGTACAAGCAGGTCGGCAAGTGGCGAGACTACCTCTTCGGCGAGAGCGCCTACGTGCTGCTCAGCCTCGTGGCGAAGTCCGCGCTCGCGTGGCAGGTGTTCGGGGGCACGCTCGCGCCCTGAGCCGCGAGCTCGAAGCACCGCCCGACGGCCGAAGCGTTGGCGCGCTCGGTCGCGGCCGTGTATCGTCGCGGGCATGGCAGATGAGCGCACCGCCACGGTCCGCATGTTCGGGACGCTGCACTCGGCGAGACGAGCGGCGGGGCTCCCGACCACGGTGGACGTCCCGGTGCCCGAGAGCGGCGCCACCGCGCGGCAGGTCGCGCTCGATCTCGACCTGGATCTCGGCGTCATCGAGGGCGTCTTCGTCGACGGCACCGTCTACGGGATCGACCACCCGGTCGCGCCGGGCGACCGTGTCGCGTTCGTCCCTCACGGCACCCCGGGGCCGCATCGCCTCTACCTGGGCTTGTACCGGGCCGGCCGCGGATCCGAGGGGTCGGACCCGCCCGAGGATCCGTCGGTCTGAGGTCTCCATGTCGAGTGTCCGTCCACACGGGTACACTCAGAGTATCCACCCGCCGGGGGCAGCCGGTCGGGGGCCGCCGGTGCCGGCGGTCGGTCACACACGAACAGGAGGGATCGTATGCGCTATATGCTTCGGGTCGATATGTCCGACCTCTCGATCACCAAGGAGGAGTTGCCCGAGAAGTGGGCGCGTTACGGCGGTCGAGCACTGACCTCGGCGCTCGTGTACACCGAGGTCCCGCCGGACGCCGACCCGCTCGGCCCCGACAACGTCCTCGTGTTCTCTCCGGGGCTGCTCGGCGGCACGAACACCCCCAACGGCGGACGCCTGTCCGTGGGTGCGAAGAGCCCGCTCACCGGAGGCATCAAGGAGTCGAACTCGGGCGGCCAGGCCGCCATCGCGCTCGGCCGCCTGGAGATCGCCGCCGTCATCGTCACCGGCGCGCCGGCCGATCCCGACGCGCGCTACATGCTCACGATCGAGGCCGACGGCGAGGCGTCGCTGTCCCGCGTCGACGAGTGGGCGGGCGCCGGCAACTACGACGTGGCGGATGCGGTCAAGGAGACGCGGCCCGACGGCGACCGGTACTCCACGATCACCATCGGTCCCGCCGGCGAGGCGGGCATGAAGTCCGCGGGCGTCGCGGTCTCCGACATGAAGAACTACCCGAACCGCTTCGCCGGTCGCGGCGGGCTCGGTTCGGTCATGGGCAGCAAGGGACTCAAGGCCGTCGTCATCTCCGACAAGGGCCTCAAGTCGCCGGTGCACGCGGACCCGGATGCGTTCAGCGCCGCGGTGAAGATCTTCAGCAACGCGCTCAAGGAGCACGCGGTCTCCGGCGAGGCCCTGCCCACGTACGGTACGAACGTCCTCACCAACATCCTCTCCGAGGCCGGCGGCCTTCCCACGCGCAACTTCTCCGCGGGCTCCTTCGAGGGCGCCGAGGCCACCAGCGGCGAGCACCAGCGCGAGATCATCATGGAGCGCGGCGGCGACGTGAGCCACGGCTGTCACACGGGTTGCGTCATCCGGTGCTCGCGCTACTGGGTGGACAAGGACGGCCACTACAAGACGAAGGGGCCGGAGTACGAGACCGTGTGGTCCTTCGGCGCCGACTGCGGCATCGACGACCTCGAGGACATCGCCGAGCTCGACCGCCTCTGCGGCGACTACGGTCTCGACACCATCGAGACCGGGGCGACGATGGCGGTCTACATGGCTTCCGGCGCGATCGAGTTCGGTGACGGCAAAGCTGCGATCAAGGCGCTGCGCAGCGTCTTCGAGGGCGGCGAGCCCGGCAAGGTGCTCGGCGACGGCGCCGAGGCCACCGGCAAGAAGTTCGGCGTGGCCAACATCCCGGTGGTCAAGCACCAGGCGCTGCCCGCTTACGACCCGCGCGCCGTCCAGGGCATGGGCGTGACGTACGCCACCTCGACGATGGGCGCCGATCACACCGCCGGCTACACGGTCGCGACCGAGATCCTCAAGGTGGGCGGTGAGATGGACCCGCTCAAGCCGGAGGGCCAGGCCGAGCTCTCCGCCAACCTGCAGATCGCCACGGCGATGCTCGACGCATTGGGATTCTGCATCTTCGTCGCGTTCCCCGTGCTGGACATCCCCGAGGCGTTCACGGCGATCCACGAGATGGCCGAGGCGCACACAGGGGAGTCCTGGGACGTGGACGCGCTCATGCAGGTCGGCAAGGAGACGCTGACCCACGAGCGGCTCTTCAACGAGAAGGCCGGCTTCACCGCGGCGGACGACCGCCTGCCGTCGTTCTTCCACGACGAGGAGCTGCCGCCGCACGACGTGACGTTCAAGGTGAGCGACGAGGACCTCGACTCGGTCTACGATTTCGTGCCCGAGACCGCCAAGAAGATGGGTCTCGCGTAGCGACACACCATCCCGGCGACGGACGATCGCGATGAGGGCCGACCAGTGAGGGTCGACCGATGAGGGTAGACCGATGAGGGTAGACGTGGCGCTGTTCGCTTCTCTGTCGGGCTTCCACACGGAGCCCGGCGAGGAGCGGACGCGCGCGTACGAGTTGGAGCCGAGCGCGACGATCGCGGACGTGATCGTCGCGCTCGGCCTTCCCGACCAGCCACGCATCGTCTTCATCGACGGCCGTCACGCCGAGGAGTCCACGGAGCTGCACGAGGGTGACCGGCTCGCGATCTTCCCGCCGGTGGCGGGCGGCTGACGGTGGAGGGCGGCCGACGGTGACGGACGGGCCGCTCCTGTCTCGCGCGGCGATCCGTGCGCGTCTCGCCGAGACGTCCGTGGCCGTCCTCGGCTGCGGGGGGCTGGGCAGCAACTGCGCCGCCATGCTCGTCCGCTCCGGCGTGCGAGCCCTCACGCTCGTCGACTTCGACGACGTGGAGGCGGACAACCTCGACCGGCAGCTGTTCTTCGCCGACCAGATCGGCGAGCCGAAGGTGGGGGCGCTGGCGAGCACCCTGCGCCGGATCGATCCCGAGGTGCGGCTCCGGACGGTGCGGGGGTGCATCGACGAGACGAACGTCTCGGACATGGTCGCCGGCGCCGACGCGATCGTGGAGGCGGTCGACGGCGCGGAGACGAAGGCGCTCATCACGAGGTGCTGCGTCCGCGACAGGCCCGGCGTGCCGCTCGTGTCGGCCTCCGGGCTCGCCGGCGTCGGGAGCGCGGACCGCATCGGGACCCATCGGGTCGCCGAGAACCTGTGGGTGGCGGGGGACCTGGAGTCCGACGTCCGCGAGGGGCACCCCCTGCTCGCCTCGCGCGTCATGCTCGTGGCCGCGCACCAGGCTCACGCGGTGATCCGCATCCTGCTCGGACTGGAGCCCGCCGACCCCGAGAGTGGCTGCCGGTAAGACGGCCGGCGCGGTCGCCGACGCGCTCGCTAGTACAGCACCCCCATCGGCGCTCTCTCGCCGCGCACGGCGGCCGCCTCGTCGTCGCTGAGCCACGCGTCCGTCTCGTGTCCGGTCGTGTGCGCCACGCCCTCCACCACGTGCGCCCACGTCGAGCGGTTGGCGAACAGCATCCCGTCGATGTCGTACGTGCCGCCGTGGCTGATGTAGCCGAGCCCGACCGGGTCCGCCGACCCGCGGAGGGTGCTCAGCGTGCCCAGCATGATCTCCGGTCGCGTGTGGGTGATGAGCACGTGCGAGTCGATGTCGCCGTACAGCGCGGCGCGCACGTCCTCGGCGGCGAGATGCGCGTGCTCGCCCGGCGTGCGCGGCGTCCGGAAGCGCCCGGGCTCGTACAGGTAGACGACCCGGTGGGGGACCTCCCACCGGGCGAGCCGCTCGGAGGCCTTGAGCGCCTCGCGCAACTGGTAGGAGCCGATCGCGGTGATCGCGACCTTGGCGTGAGGGACGTCGTAGCCCGCCCAGCCGACGCGCATGCCGCCGTCGGCGACGAGCGTGCGCGCCTCGTCGCGGTCGAAGAAGCAGGGCATGTCCTCCTTGGCGGCCACGACCGTCCAGATGCTCCCGTGGGTCCGGTAGAGCGCCTCCATCGTCGCGGTGGCGGTGTTGTGGTCCACCGGGAACACCACGCGCGAGACGTCGCTCACCTCGCCGAGCAGCGCCTCGCACATCGTCGGGTCCTGGTGCGACTGCTCGTTCTTGCCGTTCTCCCAGGTGTGCGAGGTGAGCACGACCGGGATCGAGAGCCACTTCGGCGGTCTGCCGGCCTCCCTCGCGTGGTTCGCCCAGACGATCTCCTGGCGCACCGCCGAGAGCATCTTCACGCCGAACGCCTCGTAGGTGACCGAGATGCTGATGCCGCCCTTGTTGCCGAGCGCCGCGCAGACCACCGCCTCCTCGTTGAGCACGGTGATCACGTTGCCGAGGACGTCCTCCTCGACGCCGGGCTCCGGCACGTCGACGCGGTGCTCGAGCAGGTCGAGCGTCTGGTACATGCGGTTCGAGCGGCTCTCGTCGGGGTTGCCGAAGCGCGGTCGCAGGTGCGGGTTCGCCTTCACGATGCGCACGAACGCGTCGTCGATCGCCTCCATGGCGAAGCGTGACTCGCACGCGGCGCCGATGCCGCGTTCCTCAGCGGGCGGCACGTCGACCCACGCCAGCTCGGGCATCTCGTCGAGCCGCACGTCCCGGTTCGCGACGGCATTGTCCTTCTCGCGAGGACGCCCCTCCACCGTTCGGAAGGGTTTCAGCGCCTCGTCGAGCTCCTCGGGAGGGACGAACAGCGTGCGGACGCTCTCGTTGAAGGCGGCGCGCATCTCGTCGTCGCCGGCGGGATCCTTGCCCACCGGCAGGTTGTGGGCGGCCTCGGTGTCCGCGCCGTAGAAGCCGTAGCCCTTGGGCGCCACGGCGATGCCGAACGGGATGGGCGCCGGGTAGGTGCAGTCGTCACGGCCGAGCGTGCAGGGGTCGGTCTCGAGACGGCGCTCCATCTCGTGGATCGCCCACATGAACGCCGCCGGGTCCTTGCCGTCGAACGTGAGCGGCTCGAAACCGTTGAGCCGCAGGTAGTCCTCGAGCCAGCGCGCGCCGCCGATCTGGGCGGTCATGGTGCGCTGATCGATACGCCGACCGTTGTTCATCATGATCGGCATGATCAGGCCCGAGTCCTCGGCGCGCCACCACCTCGGCGCCCAAGCGACGCCCCGCTGCTCCTCGAACGAGCCGTCGCTGAGGAACACCACCAGCTTCTCGCCGGGCAGCGGCATGTGCGGGTAGAGCAGCTCGGCGAATCCGAGGAAGCCGCCCTCGATCATGCCGCCGGCGGTGTGCACGTTCACGTGGCTGCCGAGCGGCGACGACGGGCTGCCGTCGGGTTCGACCTCGCGCCCGTAGAAGTCGCGCGCCAGGCGAGTGAGGCCCTGCTCGGACGCGTCGTAGCGCTCCGCGTGCGCCTCGGTCATGTTGCCGACGAGCACGTTGACCGCGTCGACGGCCGACACGGTGTGACCCTGCCCGAGCAGCCACGCGCGGGTCTGGTCCGTGGCGACGTCGTAGGCGAGGTACGCGGCGTAGCCGGGGATGACGTTCAGCGAGCCGCCCATGTGCCCCTGCGGCTTCTCCTTGAAGTCCTCCGGCACGAGGTCGCGCCCGTCGAGGTGGACGTTCCTCGCGTACGTCATGTGCGCGACCGTCCGGATCGCCGCGTTGGTGAGCAGGTCGAGCCCGCGCATGAGCTCGAAGAAGGCCTCGCGGTCCAGCCCTCCCCGTCGCTCGAGGTGACGTTGCATCTTGTCGACCAGCACCTGGGTGATCGGCTCGTGGTTCACCACGCCGTGACCCTTCGCCCACTCCGCGAACGCCCCATCGTGCTCGCGCAGGAACGCGGCCTCGGTCTCGTAGCGCGACTCCCGGCGCCCGATCTCGGTGATCGGCTCGTCCCTCAGTTCGTCCACCATCGGTCTCGTCCCCTCGTCGTCGGCCGCCCGGCGCCCTCGTGAGCGAGGCGGTGCGTCAGTCGCGTCCGGTGCGTCAGTCGCGTCCGTCCAGCAGTGCCCGCACGTCGCGGGCGATGATCGCTTCCTCGTCCACCGGGATGGTCCAGACCTCGACGCGCGAGTCCTCCGTCGAGATGCGCGCCACGTTCCCGACGGCCGTCTCGTTCGCTCCCTCATCGAGTTCGATACCCGCCCACGCCATGCCGCTACAGACCCGACGGCGCACGAGCGGCGAGTGCTCGCCGATGCCGCCCCCGAATACCACCGCGTCGCCGCCTTCGAGCAGCGACAGGTACGCGGAGAGGTACTTGCGCGCGCGGACGCAGAACGTGTCGAGCGCGACCTCGGCCTGCTCGTCACCGTCGTCCACCAACGCGAGCAGGCCCTCCATGTCCCGCACCCGCCCGTCGGTGAGCGCCACGAGGCCGGAGCGGTGGTTGAGCGCGTCCTCCACCGCGACCGCGTCGAGTCCCGAGTGGGCGAGCAGGTGCAGCATCACCCCCGGGTCGACGTCTCCGCACCGCGCCACCATCACGAGGCCCTCGAGCGGCGTGGCGCCCATGCTCGTGTCGAGCGTGCGGCCGTCCTCGATCGCCGCCGCCGAGCAGCCCTGCCCGAGCTGGAGGGTGACGGCGCGGGGCGGGCGGTCGCCCGCGGTGCGGCCGGACCTCTCCAGCCACGTCTCCCACATCCAGCGGTGCGCGAGGCCGTGGAAGCCGTAGCGCACGAGCTCCTCGCGCTCCGTCCACTCTCGCGGGATCGCGTAGCGCCGGGCGCGCTCCGGCATGTCGCGGTGGAAGGAGGTGTCGAACGAGGCCGCCATCGGCACCGCCGGCGCGCCGGGGCCCGAGTCGGGACCGTCGGCGCCGGGCGCGCGCTCATGCCTCGCCAGCCAGTCCTCCACCGCGTCCAGGGTGGCGAGCGCGGCGCGGTTGTGCAGCGGCGCGAGCGACTGCAGGAGCCGGATGTGGTCGCGGACCCCCTCGTCCACGAACACCGGCTCGGTGAGCTCTCGGCCGCCGTGCACCACGCGGTGCCCCACTGCGCGCAGGCCTTCCGGGAACGGGCCGCACTCGTCGCGCTCGTCGAGCCAGTCGAGCATCCAGCGCGTGGCGGCCCCGTGGTCGGGCGCGTCGGCCCTCTCCTCGCCGGAATCATCGGCGGTCGACCACTCGATGACCGCGTCCTCGCCGAAGCGCCGGATGTTGCCGCGGACCAGAGCCTCGTCGCTCGGGTCGTCGGTGTAGAGACGGAACTTGAGCGAGGAACTGCCGGCGTTGCAGACGAGGATCGTCATCGCATCACTCCTGCGGGGTCGGGAGTCGGTCGCTCCGCACCCTGAGGATTCCCGAGCCAGCCGGTCGATAACGGGCGGACCGCCGGTCGGGGCCGCTACTTCCGCTGGCAGGACGAGCAGTAGTAGGTGCCGCGCCCGTTGACGGTCGTCTTCGCCACCTCACCGTCGCAGCGCGGGCACGAGGCGCCCTCCTCCCTGCGGGTGATCAGCCACCCGCGAGGGAACTCGTCGGGCTGCGCCCCCTTCTCGATCGCCGTCTGCAACACCCGCTTCGCCACCCGGTAGATGTAGGCGAGTGAGTCCTCGGTGAGATCGTCGATCGCGGTCTTGGGATGCACCTGCGCCTGGAAGAGGATCTCGTCCGCGTAGATGTTGCCGATGCCCGAGACGACCGACTGGTTCATGAGCGTCGACTTGGTCGCTCCCCTGCGTCCCTGGATCATCCCGGCGAAGGCCTTCGGACCGTCCACCCCGTCGAGCGCGTCCGGCCCCAGGTCCTCCTCCGCGCGGAACGCCTCGGGATCCCCGGTCACGCTCACCCTGCCGAGGCGGCGCTTCGACAGGTAGCTCAGCGAGTGGCCGTTCTCGAACTCGAAGACGACGGCCGCGTAGTCGGGGACCGAGCCGTCGGTGGAGTAGTCGAGGCTGCCCGTCATGCCGAAGTGGAAGCGCACCCACTTGCCGTCGTCGACCTGTGCGAGCAGGTGCTTGCCGATCCGCTCGGTCCGTTCGAATCCGAGCCCCTTGAGCATGCGCCCCAGACCGGCGGCGGAGGTGCCGTCGAGCAGCCGGGGGGCCGGCACGTGCACGGACTCGATCGTCTGATGGAGCGCGGTCGACTCCAGGTACCTGCGGAAGACCTCGACGTCGGGCAGTTCTGGCATCGGCATCCTCTCGGCCGGGCGGTGTGACGCACGCCCCGCGGCGCACCCGCGCGACCCACCCACGCGAAGCGGCACACGACGGTTAGAGCATTCCCGGCAGGCGGCTTCCCTGATCCCGGGAAGGTATCAGCGTAAGGGATGGAGGGCGATCATGAGCAATCTGGGCGAGTATGAGAAGAAGCGCGACTTCCGCAAGACGCCCGAACCGAAGGCCGAGGGGGGCGGCGGCAGGGACGATCGCTTCGTCATACACAAGCACGCGGCGAGCCGCCTGCATTACGACTTCCGGCTAGAGCACGACGGGGTCCTCAAGTCCTGGGCGATCCCGAAGGGTCCCTCGACGGACCCTGCAGACAAGCGTCTCGCGGTCATGACGGAGGACCACCCGCTCGGCTACGCGGATTTCGAGGGCGTCATCCCCGAGGGCGAGTACGGCGCCGGCACGGTGATCGTGTGGGACTCCGGCACGTACGAGAACCGCACGCGCAGGGACGACGACGAGAGCGGCGACGACGAGAGCGCCGGCGACGGGCTGAAACCGGTGGACGAGGCGCTCGCGGACGGGCACCTCGTCGTCTACCTGCACGGCGAGAAGCTCCGCGGCGGCTACGCCCTGCAGCACACCGGGTGGCACTCCGAGAACGACTGGCTGCTCATCAAGGTGGACGACGAGGAGGCGGACGCTCGCCGCAACCCGGTGAGCACGCAGCCGGCATCGGTCAAGACCGGCCGCACGATCGAAGAGGTCGCGGAGCAGGAGCGCGGCGAAGGCGGCAAGAAGGCCGACGACGAGGGCGAAGGCAGCGGGGAGGGTGACTGATGCTCGACCCGACGACGACGCTCAGCGAGGGGTTGCGCGAGAAGCTCGAGGAGCGGGACATTCGAGGGGGGCCGCACCAGCTTCGCGCGGCTGCAGGACCGCATGCATCTCGAGAGCGACGACCCGCTCGGCGAGACCGGAAGGCGCTCCTGCGCGGGGCGATCGACTTCGAGGAGCCGCTGCGCTTCACGCCGCACCGCGACGAGGAGGGCGAGGCGTATCTGGAGGAGGCGTGCGGCAAGGGCTGGGAGGGCCTCATCGCCAAGGACGCCGGCGCGTCGTACGTGTACTCCCGCTCCAGGAAGTGGCTGAAGTTCAAGTGCGTGCACCGGCAGGAGCTGGTCGTCGGCGGTTTCACGGATCCGGGAGGGAGCCGCAAGGGCTTCGGCGCGCTGCTGCTCGGATACCACGAGGACGGCGACTTCGTCTACGCGGGTAAGGTCGGCACCGGCTTCGACGACGAGACCCTCGAGTGGCTCCGGGGGAAGATGGACGACATCGAGGTCGACGAGCCGCCCTTCGACGACGGCGATCCCGGCGAGAAGGGCGAGCACTTCGTGAAGCCGGAGCTCGTCGCGGGGATAGGCTTCACCGAGTGGACCTCCGACGGCGAGCTGCGCCATCCGCGGTATCTGGGCCTGCGGGACGACAAGGACGCGAAGGACGTCGTACGGGAGCGGTCGGAGTGAGCGCGATGCGGTCGGCATCGACCAAGCGAGGGGGCTGGGAGCGCGCATGAAGATCGGCACGCGCGAGATCGAGGTCGACGACCGCTACAAGGTGTTCTTCCCCGACGCGGGCATCACCAAGGGCGACGTCGTCGACTACTACGAGCGCATCGCCGAGACGATGCTGCCCCACATGGCGGGCCGTCCGGTGATGATGCACCGCTTCCCCGACGGCATCGAGGGCGGCGACTTCTACCACAAGGACGTGCCCGACCACTTCCCGGACTGG
Organism: uncultured Eubacteriales bacterium; assembly: GCA_964406675.1. GTDB lineage: Bacteria > Actinomycetota > Coriobacteriia > Anaerosomatales > JAUVQN01 > CAYOSP01. The sequence continues at coordinate 41,191 of CAYOSP010000012.1, read as the reverse complement.
ATCCCGCGCGTGGAGATCGAGAAGGAGGGCGGCGTCATCCACCAACTCGTGTGCGAGGAGCCCGCGACGCTCGTGTTCCTCGCCGACCAGGGAACGATCACGCCGCACGTCTGGCTCAGCCGCACCGACCACATCCGCAGGCCCGACCGTCTCGTCTTCGACCTCGATCCGCCCGAGGGAGGGGACTTCGGCGACGTGCGCGCCGGCGCGAAGGCGATCGTCGCCCTCCTGCGGGATCTCGGCGTCCGGCCTTTCGTGATGACCACCGGATCGAGCGGCCTGCACGTCGACGTCCCGCTCAGGCCCGAGGAGGACTTCGATACCGTGCGCGAGCTGGCGAAGGACATCGCCGCCGAGATCGAGCGCAGCGATCCCGAGCGCTACACCACCGCCGCGCGCAAGGCGAAGCGCGAAGGGAGGCTCTACCTCGACGTGATGCGGAACTCGTACGCGCAGACGGTGGTGGCGCCGTACTCACTGCGCGCTCGGCCGGGAGCTCCCGCCGCCACGCCCATCGATCTCGACGAGCTCGACGACGCGGACCTCGACCCCCGAGGATGGACGCTCTCGAACATCTTCCGGCGTCTGGCCCAGAAGGACGATCCGTGGGCCGGGATGGACCGCCACGCGCGCAGCCCGTCCACGCTGCGCGAGGCGGTCGAGAAGGCCGTCGGGTCTGCTTGACCTGCTACCTGCTCACCCGTACCATAGGCGGGCCTGAGGCCAGGTAGCTCAGCCGGTAGAGCACCGCACTGAAAATGCGGGTGTCGGCGGTTCGATTCCGTCCCTGGCCACCACGCGCATCCCACGGCTCCCGAGCGTCACGCTCCGGGAGCCGTTCCGTTCGGGCGACCGCGCGCGCAGTCCCGCA
>CAYOSP010000012.1:23127-40220 GCA_964406675.1 uncultured Eubacteriales bacterium | reverse complement strand
CTAGAGGTACTCCCAGACGTCGTCCACTCCCGCCTCGGACGACGGCACCACCTCGGCCACCGAGTGCACGTGCGAGCCGGTCTCGGGGTCGATCAGCCGCAGGTCGAGCGTCTCGGGTTCGGGCAGCCATCTGCCCTCGGGGTCGATGAGGATCTTCACCCGCGGGTAGAGGAGGTCGTCGGGATTGATCCGGTAGACGACGGCGGTCGAGCCTTCGTCGAGGCGGACCACCGCGCCCATGGGATAGATGCCGAGCATCGCCACGAGCGCCTTGGTGACCGCCGGGTCGTAGGCCTTCCCCCGTCCCTGCATGAGCACGGCGACGGCCTTGTCGGGGCGGATCTCGTGGCGGAACGGGCGCCTGGTCGTCATCGCGTCGTACGCGTCGCACAGCGCGACGACCTTCGAGAAGAGGTGCTGCTCCTGACCCTGCTCAGGGTACCCCGCGCGGTCGTGCCTCACGTGGTGCTCGAACGCCACCACCATCGGCATCTGGTCGACGAGCTGGATGCGCTTGAGCAGGTCGGCGCCCTCGGCGGTGTGGCTCTTGATGATCTCCCACTCGTCGGCCGACAGCGGGTCCTGCTTGTTGAGGATCTCCTCGGGGATGCGCACCTTGCCGAGGTCGTAGAGGAGCGCGGCGAGACCGAGCGACTTGAGCGAGTCCTTGTCGAGCCCGAGCGAACCGCCGAGCGCGATGCTCAGGATGCAGACGTTGATCGAGTGGTTGAGCGTGTAGTTGTCGTGGTCCTTGATGGCGGTGAGCCCGAGGACGGCGGCCGGGTCCTTGAGCAGGTTGTCGAGCAGGTCGTTCACCATGCCCTGCAGCGGCTCCACGTCGAAGACCTTGCCGAGCTTCGCCTGCGTCTCGACGTCCTGCATGAGGCCGACACCCTTGTCGTAGCTCTTCTTGGCGGCCGCCTTGGCCTCGCGGCCCCTGAGCTCGTCCTTGTCGCTGTCCTCGAGCGTCGTCGTCTCGGCGACCTCCACGTGGCCCGCCCCCCGCTCGGCGAGGAACGTGCGGGACCCGTCGATCGTGCCGATCTCGTCGTTCCCGAGGAGTGCGATGAGCGCGGATGCTTCGTCGCTCGTGAGGCCGGACTTGAGGGTGAGCGCCGAGATGCCCCGCGAGAGGAGGACCTCCACGAGCTTTCGGTAGGTCACGCTCTCCTCGGTGAACACCTGGTTCTCCAGGAACAGCGTGTGCTTGTAGATGTTCACCGTGACGCTCTCGAATCCGAGATCGCTCATGAGCGCCGTGGCCGAGGCCAGGTCCTCGGCGGACTGCACGACCTGCGGGTGCGCGGCGGGATACAGGCCGATGTTGTTCTGCGCCACGGCGAGCGCCCGGAGCATCTCGCGCGCACCCGCGAGGCGTCTCGGTGTGGAGAACGGCTTGCGGGCCGCGGGACCCGCGGCGTCGGCGATCCGCTCCGGACTCTCCAGGCCTTCCTCGTTCGCTCTCTGGTCATCCACGTGACATCGACTCCTCACGTATGTTCCGCGCGGCCGCGGCGGCGAGGCGCTTGAGGGCCCTGTTCGCGCTCCCTAACGCGAGACCCTTTCCCGACGCCCGTTCCAGTACGGGTATCGACGATCCCGACCCGATAGCCGAGATGCTTCGCACGAGCTCGGACTTGAACTCGAGGTCCCGCTCGAAGAGATGATAGCGCTCCAGCGCGGCGTGCAGGGCGGGCAGCGCCGATACGAGCTTGGCGTGTCCGATCTCCTTGGCGGCCTCGATGCGGGTCCGGCGGTCCGCATGCGAGAGCGCCTCGCCCAGCGCCTTCCCCGCTTCCTCGCCGCCGACGGCGCCCAGCGCGCGTACGGCTGCGCTCCGGACCGAGGGCTCGCTGCGGCGGAGCGCCTGCACGAGCGCGCCCGTGGTCCGCTGGTCGCCGAGCTTGGCGATAAGGGAGACCAGCGCCTCGGCTGTCCGGGCGTCGCTCTGACGCAGAGCGCGCCCGGCGGCGCCGGCGAGACGATCGCCTATGCGCGGGATGACCCGGGCGAGACCGCGCCGGGTCCCCTCGTCGCTCTCGGTCCAACACCTGAGGAAGACCTCCTGGCCGGCGTTGCCGGCGGCATCGATCACCGTGGCGAGCACGTCGACGTCCTCCGTGCCGTCCAACTCGCGGCAGGCCTTGGTGAGCAGGGTCTGGTCGGTGAGCCTCTCGCGGGCGGCGGCCACGGCTCCCTCGAGCCCCACCATCTCGGACAGCTCCTCGAGCAGTTCCACGGCGCCTGCGACCTCCCGCCACGCGCCGGCGGTGAGCGCGGGTACCAGCGCGTCGCTCATCGCCTCCACGCTCTCCGCGTTCGGCTTCATGCGTGCGACGGTCGTGGCGGTGGCGAGCGCGCGCCCGGTGGCTTCGGCCGGGGTGGCGTGCGCCACCATGTCGCGTACGCGCCGCCGCTCCTCCTCCGCGTCCTCCTCGCCGACCTCCTCGGCGATCGCGGAGGCGTCGGTCGAGTCCGGCACCCCTCGGCGCTCCGGCGGTCGAGGCGAGGGCGACAGCATGCCGGTGAGCTCGCGCATGAGGTCCTCGGGGAGGTCCAGCTCGGGCAGGACGGACAGCGGATCCTCATCCGACATCCGCGCCACGAGCGTCAGCAGCCTCGCGAGGGCGCTGGGGCTCATCCGGGAGATCACGGTGAGCATCCCGCGCATCGGTTCGCCGCTCCGGTCCTTGGTGCGAGCCGACGCGAGCACCTGGACCCGCGTCCTCTCGTCCATCCGCATGAGCGCCCGGACGACGCGCTCCGACGCCACTCGTTCCGCGGCGCGCTCGAGCGAGGAGACGGAGAGCTCCACCTCGTCGACCGCCTCCCCCTTCCCGGCCTGCTCGCGCCACTGCTCGGCGGCCGCGACCACGGCGGGTCCGATCTCGTCCAGGGGCGCCTGGGTGAGGTCCTTGTCTCGGAGACGCTGATCGGCCGAACTGCGCAGCGTGACCTCGATGACCGCGAGGTGCGACACCTCGTGCTCGTTGAGCGCGGCGCGCAGGCCGCCTCGGGTCTTGAGGCGGTCGGGTTCGGTCGCCAGCGCCTCGAGGAAGGCGTCGGCCTCGCGGCGCCGCAGTCCCGGCGACACGAGCAGCTGGCCGACCTGATGCGAGTAGAGGGTGGAGGCGAGGTGCGCGATCTGCGTGCTGCCGGGCGCGACCGCCCGTTCGCCGACGAGGAACGTCCCCGGCTCGACGCGGAAGCGCAGCGCCTCCCGGCCGGAGACGGCGCCCTCGGCGACCTCCACGAAACGCTCCACCGCCTGGTCTCGCAGGTCGCTGGTGGGCGGGTAGAGCCTGAGGGCGTTGGCGGCCGCGGCAAGGGCCCTGAGGACGTCTTCGGCTGGGTCCGGCCCCTCCACGCGATCCCTCCTCTTCAGCCGGGTGGGCTCGGGGCATCGACGACAGTGTATATCGGCATCGGTCGTCCGGACGAACTCGACGAGCGCCACATCTCAAGGGATGTCCCTCGGGAGCCGTATGATGGGGTTGGAGGTGCCGATTGGCGATCCGAACCGACGCATACTATCGTGGCCTCGCCGACCGCCACGTGCTCGACGCCGGCGTGACCGAGCCCCCCGTCTCCATGGAGCGACTCGCCGCCGGCCTCGGCATACCCGTCCGCGCGGTGCCGCTGCCCGCGTTCTTCACGGCCGCGCTGATCGACAAGGACGGTCTGCCGGTCATCCTCCTGAACACCGCGGTCGGGGACAAGGCGCGACGCGACGCGCTCGCACACGTCATCGGCCACATGCTGGTGATCCTGGACGACCCGGACGCCGCCTACCCGAGGGACCGGACCCCGGATCATCGTCTGGCCGACGTGGTGGCCGACGCGCTCCTCATGCCCGATCACATGGTGAAGGACCAGTCGATGAAGTGGTTCAACGACTACCGTTACCTCGCCAGGCTCTTCGGCGTGACGGAAGACGAGATGGCCGGGCGCATGATACAGATGGGTCTCATGAAGCAGCGGGGCATACGCTGGGAATACTAGTCCGGACATCGGTGCGGATGATACCGGTGCGGATACACGGTCAGGGGGACACGGCATGCGTGCTTCGTTCGCCATAGGCGTCGACGTCGGGGGCAGCGCGATCTCGGCGGGGCTCGTCCGGCGCGACGGGCGGGTGGTCGAGGAGGAGACGCGGGAGACGCCCGACGGCGGTCCCTTCGCCGTCGTCGACGCGGTGATCGAGTCCGCCCGTCAGGTCTCAGGCGACGTGCACGAGGCGGAGGTCGCCGGGGTCGGGGTCGGACTGCCGGCGCAGGTCGACTTCGGGAAGCAGACGGTCGAGTTCTGCACGAACCTGCCGCTCACCGGGATCGACGTGCGCTCACTGGTGATGTCGCGCATCTCCCACCAGGTCACCGTGGACAACGACGGCCACACCGCGGCCATCGGCGAGTCGCGGTTCGGGGCCGGCAAGGACGTGCGCGACTTCCTCATGATCACGGTGGGCACCGGCGTGGGCGGCGGCGTCTTCCTGGACGGCCGGCCGTACCGGGGCGCCCGCGGTCTGGGCGGTGAGCTCGGCCACATGGTCGTCCAGCTCGACGGCCCCGGATGCCCGTGCGGCGGGACCGGACACCTCGAGGCGCTCGTCGCCGGCCCGGCCATCGCGCGGGAGGCTCGGGAGGTCGCCCGTTCGTACGCCGGGAGCTCCCTCAAGAGCTACGCGGGCGGTGAGGTCGAGCGCATCACCGCGGCGACCGTCATCGAGGCGGCGCTCGACGGGGACGAGCACGCGATCCGCCTGCTGTCCGAGACGGCACACACGCTCGGCCGCGCGGCGGTGGGGCTGGTCAACCTGCTCAATCCGCGCCTGATCATCCTCGGCGGCCAGGTGGGCGGTTCGCTGCCGCTGTTCGTCGAGCGCGTGTCGGAGGCGATCGCCGAAGAGGCGATGGCGGGACGGCGCGACGTGCACGTCGTGCCGGCCGAGCTCGGGACCGATGCCGGCGTGCTCGGCGCGGCGGCGCTCGCCTTCGACGAGTACGACACGCGACAGGGCTTCCAGCCCTGACGGGCCCTGACGGCCGGCCGCGCGATCCCGGCTGACCGGACCGGAGGCCCCGCATACGAGGGAGTGATGTCATGAGTGACGCGTCCCTGTGGTTCACGCCGATGCGTGACGAGAAGAAGCGCAGCCTGATCGATCGCGTGGGGAGCATCGTCGAGCGGGCGGGCATCCGCGAGGTCGTGGCCGAGGGCGACCTGGTGGCGGTCAAGGTCCACTTCGGCGAGCTCGGCAACACGGCCTACGTCGAGCCCCACTTCGTGCGGGAGATCGTGGCCCGCGTGAAGGCTGCCGGCGGTCGTCCCTTCCTCACCGACGCGAACACGCTGTACCGCGGCCAGAGGGCCAACGCCGTCGACCACGTCGAGTGCGCGCTCAAGAACGGTTTCGCGTACCCCACGGTGGAGGCGCCGGTGATCATCGCCGACGGACTCACCGGGCATGACTGGGTGGAGGCGCCCGTCCCGGGGGGCAAGCACTTCGACGAGGTCCGTCTCGGCGCCGCCGCGATGCACGCGGACGCGATGATCGTGGTCTCTCACGTGAAGGGCCACGAGGCCTCCGGCTTCGGCGGCGCGATCAAGAACGTGGGCATGGGGCTGGGCTCACGTTCCGCGAAGCAGCGCATGCACGCCGACTTCGTGCCGGTCGTCGATCCGGAGGAGTGCACCGAGTGCGGTCGCTGCGTCCGCTGGTGCCCGGTCGACGCGATAGTGCTCGTCGAGCGCGAGGAGCCGCGAGAGGTCGACGGGAGGATGCGCCGCCGGGTCGCGAGCATCGACCTCGAGACCTGTTACGGCTGCGGCGAGTGCGTGGCGAGCTGCCCGTACGGCGCCATCGCGACGCAGTGGGCGGACGACGCCGACGCGCTCCAGGAGAAGATGGTCGAACACGCCGCGGGCGTCGTCTCGCAGAAGCCCGGGAAGGTGCTCTACGTCTCGTTCGTGAACCGCGTGACTCCCGACTGCGACTGCTGGAACTTCTCCGACGCGCCGATCGTCCCGGACATGGGCGTACTGGCCGGCACCGACATGGTGGCCATCGACCAGGCCGCCTACGATCTGGTCGTGCGGGCCGCGGGTCTTCCCGGTACGGTGGCGGAGGGCATGGACGCGGGCGAGGACAAGTTCCGCGCCGTGTCCGGGATAGACGGCACGCGGGCCATGCGGTACGCGGAAGCGCTCGGATTGGGTACGCGGGGGTACGAGGTACACGGACTCGACTAGGGGTTCGCAGGAGACCCAAGGGAGGACCCGATGGGATTCGGAAGCATCATCAAGCGTGCGTGGGACGTCACCTGGCGTCACAAGGCGCTGTGGATACTCGGCCTGTTCGCCGTCGGCGGGGCCGGTTCCGGGGGCGGTACGGGGTCGGGCTACCAGTTCTCCGGCTCGGAGTTCGAGGACGGCGGCGGCGACGTCCCCCGGGTCTTCGTGGACGCGTTCCAGTGGGTGGCCGACAATCCCGGGCTCATCTTCGCGGTCGTCGCGTTCTTCGCGCTGATCGCCCTGATCTGGTTCGTGGTCGGCGTGGCCGCCGAGGCGGGCCTCATCCACCTGGTGAACGAGGCCGAGGAGCACCGCCCCGTACGCGTGGGGGACGGCTGGTCGTTCGGATTCTCCAAGTGGGTGCCGGTCTTCCTGTTGTGGCTGCTCTTCCTGGTGATCGGTCTCGTGTTCGCGGCGATCGTGGCGATGATGGCCGTCGTCGGGGCGATCACGGTGGTGGGACTCTGCTGCATGATCCCGCTCATCATCGCGGGCGGTATCGCCGTGGCGTTCGCGTTCTCCGTCGTCTGGGACCTGGGCGTGCGTCACGTCGTGCTGCGCGGTCTGTCGACCATGGACGCGGTCAAGGCGGCCGTGGAGGACGTCCGGGCTCGCTTCAAGGACGTGCTGGTGATGTGGTTGATCGTGTGGGGTCTCGGGATCGCCTACGGTCTCCTCCTGTTGGTGCTGGGTATCGCGCTGTTCATCCCCGCGGCGGTCGCGTTCTTCGCCGGTGCGCCCGTGGTGGGCGTGGCGCTGCTCATGCTGATGCTGGTGCTGCTCGTGCCGCAGGCGATCTGGGGCACGTTCCGCTCCGCGATGTGGACCGAGTTCTTCCGCGACCTGTACGGGATGTCGCTGCCTCCCGCGAGGACGGCCGCCGCGCCCGCCGGTGCGCCTTCTGCCGCCGCGCCCCCGGCCGCCGGACCGCCTCCGGCCGCCGGACCGTCTCCGGCTCCCGGGGCCGGGGAAGCGTCACCCCCGCCGGAATCGCCCGACCTGCCGCCTCCGCCCTCGGCCTGAGCGAGCGTCCCCGAGCATGGGACGGGCATCGTGAGAAGGTCCGAGCGCGGCGCCCTCGTCGTGTGCGCGACCCCGATCGGCAATCTCGGGGACGTGACCGTCCGCGTGCTCGAGGAGTTCCGCCGCGCGGACGCGATCGCGGCGGAGGACACGCGCGTCACGAGGAAGCTGCTCTCGCACTACGACATCCACACGCCGCTGCTCGCCTATCATGCGCACAACCTGGACTCGCGCACGCCCGAGCTCGTGACGCGGATCGAGGAGGGAGAGCGGGTCGCGCTCGTGTCGGACGCCGGGACCCCCGGCGTCTCCGACCCCGGCGCGCGGCTGGTGGAAGCGTGTCTGGAGGCCGGGCTCGGCGTCGAGGTGCTCCCGGGCCCCTCGGCCATTGTGACCGCGCTCGTCGCCTCCGGCCTGCCGACCCACGCGTTCTACTTCGGCGGCTTCCTGCCTCGCAAGCCCGGACCGCGCCGTCGCGTGCTCGAGTCGCTCGCGGGACTGGAGGCCACGCTCGTCTTCTACGAATCGCCCAAACGCGCGCCTAAGACCGTCGCGGACATCTCCGAGCTCTGGCCCGATCGTCGCGCCGCGCTCGCCCGCGAGCTCACCAAGATGTACGAGGAGGTCCTGCGCGACACCACCACCGGTCTCGCGGCGATACTCGCCGAGCGCGACCTGAAGGGCGAGGTCGTGCTGCTGGTTGGTCCGCCGGTCGCCACGGAGCGGGAGGAGCTCCCCGTGGAAGTCCTGCGTGAGCGCGTCAGGGCGTACGAGGAGCGCGGGATGACCACCCGCGACGCCGTGCGAAGGGTGGCCGAGGAGACGGGCGCCTCGCGCAACGCCGTGTACGAGGCTGCGCTCTCCGAACCGCCGGGGCCTACAGCGCCTTGAGCTCCTTCGCGCACCGCTCGCATACCGAACGGCCCTTGAACTTCGCCACGTCGTCCTCGCTGCCGCAGAAGACGCAGGCGTCGTGGTACTTCTCGAGGATGATCCGCTCGTCTTCCACGGAGATCGAGAGCGGGTCCTTCACGTCGATGCCGAGCGTACGCCTGAGTTCCATCGGTATGACGATGCGGCCGAGGTCGTCCACGCGCCGTACTATGCCTGTATCGGTCAATGCACCCACCTCCGGGCGGTTGACTGGCTCGCAGGGCCTTGGGGATGATGCAGTCCTGGAACCTCGCCGCTACTTCCATAAATGCCCACGTGAGGGGACTTAGTAACGCTATGAGCCGAGGCACGTTCTACCTCACCACGCCCATCTACTACGTCAATTCGGTGCCGCATCTGGGTACCGCGTACACCACCGTGGCCGCCGACGCCCTCGCCCGGTACCGGCGGATGCTCGGCGAGGACGTGTTCTTCCTCACGGGGCTCGACGAGCATGGTCAGAAGGTGGCTACGGCGGCGCGGGAGAACGGTCTGTCGCCCCAGGAGTGGGTCGATTCCATCGCTCCCCGCTTCCGAGAGGTCTGGGACCTCCTCGAGATCTCGAACGACGACTTCATCCGCACCACCGAGGAGCGGCACAAGACCGGCGTGCGGCGCTTCTGGCAGGCGCTGCACGACCGCGGCTGGCTGTACAAGGGCAGCTACGAGGGCTGGTACTGCGTGCCCTGCGAGACGTACTACGCGGAGGACCAGCTCACGGAGGGCGAGTGTCCCACCTGCGGGCGCCGAGCCGAGTTCATCGAAGAGGAGAACTGGTTCTTCAAGCTCTCCGAGTTCGAGGAGCCGCTGCTCGCCTACTACGAGGAGAACCCGGCGTTCGTCCAGCCGGAGACCCGCCGCAACGAGGTCGTCTCGTTCGTGCGCAGCGGGCTGAAGGACCTGTCGATCTCGCGCACCACGTTCGAGTGGGGCGTGCCCATCCCGTTCGACGAGGGACACGTCACCTACGTGTGGATCGACGCGCTGCTGAACTACATCACCGCCATCGGCTACGGCGCCGACGAGGAGGTGCGCAGGGAGACGTTCGAGCGCTACTGGCCCGCGCAGGTCCACTTCGTGGGCAAGGACATCATCCGCTTCCACTGCGTCATCTGGCCGGCGATGCTCATGGCCGCGGACCTCGACCTCCCGGAGCAGGTCTTCGCACACGGTTTCCTGCTCACCAAGGGCGAGAAGATGAGCAAGTCGAAGGGCAACGTGATGTCGCCGCAGGAGCTCGTCGAGCGATTCGGGGTGGACGCCTACCGCTACTACTTCCTGCGCGACGTGCAGTTCGGCACCGACGGCTCGATCTCGCTCGAGTCGATGATCCAGCGCTACAACGGCGACCTCGCCAACGATTGGGGCAACCTGGTGAGCCGCCTGTTCAACATGACCGAGAAGTACTTCGACGGCGAGGTGCCCGAGCCGTGCGACGCCGACGACGGCAGCGAGGGGTGCGTGCGGCTCAAGGAGCTCGCCTCGGGACTGGCGGATGACTACGCCGCGGCGATGGAGGGCCTCGACTACGCGGGTGCGCTGGACCGCACGTGGTCGCTCATCAAGCAGGCGAACAAGTACATCGAGGACTCCGCGCCTTGGGCACTCGCGAAGTCCGAGGACCCGGAGGATGCCGCACGCCTCGCCGCGGTGATGTACAACGCGCTCGAGGCGGTGCGCGTCGCCGCGCTGTTCACGGCCCCCGTCATGCCGCTGACCAGCCAGGAGGTCTGGATGCGACTCGGTATCGGCGACATCCTGGACGTCGGTTCCGAGACCGATGGGGGACGACGCGACGATCTGGCGACCGAGTCGCGGTGGGGTCGCCTGCCCGCCGGCTCCAGGGTGACGAAGGGCGAGCCGCTCTTCCCCCGCATCGCCGAGGAGTAGGGTGCGCATATGAGTCCGCGTGCGGCCGACATGCCCGACCTGGGCGCACCCACCGCGGATTCCCACGCGCACCTCGCGATGCTCGAGGATCCGGTGGGAGCGCTCGCGAACGCCGCTGAGGCGGGCGTGGACCTCATCGTGGACATCGGCTATCCCCTCGAGCAGCAGGAACGCGCCGCGATGGACGCCGTCCCCGGTTGGCTGGAGGCGGCGGAGGCGCGTTCGGGACGTCCGGCGCCGGAGGTGCGCTTCGCCGCGGGGGTGCACCCGCACGAGGCGCGCCTGTACGACGCGGCGGCCGAGGAGACGCTGCGCGAGGTCCATGCGCGTCACGGGCTGGTCGCCGTCGGCGAGACCGGCCTCGACCACCACTACGACCACTCGCCCCGCCCGGACCAGCGGCGCGCGTTCGAGCGGCATCTCGAGCTCGCCGACGAGCTGGAGCTGCCCGCGATCGTGCACCTTCGCGAGGCGCACGACGAGGGAGCGGACATGCTCCGCCGGCTCGGCGTCCCCCGCGCCGGCTGCGTGATCCACTGCTTCGGCGAGGACGCGGCCACCGCGGCGCGATTCCTCGAGATGGGGTGTCACGTCTCGTTCTCGGGGATCGTGACGTTCAAGCGGGCCGACGCGGTGCGCGAGGCGGCCCGTGCGGTGCCGCCGGAGAGGCTGCTCATCGAGACCGACTGCCCGTTCCTCGCGCCGGAGCCGATGCGGGGGAAGAAGAACGAGCCCGCGTTCGTCACCCTCGTCGCCGAGGTGGTCGCGCGCGCCAAGGGGATGTCCGCGGCGGAGATCGCCGGCGTCACCCGCGGGAACGCCGACTCGCTCTTCGCGGCGCGCGAGCGTGGGAGCGGGCGATGAGCGGGTCGCGCACGGATCGGCGGCCCGAACCGCGGGCGGACTCGCAGAGCGGGACGAAGGCGGGATCGCGCGCGAAGGTGCTCGCCGTCGCGGGCAGCCCGCGACGGCACGGCAACAGCGAGCGCCTGCTGGACGCCTGCATCGAGGGGATGCGCGGGACGGGCGACGCAGCCGCGAAGGGCGGTGTTCGCGGGACCGGCGTGCTCGTGGACAAGCTCGTGGTGGTCGAGCACGACATCCGACCGTGCCGGGGCTGCAACGCCTGCTCGCTCACCGGCGAGTGCGCCATCCGGGACGGGATGCTCGACGTCTACCCCCGGATCGACGAGGCCGACGCGATCGTCGTCGGCACGCCCGTGTACTTCGCCACCGTGCCCGCGGTGCTCAAGGCGCTGTACGACCGGCTGCAGCCCTACTGGGCGCGGCGCTACGTGCTGCACGAGGAGCCGGTACGGGCTCGACGCCCTGGCGGGATCATGGCGGTTCGCGGCGGCGGCGATCCGTTCGGGTTCGTCGCCGCCGTCTACGCGACGAAGTCGGTATTCGCGGTGCTGGGAGTGGACTGCGTCGAGGAGGTCAAGGTGGCCGGTGTCGATTCGCCGGGTGACCTGGGGCGTCACGCCGACCGGCTGGAGGAGGCGCGCGAGGCCGGGAGGCGCTTGGCCGAGAGCGCCTCGACGCCCGGCCAGGCGCCGGAGAGCACGGGAGAGGACGTCGAGTGATCGAGTACCTGAAGGAGCTGCCGCCGTACCTGAAGTACGTCGCGCTCACGTTCGTCCCATGGGTGGAGCTCCGGGGAGCCATCCCCCTCGCGGTCCAACAGGGGGAGCAGCTCTACCTGCCGCTCATCCTCGTCACCAACTGGCTCATCTTCTTCCCGACGTACTTCATCCTGCAGTTCGTCTACGACCACATCCCGGTCGATTCGTGGCTGCACCGCAAGCTGCACCGCATCCGCGAGAAGGGTCACCGGCTGGTGGAGCGCTGGGGCATCTTCGGTCTGGCGCTGTTCGTCGCGATCCCGTTGCCCGGTACCGGCGCGTACTCGGGATCCTGCGCGGCGTGGCTGCTCGGGGTGCGTTGGCGTCGCGCGGCGACGGCGGTCGGCCTCGGCGTGGTGATCGCCTTCTGCCTCGTCTGGGCGATCTCCGAGGGAGCGGCCGCCGGCATCAGGCTGCTCTGATCCGGCTCGACCGTTCGTCGGCTCCCAGGTCCCCCGCGTTGTGGAAGAGGTCGCCTCTGGTATACTGGGCGGCGCTTCTGTCAGCGACCGTGGGGAGCGCATGAGGAAGTCGCCGGATGGCCCGGCACGTACTCTGACCTCGCGTTATATAGTCACCACACTCATCGCGGTATTCGTCGCAGCAGCATCGATCACGGGCTTCGCTCGGGCCACACAGGATTCCGTCACCGTCGTCGTCGACGGTGAGTCCATGACGTTGCGCACCGACTCGGCGGACGTCGCGTCCGTCCTCGCCGAGGCCGGCGTGCACACCCGCGAGGGAGACCTCGTCGACCCTCCCCTGTCCGCCGCCGTCGAGGACGGCGATCGCGTGCTGGTCCGACACGCCGTGCCCGTGACGTTCGTCTGCGGTGACGAGCCGCTGGAACTGCGGGTGCTGGGCGACACCGTAGCGGATGCCGTGGTCGCCGTCGGTCTGGATCCCGGGACCGGCGTCGAGGTGGACCCGCCTCTGGACACCGAGCTCGAGCCGGGCCTGGTGATCGAGGCGACGGACGTGTTCACCCGCGTGGTGCGGGAGGAAGCGGACGTCGCGTTCGAGACGGAGACCGTCGAGGACCCCGATCTGCCCGTGGGATCCAGCGAGGTGCGCACCGAGGGCGTGCCCGGACGTGCGCTGCGCATCTTCGAGGCCGTGGTGAGCGACGGCGTGGAGGGTCTGCGCGCGCTCCAGGCCGAGCGCGTGCTGCAGGCGCCGGTCGCGGAGGTGGTCGCGGTGGGGACCAAGCGTCCCACGCGCGAGGTGGCGCTCGCCTCGCGTGGAGCCGAGCGTAGCGAGCCCGCGTCGACGGCCTCGGAGGAAGCCGCCCCGCAGGTCGCGCCCGCCGAGGGCGAGGGCAGGACGCTCACCATGCACAGCACCGCGTACGCGCCCGGCGCCGGCGCCGGCACGACCACCGCCACCGGCGCGAGGGCCGGATTCGGGATAGTCGCGGTGGACCCCTCGGTCATACCGCTCGGCACCCGGGTGTACGTCGACGGTTACGGGTACGCGGTCGCCGCCGACACGGGCGGCGCTATCGTCGGGGAGCGCATCGACGTGTGCTTCGACACCGCCGCCGAGGCGCGCAGGTGGGGCCGCCGGACGGTGGCCGTCACCATCCTCGACTGACCATCCTGTCCCCACCGACCACCCTGTCCCCACCGACCACCCTGTCCCCACCGACCACCCTACGGACGCTATGAGGCACTCCAGGCTCGCCGACCCGTCGAGCACCATCGACGTACTCCGCCGTCACGATCTGTACACCGACAGGCGGCTCGGCCAGCATCTGCTCGTGGACGACAACGCCGTGGGACGCATCCTCGCCCTCGCCGACCCGTCCTCAGACGACGTCGTCCTCGAGGTGGGTCCCGGTATCGGCACGCTCACGGTGGCCCTGTGCGACGTCGCCGGAGGGGTCGTGGCGGTCGAGGCGGACGAGCGGATGCTCGCCCCCCTCGGAGAGGTGGCGGACGACTGCCCTCACCTGCGGATCGTGCACGCGGACGCGCTCCGGGTATCCCCCGATGCGCTGGTGTTCGACGCCCGGCCGCCCGACCTCCTGATCGCGAATCTCCCGTACGGCGTCGCCGCGACGGTGGTGTTGCGCACGTTCGAGACGGTGTCGTCGATCCGATCGGCCACCGTGATGGTGCAGTCGGAGGTGGCGGACCGCATGAACGCGCAGCCGGGCGGGAAGGACTACGGGGCGTACACCGTGAAGCTGCGCCTGCACGCCGAGCCCGCGGGCGGCTTCGACGTCGCGCGCGGATGCTTCCTGCCGCCGCCGCGCGTGGACTCCACGGTCGTCCGCATGGATCGCGTGACGCGCGCCCTGCCCGGAGGCTTCGACGGGGAGTCCCGCCGGGCTCCGGAGCTCGCCCGAGGCGTCCTCCGGGACGCGGCGAGGGCCGCGGACGCCGCCTTCGCGCAGCGGCGCAAGACCGTGCGCAACTCCGTCTCGTCCGCCTTGGGGGCCGAGCCCCCGCGCGTGGAGGAGGCGCTGTCCGACGCGGGGATCGAGACCGGCGTCCGGGCCGAGTCCCTGGGGGTGGAAGAGTACCTGCGCATGGGTATCACGCTTCGGAATCATGCACTCTTACCTTGAGTTTTCCTGTTTCTTACGCTATCCTCTATAAGATTCGGAGGAGGAGTGGCATTGGACACTACCGAGCAGGCGAACGTGGTGGGTCGCATCCGCACGGAGATGCGGAACATGATGGGCGAGCGGATGCGCCTGAAGGCGAACATGGGGCGCTCCAAGATCGTAGAACGCGAGGGCACCCTCGAAGAGACGCACCCGAGCCTCTTCGTGGTGAAGGTGGACGAGAAGCGCTCCCGCACGGCGAGGGTCTCCTACAGCTACGTCGACGTGCTGACGGGTCAGGTCGAGATCCTGCACCCCGAGAGCGAGGAGACGCTGCTTCCCTGGCTGAACTAGCCGGACCGGCGAGGACCGACGATCATGGTGCGCGGCTCGGATCCGGGTCGCGCTCCTCGTGTCTCTGGAGACTGACGGGGTGCATGTGGTGACGGATCCCACACGTCGCGAGGACGAGAAGCGTCGCGAGGGGACCGGCCACCCGCGGAGGCTCGTGCTCGAGGCGCCCGCCAAGGTGAACCTCGTGCTCTCGGTCGGCGCGGTCCGTGCCGACGGCTATCACGAGGTGCTCACCGTCATGCAGACGGTGGATCTGTGCGATCTCGTGGAGGTCTCGCCGTCCGAGCGTCTGAGCGTGCGCTGCGAGCCGTCGCTCGGCATCGACGAGCGCGAGGATCTCACCTACCGTGCCGCGTCCCTTCTCGCGGAGGCGACGGGTCGTCGGCCTGCCGTGGACATCCGCGTCACCAAGCGTGTCCCGCACGGCGCCGGCCTCGGTGGAGGCAGTTCGGACGCCGCCGCGGTGCTGGTCGCGCTCTCCCGTCTGTGGGATATCGATCCGTTGGGCGCCGAGGTCCGCTCCACGGCAGCTCGGCTCGGGGCCGACGTGGCGTTCTTCCTCAGTGGAGGGACGATGATCATGTCCGGCCGGGGTGAGCGGGTGGTGGGGCGTCTGTGCGATCCCCGCGCGGGGATCGTGATCGCGAGACCGCCGTGCGCCGTCTCCACCGCGGAGGCGTATCGCGAGTTCGATCGCACGAGACCCGGCGACGACCGGGCGGACGTCCACGAGCTCGGAGAGGCGCTGGACCTCCGGACGGCCGAGTGTCCGAGCGGGCGCGCGGGCGTCCCCGCGGGCGCGCCCGCGGGGATCCGACGCGAGGGATCCCTCGCACGGGTGGCCGCCGCGATGTCGAACTCCCTGAGCGACGCGGCCGTGTCGCTGTGCCCCGAGGTGGGCGACGCCCTGTTCGAGGTGGGAGAAGCGCCCGGCGTGGTGCGCGCCATGGTGTCCGGCAGCGGTTCGGCGGTCTTCGGGTTGTGCGAGGACGTCGCGACCGCCGGAGCGGCGGCCCGCCACGTCGCCGAGCGGACCGGCTGGTGGACCCACGCCGGCTCGACCCGTCCCCGAGGCGTCTCGTTCGTCGACGTCGCCGTTGACGGGGACGCCTGCGGCGGGGACGCCGCGCTCCGATGACGCGCGGCGGTCCTCCCGGGGCGGACGAGCGCGAGGCCCCGGCCGTCGACGCGATCGTGCTGGGCGGCGGCGAGGGCGGCGCGGTGGATCCGGCATGCCGGTTCAAGGCCGACCTCGAGGTCGCCGGCCGGTCGATGCTCGACCGGGTGGTGGACGCGCTCGTCGCGGCCTCGACCGTCGATCGCGTCCTGGTCCTGCGTCATCCCGAGCAGCCCGAAGGCGCTTGGGCGGACCGCGTGGAGACGGTGCTTCCCTTCGAGGGCGCCCTGGTGGACAAGCTGGTGGCCGGCGCTCGCGTTCTGGGGGACGAGCGCCCCATCCTGATCGCGACGGCCGACGTGCCGGCGCTCACCGCCGGGGACGTCGACTCGTTCGTCGAGGCGGCGCTCGCGAGCGGCGCCGAGGTCGCGTACCCGGTGATCTCCCGCGAGGCGCTCGAGCGCGCGTTCCCGGGCGGCCGGCGGACGTACGTGCGGTTGCGCTCCGCACAGGCGACCGGCGGCGAGCAGGTGGCGGATGGCCGTCAGGTGACCGGCGGCAATCTGATGCTCGCGACCGCCGTCTCCATCGAGCGGGGACGGGACATAGGGAGACGCCTGTTCGACGCCCGCAAGAGCCCGGTCGCCATGGCCCGGGTGCTCGGTCCCGGTTTCGTGCTGCGCCTGGCGTTCGGGCGACTCGACGTGCCGGGTCTCGAATCCCGGCTGAGCGCACTGCTGGGAGGTCCGGTGGCGGCGGTCGTGACCGATCGCGCCGCGATCGGCATGGACGTGGACAAGCCCTCGGACAGGTCGGTGGTCGAAGCAGTCCTCGCGACCTCCCCCGAAGTCTCCCCCGAAGCGTTCCCCGGAACCTCCTCCGGAGACGTCCATCGGGAGGAATAGGCGGGACTGCCACGAATACCGCAGTGCAAGGGATTCCCGCACGAGCCCGCCCACTGCCGGGTACCGGGGGGGACACACCGATGGACGTCACGAAGGTCACGCTGCGTCAGGTGTCGATGAAGAAGGTCTGTGCGATCGCGAGCATCGTGATCGACGAGCAGTTCGTCGTCCACGATCTGAGGGTCGTGAACGGTGACAAGGGACTCTTCGTCGCGATGCCCTCACGCAAGCTCCCCAACGGGGACTTCCGGGACGTCTGCCACCCCATCAACACGGAGACGCGCAACCGGATCCAGGCGGCGGTGCTGGACCAGTTCGAGGCGGAAGGCGGCCTCGCCGTGTTCGCCGAGCAGTCGGCCTGAACCGGCGGCGGCCGCAGGTACGCCCCTCGTATGTCCCTC
>CAYOSP010000012.1:17072-23027 GCA_964406675.1 uncultured Eubacteriales bacterium | reverse complement strand
CCCTCGTATGTCCCTCATGCACCTCTCATGTGCCCGCCATGCGTCCCGGGTGTCGGGTTGACGCTCGTCACGACCGTTACCTACACTTCGTATGCTCTGGGGCGTAGCCAAGCGGCAAGGCGGGGGCCTTTGGAGCCCTGATCGCAGGTTCGAATCCTGCCGCCCCAGCCATGCGACGCTCGAGTGGGACGCCTGTCCGGGTCCCCATCCTGTGAGGAGATCGGATGCGCGCCGCACTCATCCTCGCCGCCGGCGAGGGAACGCGCATGAAGTCGGCTCTGCCGAAGGTGGCCCACGCGCTGCTCGGCGTGCCGATGGTGCGCTACGTCGTGCGGGCGGCCCATGAGGCCGGCGTCGAGGGCGTGATCGTGGTGACGGGGCACGGCGCCGAGACCGTGGAGGCGCTGGTCCCGACGGAGACGTGCGTGCGCCAGGAGGAGCAGCTCGGGACCGGGCACGCCGTGATGTGCGCTCGCGAGGCGCTCGAATCGGCCGGCGCGGCCGAGGGCTCGCTGGTGGTGCTCTCCGGCGACACCCCGCTCATCCGCCCGGAGACCATCCGTTCGCTCATCGAGTCCCGGGAGCGCGAGGGCGCCGCGGCCTCGGTGCTCGTCGCGAGGATGGAGGACCCCTCCGGATACGGTCGCATCGTCCGTGCGGAGGACGGTTCCGTCATCGGGATCGTGGAGGACAAGGACCTCGCCCCGGACCGGCGCGGCATCGACGAGGTCAACACCGGCACCTACTGTTTCGACGCGGGCGCCCTGCTCGCGCGTCTCGACCGTCTGAACGTGGAGAACGCCCAAGGGGAGTACTACCTCACGGACATGATCGGGGTGCTGCGCGCCGGCGGCGGCCGGATCGCGGCGCTCACGGCCGAGAGCGCGGAGGAGACGATGGGCGTGAACACGCGCGTCCACCTGTCCGAGGCGACCCGCGTGATGCAGCGGCGCGTCAACGAGCGTCACATGCTCGGCGGGGTCACCATGATCGCTCCCGACCTCGTGTGGATCTCCCCGGAGGCGAGTATCGGGCGCGACGTGGTCATCGAGCCGATGACGACCGTCGCCGGCGCCTCGGTGATCGAGGAGGGCGCCCACGTCGGTCCGGACACCCGCGTGGTGGACTCGCGCGTGGGACCGGGCGCGCGCGTCGATTCGTCCGTGGTCCTCTCCGCGGACATCGGCGAGGGAGCGTCCGTGGGGCCCATGTCCTATCTGCGCCCGGGGACGGAGCTCGCCGAGAAGGCGAAGGCGGGCACCTTCGTCGAGATCAAGAACTCGCAGGTCGGCCCCGGCAGCAAGGTCCCCCATTTATCGTACATCGGGGATGCTAGTATCGGGGCGTCGGTCAACGTGGGCGCCGGTTCGATCACCTGCAACTACGACGGCTGGGAGAAGCACGGCACCGTGGTCGAGGACGGTTCGTTCGTGGGGTCGGACACCATGTTCGTCGCGCCGGTGCGCATCGGCAAGGGCGCGGTGGTGGGCGCCGGCAGCGTCATCACCTCCGACGTGCCCGAGGACGCGCTCGCGGTGGCGAGGGGCTCCCAGGAGACCTACATGGGTTGGGCCGCGAGACGCCGGGCGAGGCACCTCGCGGAGCGGGACGACGACGGATAGGCCGAGACGACCGAACGAGTGGGACGACCGATCGAGCGACACGACGGATCGAGGGAGACCGGATGCCTTTCGCGCGACGGATGATGATCTTCTCGGGTACCACCCACCCGGAACTGGCCGAGGGCATAGCCGAACACCTGGGCACCGGCCTCGGCGACGTCGAGGTCCGGCGCTTCGCCAACGGCGAGATATACGTCCGCTACGGGGAGAGCGTGCGCGGAGCCCACGTCTTCATCGTGCAGTCGATGTGCAAGCCGGTGAACTCGTCGCTCATGGAGATGCTCATCATGATCGACGCGGCGAAGAGGGCGAGCGCCCGGACCATAACCGCGGTGATCTCGCACTACGCATACGCGCGCCAGGACAAGAAGAGCGCCGCGCGCGAGCCGATCACCGCCAAGCTCGTCGCGGATCTGCTCACCGCGGCGGGCGTGGATCGGGTGATCACGATGGACCTGCACCAGGGCCAGATCCAGGGGTTCTTCGACGTGCCCGTCAACCACCTCACCGCGCTCTCGATACTGGCCGACCATGTCGGCAAGCTCGAGCTCGACGATCCGGTCGTCGTCTCGCCGGACGTCGGACGCGTGAAGGTCAACAAGAAGTTCGCCGACCTCGTGGGCGCCGAGCTCGCCATCCTGCACAAGGGGCGGCCACAGCACAACGTGGCCGAGATCACCCACGTCATCGGCGAGGTCGACGGCCGCGACTGCATCATGCTCGACGACATGATCGACACCGCCGGCTCGGTGGTGGAGGGGGCCAAGGCGCTGAAGGCCAAGGGCGCGCGGCGCATCTACGCGGCGGCCACGCACGGCCTGTTCTCGCCGCCGGCCTACGAGCGGCTCGCGGTCTCGCCCATCGAGCGGGTCATCGTCACGAACTCGCTGCCGCTCAGCAGCGAGGTGCTCGACGGGACGCTGCAGGTGCTGTCCGTCGCGCCGCTCATCGCGCACGCGATACAGAACGTGTATGATGACGAGTCGGTGTCCGAGCTGTTCGACCCGAACTTCGAGCTGTAGCGGCACCCGAGGCGCACCCGCCCGACCGGCGTGTGCGCCGTTCCATCCGATAGCGCGCCACAGGTAGGGCGCCACACAGAGTGAGCAAGACCGCGAAGGAGTCCCAAGACCAATGAGCGATTTCATCCAGCTGGCCACGTCCCCGCGCGAGCGGGTGGGGAAGACCTCCCGCAAGCTCGACGGGGAGGGTCTCATCCCCGCCGTCATCTACGGCTACGGCGTGGACGCCACGCCCATCACCGTCGATCGCCACGATTTCGAGCTGCTGATGCACCGCGAGGTGCTGTCCTCGGCCGTGCTCAAGGTGCGGCTCGACGGTGAGGAGCAGAACGTCATCGTCAAGGACGTCCAGTACCATCCCGTATCCGAGCGCATCCTGCACGTCGATCTCCTTTCGGTGGACCTCACCAAGAAGATCCACACCACCACGCACGTCGAGGTCGTCGGCTTCGCGCCGGGCACCGAGGAGGGCGGCATCGTCACGCAGAGCCTCCAGGAGATCGAGATCGAGGCGCTACCGACCAACATCCCCGAGTCGATCCAGGCGAACGTCGACGGCATGGGCATCGGCGACGCGCTGCACGTCTCCGATCTCGAGGCGCCCGAGGACGTCGAGATCCTCACCGACCCCGAGTGGGTCGTCGTCTCCGTCACGCTCCCCCAGCAGGAACTCCCCGAAGAGGGCGAGGAGCTGGAGGAAGAGGAACTGGAGCCCGGCGAGGTCCCGGAGATCGGCGAAGAGGGCGAAGGCGAGGAGGCCGAGGGCGAAGAGGGCGAAGGCGAGGAGGCCGAGTAGGCCGGCCGGCTCATGCCCTGGATCGTCGCGGGACTGGGGAATCCCGGCCCCGGATACTCGGAGACTCGGCACAACGCCGGCTTCATGACCGTGGACGTGCTCGCCCGGCGTCACGGCGCCTCCTACTGGAAGGACGAGGCCGATGCCGTCACGGCGTCGGTGCGCGTCGCCGGCGCGGACGTCGTGCTCGCCAAGCCGCGGACCTTCATGAACCGCTCGGGCCGCTCCATCAAGGGCCTCGCCACGATCCACGACGCGGCCCCCGAGGACTTCATCGTCGTGCATGACGATATCGACCTGCCCGAGGGCGACGTGCGGGCGAAGGCCTCCGGGGGGCACGGCGGGCACAACGGACTCCGCTCCATCCACGAGGTGTTCGCCGACGGGGGTTACCGTCGGGTGCGGGTCGGCGTGGGACGACCGCCCGGTCGCATGGATCCCGCCGACTGGGTGCTGCAGCGGATGCGCCCGAAGGAGACCGAGGGGTTCGCGGTCGAGATCGCCGAGGCGGCCGACTGCGTCGAGCACATCATCGAGCACGGCATCGAGAGCGCGATGCGCGCCTTCAACGCTTCCTGAGCGCATCGTCGCGAGCGGGCGGGAAGGGTGGCGCCGCGCGCAGTTCCGCAGCGAGTGTCGTCGCGAAGCGACGGCTCGAGCGAGGACTGTCCGAGCACGGGCCACTCTTCCCGCCCGCTCGGATGGGACGCAGGATCCCGTGAAGGCGACGCGAGTGGGCTACTTGAGGTAGAGCATCGGGTCGACGGGCTCACCGTTGACGCGTGTCTCGAAGTGCAGGTGGGGCCCGGTCGAGTACCCGGTGGAGCCGATGCCGGCGATCCGCTGCCCCTTGCCGACGGCCTCGCCGCCGCTCACGGAGAAGCTGCCCGCGAGCAGGTGGTTGTACGTGCTCACCAGCCCGTCGCCGTGATCGATCCAGATCAGGTTGCCGTAGCCGCCGTTCCACCCGTAGCTCGCCTTGAGCACCACGCCCGAACCGGAGGCCACGACCTCCGCGCCGCTGGGCGCGCCGATGTCGATGCCGGTATGGAAGCGCCTGGACCCGAAGATGGGGTGTATCCGCCAGCCGAAGGGTGAGGTGAGGCGGGTGCTCGACGGCACCGGCCACGCCATCACGCCGTTGTAGACGCCCTCGCCGGCGGTCTGCCGCTCGCGCAGCTCGGCGGCTATCCTGGCCGACTCCGCTTCGAGCTCCTCGGCCAGCGCGCGCATGCGCGCGGCGTTCTCCTCGCTCTCGTCGACGAGGCCCTGCTTCTGGTTGCGCGCCTGCTGCTGCCCGACGAGCTTGACCCGCTCCTGCTCCTCCAAGTCGCTCAGGCGCTGTTCCTGCGCGAGCACCTCCTCGCGCTTGGCGGCGACCTCCTGCTTGTCGCGCCCCAGTTGCGCGTGGATGAGTTGGAGGTCGTTGCGCGTCTCGGTGAGACCGGCGGCGATGCGCTCGTCGGACTCCATGACGATCTGGACGTAGGAGGTCCGCTCGACGAGGTCGCGCAGGCTCTTGGCCTCGAAGAGCAGCTGCAGGAAGTAGAGGTCGCCGTTCTTGTAGGTGGTCCGGACGCGCTCCGCGAGCAGCGAGCGACGGTGTTCGAGATCGGCCTGCGTGGCCGCGATCTCCTGTTCCTTCTCGGCGATGCGCGCTTCGAGCTGGGCGATATCCGCCTCGAGGACCGCCCGCTGGTTCTTGACCTCGTCGATCGCGGCGCGGAGCTTCGCCACGTCGCCTTCGATCTCGGCGATCACCTGGTCGATCTCGCTAACCTGCTCGGTCAGGCGCTCGGCTTCGGCCTCGCTGGCCTCTGCGGCTTCGCGGGCCTCCTGGGCCTTGCGTTCGGTCTCTTCGAGATCGTCCTCGGTGACGGCGAGAGAGCCCGCGGGTGCGAGCAGGAGGACCGCCGCGACGAGGGCGGAGAGGAGTGCGAAGATGGCGCTGCTACGTCTCAATGCTGTGTCTCCCCCGAGGCGCGTCCACGAGGATCAGGGTGGACGTAGTCGGAAGGCGCTCCGACTAGGGATGCTACCAGCGTGTCCGGGTATACTGCAAACCGAGGGCCAGCGGAGTCGGCCCGTCACCAGCACGGACGTAGCACTCGAGAAGCGAGGGGAGCAGGAATGTCTGATCAGTACGAACAGCCCGGCACGCCACAGCCCGGCGCGCAGCCCGGTCCGAGCGGGGGCGGCACGGGTCCTGCGAGCGACACGAGCAAGCTCTTGGCGGCCATCGGCTACCCGATCGCCATCGTCGCGCTCGTCGCCCTGTTCATCGACCCGTACAAGGACGAACCGTTCGTGCGGCTGCACGCGGTGCAGGCACTCGCCCTCGCGGTCGTGTCCATCGTGGCGAGCATCCTATTCAGCATCCCGATCATCGGCTGGATCGCGGCGCCCATCCTCTACCTGGTGGTGCTCGTGGCGTGGATCGCCGGACTCGTCAAGGCCTTCCAGGGCGAGTACTGGGAGATGCCTGTGGTCTACGACCTCGTCAAGCAGTTCGTCT
>CAYOSP010000012.1:0-16972 GCA_964406675.1 uncultured Eubacteriales bacterium | reverse complement strand
TCACCTGATCGGCTGCGCGCGCTCTTCGAGCGTGATGGGAGAGTCCTCGAGGCCGGGTGCGATATGCACCCGGCCTTCGTCGTCCACGATGTAGGCGAGGATGCCGTGCTCCTCCGAGTACGTGAGCGCGTCCTCGACGTCCATGACGAACAGGGCGGTCGAGAGGATGTCCGCCTCCAGCGGACCGCTCCCCGGTCCGACGGCCACGCTCACCGAGCGCACGCCGCGGGCGGGCCGTCCGTCCGAGGGGTCGAGGATGTGGTGGTAGCGGATCCCGTCGCGCTCGAAATGGCGCTGGTAGTCTCCGGACGTGGCCACCGAGAGCGGACCTTCCTCCGAGGAGACGACGGCCACCACGGTGCCCGTCGCCCTCGGGTCCTCGATACCGATCCGCCAGACCGAGCCGTCCGGCTTGGAGCCGACGGCCACCGTCGTGCTCCCGGCGGTGATCAGCGCGCCGGAGACGCCCGGCGCGGCCCCCTGGAGCACTTCCGCGGCACGGTCGAGCGCCAGGCCCTTGAGCGCGCCCGAGTAGTCGAGGCGGGGCGGCGGGACGCTGTCGGTGGCGGTCGCGGTGGCGGTCGCCGAAGGCGTCGTGGTTCCGGTGTCGGAGTGACGGTAGTGTCCTTCGGCCGAGAGCAGCATCCCGCTCCGGGCGTCGAGGGCCGCCTGAAGCGTCGCCTCGTCCGGCACGCGCCCGACCCCCCCGAAGTCGTACAGTGAGGTCACGCCGCCCAGGAGCGGGTCGAACCACGACCGCACGCCGAGGGAGCGGACCGTGTCCTCGATCTCGATCGCGTCGCTCGGCAGCGGGATCCGCCCGTACGGGTCGCGGTTGATCCCGGCCAGTACCGAATCAGGATCGTACGCGTCGAGCAGGGACTGCACGCGCTCCATCTGTGCGAACGCCGCCTCGATCGCGGCGTCGAGCTCGACGGGGTCCTCTCCGTAGGCGGTGACGGTGACCACGGTGTCGAGCATCTCGCGGTCCATCGTCGCGCTCGGCCGCCGCTCGTCGCATCCCGAGAGCAGGGCGGCGGATACGGCCACAGTCGCGATCAGAGCGAGGACCAGCGCCGTGACCGGCGACACGACCGGCGCGGCGGGAAGGCGTGCGGCCGTCGTCCGGCCGTTGCGGGACCTCGTATCCATGCGGCTAGTATACTGTCCGAATCCGTGTCGTATCGTTCGTGTCCGCGTCCTTCGGTCCGGATCCACGTCCCCGACGAGAGGTGGAGGATGTACGGGATCGTCCACAAGAGACAGCTGGCGGAGGGCGTCTGGGAGTTCGGCGTCTCGGTCGACTTCGCGTCGCGCATCCGTGCGGGGCAGTTCTTCATGTTGCGCACCGACGAGGACGGCGAGCGCATCCCGCTCACGTTCTCCGATTGGGACGCGGACGAGGGGTGGATACGCTCCATCTTCATGCGGGTGGGCAAGACGACCCACCAGCTCTCGCATCTGGAGGTGGGAGACTCTCTCGCCGACGTGGTCGGGCCGCTCGGCAAGCCGACCGAGGTGGACGGGCTCGGGCGCGTCGCGGTGGTGGGCGGCGGCGTCGGGGCGGCGGTCGCCTACCCGGTCGCGCGCGCGATGCGGGAGGCCGGCAACGAGGTGACGGTCATCCTCGGCGCGCGCAGCGCCGACCTGCTCGTGCTCGAGGACGAGATCGGCGAGCTCGATCTGGAGGAGCTCATCGTGACGACCGACGACGGTTCCCGAGGCCGACGTGGCCTGGTCACCGAGCCGCTCGACGAGCTCTGTGCCGAGGGGTCCATCGATCACGCCATGGCGATCGGACCGGTGATCATGATGCGCTTCTGCGCCGAGACCTGCGCCTCGTACGACATCCCGTGCACGGTGAGCCTCAACCCGATCATGGTGGACGGGACGGGGATGTGCGGCGCGTGTCGGGTGAGCGTGGGCGGCGAGACGCGGTTCGCGTGCGTGGACGGCCCGGACTTCGAGGGCTCGCAGGTGGATTTCGCGGAACTGATGAGCCGCCAGCGCGTGTACGCGGACGACGAGCGCCTCGCCGACGCGAGGTACGCGGAGGAGTGCGCATGCCGGACGAGGGAGTGAACGCGAGCGGCGGGCGGGGCCGGGATCGCGCGCGAGGGGAGCGCCGCCGCCCGTCCAAGGCGCCCCGGACGCCGATGCCGGAGCAGGACGCGAAGGCCCGCGCGGCCAACTGGGACGAGGTCGCACTCGGCTACTCGGAGGAGGAGGCGGTCGCCGAGGCGGAGCGCTGCCTGCAGTGCCGCAACCCCACGTGCATCGAGGGCTGCCCGGTGGGCATCGACATCAAGTCGTTCATCGCGCATGTCATAGCCGGGGAGTACCGTGAGGGCGTCGAGGTGCTCAAGGAGAAGAACGCGCTCCCGGCCATGTGTGGGAGGGTCTGCCCGCAGGAGGATCAGTGCGAGATCGCGTGCGTGCTGTCGAGGAAGGGCGAGCCGGTCGCCATCGGTCGCATCGAGCGCTTCCTCGGAGACTTCGACCTCGCGTGCGAACTCGAGGAGCGCTGCCGACCGGAGGTCGGCGAGGACACCGGCAAGCGGGTGGCGGTCATCGGCTCCGGGCCGGCCGGACTGGCGGCCGCCCAGGAGCTGCGTCGGCTCGGGCATGGGGTGACGGTCTTCGAGAGCCTCCACGCGCCGGGCGGGGTGCTCACCTACGGCATCCCCGAGTTCCGACTGCCCAAGGCGATCGTGCGGGCCGAGATCGAGATGCTCGAGGAGACGGGCGCGGAGATACGGACGAACGTGGTGGTGGGGAAGACGGTGGGCATCGACGAGTTGCGCGGTGAGCTCGGATACGACGGCGTGTTCATCGGGGTCGGCGCGGGCCTGCCGGTCTTCCTGGGCATCCCCGGCGAGAACCTCAACGGTGTCTACTCCGCGAACGAGTTCCTCACGCGCAACAACCTGATGGGGGCGTATCGTTTCCCCGAGGCGGACACGCCGATCTGGCGCGGCAGGCGGGTCGCCGTGGTCGGAGGAGGGAACGTGGCCATGGACGCGGCCCGCACGGCGCTGCGTCTCGGGGCCGCGCGGGTGCTGCTGGTGTACCGGCGCGGCGAGGAGGAGATGCCGGCCCGCGCGGAGGAGGTGCATCACGCGCGCGAGGAGGGTGTCGAGTTCGAGATGCTCTGCTCGCCGCAGGAGGTCCTCGGTCACGACGGTTGGGTCACGGGCCTCGTCGCGAGCCGGATGGAGCTCACCGAGCCCGACGAGAGCGGGAGGCGGCGCCCGGTGTGCATCACCGGGAGCGAGTTCGAACTGTCTTGCGACACGGTGATCATGGCGGTCGGGACCCGCGCGAACCCGCTGCTCGTCGATGCGGTGCCGGGACTCGAGCTCAACGACCGCGGTTACGTCGTGGCCGACGAGGACGGGGCCACCTCGCTCCCCGGGGTCTATGCGGGCGGCGACATCGTCACCGGCTCGGCGACCGTGATCGAGGCGATGGGAGCAGGCAAGCGGTCGGCACATGCCATGGACGACTGGCTTCGCGGGGCGGACTGACGGTATCCCGCCGCCGCCCGCTCCGTCGGTTCCCTCGTCCGTCATCGCATGAGAGGTGCGCTATACTCCTCACATCCGAGATGACGGGCGCGGTCCGAGTCGGCTCGTCGGAGGACGGATCCGCATGAAGGACAACGAACCCATCAGCGTGCTGGTCGTCGACGACGACGAGTCCATCTGCGAGATGATCTCGACCGCGTTCGGGCAGGACGGCATGCGCGTACACACGGCGGGCGACGGGGCGCAGGCGCTGGACGTGCTGCGTGCCGAACGGGTGGACGTCGTCGTCCTCGACATCATGATGCCGAAGGTCGACGGCTGGATGGCGCTGATGGAGATCCGCAACGACCCCCTCATCGCCGACACCCCCGTGATCATGCTCACCGCCAAGAACCAGGACCTCGCGAAGATCCTCGCGTTCAAGCAGGGCGTGCAGCAGTACGTGACCAAGCCGTTCAACGTACTGGAGCTCGCGGCCCGCGTGCGCGGCCTGGTGAGTACGCGTGTGGGATCGGGGTCGGAGGGGTCGGGCGAGTTCCGCAAGCTCGCGGTACGCAAGGCCGGGCGCACGGTGCTGCTCGAGATCCCGGAGATCGTGTTCGTCCAGGCGAAGAACAAGTCGACGTACGTGCACACCTACGAGCAGCAGTACATCGTGGACCTGACCCTCTCCGAACTCGAAGAGCGCCTCGAGCGGGAGTCCTTCCACCGCGTGCACCGCAGCTTCATCATCAATCTGAACTCCATCAAGGAGATCACCCGCCAGGAGGGCGCCTACGTGGTGGTCGTCGCGGACCGTGACGAGACGCCGATCCCGGTGGCCCGCCGCAACGTGAAGGCCTTCCGCGAAGCGGTGGGGATCTGATGTCGCCGTCCCGGCGCGGCGTGGTCGTCGCGCTCGCGACGCTGCTGTCGCTCGGCGCATTCTTGTCGGGTTCGGGAGTGGTCTCACCACCGGATGCCGGGGCCGAGGTCACCATCGGCGTCGACCGCGGGACCATCGAGATGTCACTCGCGCCGGGCCAGACGGTCGAGGATATCGTCAACGTGGACAATCCGGGCGACTCGACCCTGCAAGTGATGCTGTATACCGCTGACGCGGAGTACGACGAGGCGGGTGGGGTCGAGTTCACCCGTCCGACGGGAGAGCCGGGCGAGTATCTCCAGAGCCCGGCGAGCTGGATCAGACTCCAGGTCCCGGACGACACCAAGATCTACGCGAACGCCCCCTACATCGAGCTCGAGCCGGGCGAGAGCTTCCCGGTCCGTTTCCAGATCGACGTTCCGGCGGACGCGCCGCCGGGGGATCACAGCGCCTTCATCTTCTTCCACATGTTCGAGCTGGGCGATCAGGGCCCTCAGACCGGATCCGCGATCTCCGGACGCATCGGCACCCGGCTGCGCATGCGGATCGTCGGTGACATCATCGACGACCTCTCCATCAGTGAGCTGTTCGCGCGCACGGTGGTGATCGGCGACCGGCTCCCGTACACCGTGCGCGTCTCCAATGCCGGCAACATCGACAAGTTCTATGCGGCTCGCCTCACCGTGGGCGACGACGAGCGGCCCGCGCTCGAGTCGGTACTCGCGACCGAGGCGGTCACGTACGCGGGAGCGGCCAAGGAGTTCACGGGCGTGCTCGACCTCGAGGGCGTCGGGATCGGGCCGAACGAGCTCGTGGCGCTCGTCGACTACCAGGAGGAGCTCGGCACCGAAGGTGGCACTCGTCAGCCCGCGACGCTCGAGGAGCGCACGACGATCTGGGTCATCCCGCTCTGGCTCGCGATACTCGTGGTGGTCGTGGTGGGAGTCTTCGTGCTGTGGCTCACCTACCGGTCCGTGAGGAGGCGTGCGGTCTCCAAGAGACGCGGGCCGGGCGCGAGGAGTCTCGGACCGGACGCTGCTGATGTCGGTCCGGAGCCGGACGCCGCCGGGACGCCTCACCGAGGACCGCATCCCGGCGCTCGTGGCGGCGAAGGCCGCTCGGCCGATGACGACATCCGGGTTCCCGACTCGCTCTTCGGGGGCGGCCCCGGCGATGATGCCGGCGTCGGTCACCCCGATGACGACGACGCGTAGAGGGCGCCCCACCGAGGACGAGTGATCGACACGTCCACGCTCGCGAGCCGTCGTCGAGCGTGCCCGTCGGACACGAGAGCTGCGTTGCGCGGCGACCCCATGCACACGAAGAAGGGCCGGCGCACAGGCCGGCCCTTCTCATCCGTGATGCGGTGCTCTGGGCTACTGCTGGGTGATCGTGTAGGTGAAGGTGTCCGAGTACTCGGTCTCGCCGTTGAGCTCCCAGGCCATGTCCGAGGTCAGGTCCAGTTCGTAGGTGGCGGTGAAGTTCTTCACGCCGCGGTTGAGGCCGCTGACGGTGTCGTCGGAGCTCGAGTTGACCGGGTCGTCGAGGCTGTCGGTCAGGAACTCGCTCGCAGTGTGCGCGGTGCTGTCGCTCGCGTCAGCTGCGGCGATCCACTCGGTGTCGGCCTGGGCGAGCTCGATGTCCCACAGGCGGTTGGACTTGACCTCCATGCCGACGGTGTCGGAGTAGGTGCTCCCCAGGTCGACGTCTCCGAATTCCACGGTGTTGGCGTCGACGGTGAACTCGAGGCGCGTGTTGGGGGTAGCCGTGACCGTGACGCTCTGGGAGGCCGTATCCGCATACGAGTACGCGACCACGCCGACCACCATCGCGACGACCAGGACTCCGATCAGGATCATCCTCTTCATCTCTGTTCCCTCCTTCTCCTGCCCGTCGGCTTGGTCCGCGCGGGCAGCTCGATTCTTCCGGTGCCACCTGTCTCATCGAAAGGTCGGGAGTGTGAGTGAAGTCACTATCGACGGATGGACGGATGGTGTGCCGAACGGCACAATTGCGGAGTCCTGGACCGACGAACGGCATGATGAACGGTTACTCTCACTTGACCGGGTAGGATGCGTGATGCGGATCCCGGGATCGAGGGGGATCCCGGGATCCTGAAGGAGGCCGTCGGCGTGAAGCGTGTCGAAGTGAGGACCGGCGACGTGGTCGCTCTCAAGAAGGCGCACCCGTGTGGGGCCAACGCGTGGGAGGTGACCCGCGTGGGGATGGACATCGGACTGAGCTGCTCCGGGTGCGGGAGACGCGTCCGGCTGCCGCGCTCCGAGTTCGAGCGCCGCTACCGGGGTCCGGCCGTGCCGGACGAGCCGGGTAGCGGACGAGCCGGGTAGCGGACGAGCCGGGTGGTGGAGGAGCTCGATAGCGGACGAGCGCTACGACGAGCCGACGGACTCCAACCGCAGCGGGTCCTCGACCTCGTTGACCTGCATGTGGACGTGATCGCCCCCGTCTTCGGCGTACTGTCCGAGCTGGAGGTCGATCCGATCGCTGAGGCGTCTCACCGAGGCGATGGGCGTCAGGCCGCCGATCACTTCATCCCCTGGCGATACCGTTATCTCGTCGATGTGGATGAGTACGATGTCTATCTCGTCCCATCCCTCCGGACGGATGTGCACCTCGAAGTCGTCGCACTCGCCGTACAGCGAGTATCGGCGGACCTCCATGACCGTGCCGCTCACCGGAGCGTATACGGTGCTGCCGGGCGCGGCGCCACAGTCGACGGCGGTATCCGGCGGACCGCTCCGATTGCTCCTCCACAGCTGGATGGCGCTGCCGGACCAGACGGCGGAGCGGGTCCCGGTCGAGCCGGCGGTCCCCGTGGCCGCGGTGGAGGCCGGATCGTCCGCCGTCCCGGGTTCGGACACGGGTACGAGCGGATCGAGAGAGAGCGCGTGCCGACCCGCCGCCTGGTGGAAGGCCACCGTGGTGATCGCCTCGGGGCGCACCGGGAGGCAGAGTTGGAGGCTGCGATACGAGGCGAAGAAGGGGGTCGGCGTAGCGTCCACGCTCACCCCGACGGTCCGGCCGGTCGACTCGGCGTGGTGTGACGCCTCGGGCCGCTCTCCGGCGGAGCCCGCGAGCAGCAGCGCCACCAGCGCGACCGACACCACGAACGTGAGCATGATCGGGTAGCGGGAGCTCGTTCGGGAGTTCGTTCGAGAGTACGTGCTCACGCCGCTATGACGCCTCTCGCCCGAAGCCCCCACGGTTCGATGTGGGCCCGAGCGTCGGAGCCGGGTCGAGCGTCGGAGCCGGGCTGAGCGGCGGTCTGGGCGGCGGATCTCCATCACGTGACCATCATACCGTCCGCCGGGCGGCGGGACCACGCCGACACCTTTGCCGGAGTGTCGGTCCCGACCGCCCGATCGCGTACGCCTACCCGCCCGCCTGCCCGCTTGACCGTCAAGGAAGCGTCATCGGCTCATGCTAGAATGTACGCCACGTTCGGGGAGGGTCAGCAGGCGACACCAACGGGGTCCCGCCATGGAGAAGCTCGAGCAGATCACGCGCGCTGAAGAGCGCGCCCGTCGGGCGGTCGACGAGGCGCGCGAGCGCGCCGCCACCATCATCGGAGAGGCCAGGGCCGAGGCCCGCCTCGTCCTCGATGAGGCGGAGCGGGAGGCGCACGAGGAGGCCGAATCCGTCCGCCGCCGCATCCTCGACGAGACCGAGCGCGAGGCGGAGCGCTTGGAGAGCCGCGAGGGCGCCCGGATGCGTGAGGAGGTCGCCGCCGCCGAGGGACGCGTGACGGACGCGGTCGAGGCGGTAGTGCGGGAGTTGGTGGGCTGACCTTGGGCGTCGCTCGCATGCGCAAGGTCACCGCCTTCGGCCATCAGGTCGTGCTCGACGATGTCGTCCACGCGCTCCAGCAGGCGGGCGTCCTCGAGATCACCACCGCCGCCGAGGACGAGCCCGCGGACGTCCACCTGGTCGACGTCGCCCTGCTCCATCGTCTCGAGGAGCACTCGGCCCGGGCGGAATTCGTGCGTGACTTCCTCGGGCGTCATCGCGAGCCCGACATCCCCTTCTCGTCCTTCATCTCGGAGAAGTTCCATCTGGACGAAGACCGCTTCCTGGAGCTCGAACACGACGAAGCCTTCTCCGAGCTGTACGAGGAGACGGAGAGTATCTCCGCGAGGATCGCGGACATCGACCGCGAGCGCGGACGGCTGGAGGAGCGGTGCGAGGCGCTGCGGCCATGGACCGGCATGCACATGCAGATAGAGGCGTTGCACTCCACCGATCAAGTGTCGTTGCTCGCCGGCACCGTCCCCACACAGAAGGCGGTGGAGATCCGCGAGCAGCTGCGTGCGGAGTTGGACGAACTGAGCGTCGAGGAACTGCCCACCGAGGGCAGACGGCAGGCCTGGGTGCTCATGGTCCACCGCGACCACGTCGAGGCGCTTCGCCGTGCGCTATCCGTCCTGGAGTTCGAGGAGGCGCGGTTCGAGGGCCTGCACGACTACCCGGCCGAGGAACTCGCCGACGCGGAGGAGCGACTCCGGCGGTTGAGCGCCGAGGACGACGTGCTGGTCGCACGAGCCACGGGGCTCGCCGAGCATCACTACGGTGAAGCCGTCGCCTTGGCCGAGGCCATGGCGACCCGGCGGGCCGCCGCGTCCGTCTCGGACTCCTTCGCCTCGACCCAGCGCACGTTCATCCTGCACGGGTGGGTGCGCGAGGACGACGTCGGCGAGCTCGAGTCGGCGATCTCCGGGTTCGAGGACGTGGATCTCGAGCTGGCCGACCCCGACCCGGAGGACCGCGTCCCCGTGGCGCTGTCGAATCCCCGGTGGCTCCAGCCCTTCGAGGTGCTCACGGATCTCTACGGGCGGCCCCGCTACGGTGACGTGGACCCCACGCCGCTCATGGCCGGCTTCTTCTTCCTGTTCTTCGGACTGGCCATAGGGGATCTCGGCTACGGGCTGAGCCTCGCCGCGGCGGCTTGGCTGATCAAACACCGCCTCGACGTGGCCCCCGGCGTCAAGAAGTTCATGGACCTGCTCATGTACGGCGGAGCGGCTTCGATGCTCGTCGGAGTGCTGACCGGTTCGTACTTCGCGATCGAGACCGATCAGCTCCCCCGCTTCCTGCAGGCGCTCGTCATCCTGCGTCCCATCGACGAGGTGACGGCGCTGCTCGTCTTCACCGTCCTGCTCGGGGTGGTGCAGGTGCTCTTCGGCGTGACGGTGCAGACGTACCGTCTGTGGCGGGACGACGCGGGTCCGGCGGCCATCGCCGCCGAGGCGTCGACCATGCTGCTCTGGGCGAGCATCGCCGTGGTCGCGCTCGCGCCGGGGACCGTGCGCTGGGCGCTCACCCTCGGCCTGGGGGCGGTCGTGCTCATCAAGGGGGACGTCTTCACCGCGCCCGCGAGGACGGGAGCGGTCGCGTGGGACCGGACGTGGGGCTACGTGTGGATCGCGGTCGCGGTCGCGTGGCTCGTCGTGCTGGCGCTGGGCGGGCCGTCCTGGGTCGCGTGGATCCTCGTCGGCACGAGCCTCGGGCTGGTCGCGTCCAAGGCGGTGCGCGCGTCGTTCCTCGGGGTGCTCGGCGGCATGTACGAGTCGTTCAACACCGTGACCGGCCAGCTCTCGGACTTCCTGTCCTACACGCGCCTCGCGGCGCTCGGCATCGCGAGCGTGCTCGTCGGTCAGGTCATGAACATCCTGGCGGGGCTCATGCCGATGGACGGCGCCGCCGCGATCATCGGGATACTCGGCGCGGTACTGATCCTCGTGGTCGGCCACGCCTTCAACATAGTCATCAGTCTGCTGGGCGCGTTCGTGCATCCGCTGCGCCTGCAGTTCGTCGAGTTCTTCAGCAAGTTCTACGAGGGCGGCGGTGAAGTGCACCGCCCGTTCGGCTACGAGACGAAGGCACTGGTCCTGCGCCGGAGGACGGCGCGGGAGGAAGGGGGAACGAACAGGTGAACGAGGCAACGGTAATGGGTCTGCCCGGGATCACGTGGGCGATCATGGGCGCGGTGCTCGCGATGATCGGAGGCGGGATCGGGTCCGCGATCGGTCTGAGTAGCGCGAGCAACACCGCGGCGGGGATCGTGACGGAGGACGCGGGCAAGTTCGGCCGCATCCTGCCCCTCGCGGCGATGCCCTCCACGCAGGGCATCTACGGGTTCATCACGGCGATCATGGTGATGATCCTCTTCGAGATACTGGGGGCGACCAGCGACATCACGCTCACCGGCCACGCGGGCTTCGAGATCATGCTCGCTTGTCTCCCGGTGGCGGCGCTCGGTCTGGTCACCGGTATCTATCAGGGACTGACCTCATCGGGGGCGTCGGGCATGGTGGCCCGCCGCGACGAGGACGCCGGCAAGGCGCTCATCTTCCCGGCGCTCGTCGAGACGTACGCGGTGTTCGCGCTCATCACCACCGTGTTGATACTGATCTCCCTCCAGGGAATCTACGTCGGTTAGCGTCGTGGCGCTCACAGACATCATCAGACGCATAGAGACCGACGCCGACGCCGATGTGGCCTCGGTCGTCCAGGCCGCGCAGGAGGAGGCCGAGGTCATCGTCTCGGGCAGCCGGCGTGAGGCCGAGGCGATGCGCGAGCGGGTGCTCGCCGAGGCGCGCGCGCGGGCGCACCGTGACGCGGACACGCGGATGGCGGCGGCCCGGCTGAAGGCGCGGGACGCGAGCCTGCGGGCGCGCGCGGAACTCGTCGATCGCGTGATGCGCGAGGCGCGCACGCGGCTCGTGGGTCTCGACGACGAGGACTACGCTCGCCTTCTCGCGCGCTCGATGGTGGCCTCCGCCCGTGGCGGAGAGACGGTGCGGATGGGTCGGGAGGACCTCGACCGCCTGCGCGACCTGCTGCCGGAAGCGGTCCGAGCCGAGGCGAGCGAGCCGTCCTCGGAGGAGGGCGACGCGGCCTCCTTCGCCTACGCGGACGATCCGGGGGCACTGGACCGCGGCGTGGTGCTGGAAGGCGACAGGATGCGGGTCGAGATATCGCCCGATGCGACCCTGCGGCAGCGCCATGACGAGCTCGCCGCGCTCGCGGCGGACATCCTCTTCGGCGACGGGTCCGGGGA
Source organism: uncultured Eubacteriales bacterium (assembly GCA_964406675.1). GTDB lineage: Bacteria > Actinomycetota > Coriobacteriia > Anaerosomatales > JAUVQN01 > CAYOSP01. The sequence goes on along the minus strand of CAYOSP010000012.1, from coordinate 5,502 downwards.
CGGGGAGGCCTGAGTGGCGTACGGCGGCACCATACGGGACGCCATCCGTTACGGATACGCCGTCGGCCGGGTGCGCGTGCTCGAGTCCGAGCTGCTCACGGACGCCACGCTGCAGCGGCTCCTGGACGCCGAGGACCTGGCCGAGCAGCGCCGGGTCATCGTGGACACCGTGTACGGGACGTACCTCGGGGAGATCCGGACGGGCAAGGACGTGGAGGAGGGCCTCGACCGGTTCAACACCGACCTCTTCCGGTTCCTGGAGGAGGCGCGTCTGCCCGAGGACGTCGTGCGCTTCTTCCGCCGCCAGGAGGACTACGTGAACCTGCGCGGGATGCTGAAGGCCCAAGCGCTGGGCGCGGACGCCGAGGAGCTGCTCGTCTCGCACGGCACGGTCGATCGCGAGTCGTTCGAGCGAGAACTCGAGGAACTGCCGCCCGACCTGCGCGAGGTCGCGCAGAAGACCATGGGCCCCGAGGGCGGGATCGATGCCGACCGGGTCGACGTGGTCGTGGATCACGCGATGTATCGGGAGTTGGTGGAGCACGCCGAGGGATCGGGCAGCGACTACCTGCGGAGCCTGGTCCGGCTCATGATCGACCTCTCGAACCTGCGTACGATCGTGCGCGGCAAGCGGCTCGGGCGGCAGGCGGCCGAGGCGGAGGAGGCGCTCATCGAGGGCGGCGAGGTGGATCCGGGCGAGCTGATGTCCCTCTATCCGCTCGACGTCGAGGAGATGACGGCGCGGCTCACGCGGCTCGGGCCCTATCGCGGCACCGATCCGGAGGAGATCGCGCGCGTGGAGCGCCTGGACGTCGTCGCCGACAACCTGCTGATGCGCCACGCCCGTCAGGCGCGCATGGTCCCCACCGGGATGGAGCCGGTCATCGGCTACGTCATCGCGCGGCACTCCGAGATCGTGATCCTTCGGATGCTGCTCCTCGGCAAGCTGTCCGGGCTGGACAAGGACGCGCTGCGCGACAGGATGCGGGAGCTGTACGCATGAGAGGGACCGTATGCATGAAGGCGTCCGCATGAGGGGGCCGTGCGCATGAGCCACAAGGTCGCCGTGGTCGGTGACGCGGTGAGCGTGTCGGGGTTCCGGCCGCTCGGCTTCGCCGTGTTCCCGGTCGAGGATCCCGCCGAGGCACGGGACCTGTGGGACGAGCTCCTCGGCGGTGAGTACGCCGCGGTCCTGCTCACCGAGCAGGTGCAGGCGGAACTGGAGGACCTCACCGCGGAGTCGGCGGACTCCCCGCTGCCGGCGGTCACGGTGATACCCGGCGCGGGCAGCACCCGCAGCGTCGGCGAGGAACGACTCACGCGCGCGATCGAACGCGCGCTCGGTACGAGCACGCTGATCCGAGAAGAGGAAGAGTAGGTAGATGGAGCGAGGATCGATAGTCAAGGTGGCCGGCCCGCTGGTCGTGGCCGAGGGTCTCACCGGCTCGAAGATGTACGACCTCGTCCGGGTGGGCGAGGACGGGCTCATGGGCGAGATCATCGAGATGCGGGCCGACAAGGCCTCCATCCAGGTGTACGAGGAGACCGAGGGGATCGGTCCGGGTGACCCGGTGGAGGCCACCGGCGCGCCGCTCTCCGTGGAGCTCGGCCCCGGCATGCTCGAGGCCGTCTACGACGGCGTGCAGCGCCCGCTCGACGTGCTGCGGGGCCAGACCGGCGCCTTCCTCTCCCGCGGCGTGACCGCTCCCGGTCTCGACCGCGAGAAGAAGTGGGAGTTCGTGCCCTCGGTCAAGGAGGGCGACCGCGTCGATGCCGGCTCGATCATCGGCACGGTGCAGGAGAACGTGGTCGTCGAGCACCGCGTGCTCGTGCCCCCGAACGTGTCCGGTACCATCGCCTCGATCGCGTCCGGCTCCTTCACCGTGACCGACGCCGTGGGGACGCTGCGCACCGAGGACGGCGAGACCGTCGACCTCACGATGATGCAGAAGTGGCCGGTGCGCATCGCGCGCCCGAGGACGCGCAAGCTCGCCGCGTTCCACCCGCTCAGCACCGGCACGCGCGTGATCGACACCTTCTTCCCGCTCACCAAGGGCGGCGTGGCGGCGATCCCGGGGCCGTTCGGCGCGGGCAAGACCGTCACCCAGCACCAGATCGCCAAGTGGTCCGACGCGCAGATCGTCGTGTTCATCGGCTGCGGCGAGCGCGGCAATGAGATGACCGACGTGCTCATGGAGTTCCCGGAGCTCGAGGACCCGTACTCGGGCGAGTCGCTCATCAAGCGCACGGTGCTCGTGGCGAACACGTCGAACATGCCGGTGGCCGCGCGCGAGGCGAGCGTCTACACGGGCATCACCATGGCCGAGTACTTCCGCGACATGGGGTATCACGTGGTCCTGCAGGCGGACTCCACCTCGAGGTGGGCCGAGGCGATGCGCGAGATATCCGGCCGGCTCGAGGAGATGCCCGGCGAGGAGGGCTTCCCCGCCTACCTCGGCACCCGGCTCGCGAACTTCTACGAGCGCGCCGGTCGTGTGGAGACGCTCGGAGGCGGCGAGGGCTCCGTGAGCGTGGTCGGCTCCGTGTCGCCTCCCGGCGGCGACCTCTCCGAGCCGGTCGTGCAGAACACGCTGCGCGTGGTGAAGGTCTTCTGGGCGCTCGAGGACAAGCTCGCCTACGAGCGTCACTTCCCCGCGATCAACTGGCTCGTGAGCTACTCCCTCTATCTCGACCGGGTGAAGGAGTACTGGGACGAGCACGTGAGCGGTGACTTCGGCCGGAGGCGGGACCGGTGCATGGCGATCCTCCAGCGCGAGAACGAGCTCGCCGAGATCGTCCGCCTGGTGGGCATGGAGGCGCTGAGCGCCGAGGAGCAGATCCTCATGGAGACCGCCAAGTCCATCCGTGAGGACTTCCTCCAGCAGAACGCCTTCCGCGACGACGACCAGTTCACCTCGCTCGCCAAGCAGGCCCGCCTGCTCGAGCTGATCCTGCACTTCGACGAGCGCGCCCGCGAGGCCCAGAAGGAGGGCGGCGAGCTGTCCGACATCTTCGAGGCGCCGGTGCGCGAGCGCATCACGCGGGCCAAGTACGTGGAAGAGGACCGGCTCGACGAGGAGTACGACGACATCATGGCCGAGATCGACACGCAGATCGTGTCGGCGAAGGAGCCGGCGACGAGTCCGAGCGGCACGCGCGGCGGCTCGGCCGGCACGCGCGGCGGCTCGAGCGACGCAGGTGGCGGCTCGAGCGAACGCCCCCATGGAGAGGAGGGCCGCTAGATGGTCCGCGAATACATGACCACGCGGGACATCGTCGGCCCGCTGCTGCTCGTCGAGAACGTCGCCGACGTCGACTACGGCGAGCTCGTCGAACTCGAGTTCCCGGACGGTACCCACTCGCTCGGCAACGTGCTCGAGGTGTCCAGCGACGTGGCGCTCGTGCAGGCGTTCGAGGGCACGCGCGGCTCGAACCCGAGCGAGACGAAGGTGCGCTTCCTCGGCAAGGGTCTCGAGCTCGGCGTGAGTCGCGACATGCTCGGTCGGGTGTTCGACGGCCTCGGGCGGCCGCGCGACGACGGCCCCGAGATCCTGCCGGACACGCGCCGCTCGATCTACGGCACGCCGATCAACCCGACCGCGCGCGACTTCCCGGACGACTTCATCCAGACCGGCGTGAGCGCCATCGACGGCCTCAACCCGCTCGTGCGTGGCCAGAAGCTGCCGATCTTCTCGGGCTCCGGGCTGCCGCACAACCAACTCGCCGCGCAGATCGCGCGCCAGTCCGCGGTGCTCGAGCGCAGCGACGACCCCCGCAAGGTGGGCGGCAAGCTCGAGGGCGAGTTCGCCGTGGTGTTCGCCGCCATGGGCATCACCTTCGAGGACGCCGACTTCTTCATCCGCGAGTTCCGGGAGACGGCGGCCATCGAGCGCGCGGTGCTGTTCCTCAATCTCGCCGACGATCCGGCGGTCGAGCGCATCGCCACGCCGCGCATGGCGCTCACCGCCGCCGAGTACCTCGCGTTCGACCAGGACATGCACGTCCTCGTGATCCTCACCGACATGACCTACTACTGCGAGGCGCTGCGCGAGGTGTCCGCCGCGCGCAAGGAGGTCCCCGGGCGTCGCGGGTACCCCGGCTACCTCTACACCGACCTCGCCACGCTCTACGAGCGAGCCGGCCGCATCCAGGGGATGTCGGGCTCGATCACGCAGATCCCGATCCTGTCGATGCCCGAGGACGACAAGACGCACCCCATCCCGGACCTCACCGGCTACATCACCGAGGGGCAGATCATCCTCGACCGCAACCTCAACCGTCAGGGCGTCTACCCGCCGATCGCGGTGCTGCCCTCCCTCTCGCGCCTCAAGCAGAAGGGCATCGGGCCCGGCAAGACGCGCGAGGACCACGCGGACCTGTCGAACCAGCTGTTCGGCGCGTACGCGCGCGGCATCCAGGCCAAGGAGCTCGCCGTCATCCTCGGCGAGGCGGCGCTCTCCGACGTGGACAAGGCGTTCGTGGCCTTCGCCGACGCGTTCGAGGAGCGCTTCATCGCGCAGGGTGTCGACGAGGAGCGCACCGTCGAGGAGACGCTCTCGATCGGTTGGGAGCTCATGACGCTGCTGCCGTACACGGAGCTCAAGCGCATCAAGGACGAGTACATCGAGCGCTACATGCCCGCCGAGGATGAGGCCGAGGATGAGGCCGAGTGATCACGTTCGTCCTGTGGGCCGTCCTGATCGTCCTGGTCTTCGCGCTGATCGCGTTCCAGGTCGCGACCGCGCGCGCCGCCGGAGAGGTCGGCGGGCGGATGAGCGGCTGGGCGGTGGCGCTGCGCGTCCTGAACGTGGTGGCACTGCTCGCGCTCGTCGGATGGATCGTCTACCGGCAGGTCGGGGGGTGAGCGCGTGCCGCAACAGAGGGTGAATCCCAACCGGATGGAGCTCCTCCGCCTCAAGAAGCGGCGCGAGGTCGCCCAGCGCGGGCACAAGCTGCTCAAGGACAAGCTCGACGAGCTCATGAAGGAGTTCATGTCCCGCATCCAGGCGATCCGACGCCTGCGCGCGGACGTGGAGAAGGGGCTGAGGAACGCGTACGGCCTGCTCGCGGTCGCTCGCGGCGAGGCCGGCGGCGCGCAGCTCACGCAGGCGCTGCTCGCCGGCGAGCCGGTCGGGTTCGTGACGGCCCGGGAGCACAGCGTCATGAGCGTGATGGTGCCGGACTTCGAGGTCGGCGAGCTGCCGTCTCCCGCGGGTTACTCCCTCGCCACCACCCCCGCGGTGCTCGACGAGGCGCTCGCCTCGCTCTCCGAGGTGGCGCCGCGGCTGGTGGAGCTCGCCGAGCGGGAGAAGGCGATCGAGTTGCTCGCCGCCGAGATCGAGCGCACCCGCCGTCGGGTGAACGCGCTCGAGCACGTGCTCATCCCTCAGCTCACCGAGACGGTCCGGGAGATCCAGATGAAGCTGGACGAAGCGGAGCGCAGCAACCTCACGCGGCTCATGAAGGTCAAGGAGATGGTGGAGGCGCAGGAGGGGATCTGAC
>CAYOSP010000011.1:45592-56425 GCA_964406675.1 uncultured Eubacteriales bacterium | reverse complement strand
AACGGTAGGCTGAGAATGCGGCCGCTCGTTCGCGGCTGAAGCGCCAACACGTTAGAAATGGCCGGGCTTCCGAGATGAGGGTAGAGGAAGATGGCGAAGGTGCTCGTGACCTACGCGAGCAAGTACGGCTCGACCGGGGAAGTCGCAGAGGCGATTGCGACAGTACTTCGCAACCGTGGACTCGATGCCGTCGTGCAGCCGGTGGAGTCAGTCAAGGATCTCGATGGGTTCTCCGCTGTAGTGCTCGGTGTCGCTCTGTACTTCTTCAGATGGCGCGGATCGGCCCACAAGTTCCTGAAGCGCCACCATCGAGCTCTCGAGCAAATCCCTGTTGCCGTGTTCGGGATGGGTCCCATCGAGGACACCCCCGAGCAGTACGCTGGCACACGTGGGCATCTGGACAAAGGGCTCGCCAAGCATGCCTGGCTCGCACCCGTCTCCGTCACCGTGTTCGGCGGACGTCTCGATCCCGAACATCTTCGTTTCCCGGACAACAACCCCGCAATGCGCCAGATGGGCGCGGTCGACCTGCGCGACTGGGATGCGGTCGGAAAGTGGGCTGACGGCCTGGCCGAGAAGCTGGATGTGGGGGCAAAGTAGGGCGAATGAGGGTCAGGCCGGCATTCCTAACCAGCGCTTCCAGCCGACTCACGCACGCGCTAGGCTGAGAACGCAGCCGCTCGTTCGCGACTGATGCGCCACGACGTTAGCCACAGCATCTTGCATGGTATCATTGGTTGTACCCTAGGAGGTGTGTCTAGTGGCCACATTGCCCTCTATCGTTCCTATCTCGGACTTGCGCCAGGACACCGCCGGCATCATCAAGCGCGTCGCCGCATCGGATGAGCCCGTAGTCATCACGCAGCGCGGGCGCGCATCTGCCGTGTTGGTGAGCCCTGAATCCTACGAGCGAACCCAACACGAGAATGAACTGCTCCGCATCCTCGCTCGCGGCGATGCCGAGATCGCCGCCGGCGTCGGGCGCGATGCAGACGATGTGATGGCAGAAGCTCGCGCTCTGGTAGAAGAAGAGCAGTAGGCGCGTGCAGGTGAGGTTCACCCCTCAGGCGGACCGACAGTATCTCGAGGCGCTTCGCTATCTGCGCTCCAAGAGCGCTGCGGGAGCTGCAACCGTCCAGCAACGCGCAGAGGCCGTGATCGTCCTGTTGCGTGAACACCCGCACTCGGGCCACGTGATCCCCGAGTTCCCCGATCTTCCACACCGTGAGCTACCGGTGCCTCCGTATCGCTTCTTCCACCGGATCGTGGACGACACCGTGTGGATCGTTGCCGTATGGCATGCTCGTCGCCTGCCTGACCGGCCCGACGACGAGATGCGTGGCTAACAGGCGCATCCTTGGTATCACTCTGCCCCTGTGGGATTCCTGACATCCGTCGGGTACCCGAGGGGTCGCCGTCGTGACTTCATAGGAGCCTGGCCGAAAGCGTGGCCCCAGCCAAGGCGTGTCCACCTTTCCTTGCGGCGACCTCGGGCGGTTGCCCCTCGAGGCGCTTCTTGAGCTTGCCGCGCACCACGGGCGCGTGCCGGTAGGCCCAGGCCGACTCCACGAGCACGAGGCGGATGTGCGCGTTGCCGGTCTTGGTGATGGAGCCCTGATGACGGCTCGACCGCTCGAGTGCTCGCTCGGCGTGAGCCCGGTGAACGCCATGTGGACGTTCTCGGTGCCCGCGCGGCGACCGCGCTCGTGTCCCGCGCCGTGCATCAGCGGCTCCAGGATGATCCCGTCGCGCACGTACAGTGCCCCGACGCCTTTGGGCCCGTTGAGCTTGTGACCCGCCACGGAGAGCATGTCCACGCCGAGCTCGCCGACGTCTGTCGGGATCTTGCCGGCGGACTGCGCGGCGTCGGTGTGGAAGAGCAGGTCGGCGTCGCGGCACAGCCGGGCGGTCTCGCGGACGGGCTGGACCGTGCCCACCTCGTTGTTCGCATGCATCACCGTGACGAGCACGGTGTCGTAGCGAATAGCTCGTGCGACGTCGGACGGATCCACAATGCCGAAACGGTCCACCGGCACGACCGTCACGTCGGCGCCCAGCGATTCCAGGAACCGCAGTGGTCGCATGACCGCCGGATGCTCGACCGCGCTCGTGACGAAATGGCCTGAGGCCCCTTCGGCAAGGAAGATGCCCTTGATCGCGTGATTGTTCGCCTCGGTGCCGCCGCTCGTGAACACGACTTCGGAGGGAACGCAACCGAGCAGATCGGCTGTCTGGTCCCGAGCGTGCTCCACGGCTGCGCGGGCGGGAGCGCCGGCCCAGTGCGCGCTGGAGGGGTTGCCGTACGCCTCCTCCAGATACGGCGGCATCGCCTCGCGCACCTCGGCGGCGAGCGGAGTGCCGGCGTTGTGGTCGAGGTAGATGCGGTCCATGAGAGATCTCCTGGTCGCCCTACGCGGGCGCCGTGCGCCGAGCCCGCAAGAACTTGCCGAACACCACCCCGTAGACGATCGTGGCGACAATGACGGCGCCGTAGTTGAGCCACGACAGGACCGCGTTCGGATAGTAGGACGCGAACACGAACACTCCCAGGACCTGGGAGCCGACGAGCGCTCAAACCATCGCCCATTGCGCCGGGAAGTACTCGCTCGTTCTGAAGTAGCTGCGAAAGTAGTCTCTGATCAGGTAGACGACGAACGCTCCCCAGGCGATCGCGGCGGCCCAGGAGAAGGTGATCAGGAAGTACGACGGGAGCGCGACCTCGACGCCGAACCATCCCTGCACGTGGAGAAGAATCCGGTGGTAGCTCACGCCGTACAGGCACGTGATCGGCACGAGGAGGAAGAACGCCGGCTGGATCTTGGTGTCGGGTAGGGCTCCAGACCTGACTTGCGCGCCGACGAGCACACCGAGCTTGCTCGCCAGCAGGACCGAGCCGACCACCAGTGCGATCACCGAGCCGATTGCTGTGACCGATGCGAGCATCCGACTGTCCGCTGCAGCTGCCAGCCCGGTCCCGGCCAGCGCCAGCAGGCCGAACGCGAACGCGTCCACCAGCCACACGAAGCTCAGTCCGGACGTGTCGAACGGGCGCCCGAAGAGCCTGCCGAGCATGCCGGCTTCGAGAGCGAGCGCGGTCGCAAGCAGCCCCAGGAATGCGACCGAGCCGACGGAGATCAGCGTCCGCGAGGCGACCGTTTCCGGCACCACGAACGGAAGCACCGCCAGCGCGACCGCGACCGTCATGGCTCCTGAGGCCGTCGGCACGAATGCCCCGGTGGCTCCCGCGACGGGACCGTCCACGAACTCGCGGTAGCCCCGCTCGTCCGCACGCCAGCGGACCAGCCCTCCTGCGTACGCCAGCGAGAGCAGCACGTGCGCCGCCGCCATCACGATCACGATAGCGACCAGCGGGCCGTACAGGGCGATCTGCATGGCGCTCAATGCACCCCACGAGATGTCGGCGAGCCTGAAGGGTCCTTCGCCATGAGGTACCGTCGAGTGAAGCCAGTTATACGCCATGAGCGCGACGCCGCCCGCCGCCAGCGGCGCCTGGAAGTGGAACGGTGAGAATCCCATGAGTGCCCCTTTGCCCCGTGTCGCTAGAAGACCAGCACCTTGTCGGCCGCGATAGTCTCCTCCGTCAGTTCGACCATGGTGCTGCGCTCGGCGCCGTCGACGAGCTCCTCCTGGGAGAGCCCACGCGCGTCCGTGCACGTTCCGCACAGCAGTACGCGCCCTCTGCGCAGGACGGGCTTGAGCATCCGCTCCAGGTTGTAGTAGCCATCCGGCGTCTGCTGGCCCGCTTTGGCGCAGGCAACCGCGTCCGCCATGAGGAAGACAGTGACCTGGGCGCTCTCGTCGGTCTTGATCAGCCGGTCGGCAAGGCGCAAAGCGTTGTAGGAACGTTCAGTGCCGTACGGGGGGTCGTTGAGGACGAACAGGTAGCGCATCGCGATCACTCCCTAGGTACATGTCTTGGCGTGCTCCACGGGCAATCCGTGCTCTTGCCATTCGCGGACGCCGTCCTCCAGGCGGACCGCGTCGAATCCTCGCCGGCGAAGCGTGTCTACGGCCTCCACGGCGAGCACGCAGAAGGGACCGCGACAGTACGCGGCGATCTGCTTGTCTTTGGGCAGCGTCGCCAGGCGCTGTTCGAGCTCCTCGAGAGGCAGAGACTGGGCAAAGGGAAGGTGCCCCGCCTCGTATTCCTCGCGGGGCCGGACGTCGAGTACGATCGTGTCGCCTGATTGCGCCCGCGATATGAGCTGCTCGCGGTCGATGGCTTCCATGTCCTCGCGCTGGTCGTGAAAGCGGCGGGTGATGGCCTCGACCTCGGCCAGGCTCTCCTCGGCGAACTGCTGGACGCCGGCGAGCAAGGCCCCCACGTGCTCGCCGGCCACGCGGTAGATCACGTGATTCCCGTCTCGTTCGGACTCGACGATGCGTGTCTGCTTGAGGACCTGGAGGTGATGTGAGGTGTTGGCGACGGACATGCCCGTCTCCCCGGCGAGGACCTCTACCGTGCGCTCGGCCTGGAGGAGGAGGTCGATGAGTTCGAGGCGCCTGGCGCTGCACAACGCTTTGCCGACGCGTGCGAACTGTTCGTACAGCGCCGCCTTGTCTCTTGCGTAGCTGACCATGAGGGCTCCTTTAGTTCAAGTACTCTAGTATTCATTTGAATATCATCGCTCAAGTCCTGAGTCAAGCACTTTCGATTGGCCTGCAGTGATCGAGGCCGGACGTGTCGAACCAGTGGATGGAGCGGACGCACCGATTCCGGCGGTCATCATGGCAGGGGAGCGGCGAGTCTGCTCCATCCAATCCACGTTATGCCGAGCAGCAGGAAGGCTTGACGGGTATGTCAGACCTGACATACTCTGGGGACGATGGCGGACGCTGACAAGCCACTGGTGTGGTTCCAGGGTGAGATCAAGACGCCACCGTTCTCGGAGGATGCTCGCATCGAGGCGGGCGTTCTGCTGAGGTGGCTCCAACGCGCAGAGACGCTTGGGATGCCGGCGTCGCGCCCGATGCCTTCCATCGGTGGCGCTGTCATGAACTGCGAGTCGTCGATGAAGAAGCCACGTGGCGGATCATCTATCGCATCGACGCGGACGCGATCGTCATCGTGGAAGTGTTCAAGAAGAAGACGTAGCAGACGTCCCGGAGAGTGATCGACACATGCAAGCGGCGGTGCCGTGAGTACGACGCACTGTAGCGGGAGGCAGTGATGGACGAGGCAAAGCAGAGGAAGCTCGAGGCGGCAGGGTTGCGTGTAGGCGATGTTCCCGATTTCCTCGGACTCTCACCTGATGAGGCGCAGCTGGTCGAGGTCAAGCTGGCTCTTGCGGACTACCTGAAGCAGACGCGGCGGGAGCACCGCTGGACCCAGACCCAGGTCGCGAAGATAATCGGCTCGAGTCAGTCGCGGGTCGCGAAGATGGAGGCGGCCGACGCCTCTGTGACGCTCGATCTCATGATGAAGTCCCTCTTCTCGCTGGGTGCCTCGCTCCGTGACGTCGCACGGGTCATCGGGCACCCGGGATAACGGGCGCATCCAGCATAGTCAGCGCTCGGAAGGTAGGCTGGGTAGTGAGCGGGACGTCGCGCCTCGCAACTGATGCGCCACAACGGTTGGCCGGACTCGCTCATCACAATAGACACGGAGGGTAGAACGATGAATGCAAAGGGATTGCTGGTCGACATGGCGATCACGATTCCAGTGACGTTTGTGGTTGCCGCCGCCGTGACATATCCGTACAGCCTGATAGCCCACGGGTCGGGGTCGGTGAATTGGGACACCGCATTCCACTTGGCTATCATACTTGGAATCGTGCTGCCGTTCACACGAGCGCGCATTGATAGACGTTAAGGCGCGGTGACTGTCAGCGCCGGTCGAAGACTGACCCCACTGTGTCGCCTGAGAACACCAGGCTCCACTCGCCGCCAGCCCTTGTTCGATGTCAGAACGATCGAGCCGCGTTCGTAGCGGCGACAAACCACCTCGAATAGCAGGCTCGCCTCGGCGGTGTCGAGCGGTAGGAGGGGGTCGCGAGCCAGGTGGTCGCGAAACCCCTCCTACCCTCAGACAAGGATCGTGCGCCGGCGTGACACCTTCACCGGGCCGTTCCCACAGGCCCTACGATTCCTTGATGCGTTGTTCCACGCCCGCCAGTTCCCTCTGCAATTGGTCCTTGTAGGACTCCAGCGACTCCAGTTCCTCCTCGCGAGTGGAGAAACGACGGAACGAGGAATCGCGATCGCATCCGCAGCCGCAGGTACACGGAATCTCGCCGACGTTTCTCGGAGCTAACCGTGATCGGCACATTCTGCATCACCTCCCTTCGGATCTCTTCAGCATTTCCGGATCTGCTACCGGCCTACGCGACAGGCTTTAGCAAGAAAGCAACTACTGAACAGCTTTGCAAAAAAAGAGCTACCCCTCGCCTTGGATGTCCCTGATGCCGGCCTGCACCTCCTCGAGTTCCTCTCGGAGTTCCCGCTCGCGTCCTATCAGAAAGGCAAGATCGTCCTCCGCGTTCCGCGCTCGACAGGTTCCCTTGCAGCCGCAGTCGCAGACTTCGGCGATGACTTCCCTGCACTGGGCCATGGCGGCGTGATCGATCTCGTACGGCAAACAACACCCCTTGCGCTCGCTCTGCACCAAACCGGCGTACCGCAGGATCTTCAGGTGCTGCGATACCGCCGAAGGAGTAATGCCCATGGCTTCCGCCATCTGGTTCACGCCAAGAGGACCTCTCTGCCTGAGGAGCTCAACGATTCTGATGCGGGACTCCGCGCTCAGGGCTTTGAAGAGTTCAGCTTTCCTATACTCCATCTGTCCCACCCACCGGGTTTAGTGATTGCTTATCTTCTACAATGCCTGACTGGTCCTGTCAACTGCCGGAGACGGGTGCAGCCGGACACGATACTCGTCTCGCCCCCGGTCACGCTCTTCGTCGGTCAAGAGCGGCGTGATGTCACCGGCATGAGACGCCCGGTGCGTGAGTCGGTCTCCAGCTCCGCCACCGCTCGCTTCACGGTCCCCTCATCGATGGTGTTCTCTTCTTCTTGCCCAGATATCCGGCGACCACAGATCGCGTGTCCAGATCGTTCATGCGCCGGAGAATGCCCGTGTCGGCACCGTGATGCGTACGCCTTCGTGTGCTTCGCCGCTGAATGCTTCGAGTAGCGTCTCCGACCCAAGAAGGGTATCCACCATGACGGTGAGATCGACGCAGTTGTCGGCCAAGGCCGGTTGAGCAGCAAGGTGGGTCCGGCGCACCTCTGCCTATCGGATCCTCGGGTCGGCGAATCGCTCCAGCTCCCTGCCGATGAGCGCGAGGCTCGTCACGAGTAGTGCAAGGAAGAGCCACGGGAAGACCAGCCACCACTTCCAGAACGGGGTGTAGAGGATCCCCGGGAAACTGATCGCGTGATTGATGATGAGGCCCCAGCTCTTCGATGTGGGGTCCCCGAGACCCAGGAAGGAGAGCGACGCCTCCGCGACGATGGCCATACCAGCCAGGCGGATCATGCTGACGCTGAGGAGCGGCAGGAGTTCGGGCAGGAAGTGGTGACGCATGAGATAGAACGTCCCCGCGCCATAGTGACCGGCCATCCGGATGTATGGCTGCTCCTTCAGCACGAGCGCCTGCGAGCGCAGCATGCGCGCGGGGATCGACCAGGAGAACAGCACGAGCACGATGATGATGGTGCGTACGCTCGGTCCGAAGAGCGCGGCGAGCAGGATCATCGCAGGCAGATCGGGCAGGATCACCATGACGTCGACGACGCGCATGACCACGCGGTCGGTCCACCCTTCGCGATACGCCGCGGCGATCCCCGCGAACGCGCCGAGCACTCCCGCGAACAGCGCGGTGAGCACGCCCACCGCCAGACTGGTCCGCGCACCGTGGGAGATCATCGACCACAGGTCGTAGCCGAGGTCGTCGGTCCCCAGGATATGATCTGCGCTCGGCGGCGAGAGCGGCGGACCCGAAGATACGTCGTGCGGAAGCCGCGCGACCACCGGCGCGAAGATCGCGAGGAGGACGAACGCGAGAAGGACGAGCAGCGCGATGCGACCACTCACGCTCGACCGCTGCCAGAACCGGCGGATCGTCATCGGCCGCCTCCGTCACGCGGCGCACCCTCGTCGCCGCCCGTCGGCCCGGGCATCGAGGTGCGGGTGCGGGGGTCGAGTCGGCGGTAGGCGACGTCGGCGGCGAGGTTCGCGAGCAGCACGCCGGCCGTCATGACGAGGAAGATGCCCTGGAGGAGCGGATAGTCGCGGACGGTGACGGCGTCGCGCATGAGCGCGCCGAGGCCGGGATACGCGAACACGTTCTCGACGAGGACCGCGCCACCCACCACCGCCCCCATCTGCAGGGCGAGTCGGGTCACGAGGGGGAGCAGGGCGTTGCGCAGGGCGTGACGGTACCGGATCCGGCGTGGCGCGAGCCCCTTCGCTCGTGCGGTCACCATGTAATCCCGCGTGAGCACCGTCCCGAGGCTGTTTCGTACGAGCAGGTAGATCCCCGCCGACCTCGCGAGGCCGAGCGTGAGCACGGGAAGCGCCGCATGTCGCGCGACATCGCCCACGCGTTCCAGGAGGTCCATGTCGCTCGAGAACGGCGTCATCGCTCCCGAAAGGGGGAACAGGCCCAGGCCCGCGCCGACGCCGATCAACAGCACGAGCCCGATCATGAAGGCGGGGATCTCGCCGAAGGCGACCATGAACACGTAGAGGAAACGGTCGGGCCACCCGCCCCGGCGCCATGCCGAGAAGCTGCCGAGGGCGATGCCGAGCAGGAGGCTCAGCGCGATGCCGCCCGATACGAGCAGCAGCGTCCAGGGCAGGCGTTGCGCGACGACGTCCGCCACCGGCCTCTTGAAGTAGTAGCTCTCTCCCAGGTCCCCACGCACCACGCCCGCCAGGTAGCTCCCGTACTGCGCTAAGAACGGCCTGTCGAGCCCGTAGTACTCGACGAAGTAGGCTTGCTGCTGGAGCGTGTACCCCTCCGCCCCTTCAACGTCGCCGGTCGAGAGCCCGAACGCGTCCCCCGGCATGAGCCGGGGGAGCGCGAAGACCAGGGTGATGACGATGAGGAGGGTGGCGGCGTACTCGACGACCCGCCACCCCCACCTGCTCGACCCCCACGTGCTCGAGCGTCTCACGGGAACGCGTGCTGTCCGGCCCCCGAGACCACTAGCGCTCCAGGTAGGAGAGCTTGGCGTGCTCCATCACGGGATGGTCGAACATGAACGTCCAGCCGTCGTAGGTCGCCGGGCGATAGGCGGTGTAGTAGAAGTTGTTCGCGAGCGGGATCTCGGGGACATCGGTCGCCAACGCCTGCTGGAGTCCGAAGACCACATCTTTGCGCGCGTCCTCGTCCATCTCGTGGAGCTGCTCGTCGCACAAGCGATCGACCTCGGGATTCGCGTAGCCTCTGGGCGATCCCATGATCGCGGTCGCCGAGCCGCCCGCTGCCACGCCCTTCGCGCCCTCGCTCGAGTAGCGCACGCGCAGCCAGTCGGGATCGAGGCCCCAACTACCCATCGAGAGCAACGCCATCTCGAACGAACCTTCGGTGGCGCGGCTATCTCGCGCCTTGCGTTCGACGGACTCGACCGTGACCTCGACGTCCACCTCTGCGAGCTGCTCCTTGAGCAACTCGCCGATCTTGATCTCCTTGCCGTCGTCGGAGACAAGGAGCGTGATGCTCATCGGGGTGTTCGCGCCTGCATCCGCGAGCAACGCCTGCGCCGCGGCGGGGTCGTAGGGATAGTCGGGCGTTTCGGGGTCGTACCACCGATGGTCGCGCGGGAGGATCCCGAAACTGCCCGGCTTGGCCATACCTCGGAACGCCTTCTTCGCGATCTCGTCACGGTCTATGGCCTGCGCGAACGCCTTGCGGACGCGCGCGTCGGCGAACAGCGGGTTCTTCTCGGCGTTGAACAAGAGCATGATCCCCGAGAGAGCGGGGCTCGTCGTCACCTCGAAGTCCTCGTCCTGCTCGAACCGCTCGAGCACGTCGGCGGGGATCCGCGCGATGTCGATGTCCCCGTTCTCCAGCGCGAGCACCGGGTCGCTCGCCGGCACGAACTCGAGGACGTCGACCCGCTGCTTCGGTCCCCAATAGTCGGCGAACGCCTCGTAACGATACGTGCCCATGTCGGGATCGTACTCGTCGAGCACGTACGGACCGCACCCGATGTAGGCCTCGGGTTCGAGATAGGTGTACGGGTCGTCGACGTCCTCCCAGATGTGCTTGGGGATGACGCGCATCGTGCCCGCCTCGGAGTAGAAGTTGCTCAGAGGCTCGGCGGTGACGAAGCGCACCTGGTTCTCGGACAGCGCTTCGATCTCTACGAGCGAGTCGGGGTCCTGCACGGCCTCGCCGATGAAGACCGGCGGGTGTTCCTGATAGTACTCGAAGGAGAACACGACGTCCTCGGCGGTCAGCTCTTCGCCGTCGTGCCACTTGACGCCCTCGCGGAGCGTGATGGTGTGCGTCCTGCCGTCAGCGCTCACGTCCCAGTCCTCGGCCAGCCAGGACACGTAGCCCTCCTCGTCGATCTCGACGAGCGAGTCGAACAGGTACTTCATGACGGTCCCTCGGGCGCGCGGGTAGTGAGCGAAGGGCGTCGGCGCACCGGCGTCGGTGGCCTCCATCCTGACGGTCAGAGGCGCGCGCTCCGGTTCGGTCTTCCCTGCGGGCGGTTCGGCCTCCACGGCGGGCGGTCCGTCCGTCTCCTGCGCCCCGCACCCGCCGAGCAGTGCCGCGGACAAGACCAGGGCGACGAGCACCGCCCCCGCGACCCACCGCTGCAGCGTGTCCGTCTTCATCCCTCTGTCCGTCTTCATCC
>CAYOSP010000011.1:19226-45492 GCA_964406675.1 uncultured Eubacteriales bacterium | reverse complement strand
TGTCCGTCTTCATCCCTCTGTCCGTCTTCATCCTTCCTCCCCTTCGTTTCCGAGCGCCGCTCCCACGAGCGCGCGCGTATGGCAGCAACACGACCGCTCCATCACGTACTGAGAAGAGCCCTCCTCCACGACGTGCCCGTCGTGGAGGACGACGATCCTCTCCGCCACCTTGCGGGCGAGGTGGATGTCGTGAGTCACATAGACCATCGCGAAACCTCGGCCGTTCTGGAGCCCCTTGAGCAGCCTGAGCAGGTTCGCCTGGGTCGAGACGTCGAGCATCGCGGTGATCTCGTCGGCGATGAGCAGGGCGGGGCGCATCACGAGCGCCCGGGCGATGGCGAGACGCTGCCTCTGCCCGCCGCTCAGCGCATGGCAGTGTCGCCGCAAGAAGGTCTCGTCCGCGGGAAGCTGTACGGACACCAGCGCCTCTCGCACGCGCCGTTCGCGCTCGTCGGGCGTTGCGATGCGATTGATGGTGAGCGGCTCCATCACCGTGTCGCGCACGGAGAGCCGGTGGCTGACGGACCCGAAGGGGTCCTGCAACACGAGCTGGATCCCGTCCTCGACGCTCGAGAGCGATCCCTCGCGCACCCGCCCTTCCCGGAAGTCCACCTCTCCGGCGTCGGGCGCGAGGTAGCCCGCCACGATCTGGGCCACCGTCGACTTGCCGGCGCCCGAGCCGCCCACGAGCGCGACGGTCTCCCCGTGAGCCACCGTGAGATCGACCCGGCCCACGGCCTGCACGTCGCGTCTGCCCACCCGATAGCGCTTGGAGAGCCCCGCGGCCTCCAGCAGCGGCGCGATCCCGCCGAGATGACAGCGTACCGAGCGGTCCTCGGCGACCGGCAGCAGCGCGGGTCTCTCGGCACGGCATCGCTCTTGGGCCTGCGTACACCTCGAGACGAACGTGCAGGCGGGCGTTCCGTTGCCGCGGTACGGCTCGCCGGGGATCCCCCAGAGGTCCTTGTGCGGGAAGAGCTCGACCGAGGCGTTGAGCAGACCGCGTGTGTACGGGTGGCGGGGCGCGTCGATGACGCCGGCGGTCCGCCCCGACTCCATCACCTGTCCGCCGTAGAGCACGATCAGGCGCTCGGCGAGCTCCGATACGGCCGCGACGTCATGCGAGATGACGATCATGCCGAAACCACGCCGCTCCTGGAGATCACCGAGCATGTCCAGGATCTCCCGTCGCCCGATCGCGTCGATCGAGGTGGTCGGCTCGTCGACCACGAGCAGATCCGGCTCGCAGGAGAGCGCCATCGCGAGCAACACCCGCTGGCGCATCCCACCCGAGAGCTGGTGCGGGTGCGCGTCCTGCCAGCAGGGATCGAGCCCTACGGTCTCGAGAAGCTCGCGGACCCGGTCCCGCAGCTCCCGGCCGCCGAGCTGCAGGTGCCGGGCGAGCGGTTCCCCGAGTTGCTCTTCCACCCTGAGGACGGGATTGAGCACTTCGAGGGAGTTCTGGAACACGAGGGCGATCCTCTCCCAGCGCAGATCCGCCCGCCGGGCCTCGGGAAGCGCAAGGAGGTCTTCTCCGAGAAGCCCTACCGTGCCGCAGACCCCGTGCGGTGGGGCGATCAGGCCGAGGAGCGCGAGCGCGAGCGAGGTCTTGCCACTGCCGGACTCCCCGATGATGCCGAGGGTCTCGCCCGGCGCCACGTCGAAGGAGACATCGTGCAGGGCGACGACCTCCTCGTCGTCACCGCGATACCGGACACCGAGGTCGCGGACGCTCAGCAACGGCTCGCGCGAGAAGGCGGGCGTCTCCACGTCCGCGTAACACGAATCTTCAGGAAGTACTACCATGGGTCCGACTGTAGCACGACCTTCTATTCCGTGCTACCAGCCGAGTCGCCTCGCCGGGAAAGCTACCGGGTTCGCGGGAGCAGCAACGTGACGGTCGTGCCCCGGCCACGCTCGGAATCGATCCGTACCAGGCCGTCCGAGCGCTCCGCGGCGTGTCGCACCAGGGAGAGCCCGAGTCCCGTGCCGCCGGTCTGTCGCGTGCGCGCCCGGTCGACGCGATAGAAACGCTCGAAGATGCGAGGGAGGTCCTCGGCGGGGATGCCGATGCCCGTGTCCTCCACCTCGATGCGTACCTCGTCCTCGTCCGCTTCCACGCGTACCACCACCCCGCCTTCGTCCGTGTAGGCGACAGCGTTGGAGAGCAGGTTGTCGAGCGCGACGGCCAGGTCCGTCGGATCGGCGGTCACGTACACGTCCTGCCCCTCCACGCCGCTGAGATCGCGTGAGAGGGAGAGTCCCTTCTCGTCGGCCGCGCGCCTGTGCGCGGCCATGGAGAGCTCGACCGCCTTGCGCACCTCGCTGATCGTGCCTTCGGTGGGCACCACCTCGAGACGAGAGAGGTCGAGCAGGTCCGTGACGAGCGCGCGCAGCCGCACGGCCTCGCCCACCATCTGCTCCAGGAACACCGCGCTCTGGTCGGCGTCGCCGTCACGCGCCGCCGTGAGCGCCGCCTCGGCGAGGAGCTGGATGCCCGAGGCCGGCGTCTTGAGCTCGTGCGAGGCGTTCGAGACGAAGTCCCGGCGCACCCGGTCCACGCGCCGGCGCTCGGTCACGTCCGAGATCACCACCAGGATCCGGGAGGATGCACCCTCAGCGGCTCGCGACGAAGGACCGGGATCGAGAGGGATGACGGTGACCCGCAGATAGCGCTGCTGCGGATCCGGTCCCCAGTCGAACACCTCGGGCTCCTCGATGCCTATGCGCGCCTGCAGTTCCCCGGCGAGCGACGCCGGCATGCCGGCGTCCGCGAGGGGGCTGTCCACCCATCCGCCCGCGGGGGCGGCGAACATCGCGTCGGCGGTGCTGTTGGCGAGCCGCACGGAATCTCCCTCCAGCAGCAGCACCGCGTCCCGCATGCCGTCGATGACCGTGCGCAGGCTCCGCTGCTCGGATTCCAGCTGATCGAGGCGTTCGCGCATCTGCGCGCCGATCCCCCGCAGCGCCTCTGCGAGGTCGCCTAGCTCGCCCTCGCCCTCGGGGACGGACGCGCCGAGTTCGCCTCGGGCCATGCGCCACGCGCTGCGCCGGAGGCGCCGGAGGGGAGCGGCGTGGGCCGCGGAGGTCCGGTACGCGGCGATGAGCGATATGGCGACCGCCATCCCGAGTGCGATCAGGCCCCTCGTCCGATCGCCCGCGTCGAGTCCGAGCAGGGTCCAGGTCCAGGCGCCGCCGAGCACCGCGACGACGAGCACGTAGCCGGCGACGAGTCGGGCCTGGTAGGAGCCCAGGATCCCGCGGGCCCTCTCGGTCACCTACTCGCCCCCGCTCGCGGCGGCGTCCTTGGGCTGCGGCTCGAAGCGGTAGCCGACGCCGTGCACCGTATGTATGTACAGGTACGCGGAGACGTCCTCGACCGCTTGCCGAAGACGGCGGATATGGACGTCGATCGTGCGGGACGAGGGGAGGAAGTCGTAGCCCCAGACCTCACGAGCGAGCCGCTGCCGCGTCATGACGTCGCCCGGGTTGGAGGCGAGCGTGTGCAGGAGCTGGAACTCCTTCATCCGCAGCTTGACGGGTTCGCCGGACACCGTCACCCGGAACTGCGCGGGATCGACGGAGAGATCGCCCACACCGACGATCTCGTCCTGGGTGAGCATCTCGCGCTCGCGCACGCGGCGCAGGTTCGCCCGGATGCGCGCGAGCAACTCGTCCATCGAGAACGGCTTCGTCAGGTAGTCGTCGGCCCCGGCGTCGAGCCCGCGCACCTTGTCGCGATCCTCACCGAGCGCGGTGAGCATGATGATGGCGACCTCCTGATCGTCGCGCCGCAGCTCCCGGGCGAAGCTGTAGCCGTCGAGACCGGGGAGCATGAGGTCCAGCAGGACCAGTTCCGGCTGCGCGACCCGTGCCATCTCGAGACCGACCGAGCCGTTGTCGGTGGCGTGGGTCTCGAAGCCCTCCCGCTGGAGCGCATACTCGACGGTCTGTCGGATGATGGGGTCGTCTTCGACTATGAGTACGCTGGTCATGGTGGCATCCTCGCAGGCGAGGCGGAGGACCGGAAGTGGTTTAACAGACATGTTACACGAGTTTCGCACCTTTTACACCGATGTAACCAACCGTCGGCGGACCTCTCCTAGCATCGTCCCAGCGGTCAGAGGAACCGCGGAACGGACGTGTAGGGTCCCTGACGGGACAGAAGGACAAGGAGCGAACATGGGCGACATCCGCAAGTTGCTGTCCCTCGTGCTCGTCGTACTCCTTGCATTCGGCACGCTGGCGCTCGCCGGATGCAACGGGGAAGACGATGCCGAGGACACCGGAACGGAGACGGAGACCGAAGAGGGCACGGACGAGGATGAAGAGACCTCCGAGGAGGAGGATGAGGGAGAGGACGAACTCACCGGCACGCTCAGGATCGAGGGGTCCGACACCGTCGTGAACGTGTCGCAGAACTGGGCCGAGCAGTTCATGAACATGCACCCCGGCGTCAACATCTCCGTGAAGGGCGGCGGTTCCGGCACGGGCATCGCCTCGCTCATCAACGGCACGGCCGACTTCGCGAACGCCTCGCGCCAGATCAAGGACTCCGAGGTCGAGGATGCCGAGGCCAACGGGATCACTCCCGTCGAGCACAGGGTGGGCATCGATGGGATCGCCGTGGTGGTGAACCCCGACAACCCGGTCGAGGATCTCACCATCGAGGATCTCGGCAAGATCTACCGTGGCGAGATCACGGATTGGGGCGAGGTCGGCGGTGACGACGGCGAGATCGTCGTGCTCTCGCGTGACTCGAGCTCCGGCACGTACGGCTACTTCAAGGGGGCCGTGGTCGATCCCGAGGACAGCGGTCTCGAGTACGCCGCCGACGCGCTGCTGCTCGCGTCCAACCAGGCGATCATCGACGAGACGACGGGTAATGAGAACGGGATCGGTTACGTCGGTCTCGGTTACGTGAATGATGAGGTGAAGGTGGTCGCCGTCGACGGCGTGAAGGCCACGGTGGAGTCTGCGGGCGACGGCTCGTACCCGATCAGCCGCTTCCTCTACATGTACTCGGACGGTGAGCCCAGCGGTCTCGCCGCCGCCTTCCTCGAGTGGGTCAAGGGCCCCGAGGGCCAGTCCATCGTCGAGGACGAGGGCTTCGTAGGCCTCGACGACTCCGAGTAGTACACTCGACGAGTGACTGCTCCGCGCCACGATAGTGACGTCTCCGGCCGCCCGGCCACGCGCCGGGCGGCCGAGGCGTTCATCCGTTGGCTCATCACCGCGAACGGCTGGATCGCGATAGTGATCCTCGCCGCGATCGGCATCTTCCTGGCGTCCGGGGCGATCAAGGCCATCCAGGAGATCGGCCTGATCGAGATGGTCACCACCAGCGCCTGGTACCCGACGAGCGAGCCGCCCAAGTCGGGCTTCGTGCCGCTCCTGACCGGTTCGCTTCTCGTGACCGGTGTGGCTCTGCTGGTGAGCGTCCCGATCGCCGTCGCCGCCGCCGTCTACATCGCGGAGTTCGCCGGCGTACGCGTCAAGGAGATCTCGAAGTCGATCATCGAGTTCATGGCGGCGGTGCCCTCGGTCGTCTACGGTCTCATCGGTATCGCCGTCGTGGCGCCGTGGGTCAAGGAGACCTTCAACACGGCGACAGGCCTGACCGCCCTCACCGCCGGACTCGTGCTCGGCGTGATGGTCACGCCGACGATCCTCTCGATCTCGGAGGACGCATTGCACGCGGTACCCCGTTCGCTGCGCCAGGGCTCCATGGCGCTCGGCAATACGCGTTGGCAGACGATCTACAAGGTGGTGCTGCCCTCGGGGTCGTCGGGTATCTTCGCCGCGGTGATGCTCGGCCTGGGACGCGCGATCGGTGAGACGATGGCGGTCCTCATGCTGGCCGGCAACTCCGCGGCGGTCACGATGGACCCACTCAAGCCGGTGCGGACCATGACGGCCACGATCGCCGCTGAGATGGGTGAGGTCGTACAGGGCGGACTGCATTACTCCACGCTGTTCACCATCGGGCTGGTGCTCTTCGCGATCACCTTCCTGATCAACATGTCGGCGGACACCGTGCTCGAACGCCAGAGGAAGAGGTGGCGCCGGTGAACGGGAGCGAGCAGCAGACCGCGCGCGCGGTGCTGGGTGCGCGCGTGAACCGTGCCCGGTTCGCCGAGGGTGCGGCGAAGCTCGTCACCGGGCTCGCCGCCCTGACGGTGGTCATCGTGGCGCTCGCGATCCTCGGCATCATCGCCTATCGAGGCGCGGGTGCCGTGGACTGGGAGTTCCTCAGTCAGGCACCGCGGATGGGCATGAGAGAGGGCGGGATCCTCCCTGTGATCATGGGTACCGTCTACGTCACATTGGGGACCGCGTTCTTCGCTCTGCCGATCGGCATCATGTCCGGTGTCTACCTCTCGGAGTATGCGCCCGGCGGCACCACGACTCGCGTGATCCGGCTCGCGATCACCAACATGGCCGGCATACCGTCGATCGTGTACGGGCTCTTCGGGCTCGCGGTGTTCGTGTTACTCGCCGGACTCGGGGGTTCGTTGCTCGCGGCGTCGCTCACGCTCGCGGCCATGACCCTGCCGGTCATCATCACGGCGACCGAGGAGGCTCTCAGGCAGATCCCGGTCGACATCCGGCACGCGTCGCTCGCGCTCGGCGCGACGAAGTGGCGCACCACGGCTCGTGTGGTGTTGCCGGCGGCCGCGCCCGGGGTCATCACCGGCTCGATCCTCGGTCTGGCGAGGGCGGCGGGGGAGACCGCACCCATCCTGTTCACCGGCGCGGCCTACTTCCTGCCCCATCTGCCCGAGTCCCCCTTATCGGAGTTCATGGCTTTGCCGTACCATATATTCATCCTCGCCACGAGCGTGACCGATTCGCCGACGGGGATCATGTGGGGGACGGCGTTCGTGCTTGTGACCGGAGTGACCGTCTCGAGCGTCATCGCGGCGGTCTGGCGTTCCCTCAGGAGGCGAAGGAGCACATGGTGAACGAGACAGCCACTCACGCGCACATGGCCGAGTCGATGCCTGTCGCGCTCGACAACGTCTTCGAGGAGACCGCCGAGCGTACACGCGAGGAGACGGTCCGTGGTGCGCGGGGCACCTTCGAGCTGCGGGACGTCTCCGTCGCGTATGCGGACGAGATCGCGCTCGAGAACGTCACCATGGACGTGCAGCCGCGCTCGGTCACCGCGCTCATCGGGCCCTCCGGCTGTGGCAAGTCGACCCTGCTTCGCTGCCTGAACCGGATGAATGACGAGTTGGGCAATGTGACCATCAGCGGGACGATCCTCCTCGACGGGCAGGACGTCTACTCCAAGGAGATGGACCCGGTCGTGCTGCGCAAACGCGTGGGACAGGTCTTCCAGCGGCCCAACCCCTTCCCCATGTCCATCTACGACAACGTGGCCTACGGCCCCAAGACCCACGGTGTGCGCAAGAAAGTCGAACTCGACGAGGTGGTGGAGGATTCGCTGAAGCGCGCCGCACTGTGGGGCGAGGTGCACAAGAACCTCAAGAAGCACGCCTTCGAACTCTCCGGTGGCCAGCAGCAGCGCCTCTGCATCGCCCGCGCGCTCGCCACCAAGCCCGAGGTCATCCTGATGGACGAGCCCGCCTCGGCGCTCGACCCGATCTCGACCCAGCAGATCGAGGACACCATCGCCGAGCTCAAGACCGAGGTCACCATCGTCATCGTCACGCACAACATGCAGCAGGCCGCGCGCATCTCCGACGAGACCGCGTTCCTGCTCAAGGAGTCGATCGAGACGCCCGGCTTCCTCGTCGAATTCGGGGACACGCGGACCATCTTCACGAACCCGACCGACAAGCGCACGGAGGCCTACATCACCGGTCGCTTCGGGTAGCCTGCGTCCTCGCGTCCCGCCGTCGCGTCCCGCCCTCGCGGTCCCGGCGGCTCAGCCCCCCGTGATCGCGTCCATCACGGCGAACACGTCCTGGCTCACGGCGCCCGTCCCCCCGAACACGAAGGTACGTCCGGGCGTCAGGCCCGACGTGACGAGCTCCGCGTAGTAGTCGCGCGTGCCGGCGGGCAGGACCAAATGCAGGTCGAACACCCATGGCGAGACCGCATCCGGCGCCGTGAGCAGGATGGGCGAGCCCGCGAGCCCGCAGAAGACGCCCCCGGAGAGCGCGTCGGGGAAGTCGGCTCCCGAGGCGATCCCATACGTCGTGGGGTCGAGCGCCTCTATCGCGCGTGGGTCCGCGGGAGTCCCTGTCCTGGGGCGGGTATCTCCGCTCCAGGCTGCGGGCCTCGAGGCCCACACCGCGAAGCGCTCGGCGGTCTCGTACCGGTCCGTCCCGGCCACGCGCAGGACGTGTCCGGAGCCGAGTATGCCCTCGAGCCGTGATCGCACGCTCTCGGACACGACGCCGGCGCCGCCCACGATGACGACGTCCGTCACGCCGGTCTCGCGGATGGCGGACTCCGTGACCGCAGGCAGGCTGTCGGGCAGGGTGAGCAGGATGGGCGAGCCGTTCCAGGTGGCGGCCGGAGAGGCGGAGAGCGCGTCGGGGAAGCACTGCCCGTTCACCACGAAGGCGAGCCGTGACGTGTCGCCGAGGTCCGCGGCGCTGCGAGCGATCGCGGCCGCGGTGTCGTAGCGGTCGTCACCCGCGATGCGCCGGACCGTCACTCCAGGGATGGAGTCGAGGGCCGACGCCACGTCCTCCGAGACCGCTCCCGCGCCCCCGAGCACGTAGACCGTGTCCGCGCCGAGGCGGCGCACCTCGGCGGAGACCGTCGTCCACAGGCTGGTGGGGTGGGTGAGCAGCAGGGGGCAGCCGAGCACCCCCGCGAGCGTGCTGCCCGCGAGCGCGTCGGCGAATCCATAGCCGCTCGCGACGACCAGCGCCCCACCGTCGAGGGCGCGGTCGCGATAGCGTTCGCCGCTGATCCTGATCGCCGTCTGGAGCCGGTCTCGTCCCGCCAGACGCGTGGCCTGACCGATCTTGGCACGGAGCGAGTACGCACCGGGCGAGGATCCGTCGCCGGAGGTGTCCGGGCGGATGCGGACCCAGTAGGTCCCGGGGAGGTCGGGCTCGATCGACACCGAAGCGCCTCCGCCGTGGAAGAAGGGCGAGTCGTCGACGGTGCTGATGGGCGTGCCCACTGAATCGGGACCGTACGTGTCGAGTACCGGATCGACCCCCGAAGCGGTGGGGAGCGCTTCGACGAGGAAGGAGAATCCCGACTGGACCTGCGCGGAGTCGACCTCGATCTCGACCCAGTCCTCGTCCGCTGATGCGGGATCCGCTGAACGGAACAGACGGTCGCCCTGCACGAGGGGCTCCTGACCGTAGTAGGGGAGGCGGTCGGTGAGCGGGTACGCCGAGGACGCCGAGCCGTCGGGTTCGTAGTCGGAATCCGCCGCCACCGCGAGGGTGACCGGGAGGCTGAGGACGAGGATCGCCGTGAGGAGTCCCGCCGTCAGTCGCGGACCGACTGCACCACCGCTTGCTCGACGCCGGGGCTGACCGCCGCCGGTCCGCCGTAGATCTGGATCTCTTCGAGTGTCGTCTCGCATCCCTGGAGCACATCCGTCGCATGAGTAGGTAGGACGGCGGTCTGCGTGAGCACCACCACTCCCTGTAGATACCCCGCGGCCGCACCGCCGCACAGCGCGTCGGGGAAATCGCCGCCGGTAGCCATCCCGACCGTGGCCCCGTCCGACCAGCCTTCGTCGATGCCGGTCCGGGCCACGATGGCGGACGTCTCGTAGCGATCGGCTCCGGCGAATCGCTCGGCGACGGCGCCCGCGGAGCGTGCCGCGTCCGCCGCGACCGCGTCCGTGACGGCGCCGACGCCTCCGAGCACGTACACGCTGGACGGTCGCAGTCTGGAGAGCGCGGCGGCCGTGGCCGGAGGCATGCTGTCCGGTCGCACGAGCAGGATCGGGGCGCGCCGGCTGAACGAGAACGGCGAGGCGGCGAGTGCGTCCGGGAACAGGTCGCCTCGCGCGATGAACGCCTGTCGGCCGCCGCCGCGGGCGGCGATCTCGTCGGAGATCAGTGCTGCGGTCTCGTACCTGTCCGCTCCGCCCACGCGGGTGACCTCGAGCCCGAGCGTGTCCCTGAGTGCGCGCTCGACGATGGACGAGACCGCGCCGGTCCCACCGACGATGATCGCGTGCCTCGCGCCGAGCCGCTCGATCTCCGGGGGCACCACCGCGGGCAGCGACTCCGGACGGGTGAGGAGGATCGGCGCGTTGCGGACTCCCGCGAGCCCGGAGGCGGCGAGCGCGTCGGGGAAGTCCATGCCGGTCGCTACGATCACGGTCTCGGATGAGTCGAACACCTGTGAGGAGACGATCGCTGCCGTGTCGTAGCGATCCAGGCCCCCGTAGCGGAAGATGTCGACGTCGCGCAGCTCCGCGGACAGGTCGCCGATCGTGAACGTCACGGTGATCTGTCCCGCGGAGGGGACGGCAGCGGCGCGTTCTGTCTGCGCGACCTCGCCGGATGAGGTGGCGCCCTCAGACGGTCCCGCCGCTCTGGGAGGCGCTTCGGGAAGCGGCGCGGGAAGCGCCATGACGACCGTGCACGCGAACGCGAACAGCACGACGAACGTGACCGTCGTGCCGGCCACGTCCCTGATCGCTGCGGCGATGCGCCGGGCAGGATTCACCATGACACCTCCTCGTAGTCGTGTATCGGCAGGTTGAGTGGGAGATTACAGTCCCTGGGACCGCCGTGCGACGGACGGTCGCGTGCTCGCGGGGCGTCGCGGCGCGGTCGGACCCCGTGAGGTCGAGGTCGGGCCTCTCGTTCGGGTATACATTCGGGGGTATTATTCCTCGTCCGATGTGGCACGAGCGTTGCATGGTCCCGCGCGTGGCGGGACCGCGATCGGAAGGCCGGGCCGAGACACCATGCGAGGTTCCTACACAGGGAGGCGACCTTGGCAGGATCGAAGAGAACGGGACGCGGGGCGATGGACGCCGAGAGCGGGGTCGTGAGCAAGCAGATGCTGGCGCTCGGTGCGATCGCGGTGACGCTGGTCGCCATCCTGGTGGTCGCGGCCGGCGGTGGCGGAGGGGCCGGCACCGTATCGGTGATCGACGCGCAGGAGTTGCGAGAGCTCGTCGACGACGGAGCCAGGCTGGTCGACTGCCGGACGGCCGGTGAGTTCGAGAGGGGACACATACCGGGCGCGGAACTCGTGACCCCTCAGGAGGTCACGGCCGCGGCTCAGGGGTGGGACCCCGCGGAACCGGTCGTCATCTACTGCGCGACCGGCGCGCGTTCTTCCGTCGCCGCTCAACAACTCGCTTCCATGGGCTTCGAGGTGTACGACTACAGAGCGGGGCTGGTCGCCTGGGACGGCGATGTCGTCGCGGGCGAGGCGCAGGCCGCCGCCCCACAGACCCCGCAGACCGACGGGACCGTGAGTGGGACCCCGGTCATGTACGAGTTCGCCACCGATTCTTGACCGACGTGCGTCGAGATGAAGCCTGTGGTCGACAGGCTCAGTGCGGTATACGCCGGGAGCGTGGAGTTCCGACTCGTCAACCTGGACACGGGCGGCAGTGACGCCGTCCAGCTCGCCGACCGGTTCGGCATCCAGTTCGTCCCGACATTCATCTTCGTGGACGGGACGGGCGAGATCGTGGATCAGCACGTGGGCGGTATTGAGGAGTCGCTGCTGCGCGAGAAGCTGGACGGACTCGCGCCGTAGACGGCCGCGGGTCCCGTGCCTCACGTGCACGACGCGCTGGCTGGGTCGCCTGGAATCCCGCCCTCGCTACGTGTACCTTCTTGAGGTACCCACCCCGAGGAGGACGACCTCATATGCAGTTCGGTAACAAGCAGCTCCCCGTGGCGCCCGGCGAGGTATACGACGAAGAGGTCGTGGAAGCGATCGAGCGAGAGCGCCGTCAGGCGCTGCGGCTGACTATCCTCTGGACGGTCGTGGCCGTCCCGTTCGGCACGATCGGCGTCGTGTTCGGCGGGGCGGGCATCATCAGCCTGATCGGCGGCGGTTCGATGGGCTGGTTCGGCATCTCGGTGGTGATCTTCCTCATCGGGATGTCACCCGTGTACCTTGCGTACAGCTTCTTCCAGCGCAGACGTTATCTCGACGAGGTGCTCGACTCCCAACCGGGAGACTGATCGGCGAGAGGCCCCCCACCCATAGGGTGCGGAAGGGTCCGTTCCGGATCCGAGGGCGGGCGGGGCGGAAGCGTCAGTTCTCGAGCCAATCCCGGATCGCCGCCTCGACCCCCTCGCGGCCGGCGTCCACCACCTCGTCGAATCGGACCGCTCGTCCGTCGAGGCCTGACAGTGACGGTGGTATGCACTGTTCCGGTGCGAGCTCCAGCACGCGCCGCATGAGCTCGGTCCCGCTCGATCCTCGTGCGTCCGGCGGCAGCGGTTCGCCGTAGCCGACGCCCCTGAGCGCCCGGTAGACATCAGGGCCGAACTTCGCCCAGTGAGCGGTCGACACGACCAGCAGGGGCCGTTCGTCCCGGAGCCGTTCCGCGACCTCCCAGGCCACGGCGGTATGCGGGTCCATGAGGTAGCCGCTCTGCTCGTGCACGCGCCGGATGGTCTCGTAGCTCTCATCGTTGGAGACCCAGTCGGCGAGGAACACCTCGCGTATCGCGGCGAAGGTGTCCTTGTCTACGCGGAAACGGCCCTCGCCGCCCAGGTCCTCCATCCAGGACGCCACCCGATCGCCGTCGCGGGTGATCTCGAAGAGGAGTCGCTCAAGATTGGACGAGACGAGGATGTCCATCGACGGTGAGGGTGTCTTGACGAAGTCCCTCCCGGTGATGTCGTAGACGCCGGTGGCGATGAAGTCGGTTAGGACGTTGTTCTCGTTGCTCGCGCACAGCAGCCGCCCGATGGGTACGCCGATCCGCCGCGCGTAGTAGGCGGCGAGGATGTTGCCGAAGTTGCCCGTGGGCACACACACGTCCATCGTGTGCCCCGCCTGTACGCCTCCGGAGGCGACCATGTCGGCGTAGGCGGAGACATAGTAGGCGATCTGCGGCAGGAGGCGGCCCCAGTTGATCGAGTTCGCCGACGAGAGCTCCGATCCGTGTTCCTCACGCAGGGTGTCGGCGAACTCGGGATCGGCGAACGCGGCCTTCACGGCGCTCTGACAATCGTCGAAGTTCCCGCGTACGCCGAAGATCGCCACGTTCTCGCCGCTCTGGGTGACCATCTGCAGGCGCTGGATGTCGGAGACGCCCTCGGCGGGATAGAACACCGCGATGCGGACGTGCTCGCGGTCGGCGAAGCCCTCCAGCGCCGCCTTGCCGGTGTCGCCGGAGGTCGCGACCAGGATCAGGTGGTCGGGGACCTCGTCGCCGCGCCTCCGTCTCACCTCGACCGCCTCGGAGAAGAACACCGGCATGCACTGCAGCGCCATGTCCTTGAACGCGGCGGTCGGCCCGTGCCAGAGCTCGAGGACGTGCGTCCCGGCGGTCACCTCCTCCACGGGGGCCACGCGCGGGTCGTCGAAGCGCTCTCCGTAGGCGGCGCGCATGAGTTCCGAGATGCGGGAGCCGGGCAGGTCGACGCCGAGAAGACCGAACACCCGAGCCGCGCGCGAGTGGTAGGGTTCGGACCCGAGGGCGAGGATCTCCTCGAGCGCTATCCCCGGGAGTGATCGCGGCACGAAGAGGCCGCCGCCGGGAGCGATCCCCTTGATGACGACGTCCGTGAAGGTCGGCCCCGAGGTGTCGTGAGCCCGGGTGTCTATGTAGGTCATCGCGGACATGCGTGCATCCTACCGCAAGACCCTGACAGCGGACCCGCCCTTCCGCCGCGGTGGTGTCACAGGCTTGTGCGAGAATGCGCTCGGACGGGGATACGCTCGGATGGGCCGGTACGGGGACGGGCCGGCACGCGGACGGGCTCGAACGCGCATAGGCGGCAGGCGGGGTCCGGAGGTGGCCCGAACATGAAGTACTGCATCATCATCCTCGACGGAGCGGCCGGCTGGCCGATCGCCTCCCTCGGCGGACGCACCACGCTGCAGGAGGCCGCCACGCCGAATCTGGATCGCATGGCCGTGCGGGGGCTGGTCGGTCTGGCCGCCACCGTGCCGGAGGGGATGGAGCCCTCGTCGAGTGCCGCCTGCATGTCCATCCTCGGCTACGACCCGGTCGCCGATCATGTGGGTCGCGGGGCGATCGAGGCGGCGAGTCTGGGCGTCGAGCTCGGCGAGGACGAGGTGGCGCTTCGCATGAACCTCGTGACCATCCAGGACGGCCGCATGGCGTCGTACGCGGCGGGTCACATCACCACCGAGGAGTCCGCTCGCCTGGTCGAGGAGCTCCGCGGCGAGTTCGCCGACGGCGCACGACTGCATCCGGGTGTCGCCTACCGGCACATCCTCGTCATCGGCGGATGCCCCGAACTGCTGGATGCCACGTACACCCCCCCACACGACATACCGGATCGGGAGGTGTCGGGACACCTCCCGAAGGGTCCGGGCACGAAGCTGTTGCGCGATCTGATGGACCGGGCGAGAGACGTGCTCGCCCGCTCGCCGGTGAACGCGGCGCGACGTGCGAGGGGGGACCTCCCGGCTACCGACATCTGGCCGTTCTGGCCGGGCGTGCGCCCGGCGGGACTCCAGCCGTTCGGCGAGAGACGCCATCTGTCGGCTGCGCTCACCTCGGGTGTCGACCTCCTGAACGGCCTGGCGGTACTCACCGGCATCGAGCGGCTCGACATCCCCGGCGTGAGCGACGGTCCGGACAACGACTACGCGGCGCAGGCCGAGGGAGGTCTCGCGGCGCTCGAGGAGCACGACCTGGTGGTCATCCACGTCGAGTCCCCCGACGAGGCGGGTCACGGCGGGGACGCGGCGGCGAAAGTGGCGGCGATCGAGGCGATCGACCGGGAGGTGGTCGCTCGCGCGGTGGATCATCCGGACGAGCTCAGGATACTCGCGATGCCCGACCATCCCACTCCCATCGCGCTCAAGACGCACGTGGGGGAGCCGGTACCCTTCGTGCTGTGTGGTCCGGGGATCGAGTGCGGCGATGCCGAGGCGTTCGACGAGGCCGCTGCCGGCTCGACCGGGCTCGTGGTCGATCCCGGGCGAGGCGTCATGGACATGCTGCTCGGCTGAGCGCTGCCGGCCCCCTCAGAGCGCCAGGCGTTCGACCAGGACCGGATGGGAGAGTGCCGAGTCGCCCTGCGTCTCGCGCAGCGCGGAGGCGAGGTGTCCGCCGAGTGAGGCAGCGTCCGTGAGTGCTCCCCTGCGGGCGAAGGGCGTCGCGGTCCCCACGGGTACCGCGACGACACCCCCACAGCCCACTCCCGCCGATGCGAAGGTGCGACGCAGGAGCAGCGCCTGCGGGGCGACGGCGGCGCGGGATCGCCCGAGCCGCGATCCGCGTACACCCACCACGAGCGCGAGCCGTGGTCCCGGGCGCAGCCGTGTCGGCATCCCGTGGTGTCCCCGCTCGAGACAGCGACCCGCGAAGTAGGCCTCCAGCCTGTGTGCGAGCATCCTCACGGGCGCGCCCACTCCGGCACCGGAGATCCCCAGGATGACCCCGTCGGCGCAGACGATCGCGTCGGCCAGATCGTCGAGCGCTCGTTCGGCCTCCGCGGTGCGGCCATGGGCGGCATCGAGTTGACCGCGCGACCACTCGTCGCACAGGCGACGGCGGAGCACGACCGCGCGCTGGGATCCGGCCGCTTCGGCCGCCGCGGCCGCCGCCTCGACGCCCTGAGTCACCGCGCCGCCCCGCAGGGGACTCGCGTCGATCGCGACGAGTCTCATGCCTCTCACCTCTCCCGATTCGATGCGGCCCGATCCTTCGGGAGGGGCGGCAGCCCCTCGCCTGTGACCAGCTCGATGCCGTCGTCCGCCCAATCGACCATCGCGCGGGATCGCGCGATCACCGCACGCAGGGACAGGAGCTCGAAGACCCGGCTCCTCGCCTGCCATGCATTGAGAGGGGCGGCCTCCTCCGTCCGTGTGTATCGCTCGCGCAGCGAGTCCAGACGCGCCTGGTGCACCGCGCGGATCGCGCTCAGGAGAGAGAGGACGTCCTCGTCGGAAGAACGGTCGGAGAAGAAGAACTGCAGCATCATCGGATCGCGCAGAGGTGCCGGCGAGGGGGGAGCGGAGAGCCACTCGTCGAGGAGCGACGAGCCCTTCGGGGTGATCGAGTAGACGATGCGGTCCGGGCGCCCGCGTTGAGCGACCACTTCGGAGGAGACGTGTCCGTCGCGCTCGAGGCGGTCGAGCGTACGGTAGATCTGGGCCTGGTCGGCGGTCCAGAGGTGGGAGGTTCGCCCGTCGATCGCGCGGGTCTTCAGGTCGTACCCGGTACGCGGCTTCCGGGCAAGGAATCCAAGCAGTGCCTTGTCGAGCGCCATCGGCGTCCCTGCTCGATAAAGTATGACAACACATATATAGGAGAAAACATATATACAAGTCAAGAGTAGTACTCGAGGGTTGCGGGGGCGAGGCGCAGCGGATCAGAAGCCGGTCAGAAGCCGGGCTCCTCCTTGGCGCGGTCCGTGAACGGACCGAGACGGCCGGACAGGGTGCCCGAGGCCGCGATACACCAGGCGAACTTGGTGAGGTAGACGACAGGAGCCACGTGCAGGTAGCGCCACATCCCGGGAGCGGCGAACGCGTGCCAGGTCGCGTACGCGGCCGCCAGGGGGGAGAGCAGCAACAGCAGGTTGGGGGAGCGCAAGACGAGCGGCGTGTCCATCACGTCGGCGAAACGCTGGCGGAGGACGATGGTGGAGGAGGCGTGGCGCCGCGAGTAGGCGATGAGGCTGCGCAGCCCGCGCCTGGCGTGCGCATGCTCCACGACGGCATCCGGCAGGTACCACAGGCGGACTCCCGCACGCCGGGCCTTCAGGAGGAACTCCATGTCCTCCGCGTGCATGCCTTCGCGATCCTCGGCGAATCCACCGAGCTCTTCGTACAGTCCCCGGCGCACGGCCATGTTGGCGCCGGCGGCGAACCGCACGTAGCGAGGCATGCCGCGCCGCATGAACGGGTGGAACTCACTCACGTTGTGCGCGAGCAGTGTGTACGGCCACATCGCCGAGGTGACGGCGCCGCATACGAACCGGTGCTCGTCGAGACCCGCGTCCAGGGTGCGCAGCCAGTCCGGGCGCGGTACGCAGTCGTCGTCGGTCATGAACACGCGTTCGCCCCGCGCGTGGCGGAAGGCGATGTTGCGCGCGACGGGCACGCAGCCGCCCGGTCGGTGGCGTATGACCCGCATCGGGACCGGGGAGCGCTGCGCCATCCCCTCGACGAGGTCCGGCGTGCCGTCGGTGCTGCCGTCGTCGACGATGACGAGTTCCCAGTCGAGATCGGCGTCCTGCCCGAGGAGTGCTTCGATGGTGGCGCCGACGAGCCGTTTGCGGTTGTGGGTGAGCATCACGACGCTTCGGAGCATGGGCCTCGTCCGGGTGGCCGACGGGTACACGGGTACAGTGATGTCCGTCAGCATAATCCATGCTCCATCATCGAGGGGGACGACGCGGTGCCCGACTACGAGTTCGCGCGACCGGCTCTGAGCGTCGATGCCGTGGTGTTCACGGACGAACCCACCCGCATCCTGCTGGTGAGACGCGCGAGGGAGCCGTTCGCCGGTAGATGGGCGCTGCCGGGAGGATTCGTCGATGAGATGGAGCCGCTCGAGGACGCGGTGCGCCGAGAGCTGCGTGAGGAGACCGGCCTGACCGATGTCGAGGGCCTCCGCCAGGTAAAGACCTACGGAGCTCCCGGGCGCGATCCGCGGGGATGGACGGTGAGCGTCGCCTTCTCGGCCACCGTCACCGATGAGGTCGCGGTCGAGGGCGCCGACGATGCAGAGGAGGCCGCCTGGTTCCCCGTCGGGGAAGTGCCCGAGCTCGCCTTCGACCACGACGAGATCGTGCGGGACGCACTGTGGCTCCACCGTCATGCCGGGCGGTGACCGCCAGGACCCGGGTCACGTATACTGCGGTCGGACGCTCTCGAGCGCGGGGGGAGTAAGGGGCTTGTCATCACGCCGGCGGACGCTC
This sequence comes from uncultured Eubacteriales bacterium, assembly GCA_964406675.1. GTDB lineage: Bacteria > Actinomycetota > Coriobacteriia > Anaerosomatales > JAUVQN01 > CAYOSP01. The sequence goes on along the minus strand of CAYOSP010000011.1, from coordinate 27,490 downwards.
GTGATCCTCGCACTCCTGACGTGCACCGTCCTGCTCACCGGCGCCCGCTTCCTCACCCGCCCCGAGCCGGCCACCGGCATCGTCGTCCACGTCGACCTCGAGCGTGCGCTTCATCCCGCTCCGGAGGGGCATGAAGACTGGAAGGACGTCACCCCGTCCCCGCAGACCGGCCCCAAGTACCGATGGGCCCCCAGCGGGACGGTCATCGTGATGCTGGACGTCGATGGCCGGCAGGTCGAGGCGATGAATCCCGTGAAGGGAGTCGGATACGAATCCCGCGTACGGATCCTGCGGACGCGCGACGGTGAGTGGCGAGTGGTCGGTAGCGAGTAGGCGAGTGGTCGGTAGCGAGAGGGAAGAGGGCCGAGACGTGACGGCGAAGGATCGCTGGAGCCTGCGCAACATCTACCTGTACCTGGTGTGCCTCATCACGCTCGTGATGGTGATCGTCGCGGCCGTCAACATGGTGCGCTCCGTCGCCGAACTCCTGTATCCGGACCCGTACGGGGATCCCGCCTTCACTCGTCCGATTGGTCCGGACGTCGAGGAACTCTCGGAGGAGGAGCTGGAGCGGCAGCGCGAGCTCGCGCGAGCGTCCCAGACGCGTTCGTCCGTGCTCGGCCTGGTGGGGTCGCTGGCGATGCTCGTGGTGGCCGGTCCCATCTACGTGTATCACTGGCGCAAGATCGAGCTGGAGCAAGAGCCCGAGCAAGGGCCTCAGGGTGGGGCCTCGGCGGTAGAGGGGACGGACTCGCGGGACACGACGGACGGGACGGCCGGCGCGGACTGAGCGGCGCGGACTGAGCGGCGTGAGTTGACTTCGCCGTTCGGCCGAGTGTAATCTCACGGTCCATACGTATCGCCGATGACGGGGATGAGTAGGCGGCCCGGTAGGGCCACAGAGAGCCGGGGCAGCTGGGAACCGGTGCTCGACAAGCCGCCGAACATGGCCCCCGAGGCTTCCGGAGGAAGGGCGCGACGCGCCTGGTAATGCCGGACGGACGCCCCCGTTACCATGGGCTAGACGACATCGGGACCGAAGGTGGCCGCGCCTCGCGGGTGCGGACGCCGGGCCGATCCCCGTGTCTGAGAGGTCGCTTAGGACTCGCCGGCAGGTGAGCATCCCGGGCGATGAAGTCGGGTGGTACCGCGAAGGCAGAGAGCCTCTCGCCCCGGCACGTGAGACGTGCATGGGCGTGGAGGCTTTTTTCGTACCTGGAGGAGGTGCGGCGGGATGGCGAAGACCTTCGAAGAGATCAACGAACGCATCGCGGCGGGCGAGGCGGTGGTCATGACCGCTGAGGAGTTCGCCGAGACGGCGGCCGAGGACGGGCTGAAGAGCGCGGCGAAGAAGGTCGACGTGGTCACCACGGGGACGTTCGGTCCGATGTGCTCGACGGGCGCGTTCCTGAACTTCGGCCACACGGATCCGCCGATACGCATGAGCCGCGTCCTGCTCAACGACGTGCCGGCCTCGGGCGGACTGGCCGCGGTGGACACGTATCTCGGCGCCACCGAGCAGTCGAGGAGCCGGGGACTGGAGTACGGCGGGGCCCACGTCATCGAGGATCTGCTGCACGGCCGGGCGGTCCGGCTGCGGGCGGAGAGTACCGGCACGGACTGCTACCCGCGCACCGAGGTCGATACCTGGGTGACGCTCGACGACCTGAACCAGGCCTACTTCTTCAACCCGCGCAACGCGTACCAGAACTACGCGGTCGCGGTGAACTCGTCGGACACGGCGCTGTACACGTACCTCGGCACGCTGTTGCCGAGGCTCGGGAACGCCACCTACTGCTCGGCGGGAGCGCTCTCGCCGCTCCTGAACGATCCGCTGTACCGAAGCATCGGCGTCGGGACGCGGTGCTTCGTCGCGGGCGCTCCCGGCTTCATCGCGTGGGAGGGCACCCAGCACGAGCCGAATCGGGAGCGCGACGAGCACGGGGTGCCGGTGGGGCCGGCCGGGACGCTCGCGGTGATCGCCGACCTCAAGCAGGCGGATCCGGAGTTCTTCGCGGCGGGTTCGTTCACCGGCTACGGGGTGAGCGCCTTCATGGGCATCGGCGTGCCCGTCCCGGTGCTCGACGAGGACCTCGCCGAGACGCTCGCGCTCACCGACGCGGACCTGACCGCGACCGTCTTCGATTACGGTGTCCAGCGGAGGAGCCGTCCCTCTCCGGGGCGGGTCACGTACGAGCAGCTGCGGACCGGCACGATCGAGATCGACGGCAAGACGGTACCGACGGGTCCCATCTCGTCGCTGAAGACCGCACGGCGGATCGCATCGACGCTCAAGGCCTGGATCCTCGAGAACCGCTTCCTGCTGAGTGCTCCGCTGCGACCGCTGCCCGGGCCGGGGACGTCCGCGTTCAAGCCGCTCGAGATCCGCGGCGAGGAGGAGATCTAGATGGCCAGGAGGAGACTCGACCTCACGTTCCCACCCGTCCAGGCGACCAAGCCGCTCACCTATCACCTGGTGAAGGACCACGATCTCGTGACGAACATCATGCGCGCCCAGATCCAGCCCGGACAGCAGGGGCGGATGCTGGTGGAGGTCGTCGGCGACAAGACCGACATCGAGGCGGGCGTCGCCTTCCTCGAGGGCGAGGGCGTCGAGGTGAACCCGGCCGCCTCCGACATCGTGCTGGACGAGGTCCGGTGCGTGACGTGCGGCGTCTGCACGGCGGTGTGCAAGCCGCAGGCGCTCACCCTCGACCCGACCGACGGCGCGCTGCGGTTCGACAAGGACCGGTGCGTATACTGTGAGGCGTGCGTGGAGGCGTGCCCGAGGCGCGCCGTCACGCTCCGTTTCTAGGGCGAGGGAGGGCGGACCGTGAAGACACGCGCGGTGGTCACCGTGCTCGGCGAGGACCGGGTCGGCATCGTGGCCCGCATATCCGGTGTCCTCGCGGACACCGGGGCGAATATCGAGGACATCCGCCAGGCCGTGCTCGAGGGTCTGTTCACGATGACGATGCTGGTCACCGTCGACGAGGAGTCGGCTCCGTTCGCGGACGTGCAGTCGGCGCTCGAGCAGGCGGGCGAGGACCTGGGTCTGCAGGTCAACCTCCAGCGCGAGGACGTCTTCCGCTTCATGCACCGGATCTGATCCCCGTGTACATCACTCCCGAGGAGATCGTCGAGACGCTGGTGATGGTGACCCAGCAGCACCTCGACATCCGCACGGTCACGCTCGGCGTCTCGCTGGACGGCTGCGTGGACCGCACGGTGGACGGCGTGGCCGGTCGCGTGCGCGAGTCCGTCGTGTCGCGCGCCGAACGACTCGTGCCGGTCGTGGACGAGATCGCCCGCGAGTACGGCATCCCCATCGTCAACAAGCGCATCGCCGTCACCCCGGTGGCGCGGCTCGCGAGCTCGCTGGACACGGACGATCTCACGCCGATCGCCGAGGCGCTCGACGATGCGGCCCGCGAGGTCGGCGTCGACTTCATCGGCGGCTTCTCCGCGCTCGCCCAGAAGGGCATCGGCGAGGGGGACCGCCGGGTCATCGATTCCATCCCGAGAGCGCTCGCGGCCACGCAGCGCGTGTGCTCCTCGGTGAACGTGGCGAGCACGCGGGCCGGCATCAACATGGACGCGGTCCTGCGCATGGCCGAGCAGGTCAAGGCGACCGCGGAGGCGACCGCGGACCGCGATTCCGAGGGATGCGGCCGGCTCGTGGTGTTCTGCAACATGGTCGAGGACAATCCGTTCATGGCGGGCGCGATGCACGGTCCCGGCGAGGCCGACGCGGTCATCAACGTGGGCATCTCCGGGCCGGGGGTCGTGCGGTCCGTGGTGGGTTCGCTCGACGCCGACGCCGACCTCACCGAGATCGCGGAGGCCATCAAGGCCACGGCGTTCAAGATCACGCGCGCGGGCGAGCTCGTCGCGCGCGAGGCGGCGAGGCGGCTCGACGTCGCGATGGGGATCGTCGACCTCTCGCTCGCTCCCACCCCCGTCGAGGGCGACAGCGTGGCGGGCGTGCTCGAGGCGATGGGGCTGGAGCGCACCGGCGCGCCGGGGACCACGGCCGCCCTCGCGCTGCTCAACGACGCGGTGAAGAAGGGCGGGGCGATGGGCACGAGCTCGATCGGCGGACTGTCCGGCGCGTTCATCCCCGTCTCGGAGGACGCCGGGATGATCCGCGCGGTGACCGAGGGGGCGCTCACCATCGAGAAGCTCGAGGCGATGACCGCGGTGTGCTCGGTCGGGCTCGACATGATCGCGGTGCCGGGCGACACGCCGGTGGAGACGATCGCGGGGATCATCGCGGACGCGTGCGCGATCGGGGTCATCAACGACAAGACGACCGCCGCGCGGCTGATCCCGGCGGTGGGCAGGGAGGTCGGTGACGTGGTCGACCTCGGCGGGCTGCTCGGGTCGGCGCCGGTCATGGCGGTGAGCAGGTACGGTTCGGCGGGCTTCATCCGCCGCGGCGGCAGGCTCCCGGCGCCTCTGGGGAGCCTCACCAACTAGCCCGCGGACGAGAAGTAGCCCGCGGACGAGAAGCTCGCGAGGGGCGGGACCGAGCGCGCGAAGGACGGGACGAGGATCGGGCGGACGACATGCCGGACATCATGCAGCGCATAGGCACGCGGGTACTCGTCGTGGAGGGCGCGATGGGCACGATGCTGCAGCGCGCCGACATCCCGCCGGAACAGTGCCCCGAGCAGCTCAACGTGACCGCCCCCGAGATCGTCGAGGCGGTACATCGCGACTACTCCCTCGCCGGCGCGGACTGCTCCGTGACGAACACGTTCGGCGGCACGCGCGTCAAGCTCGACGAGTACGGGCTGGGCGACATGGTGCGGGAGCTCAACCTCGAGGGCGTGAGGCTCGCGCGACGCGCGGGCGCTCCGCACGTGCTCGCCGACGTCGGCCCCACCGGGCTGCTCATGGAGCCGCTGGGAGGCGCCACGTTCGACGAGGTGTCGGCGCTCTTCGCCGAGCAGGTGGAGGCGCTCGCGGCCGGCGAGCCGGACGCCGTCCTCATCGAGACCATGACCGACATCGCCGAGGCGCGCTGCGCGCTCCTGGCCGCGCGGTCGGTGACCGATCTCCCGGTGTTCGTGACGGTCACGTTCGACGCCGACGGGCGCATGGAGCTGTCCGGCACGCCTCCCGAGGCGGCGGCGGTCATCCTCGAGGCCTGCGGCGCGTCCGTGGTGGGGATCAACTGCGGACTCGGTCCGGAGCGGATGGAGCCGCTCGTGTCGAGCATGGCGTCGGCGACGGCGCTGCCGGTCCTCGTCCAGCCCAACGCGGGGATCCCGCGCCTGGAGGACGGGCGCACGCTGTTCCCGGGCACCGCCGACGAGATGGGCCGCTACGCGGCGCGCTTCGTCGCGGCGGGAGCGGCGCTCGTGGGTTCCTGCTGCGGGTCGACGCCCGCGTTCACGGGGGCGATCTCGGACCTGGCCCGCGGCGTGCCCCTGGAGGAGCGGGAGGCGCCGGGCGGTCTCGCGCTCGCGAGTCCGAGGCGGGTGGTGCGGATAGGCCCGGGCAGGCCGATCGCGGCGATCGGGGAGCGCATCAACCCGACGGGCCGTCGCGAGCTGGCCGATTCGCTCAAGGCCGGCTCCACCGCCGCGGTCCGCGACCTCGCGGTCTCGCAGGAGCGCGCCGGGGCCGACCTCCTCGACGTGAACGTGGGAGCGGGAGGGGTGGACCGTGCCGAGCTCTTCCCGGCGGCGGTGTCGCTCCTGGCCGGCCTCGTCGACGCGCCGCTCGTGTTCGACGAGACCGACCCGGAGGCGCTCGAACGCGCGCTCAAGCGCTACCCCGGGCGGCCGCTCATCAACTCGGTGAACGGCGGCGAGGAGTCGATGGACACGCTCCTGCCGCTCGCCGGGCGTTTCGGCGCGGCGGTGCTGATCCTCACGCTGGACGACGACGGCATCCCCGAGGACGCCGAGGGGCGCCTGCGCGTGGCCGAGCGGGTCAGGGCCGCGGCCCACGGGCACGGGCTCGGCGACGACGACCTCGCGGTGGACTGCCTCACGCTCACGGTGGCCACGACGCCCTCCTCGCAGCGGATCGCCGTCGAGGCGGTCTGGACGGTCGCGAAGCAGTGGGGCCTGGCGACCGTCCTCGGCGTGAGCAACATCAGCCACGGCCTGCCCGATCGCCCCACGCTGAACGCGGCGTTCCTCGCGATGGCCGCTTCGGCCGGGCTCTCGGCGGCGATCGTCGATCCGCTCGACGAGGAGGTGGCGCGGTACTTCGCCGCGTCACGACTGCTCACGGGTCACGACGAGGGAGCCGAGGGTTGGGTCGCTCGCGCGGATGCGGACGTCGCTCGCGCGGATGCGGGCGCGGCGGACGAGCCCGGTGACGGACCCGGCGGCGAGCACGCTCCGGACCCCGAGCGCGAGCTCGCCGTGGCCGTGACGCAGGGGGACGCCGAACGGGCTCCCGCGCTCGTCGAGGCGGTGCTCGCCGTGGGCCACGACCCTCGCTCGATCATCACCGACGTGCTCACCCCCGCGATCCAGGACCTGGGAGACGCCTACGGGCGCGGCGAGGTGTTCCTCCCGCAGCTGATCACGGCGGCCGACGCGATGAAGGCGGCTGTCGCGCGGGTCAAGGAGGAGCTCCCGGAGGGGTCGTCGGACGCTGCGGGGATGGTCGCCTTCGGGACGGTGAAGGGCGACGTGCACAGCATCGGCAAGGACATCTGCGTGAGCATGCTCGAGAGTGCGGGCTACGCGGTGCGCGACCTCGGCGTGGACGTGGACGAGGACCGGTTCGTGGAGGCCGCGACGACGGTGGACGTGGTGTGCCTCTCGGCCCTCATGACCACGACGCTGCCCTCGATGGAGCGCACGGCGGCGCGCTTGGCCGGAGAGACCGGCGCGAAGGTGCTCGTCGGCGGCGCGGTGGTCGACGCGGACCTCGCCGAGCGGTTCGGGGTCGGCTACGCGGACGACGCGCCGGGCTGCGTGCGAGAGGTCGGACGGCTGCTGGGAGGCGAGCGCGCATGATCATCACCACGCCGCGCGAGTGGCCGAGGATCCTGGACGACCTGCGCGCCGTCGACGCGCGCCGCGTCTTCGTGTTCGGGTGCGGCCAGTGCGCCACCGTGGCCGGCACCGGGGGTGAGGAGGCCGTCTCCGAGGCGAAGCGGCACCTCGAGGACGAAGGGTTCGAGGTCACGGGGACGACGATCGGCGAGGTCGCCTGCCACGTGCTGTCCACCAAGCGCGACCGCAGACGCTACGCGGACGCCGTGGAGGGCGCCGACGCGGTGCTCGTCCTGTCCTGCGGCGCCGGCGTCCAGACCGTGGCGGACGTCCTGCCCGCCACGCCGGTGTTCCCCGGTCTGGAGTCCGCGTTCCTCGGCAACGTGATCCGTCACGGGGTGTTCGAGGAGCGCTGTCAGATGTGCGGCGAGTGCGTCCTCGACGTGACCGGCGGGATATGCCCGGTCACCACCTGCCCCAAGGGGCTTCTGAACGGCCCGTGCGGCGGCATGTGGGAGGGCCGCTGCGAGGTGCTCGCGGACCGTGAGTGCACGTTCGTGCGCATCCATAGGCGTCTCGACGAGCAGCACCGGAGCGTGCACGGGGGCATCCTGGACCCGAAGGACCACTCGAAGAAGCGCAAGCCCGGTTCGGTCGACCTGCGCTCAGCCGGCGGCCGGAGCGCGAAGGAGGACCGCGGTCGGAGTCCGAAGAGGGACCGCGGCGAGAAGGGCGGCTCGCGATGAGCGTGCTGCGCGGTCTGCTCGAGGACGGCAGGTTCGTGGTGACCGGCGAGGTCGCGCCGCCGCACGGCACGGACCTCTCGGCGCTGCGCGCCTCGGTGCGCCGGCTCGGTCCGGTCACCCATGCGCTCAACGTGACCGACAACCAGGGCGCTTCCCTGCACCTGTCGAGCCTCGCCGCGAGTCGCACGGTGCTCGACGAGGGGTTCGAGCCCATCTTCCAGCAGACGTGCCGTGACCGGAACCGGCTCGCGCTGCAGTCGGATCTGCTGGCCGCGTGGACCCTCGGGCTCGAGGACCTGCTCGTCGTCACCGGGGACGATCCCCGTTCCGGGGACCATCCGGAGGCGAAGGGCGTGTTCGATATCGATTCGTCCCAGCTGCTCAAGGTGGCGAGCGGGCTGAACGAGGGCCGCGACATGCAGGGTCGCGAGCTCGACGGCGCGACGGACTTCTTCCTCGGCGCCGCGATGTTCCCCGAGGCCGAGCCCTGGGACATCCAGCTGCGGCGCATCGAGCAGAAGGTCTCGGCGGGCGCGCGCTTCTTCCAGACCCA
>CAYOSP010000011.1:12839-19126 GCA_964406675.1 uncultured Eubacteriales bacterium | reverse complement strand
GGCTGGCGGACGGGGTGCACGTCATGCCCCTCGGGCTCGACGACCGCGTCCCGGAGATCCTGGAGCGCGCCGGTATCGGGCTCGGCTGAGACAAGACGAGGCCCCGCGGGTGCGCCCGCCGGGCGGAAGGAGCGGCATCTGATGCGCATCATCGTACTCGGCGGCGGGCCCGGCGGTTACCAGGCGGCGTTCGAGGCGGCGCGCCTCGGCGCGGACGTCACCCTCGTGGAGCGGGAGCCCTCGTGGCTCGGCGGGACCTGTCTGAACTGGGGATGCGTGCCCACCAAGACGATCCTGCGCACCGCGCACGTGCTGCGTGACGTCGCGCGGGGAGGGGATCTCGGACTCGCGGACGGCGCGGAGGCGTCCCTCGACGTGGACGCGCTGCGGTCGCGCAAGGAATCCGTGGTCTCGGACCTGCGCGAGCAGATCGCCTCGACCGCGAAGCGCCTGAAGGTGGAGGTCGTCTACGGGCACGGCAGGCTCGACGGGGCGAGGACCGTGGTGGTCGATCCGAGCGACGGCGACGAGGTCCGTCTCGAGGGCGACGCGGTGATCCTCGCCACCGGCTCGAAGGTGTTCGAGCTGCCGGGCATCGATCACGACCTGCCCGGTGTATGGACCTCCGACGACGCGCTGCGTCTCACGGAGGTGCCCGAGCGCGTCCTGCTCATCGGAGGCGGCGTGATCGGCCTGGAGTTCGCGTGCGCGTACGCCGCCTTCGGGTCGGAGATCACCGTGGTGGAGCTGATGCCCACGGTCCTGCCGGGGAACGACAAGCGCGTGACGAAGGCCATCCAGCGCTCCCTCGAGGAGATGGGGGTCGGGTTCCGTGTCGGGCAGAAGGTCGAGACGGTCGAGCAGGACGGGGACCTCATGCGCTCGACGCTGGATTCCGGCGAGGTCGTCGAGACGGACGTCGTGTTCTCGGCGGTGGGCCGCATGCCGTCCTCGGCCGGGCTGGGATCGGAGGAGGCCGGCATCGAGATGGACCGCGCGGCCGTGGCGGTCGACCGCCACTTCCGCACGAACGTCGACGGCGTGTTCGCCGTCGGCGACCTCATCGGGGGTATGATGCTCGCGCACGTCGCCGAGGAGGAGGGCGTGGTGGCCGCGCGCAACGCGGTGGCGCTGCACGACGGCGCCGCGGAGTCCGACCTCGAGTCGGTCCGCTACGACTGCGTCCCGGCGTGCGTCTACACGTTCCCCGAGATCGCCGTCGTCGGCTCGAGCCGGGACTCGGCGAAGGAGCAGGGGGTCGACGCGGTCCAGGCGATCATGAAGTTCGCCGCGAACGGCAAGGCGCTCGGCGAGGGAGAGGCCGAGGGCTTCGTGCAGATGGTGGCGGAGAAGGGGTCGGGACGCATCGTGGGCTGCCAGATCGTCGGGCCGCACGCGGTCGAGATCGTCCACGAGGTCGCGGTGGCCATGCGTCACGGGGTGGGTGTCCGTGGGCTGGCCGACACCGTGCACGCGCATCCGACCGTGAGCGAGGTGGTCATGACGGCCGCCGAGGCCGCCGCCGAGAAGGCGGGAGTCTGAGTGGCGTACGAGCACGGCGGGGACGCCGCCAGGATGCCGCCGTGGCTGCGCAGGCCGCTCGCCGCGCGCGGGCGCGTGGGCGAGGTCGCCGGACTGGTGGAGGAGCTCGATCTCGACACCGTCTGTCGCGGGGCGGCGTGCCCGAACCGCGGTGAGTGCTTCGCGGCGGGCACGGCGACGTTCATGGTGATGGGCCCGGCGTGCACGCGCTCCTGCCGGTTCTGCGCGGTCGACGACGGTCGCCCCGAGCCCCTCGACCCGGACGAGCCGCGACGGGTCGCCGAGGCCGCCGCGAGGCTCGGCCTCGAGCACGTCGTGATCACGTGCGTGACGCGCGACGACCTGCCCGACGGCGGGGCCGCGCACCTGGCCTCAACGGTGCGCGCGGTCCGCGACAGGCTCCCGGACGCCACGACCGAGGTGCTCGCCAGCGATCTCGGGGGCGAGCAGGCGAGGGTGGACGCGGTGCTCGCCGCCGGTCCGGACGTGTTCAACCACAACGTGGAGACCGTGCCGCGCCTGTACGGCTCGGTACGTCCGGAGGCGGTCTACGAACGGAGCCTCGCGGTCCTCTCGCACGCGGCGTCCGCCGGCTTCCCGGTGAAGTCCGGCCTCATGGTCGGCCTGGGTGAGACGCGCGAGGAGGTCTCGGGCGTGCTCGGCGACCTGTGCGAGGCCGGCTGCTCCATCCTCACGGTGGGGCAGTACCTGCGGCCCTCCTCGTCGCACGTGGAGGTCGACCGGTTCGTGGAGCCCGTGGAGTTCCGCGACATCGCGCGGGAGGCCGAGGAGCTCGGGTTCGCCGCGGTCGCGTCGGGGCCGTTCGTGCGGTCGAGCTATCGGGCGAAGGAGATGCTCGCCGGACGCTGAGCCGCTCAGTCGGACGCGGCGGTCGTGCGGGACACCGGCGACGCGGGCTCGCCCACGCGATCGCCTCCCCGCTCCTTGGCCGCGTACAGGCTCCGGTCCGCGGCGGAGAGCAGGCTGTCGGGGCTCACGGGCCGGTCGCCGGGAGTGTCGTCGGACGGGGTGGTGATCGCGACGCCGATGCTGCCCGTGATGCCGACCGTCTTCCCGGTAGGCGTCATCACCCGGACGGCTCGGATCTCGTCGAGGACGCGTTCCGCGAGCGCCAGCGCCTCGCGCTCGTCCGCTTCCGGTGCGACCAGCGCGAACTCGTCGCCGCCGTAGCGCGCGAGCAGGTCGGCGTCCCGGCTCCCGTCTTCCAGCGCGCGGGCCACGGCGGTCAGCACGGAGTCGCCGACGATATGGCCCTCGCCGTCGTTGATCCCCTTGAACCGGTCGAGGTCCATGAGCAGGACGGCGAGAGGACGGTCGTAGCGTGCGCTCCAGGCGGCCCACTGGGTGAGTTGGGCGTTCAAGGCGCGTCTGTTGAGGAGTCCGGTGAGCGGATCGGTGTTGGCGTGGCGGGCCAGCTCGTGCGTGTCACGCCAGACCCGCCTGAGTATCCTCGCGAGGAAGGTCTCGACCGACCGGTCGTCGTAGTGCTGCTCGATCGCCTTGATCAGCCGCTCGAGATGCCGCAGGTACGCCCGGTGCCTGGAACTGGCCGATCCCGGCTCGAGCAGTTCGATCAGTTCCCCGAAGACCGGGTCGAGAGTGAAGAACTCCAGGCGGAGCGCCGTGTTCAGCGGGTCCTCACAGGTCGGGCGCTCGGCGTCGGGCGCGATCGCTCGCATCTCCGAGATACGTTCGTCGAGTTCGGCCGCGAGTCCCTCGGGGTCGGCGATGATGTCGGGGAGCAGCCCGCCGAGGTAGGCCTCGAGCAGTTCATGCCACCATCCCTGGTGCTCCCGCTCCTCGGCCTCCATCTCGGAGAAGAGCCGGACGAGGGACTCGTCCTCGCATCCCGCGGCGAGCCGTGCGTACACCTGTTCCGCCATGCGGTCGATCTCTATGCAGCGTTCGAGGATGCCGCGCATGCCCGCCGCCTTCCGCCGCGTGTCCCCGGGCGTCTTCGCGCCCTCACCGAGAGTCTACCCGTCGAAGACGCACGACGCCTATCCGCCGGCGTTCGCCGCGACCCGCCGCGACGCTTGCCGTGCACGTCGTCAGCGGCGAAGATGTGACCGTGACGTACGAACCCCGCACATACCGAAGGACCGTCCAGACCGGCGACCTGGTCTCGTTCCAGACCTCGTTCAGAGAGACGGACCTGCACGTCTCCGCCGAGTCGGACCTGGCGGACCGCGCGCAGGACCTCATCGTCGCCGCGCGGTGGGAGATCGAGTCCTACATCAAGGACCACCCGCGCTTCAGGGAGGCGCTGGTCCCCTACGAGGTACCCGAGGGCGCTCCGCCGCTGGTGAGAGCGATGGCCGCGGCGGCCGCCCGCGCGCGGGTCGGTCCCATGGCGGCGGTGGCGGGCGCGATCGCACAGTACGTCGCCGAGGGGCTGCATGAGCATTCCTCGCAGGTCATCGTCGAGAACGGCGGTGACGTATACATCATCGGGGACCATGAGCGGATCGTGGGCATATACGCGGGCGGATCGCCCCTTTCGGGACGGGTGGGTGTCCGGGTCCCTCCCGGGCTGCAGCCGGTAGCGGTGTGCACCTCGTCCGGCACCGTGGGGCATTCGTATTCGATGGGAGCCGCCGACGCGGTCACGGTGCTCGCCCGCGACGGAGCGTTGGCGGACGCGGTCGCGACCGGACTCGCCAACCGCGTGAGCTCGCAAGACGATATCGAGCGCTCGATAGACGCGGCACGTCTGATCATGGGCGTGCTGGGGGTGATGGTGGTCGTCGGCGACGCGATGGGCGCGTGGGGCAACGTCAGGCTCGTGTCGCTCGAGGACTGAGGCTTCGCCGAGTACCGGGGCGTCGCCCGAGGACGGAGGGGTCGGGATGGACCAGATCGACGAACTGGACATGTACGAGGCGGAACGGCGTCTCCAGCTCTACAACGAGTATCGGGACGCCTCGCGCGTCTTCAGCTACTTCGTCGAGACGGAGCTGCGCGCCTATCTCGCGAACGAGGTCGACGTGATCCCGCGCGAGAGCGACGGCGGCGTCTACTTCGAGGTGCGGCTCACGGACGTATGGATCTACGAGGCGGAGCGGCTCAACCGCTTCGTGCCCGACGTGGTCGTCTACACGAGCAAGGACGTGCACGTCCAGCGGCTGAAGGAAGACAAGTAGCGGATGGACCGGGACCAGGCAGCGGAGCGAGCGGAACGTCTTCGCGCCGAGATACGACGTCATTCCCACCTCTACTACGTCCTCGACCGGCCGGAGATCTCCGACGCGGCGTTCGACGCGCTCATGCGCGAGCTCGAGGAGATAGAGTCCGAGTACCCCGAGCTCGTCACCGAGGATTCGCCCACCCAGCGGATCGGCGCCCCGCCCTCAGAGGCGTTCGAGCCGGTGAGGCATGCGGGACGGATGTACTCGCTCGACAACGCGCTCGGCTTCGACGAGCTCGACGCCTGGCTCGAGAGGACGTGCCGCAACCTCGAGACCGAGGCTGAGACCGAGACCGAGGCTGAGACCGAGACCGAGGCGGAGGCCGGAGCCGAGACAGGAGCGGGCGCCGGGGCGTGCCGGTTCGTCTGCGAGCTCAAGATCGACGGCACGGCCATCGCGCTCACCTATCGCGACGGCGTGCTCGAGCGAGCCTCGACCCGCGGCGACGGTGAGGTGGGCGAGGACATCACCGCCAACATGCGCACGGTCATGTCCGTGCCGCTCCGCCTGCTGATCGACGAACCTCCCGCCTTCGTCGAGGTGCGGGGCGAGGCGTACATGCCCCTGGGCGCGTTCGAGCGCCTCAACGAGCAGCAGGTGGAGGCGGGCCGGCCGGCGTTCGCGAACCCGCGCAACGCGGCGGCCGGATCGATCCGCATGAAGGATCCCGCCGTCACCGCGTCGCGCGAGCTCTCGACGTTCATGTACGCGGTGCACGAGCCGGACTCTCTCGGCCTGGACACCCAGTGCGGGGTGCTGGAGTGGCTCGCCGACGCGGGGTTCCGCGTGAATCCGGACATCGTGCGCGTCGACGGTCCCGAGGAGGTCCGGCGCTTCTGCGAGGAGGCCCTGGACGAGCGCGGGGCGCTGCCCTACGAGATCGACGGCGTGGTGGTGAAGGTCGACGACGTGTCCGACCAGGAGGCGCTCGGGCACACTTCCAAGGCGCCGCGGTGGGCGATCGCGTTCAAGTTCCCGCCCGAGGAGAAGACGACGCGCCTGCGCGACATCTACGTGCACGTCGGGCGGACGGGAGTGCTCACCCCGGTCGCCAAGCTCGAGCCCGTGTCGGTCGGCGGAGCCACCGTGGAGAACGCCACCCTGCACAACCTCGACGAGATCCGGCGCAAGGACGTGCGCATAGGCGACACCGTGGTGGTGCGCAGGGCGGGCGACGTGATCCCCGAGGTCGTCGGGCCGGTGGAGAACCTGCGTGACGGTTCCGAACGGGTGTGGGAGATGCCGGAGCGATGCCCGTCCTGCGACGAGCCCGTGTGGCGCGATCCCGACGAGGCGGCCTACCGGTGCACCAACATCGCGTGTCCCTCGCAGCGCCACGAGCGGCTGCTGCACTGGGCGGGTAGGGGTGCGATGGACATCGACGGCATCGGCGAGCGGGTGATGCGCCGACTGGAGGACCTCGGCGAGGTGCGAGACGTCGCCGACCTCTACGAGCTGGACTACGAGACGCTCGCCGGGCTCGAGTTGCCGGCGCCAGGATCGTCGACGCCCGAACCGTCGGCGCCCGGAGCGTCG
>CAYOSP010000011.1:0-12739 GCA_964406675.1 uncultured Eubacteriales bacterium | reverse complement strand
CGTCGACGCCCGAACCGTCGGCGCCCGGAGCGTCGGAGGACCAAGCGGGGATGCGCCGCCTCGGCGAGAAGAACGCGCGGCACATATACGAACAGATCGACGAGAGCAGGTCGCGGCCGCTGCACCGGGTCCTGTTCGGACTCGGGATACGGCACGTCGGAGGCACCGTCGCCGAACTACTCGCGGACCACTTCGGTTCGCTGCAAGCGATCAGCCGGGCCTCGGAGGAGGAGCTCGCGGCGGTCGAGGGCGTGGGGCCGGCCATCGCGGGCTCGGTGCGCGCGTTCTTCGACAACCCGGAGAACGTAGAGGTGCTCGAGCGGCTCGAGCGTGCCGGGGTCCGCACGGAGGCCGAGGAGAAGCAGGCGGCGGACACGCCGCTGAGCGGACTGACCTTCGTGCTGACCGGCTCGCTGGAGGGCATGAGCCGCAAGGAGGCGACCGAGGCGCTCGAGGCCAGAGGCGCGAAGGTCACGGGGTCGGTCTCCTCCAGGACGGATTACGTGGTCGCGGGAGCCGATCCGGGGTCCAAGGCGGACAAGGCGAGAGAGGTGGGCGTGCCGGTCCTCGGCGAGGACGACCTCGAGCGGATGCTCGCCGGCGGCGATCCGGCGGGCCCGTAGATGCCGGCCGCCCCTCGCCTGAGGCTCTCGCCCGAGCGGTGCGACCGCTGCGGAGCGTGCGTCGACGCGTGTCCGGTCGGGTGCATCAAGGTGGGCCCGCGCTACATCTACGTGGACTGGGACCGCTGCGACGGATGCGAGGCCTGCGTGCGCTCGTGCGAGCGCGACGCGATCACCTCGAGGTCCGCACCGAGCGCGCCCCGTCGCGCGATGAATCCGGGGCGCGCGTCGAAGAATTCCGGACGCGCTCCGGGAGGGAGTCGCGGAGAGCAGAGCGCGTGGTCCCCGCTCGAGACCGTGGCGGTGCTCGCGGTCGCGCTCGCGCTGCTGCTGGGCAAGGACGCGCTGCTCTCCGCCGGTGCGCTCGTGAGGTTGCCGCTGGAGACGCACGTGCTCGTGAGGACCGGGGTCCTCGTCGTCTACTACGCGGCGCTCGCGGGTTTCGTGCTGTGGCTGCTGCGTCGCAAGGACGTGCGCGTGCGGGACGCGTTCGCGCTGGGTCCCATACGGGCGGTGGAAGCACTCTGGATCCCCGCCACGGTGGCGGGCGTCTGGCTCGTGTTCATGATGTACGGGATCGTCACCCGCGCGGTGGGGTGGGGGGCTCCCGAGGCCGCGGCTTCGGACCTGGTGGAGGTGTTCGGACCCGGCGCCACCGGATTGGCCGTCGCGGTGCTGCTCGTGGTCGTGGTGGGACCGGTCGTGGAGGAAGCGCTGTTCCGGGGGATCCTGCTGGATTCGGTGGCGCCGTTCGCCGGAAGGGCCGTCGCCGTGATCGTCTCGGCGGTGGTGTTCGCGGGGTTCCACTTCCTGGTCTGGAGGTTGTTCCCGCTGATAGTCCTCGGTATCGCTCTAGGCTGGATCCGCACCGCGACCGGCTCGCTCTGGAGCGCGATCCTGGTGCACTCGATGTACAACGGCGTGGCGGTGGCAGCCGCGTTCTACGTCTCCGGGGTGCTGGGCTGACGCACGGGGTCGAGCGGCGGCGGGTGTGCGCTACACTGCGCGGGGAAGCGTCGGCGGGTCCTCCGGCCCGCCTCGAACGGCTCATCGGCTCGGCACACGACATCACGAGGGGCGGAGATGACACTCACCGACGAGCAGGTCAGGCATGTCGCGATGCTCGCGAGACTCGCGGTCGACGACGAGGAGGCCGCGCGCCTGCGCGAGGAGCTCGCCGGCATCCTCGAGCACGTGGACAAGATCGGGGAGCTCGACCTCGACGACGTGGAGCCCACCTCCCACGCGGTCGAGGTCACCAACGTCGTGCGTCCCGACCGCCGCCGTCCGGGCCTCACCCAGGAGGAGGCGCTTCACAACGCACCCGATCGCCGGGACGGGACGTTCGTCATCCCGCGCATCGTGGGGGGCGGCGAAGATGGGTGACCGCGACCCCGGCGCGCTGAGCGCCATGGAGATACGGGAGGGTATCGCGGCCGGGGAGTTCAGCGCTCGCGAGGTGCTCGACGCGTCGCTCGCGCGGGTGGCCGCGCTCGACGAGCGGGTGCACGCGTTCAACAGCGTGATCGAGGACGTGGCGCGCGAGGCCGCGGACCGGATCGACGCGCTGGCCGCCGAGGGCGCCGAGCTGCCCCCGCTGGCAGGCGTGCCGACGGCCCTCAAGGACAACCTGAACCTGCGAGGGACCAGGACCACGTGTTCGGCGCGCATCCTGGAGGAGTACGAGTCGGTGTACGACGCGACCGCGGTCACCAAGCTGCTCGACGCCGGGGCGATACCCGTGGGCAAGGCGAACATGGACGAGTTCGCGTTCGGCTCCTCCACCGAGAACAGCGCGTTCGGCCCCACGCGCAACCCCTGGGATCTCGACCGCGTGCCCGGCGGGTCCTCCGGCGGCTCGGCGGCGGCCGTCGCCTCGGGCGAGACGACCCTCGCGCTCGGCAGCGACACCGGAGGCTCGATCCGCCAGCCGGGCGCGCTGTGCGGGGTGGTCGCCATGAAGCCGACGTACGGTCGGGTGAGCCGCTATGGGCTCGTCGCGTTCGCGTCCTCGCTCGACCAGATCGGGCCCTTCGCGAGGAGCGTGGACGAGGCGGCGCTGCTGCTGGAGGCGATCTGCGGCAAGGACCCGATGGACGCCACGTCGGTGGAACGCTCGGTCGACGTGCGCGAGGGCCTGGGCGCCGGAGGCGAAGGAGCGGGCGCATCCGATCTCGGCATCGAGGGCCTGCGCGTCGGACTGGTCACCGACATGCTCGGCATCGAGGGCGTGCAGCCCGAGGTGCGCGACGCGGTCACTCGGGCCGCGGATCGCTACGCGGAGATGGGAGCCGACGTGGGAGAGGCGTCGCTGCCGCACGCGGATTACGCGCTCGCCGCGTACTACATCATCGGTCCCGCCGAGGCGTCCTCGAACCTCGCGCGATTCGACGGGATCCGCTACGGCTACCGCGTGCCCGACGCCGAGGACGTCCTCGACCTCTACATGCGCTCGCGTTCCGAGGGCTTCGGGGACGAGACCAAGCGTCGCGTGATGCTGGGTACCTACGCGCTGTCGGCCGGCTACTACGAGGCATACTACGGTCAGGCGCAGAAGGTGCGTACGGTGATCGCGCAGGACTTCGAGAAGGCGTTCGCCGACTTCGACGTCCTGCTCACGCCCACCACTCCCACCACCGCGTTCGGCATCGGGGAGAAGGCGGACGACCCGCTGTCGATGTACCTGTCGGACGTGTTCACCGTCCCGGTCAACCTCGCGGGCAACTGCGCGGTGTCCATCCCGGTCGGCCTCGCCGACGGGCTGCCGATCGGGCTGCAGCTCATCGGCGACCACTTCCGCGAGTCGACCATCCTGCGCGCCGCGCGGGCGATGGAGCGTGAGGTGGGCTTCGATCCGACGCCGCCGATCGCCCGCGGCGCCGAAGCGCGCGAGACGGGCGAGGCAGGGCGCGAGACGGACGCCGGAGGGGGTGGCGAGCGTGGCTGAACGGCTCATCGAGGTGCTCCGGGATTGGGACGCGGTGATCGGTCTCGAGATCCACACCGAGCTCACCACGCTCGAGTCCAAGATGTTCTGCGGGTGCGCGGTCGAGTTCGGCGGCGAGCCGAACACGCGGGTGTGCCCGGTCTGCCTCGGGATGCCCGGCTCCCTGCCGGTGCCCAACGAGAAGGCGGTCGAGGCGACGGTGCTCGCGGGTCTCGCGCTCGAGTGCGATATCGCCCCCTACAGCCGGTTCCACCGCAAGAACTACTTCTATCCCGACATGCCGAAGGACTACCAGATCTCCCAGTACGACCTGCCGTTCTGCCTGGACGGGCACCTCGACGTGGAGGTCGGGGCCGACTTCGCCGAGCAGCGGGTGGACCGCTCGGACGTCGAGCCGCTCGACGACGCGAGCGACGCGGCGGACGGCGCCGGCGGCGAAGGCGGCTACGTCACCCGCATCGGCGTCACCCGCATCCATCTCGAGGAGGACACCGGCAAGATGGTCCACGTGGGAGGCAGCGAAGGCCGCATCGCGGGCGCGACGCACTCGCTCGTGGACTTCAACCGTGCCGGGACCGGGCTCATGGAGCTCGTCACCGAGCCGGACATCCGCACGCCCGAGGAGGCGCGACGCTTCGCGCAGAAGCTGCGCCTCACCTTCCTCGCGCTCGGCGTGAGCGACTGCAGCATGGAGGAGGGCTCGTTGCGCGTCGATGCGAACGTCTCGGTGCGCCGGAGGGGGATCGAGGAGTTCGGCACCAAGGCCGAGATCAAGAACATGAACTCGTTCAAGGCGCTGCACGACGGACTCGCCCACGAGATCGTGCGCCAGGCCGAGGAGCTCGAAGCGGGCGGTCGGGTCGTGCAGCAGACGAGGCACTGGGACGCTTCCGCGCGCAGGACCAGTTCCCTGCGCTCCAAGGAGGAGGCGCACGACTACCGCTACTTCCCGGAGCCGGACATGGCGCCGTTCGCGTTCGACGCGGAGTACGTCGAGGCCGTCCGCGCGAAGCTGCCCGAGCTCCCCGACGCGAAGAAGCGTCGCTTCGTGGAGGCGTACGACCTGCCCTCGCGTGACGCGGGGGTGCTCGCCGAGGACGCCGAGCTCGCCGCCTACTTCGAGGAAGCCGCCGGCGATGCGCCTGAAGGGGCGGAGAAGCAGGTGGCCAACTGGATGCTCGGCGACCTCGCGGCCCACCTGAACGAGACCGGCCGCTCGGTGCGCGAGACGCAGGTGGCTCCGGAGGACCTCGCGGGACTCGTGGCGCTCATCGGGGACGGCGACATCTCCGGCAAGCAGGCGAAGGACGTGTTCGCCGTCATGCTCGAGACCGGCGACGCCCCGTCGGGCATCGTCGAGCGCGAGGGGATGCGCCAGCTCTCCGACGCCGGCGAACTCGAGGCCGTGGTCGACCGCGTGATCGAGCGGAACCCGGACGAGACCGAGCGCTATCGGGATGGCAAGACCGGGCTCATCGGCTTCTTCGTCGGCCAGGTGATGAAGGAGACGCGCGGGCAGGCGAACCCGCAGGTGGTCAACGAGCTCCTGCGCGAGAAGCTCGGCGGCTGAGGCGTGTCGGCGCTCGGGGGACGTGCGATCGCGGTCCGTGCGGGAAGCGCAGCGTCCGGGGCATGTTATATGCTTCAGTCGGCTCGCATGGACACCGTAGGAACCCCAGGTCATGAAGACTGACGAGCATCCCGATCAACAGGAATCCCCGGAGCGTCCGGAGCCGGGGGTCTTCGCCGTGGACGCCGAGGAGCTCGTGCGCCGCGAGGAGTTGGCGGGCTGCTGGCGCACCTTCGGCGTGCTCGCCCTGCTCCTCATCGTGGTGTTCGTCGGCTGGATCGGTTATCGGACCGTGTTCGTCGTGCGGCCGTGGATGACCGCGCAGGAGCGGGCGCAGCAGGAGCGCGAGGAGGAACGACAGGACCTGCTGGCGGGTCTCCCCGATCGCGCCCCCGACGTCATCGGTGATTCCCTGGTCGACGCGCTCTACCGGCTCAACCAGGGAGGTTACCCGCAGATCCTGCTGTTCACGTCCGAGGAGCACGCGGTCTCGCCGCAGGAGTTCACCGGCAACGCGGGCAACCCGGTACAGCGGATGAGACCCGAGCCGGGAGGTCCGCCGACGCTCACGGTCGAGGTGTGGGTGGGGCCGGTGCCCGACGCGCCGCCCGAGTACCAGCCGATCATGCCCGAGGAGATGTGGTGGTTCCCGCACGGCGAGCTCATCGAGGAGCGCGGCAGCTACCACTGCCTGCAGTGTCACGACACCGCGTTCTGCACGGAGTGCCATGAGGAGCGGGTGCTGAGCGCGCACCGCAGCCTCACCATCGAGCCCGAGGAGGAGCCCGGGCTGGCGTCCGCGATAGCCGGAGTGACCGAGACCGCCGGGGACTCCATCCTGGCGGTCTCCCGCGGCGAGGACCATCACCAGGTCGATATCCTCCTCGACGACCCGCCGGCCGCCCAGGAAGTCGCGGTCGAGGCGAGGGAAGGGGCGCTGAAGGCCCTGCCGGCCGGTTTCGGATGGGACGACAGCGTCCAGACGCTCGTCCTCCGCTGGGTCCACAGCGGTTCGCTCGAGGTCCTGGTGGAGATCGGGATGGAACGCGATACCTTCGAAGAGACCGACTGGATGTCTCTCACGGCCGCGGACATCCCGTGGCAGGCGGACCGCTACATGATCCACACGCCGGACGCGCAGAGGTAGGAGGGCGGATGGTGAACGAGGACTGCGAACTGTGGGCGATGATCGGCGTCGAGCACGACTGCGACGGAGAGGACTGTCCCTTCTGGCGCGTGGTGGAGCATCTGGACGTGACGGACGCGCGCGGCGAGGGCTGCGCCGTCCAGTACTTCGAGCTCCTGGAGGGCGGCGAGGAAGTGGCGCGCTGGCTCCACAGCGTCAGGAAGCGCCTGCTCGACGAGAGCGGTCTCGACGACGCGTGACGCACCTCGCGGCATCGCGCCCGGAGCGACGCCCGATGCGCTAACATCGGAGCGGGACGACGCGACGACCGGGAGGAGCGCGCGTCCCGCGACAGATCCACAGTCTCAGGAAGGGGCCGCATGGCCGAAGAGACCACACTCTCCCTCGCCGTACTCGTCGACTTCGAGAACCTCGCGTTGGGGTTCGTCGAGAACGGTAAGGGGCGCAAGCAGGGTAGGATGCCGGGCCAGTTCGAGATCAGGCCGGTGCTCGAGCGACTCGTCGAGAAGGGCAAGATCCTCGTCAAGATCGCGTATGCCGACTGGACCCGCTTCAGCGAGTACCGCGCGATGATGCACGAGGCCGGGCTGCAGCTCATGGAGATCCCGGAGCGCGGGGTGACCGGCAAGAACTTCGCGGACATGCAGCTGTGCGTGGACGCGATGGACATGTGCTACGCCAAGGAGCACGTCGACACGTTCGTGATCGTCTCGGGCGATTCGGACTTCACGCCGCTCGTGTCCAAGCTCAAGGAGAACGGCAAGGCCGTGATCGGGATCGGCATGAAGAACTCCACGTCCGACCTCCTCGCGAGCTCGTGCGACGAGTTCATCTACTACGACGACCTCGTCAAGGCGGTCGAGGCGCCCAAGCTCAGCGACCGGGTGCCCAAGAAGCAGCGTCCGGGTTACGAGCTGATGATCGAGGCCATCGAGGCGCTGCAGCGTGAGAACGTGAGCATGATCCAGGCTTCGCTGGTGAAGGACACGATGATGCGCAAACGTCCGTCGTTCTCCGAGTCATCCTACGGGTTCCGCTCGTTCCAGGCGTTCCTCGAGCAGGCGCGCGACTACGGGCTCATCAACCTGCGACGCGATCAGCGCAGCGGCACGTACGTGGTGGAGACGTAGCGCGCATGCGCGGCGGCGCGGATGCATGGCGAGCTTCGCACGCGACGAGCGAGGCGAGGTAGCGAGCGCATGGAAGCGGTCCTCTCGGTCATAGGCGGCCTCGTCGGGATCGTCGGCTCCATGTGGCTCGGGCTGGTGTGGGGCGAGCGACTGCGTCCCCGGCGTCGCTGGAGGTACTGGGCGGCCAACGCGGTGATGCTGTTCGCGGGCATGACGATCACGTTCGTCGGGCTGCGGTTCGAACTGTTCTGGATCGCGGTCGCCGGCGTCGGCGTGATGGGCGGTGGGCTCACCGGGCTCAAGTACGGGCTCGGCGAGTCGGTGGGCATCTGGAAGACCGCCGACCGGCTCACCAAGACGGACGACCTGCCGAAGCGGTAGCGCGATCGGCCGCTGCGGGCGATCGCCTCAGCGGGCGGGCGTGTCCAGTTCGTGGTACGGCGCGAGCGCGGCCCGCGTCTCCTCGATCTGCCGCTGGGTGGCCTCCACGACCCGCGTCTCCTGCTGTTCGGGCAGGCGGAAGTGGTCGTCGCGGGTGAGCGAGCGGGGCTTCTCGCCGGCCGGGGTCCACGACCCGGGCAACTCCTCGGCCAGCTCGCAGCCGATGAGCTCGGCGAGCACGTTCGTCCACGCGCGCGGCACCACCGTGCGCACCTCGTACCCTCCGCCGCCGGTGGCGATGATGCGCCCGTCCGCGTGTTCGGCGGCGATGTCGACGAGCCGGCGGACGAGGGAGCGGTGGCCGCGCAGCGTCATGCCGAGCCGGGTGAGCGGATCGGAGTGGTGGGCGTCCGCGCCGCACTGGGCGATGACGAGGTCGGGGAGGAAGCTGTCGGCGAGCGGGGCGACCACCTGCCCGAAGACGAGCTCGTAGCAGTCGTCGTCGGCGAGGGGCGGCATCGGGACGTTGACCGAGTACCCGCGCCCTTCTCGGTGGCCGATCTCGCTCGAGTAGCCGGTGCCGGGGAAGAGCGTCTCGCCGGTCTGGTGGAGGGAGACCGTCAGCACCCGGTCGTCCTCCCAGAAGGCATCCTGCACGCCGTCACCGTGGTGTGCGTCGATGTCGACGTACATGACGCGCAGGTCCGGGTCGGTCGAGAGCGCGTCGAGGATGGCGACGGCGATGTCGTTGTAGATGCAGAAGCCGGCCGCGCGCGCGGCGTGCGCGTGGTGCAGGCCGCCCCCGACGGCGTACGCGCGCTTGGTGTCGCCCGAGAGCACCGCGCGGACCGCGGCGACCGTGCCTCCCGCGATGAGCGCCGCCGCCTCGTGCATGCCCTCGAAGGCGGGGTTGTCAGAGGTCCCGATGCCCATGCGCGGCCGGAAGGAGTCCCCCGAGCCCGCTTCCTTCACCGCTTCGATGTAGGAGTCGCTGTGGAAGCGGCCGAGCTGCTCGTCGCCGGCCGGCTCGGGGCGCACGAGGCGGGCGGTGCCGGGCTCGTCGCTGCCGCCCTCGTCCAGGAGTCCGTACGCGCGCATGAGGTCGAGCGAGTTCCCGACCCGGCCAGGACTGAACGGGTGCATGGGGCCGAAGTCGTAGGCGGACATGTCCTCGTGGTAGGTGAGGATGGGTCGCGGGTCCACTGGTGCCTCCTCGCCGAGTTCCGCCGTTCACGCATGAATCTACCCGGTCGGGATGCGGCTCCGTCGTGAGGATGTCGGCGGTGATGGGGTCCGGCGGTGAGGCCTGCGGACTGTGGCACATGGATACCACCACCCATACCTACGTGCTGCCCGAACTGGCGACGTAGCCGACTCTGGATGTTCACATCCGGCGAGCGCTTCGACCGGGTTCACCCCACGGGGAGGGCATTTCGTGTCGAAGTGCGGATCAGCCGCCGGGGTTCGCGGATGCGATCTCGGTGAGCAGCTTGGAGATCTCATCGCGGAGGACGGGCACGTCGTGCTGCGCGATGCGCAAGACGGCTTCATCGTCGATCGCGGCGTAGTCATGAGCGAGACGATTGCGGAAGCCGACGATCAGCCGCGCATGCGTGACGCGTGAAGCGAGGTCGGGGTCCAAGCGTTCGAGCGACGCCACGGCCTCACCGATGATGATGAATTCGCGCTCGACAGCCGAGCGGATCACCCGGTTCGACAGGTACGCCTCGGTGTCGACTCCGGACAAGGCGAGGTCGATCGTGTCACACGAGTCGATGATGTCCGCCAGGTAGGCCTCACGGCTACGCGGCATAGAGCAACTCCTTCGTGCGCTCGATCTCTGCGCGGATGTAGCGGTTCTTGACGGCGCCGGCCATCACGAGGTCGACCTTCGTGTCGAGTGTCGCTTCGAGCTCCTCGACCATGTCGAAGTAGGCGCGTGCCCTGTCATAGCCGTCCATCGGTTCGAACTCTACGAGCAGATCGACGTCGCTTTCCCCAGGACGGAAGTCGTCACGCAGCGCCGAGCCGAACGCGAAGAGCCGCGCCACCCGGTATTTGTGGCATATCGCGGCGATGACATCACGCTTGCTGTCGATGACCGTGACCATCAGAACCTCCACGGCGATGATATCGGGACTTGCCTGATGCGTTCCGGCTCGTGGTCGAATCCTCGTGCGACCCGTCGCACCGGTTCCACCTCCAAGGCCCGCACATCAAGATACCGCACCGTACTGACATCCCGGAGATTCCGTCTGCGGCGCCTACGGTGGCATCTCAAGGCCGGGGGTCAAGCCCCAGCCAGGCGCTCACCCCGGTAACGGTCCCACTCGCCGTTGAGTCTGAGCAGCCGCACAAGGTCGGGGGCGTGTTCGGTTCGCTTCTCGCGGCCCGGTCTCAGTCGAAGTGCGACGACCTTGTGTCCACCTACGCGAACAGTTCGCGCAGCTCGTCCTCGGTCTCCTCATCCGCACGCAGCGCGTCCATGGCGAGGTTGACCTGCATGATCGCGGCGGACACGTCGACCAGATCGGCGCTCACCTCGTACTGCTTCTCGCTGACGAGCCAGTCCAGCAACGGATGGAGGTGCCAGAGCGCCTGTCGTCCCTCGTGTACCGGGCAGGGGGCCGAGCCGGGGGAGGACAGCATCAGTTGGCGGATGTTCTGACGAGAGCACCCCACGAGGTCGGCCACGTCCGTCACGCCGACGAGGTCGGGGGCGGCCTCGACGAGGAGTGCTCCGGGGATGGCGCGCGTCACGTCGGCGATCGCGGTCATCACCGCATCGCGTGCGGACGACGCCTCGCGCGTGAAGTCGAGCGCCACACGGCCGGGATGACCGACGCCGATCAGCGCGTCGGCACAGCCGCCGCCGTAGAGCCGCTCGGCGATCTCGTTCATATCCGACATGTCCGAGGGGAGCGAGAAGCGGAGAGTGAATCGATACTCAGTCATGTGCTCCGCCTCCGTCCGTGTGCTGTGATCGGATGCACCCCTCCACCACACGCGTGATCTGGGCCGCATGGTTTTCCGGCACCCGGGGCGTCGAGGCGATGCTGGTGATGCAGTACTCGCCGCAACGCCTCTTCGACGTGTCGGTTCGGATGTCTGGTCCGCGACAAACCGACCGCCCCTCCTGAGAGCCTACGCCGGTGCTGGTGGATTGTCACCTGACAACAACAACCAGAGCGCACCGGTCTCGATCGTTCGTGAGACTGCCGGGCAACTCAAATATCGCGATTGCCGATACGTTACCCGGGAATGCAGCGGGGTCGCCTGGGTCGAGGAGTTCGATGGCCACGAAAAGACTAACGGGAGGATCCAACGGACACCGCTCGGGTGCCGGAGGTCCTCCCGTCTATTAGTTACGGATAGCTTACACCCGCGGCGAAACCCCCGCAAACACTACGGCTTCCAACTCCTGTGCATCTGGGTGACGTCTCTCGCCTGCATGAAGCTCAAATCGAGTGACTGGTAATGGGGGTTCGCCTCGAGGTGCTTCTTGCGGAACAGGGTGAGCGCCAGGTCGGCTACCTGGATCGACTCGACATACAAGCTGTCGGCGGCCGTGATGTGGGCGAAGCTGGGCAGATTCCAGTTGTTGTTGATGTAGCGAACGAAATCGTCGAGTTGTGCCGCACTGTGTCCGTGTCTATCGATGATCAACTCGCACTGATCGGTGGCGAGCGGACCGCTGTGGAAATGCCACTCCAGCAATCGCCTGACTTGGAAGTTGCGAAACTCGACGCCGTCGCCGGACGCCAGGTACGGCCCGGTATAGGTGGCCTTGTCGAGGTAGGTCACGGAGAAGCGCACGCCATGACCGGAACTCATGTGCGACAGGATCTCGACCAGCTTCGGGCGCAACCTCGGATCGGAGTGTAGGGACTTGATCTCGCGGTAGACCTGTCGGTAGAAGCGCATGTCGGCGAAGCACTCGATCAGTCTCTCCAGACTCAAGTCGTTCACGTGTACCGCACAAGTGGCGAACCGGGCAGAACCTGTGTCGATCGGTCCAGGATCGCCGTGCTCGTCGATGAAGATGAACTCCCGCTTCGGCCGGGCCACTCGCAAGAACCCCCCACTCGCGCCTACTCGAGACTCCGAAGTCCGCTCTCAAGATAGCGGACCGCACTGACATCGCCATTACCGATGCGTTATCCTGTGATAACGGTTAGTATGACGCCGGAGGCAGCACATGAGCAGTCACTTCTGCACCGAATGCACCCGCGACGCCGAGGTGGATATCGAAGAGCGCCGCGAGTCGCTCACCGTCCGGGGCGACGAGTTCGAGGTGCCGACGCGCGTCGCGGTCTGCCGGGAGTGCGGCGAGGACGTCTGGGTCGACGAGTTCGAGGACGAGGCGCTCGAGAAGGCGTTCGCGCTGTACCGCGAGAAGCACGGACTGCTGTCGCCCGATGAGATCGAGGCGATCCGCAAGCGGTGGGGACTCGGTCAACGCGCGTTCTCGCTCCTGCTCGGTTGGGGCGAGATCACCCTGCACAGGTACGAGTCGGGTTCCGTCCAGGACGGCGCGCACGATGCCCAGCTGCGCATGGCCGAGAACGCAGAGAACGTGCGCATCCTCTTGGAGGCCAACGGCGACCGGCTCGGTGTGAGACAGCGCGCCACGATCGAGAAGCGGCTCGCCGCGGTCGATGAAGCGGAGGGGGACTGCGGCGGCGATGATCTCGAGCGCCTGCCGGCTCGCGAGTCCTCGGGAGCCTACGGGGGCGACAGGCCGCTCTCGATGGCCAAGCTCCGCGAGATGGTCGCGTTCTTCTGCGAGAGCGGGGACGTGTTCGTCACCAAGCTCGCGAAGCTGCTGTTCTACGCCGACTTCCTGCACCACAAGGAGCACACCGTCTCGATCACGGGTCTGGCGTACGCGCATCTTACGTACGGCCCCGTACCCGAGCACTACGAGCGCATCCGGGCGGA
>CAYOSP010000010.1:26223-60976 GCA_964406675.1 uncultured Eubacteriales bacterium | reverse complement strand
TCTGGTGCGCTCAGCCATGCGCGCGAGTATACCAGGGACGACCCGAGAGACGACTTGCCCGGATGGGGCGGACCGCTGTACGCTCCTGCGCTGCGGGCCGGTCCTGGCTCGCCGGGTGCTCCGGACCCTTGCGACGGGTGCGACGTGACGAGGAGAAGACATGCCGCGATACGACTTCAGATGCCGGCCGTGCGGCCTCACCTTCGAGGTCAGCCGCGACATCGGCGATAAGTCTCCGGTTCCGTGTCCCGAGTGCGGTCAGGATGCGAAGCGCGTGTTCAGCCCGGTCGGTGTGGTGTTCAAGGGCAGCGGATTCCACAACACCGATTACCGGACCCGCCCCGAGGAGAGCAAGGATCCGAGCTCTTCCGAAGGCGGTCACGAGGATGCGGGGTCCGGTTCCGGGAAGACGGGCAAGACCGGCAAGACCGGCAAGACCGACTCGGAGCCGACGAAGAAGGACGCACCGGCCTGCGCGTGAATCCCGCGCTCAGTCCCGCCGGACCCAGAACGGCTGGTCGCTCGTTCGGTACACCGTCTCCACGAAACGCACGCTGCCGGTCGAGCAGTCCATCGCCACCGAGTGGACGCGCTCGCCGCTCCCGAAGTACTTGACGCCCCGCAGCATCTCCCCGTCCGTCACGCCCGAGGCGATGAAGGCCGCCTCGTCGCCCTTGACCAGGAGGTCCATGGTGAGCACGCCGTCGATGTCGCAGTCGGCCATCTCCTCGGCCCTTCGGCGCTCGTCGTCGTTCCGGAACGCGAAACGACCCATGAACACCCCGCCCAGGCAGCGCATGGCCGACGCGGCGAGCACGCCTTCGGGTGCAGCCCCGATGCCCATGTACAGATGGATCCCCGTACCGTCGATCGCCGTGGCCACCGCCCCGAAGACATCGCCGTCCGAGATGAGCCGGATACGTGCTCCGGCCTCGCGCAGTTCGGCGATGAGATCCTCGTGTCGCTCGCGGTCCAGTACGCAGACGACGAGGTCCTCGACCCGCCTACCCATCGCCTTCGCCGCGTTGCGGACGTTCTCCGTCGGCGAGGCGTCGACATGGATGGCCCCTTCGGTGAGTGGGCCGCCGGCGACCTTCATCATGTAGGTGTCGGGAGCGTTGAGAAGGGAGCCCTGCGGGCCGAAGGCGAGCACGGACAAGGAGTTCGGCTGCCCGTACGCCGTGAGGTTGGTGCCCTCCAGCGGGTCGACGGCGATGTCGATCGGCGGGCCGCCCTTGCCGACCTGTTCACCGATGAAGAGCATGGGCGCCTCGTCACGCTCGCCCTCGCCGATCACCACCGTGCCTTCGATGCCCACGTCATCGAACGCCTTACGCATGGCGTCCACCGCGGCCTGGTCGGCCGCCTCCTTGTCTCCCTTGCCCATCCAACGGCCGGCAGCCAGTGCCGCGCGCTCGGTCACCTCGAGCATCTCGACGATACGGGTGGTTCGCATCGGTCCTCCCCTGACGACGGCTCTGCCCGGCTGCGCATGCAGCCCCTAGCGGTCCCGCACCAATCGTGCGACGAAGTGCCCGTCGGGTCCCCCGGGAGTAGGATGAGAGCGGAAGTATCCCTCGAGCGTGAGTGAATCGTCCCACCAGCTCGAGAGACGAGCATGCAGCGGCCGGACGGAGAAGTCCGCGCCCGCTTCAGACGACAAGAACGCCGCCACTACCTCCTCGTTCTCCCTCCGGGTGACGGTGCAGGTCGCGTATATGATAGCACCGTCTTCGGACACCACCGACGCCGCCGCGGTGAGCAGCGCCGACTGAAGACGCGCCAGGCGCTCGACATCCTCCGGGGAGAGGGTCCAGTGTCGCTCGGGATGGCGGCGCAGCACCCCCGTGCCGCTGCAGGGCGCGTCCAGCAGGACGATGTCCGCGCTTCGCCCTCCAAGCGCCTCGCCCAGCGCTCGCGGATCGGTCGCGTCTGCCCTCACCGTGTCCACCCCCGGGACGGTGAGTCGTCGCGCGCGCTTGGCGAGGACCTCGAGTTTGAAGTCGTGCAGGTCGACCGCCAAGACCTCCGCGGGGCCGCCCGCCTCGACCGCGTGCGCCTGGAGCCCCACCGTCTTGGTGCCGCGTCCGGCGCCGATATCTACTACGAGGTCGCCGGGACGGGGTGAGGCGGCCAGCGGCGCGACCTGCGCGGCCGCGTCGGATACGAGGACGAGCTCTTCCGCGACGGCCCGCCCCGACACGGCCGCCGCGGGACTCCCCGCTCGGATGCACCCCGGATGACGGACGGCCTCCGGTGCCGCTCCGTCGCGTTCCAGGACGTCGAGGGCGGACTCGAGACCTCCGGCGAAGGGGTTGTGCCACAGGTACAGCGGCGCGGGCTCGGAATCCGCCGCGAGCATGGTGCGAGCGGTGTCCTCCCCGAGGTCGTCGAGGAGCCGGCGCACCAGCCAGAGGGGGCTGCCGCTGACGCGCGCGAGCGCCTCGGTGTCGGTGTCCGGGTCGCCCCACGGGAATCCTTCGGCCTCCTCGGCTATGCGTCTGAGGACGGCGTTCGCGAAGCCGCCCGCGCGCGGAGCCGCCGCACGCGCGGCCTCGACCCCCTGATGGACGGCGGCACGGGCCGGAGTGCGCATGAGCAGGAGCTCGTAGGCGGTGGTGCGGAGGACGTCACGGACCCGGGGATCGATGGAACCGGGGCGGTCGGAGTGCCTGTCGATGACCTCGTCGAGCACGCCCTGGTACTGGATCGTCCCGTAGGCGAGGCGGGTGGCGAACGCCCGGTCCGCCGGATCGAGTCCGCGGCGGCGCAGGACGGCGTCGAGCACCTCGTTGGAGAAGGCGCCGCGTTCGCGCACGCGGCGGACGACGTCGACGGCGGCGGTGCGTGCCGGTGTGGCGCTCACCGGACCGGACCCCAGGTGTCGGAGTCCTCCCGGTTCCCGCACACGAAGCCCTCGCCGGACATCTCGCCGCGTCCCGCGGGACGCATCCTCGTGATCCGCAATGCCCCATCCGCGAGGCCGATGACCGGGCCTTCGCGGTCCAGCCGCATCCGTCCGGGAGCGACGTCCCGATCCGAGCGCTCGACCTCGAGCAGAGCAACCTCGTTCCCACACAGCAGGACCCGGCTCGGGGTGCGCCGCGAGGAGGCCAGGACACGTCTGACGGCTTGCTCCACGCTCAGCGAGGGATCGAGTGCGACGTCCTCGCGATCGACCTTCCGAGCATACGTGGCCTTCGAGGTGTTCTGAGGGGTCCAGGTCACGGTGCCGCGTCGGATATGGTCGAGGACCTCGAGGAGCGCCTCGGCGCCCGCTCGAGCGAGGAGGGTGGTGAGCTCCTCGACGCCGTAGTCGTCCACGCGGACCTTCCTCGCGAGCGCTACCGGTCCCGTGTCGAGTCCGGCTTCCATGCGCATGATGCTCACCCCCGTGTACTCGTCGCCGTCGAGGAGCGCTCTGTGCACGGGGGCGGCACCGCGGTGGCGCGGGAGCAGCGATGCGTGCACGTTGACGCACCCGTGACGCGGCACCTCGAGGAACGCAGGCGGCAGGATGAGACCGTAGGCGGCCACGCAGACGACGTCGGGGGCGAGGGTCTGGAGTGCGTCGACCTCCGCCTCGTCGAGCACGGCCGGCTGCCGGATCGGGACGCTCGCGGTGTCGGCGGCACGCTTCACCGCCGAGGGGCGCGGCCTGCGCCCTCTGCCGGCGGGGCGGTCCGGCTGCGTGTAGACGGCCGTCACCTCGTGATGCGCGAGCAGGGCCTCCAGGGAGGGCACCGCGAAGGCCGGCGTGCCCATGAAGACGATTCGCATGGGTTCGCCGGATCGTATGGGTGTGCCGGATCGTATGGGTCCGCTCACAGAGTGACCTCGCGATAGCGCTTCAGCGCGGCCTTGCGTTCCTCCTGGCTCGCCCGGTCGAGGATCACGACGCCGTCGAGGTGGTCGATCTCGTGCTGGACGACACGCGCGGCGAACTCGTCGAGCTCGAGCACGACGTCCCTTCCATCGAGGTCGTCGGCGTGGCAGGTGATGCCCAGGGCGCGCTCGATGGGGACCACGACCCCCGGTACGGAGAGGCAGCCCTCCTCGAAGGACCCGGTCTCCTCGGAAGCGGCTTGGATGCGCGGGTTGAGGAGCGCGATGGGCTCGTCGTCCTCCTCGAACCTGCACACGATCACGCGCTTGGCAACGCTGAGTTGTGTCGCCGCCAGGCCGACGCCCGGCGCCTCGAGCATGATGCGGGTCATCGTCTCCACCAGGGCGCGCAGCCCGGCATCGGAGTCAGGGTCGACGTCCCTGCCCTTCACGGAGAGGGCGGGGTCGGGGTATGTGAGTATGCGCTCGTTCAATTCATCCTCCGGCGTCCATACCAGCAAGGGACCTGCCCCAGAGTCTGCCCGGGGCGTTCTCGGGGTCAAGTCTACGCTCTACCCCAAGAGCGCGCGGTCCGCGGGCGGTGGAGGGGGTACATGGCACAAGAAGCTGCGCGGTCACAGGAGATCCGCCGGATCGACGTCGATCGAGGTGGTGACGTCCTGTGTCGAGCGCCACTCCTTGAGCGTCTCTGTGATCGCGCCGGGGAGCGTGTCTCGCGGCGCTTTGAGGGTGACACGCCACCGGTAGGATCCGCGGACCTTGGCGAGAGGCGCGGGGGCGGGCCCGAGGACGTCGACCCCGGCCACCTCCTGCTCGATGAGCCGCGAGGCGAGTCGCTGTGCCTGCTCGCGCGCAGCATCGGAGGCTTTGCAGGTGAACGTGACGGCGACGAGTCTTCGGAACGGCGGATAGCCGAGTGCCCTGCGCTCCGGCAGTTCGGACTCGAGGAAGATGGACCGGTCGTGCGAGGCCGCCGCGAGGATGGCCGGGTGGTCCGGCCAGTAGGTCTGGACGATGACGTGCCCCGGCGCCGCACCGCGTCCGGCGCGTCCGGCGACCTGCTCGATGAGTTGGAACGTGCGCTCACCCGCGCGGAAGTCCGGGAGGTGCAGGGACGTATCGGCGCTGAGCACCCCCACCAGTGTCACCTCGGGGTAGTCGAGTCCCTTCGCCACCATCTGCGTGCCGAGCAGCACGCCCGAGGCGAGGGCCTCGAACTCGGCGAGGCGACGCTCGTGCCCTCCCTTGCCCCTCGTCGTGTCGGCGTCCATCCGGACTACCGGGAGCTCGGGCATGAGGCTTCGGAGCTCGTCCTCGACCCGTTGGGTACCGGCCCCGAAGCGGCGCAGGTACGGGCTCCCGCACTCCGGACATGCGGATGGGACCTGCCTCACGGCGTCGCACTGGTGGCAGCGCAACAGTGGTCCCTGCGCGTGGTACGTCATCGATACGGAGCACGCGTCGCAGCGCGGGACGTGCCCGCATTCCCGGCACAGCAGCATGCTCGCGAAGCCTCGCCGATTGAGGAAGAGCAGCGACTTCTCCCCCTCGGATGCGACCTTCGCCAAGGCTCGGATGAGCGGTCGGGAGAACATGGAGCGGTGTCCCTCGGTGAACTCGGCGCTCATGTCGACGACCTCGACGCTGGGCATCTCGGCTCCGGTCGCGCGCTCCGACAGCACCACGTGCGCGATGGATCCCGATTCGGCGAGGTGCAGGGTCTCGACGCTCGGAGTGGCGGTCCCGAGTACGAGACGAGCTCCGGTGAGCGCGCACAGGCGCATGGCGGTCCGGCGGACGTGGTAGCGGGGAGAGGATCCCTGCTTGTACGAGGGCTCGTGTTCCTCGTCCACCACCACGAGGCCGAGGTCCTTCACCGGAGCGAACAGCGCGGAACGCGGACCGACGACCACGTCGGCCTCACCGGCGAGGACGAGGTCCCACTGATCGCGTCGCTCCCCCGCTCCGAGGCCGCTGTGGAGTACGGCCACGCGGTCCCCGAAACGGGCTCGGAATCTGCCGACCGTCTGCGGGGTGAGCGAGATCTCGGGCACGAGGACTATCGCTCCCCGGCCCGCGTCGAGCTCTTCGGCGATGGCCTGGAGGTATACCTCGGTCTTGCCTGAGCCGGTGACCCCTTCGATCAGCAGCGACTCCCCCGCGTCGAGGGAGCCGATGGCGTCGAGCGCCGCGCGCTGCTCCGGGTTCGCGTCGGCCGGGGCGCTCGCTCGGGCAAGGCCGCGCTCCGGGGAGCGCATGCGGCGGCGCGACTCGGCACGAACGAGACCCTTCTCGCGGAGGCGGTCGATCGAGTCGCGGACAGTCCCGAGCTCCGCCCGCAATTCGCTCTCCCACACCGGTCCCGCGGACAGCGAGTCGAGGACGGCACGCATGCGGGTGGCGTTCCGGGGTAGGGTGTGCGACTCGGCATCCGGCATGAGGGTGACCCAGCGCTCCTCGACCGCCGGAGCGGCGGGCCGGGAGAGTTCTCGCACGGTGTGGACGGCGCCGTCGGGATCGACGACCTCCCGGGTGGTGATGCGCGGGGTGCCGCCTGGTGGCATGCACAATCGAAGCGCTTCGTTCAGGGGGCAGAGGTACTCCTCGGCGATCCACTCGGCGAGCGCCGGAGCGTACTCACGGAAGAGCGGCGCGCCGAGCACGTCGCCGATCGGCTTGAGCTCGTAGTCCGATCCGGACGCGAGGGAGACCACGTATCCGACGACGGTACGCCCGGCGAGGTCCACGCTCACCGGTACGCCGACGTCGACGGAGTCGGCGAGCCGATCCGGTATGAGGTAGTCGAACGGCCGGTCGACCGAACGCGCCGAGACGTCGACTATGACGCGAGCGACACGCACGGCCGGCTCAGAGCCCGGCGGCGGACCTCAGGTCCTCCACCCGGTCCGTACGCTCCCACGTGAACGCCTTCTCCTCCCGACCGAAGTGACCGTACGCGGCGGTGCGCCGGTATATCGGCCGACGGAGATCGAGATCGCGGATGATCGCGGCCGGGCGCAGGTCGAACACCTCGTCGATCGCCTTCTCGATGTGGCGGACGTCGATCCGCTCCGTGCCGAAGGTCTCGACGAGCACGGAGAGCGGGTGCGCGACCCCGATGGCGTAGGCGACCTCGACCTCGCAGCGCTCCGCCAGCTCCGCGGCGACGACGTTCTTCGCGACCCAACGCGCGGCGTACGCGCCGGAGCGGTCGACCTTCGTGCAGTCCTTGCCGCTGAAGGCGCCCCCGCCGTGGCGTCCGAACCCGCCGTAGGTGTCGACGATGATCTTGCGTCCGGTCACGCCGGCGTCGCCCATCGGTCCACCGATGACGAAGCGCCCCGTCGGATTCACGTAGACGTCGAGTCCGTCCCAGTCCACGAGCTCTTCCGGGAGCACGGGACGGAGGACGTGCTCGATGAGATCGGGCTTGAGGAGGCCTTCGACGTCCACGCCTTCCTTGTGCTGTGTCGAGACGAGCACCTTGTCGATGCTCACGGGCTTGCCGTCCACGTAGCGGACCGTGACCTGCGTCTTGCCGTCGGGACGCAGATAATCGAGGACGCCGCCCTTGCGCACGTCGGTGAGGCGCAGGGCGAGGCGGTTGGCGAGATGGATGGGCATGGGCATGAACTCGTCCGTGTCCGTGCACGCGTAGCCGAACATCATGCCCTGGTCCCCCGCACCCTCGCGGTCGAGCGGGTCCCCGTTCTTTCCGTGCTTGACCTCGAACGACTCGTCCACCCCGAGGGCGATATCCGCGCTCTGCTCGTCGATGCTCGTGATGATCCCGCAGGTCTCGGCGTCGAAGCCGTACTTCGCCCTCGTGTAGCCGATGTCGCGCACCACCTCGCGCACGATCCTGGGGATGTCGACGTAGGCGTGCGTGCGGATCTCACCGGCCACCACCACGAGACCGGTGGTCACCAGGGTCTCGCACGCCACGCGCGGATACTCCGGCGACGCCTGCGTGCCCGCGGGAGAGACGAAGCCTTCCTCGGCGAGCTCGGCCTCGCGGGTGACGATGGCGTCGAGGATGGAATCCGAGATCTGGTCGCACATCTTGTCCGGATGGCCCTCGGTGACCGATTCGGATGTGAACACGAAGTCGCGTTCGGCCATTGCGTCGTCCTCCTCTGTGTCCGGCGCGGTCCTCCGCGCACGAAAAAAGTCCCGGACCTGGACGGATTCGGGACTCGCAGTACGCACGTGTGCGTGCACGATATTCCCTCATCTGCCAGGCGTCATGCCTGCCGCGATGTGGCACCGTGCGTCGTGTTCACGCCGGTTGCCGGGGCGTCCCCGGGCGCGGTCCCTCGGCCCTCTGCGGCCGCACGTGCGGCCACCTCTCGATGAGTCAGACGAATGTATACCACGCGCGAAGGGACCCTGCCAAGCAGGGTACCGCGCGGCACCGACATCGACCGCATGTCGGGATCACGTTGTACCCTATGACGGTCGTGAAGCCGTTCGTTGGAGGACGCATCCGCATGGAAGACACCGGCATCAGGGTCCGATTCGCCCCGAGCCCCACCGGCCGGCTGCACGTCGGCGGCGCCCGGACCGCGCTCTACAACTGGGCGTTCGCGAGGCGACACGGCGGCACGTTCATCCTGCGGATCGACGATACCGATCCCGAACGCTCGACCGTCGAGAACACCGAGGCGATCCTCCGTGCGCTCGAGTGGCTCTCCATCGAATGGGACGAGGGGCCCGAGGCGGGCGGCGATCACGGGCCATATCTGCAGACGGAGCGGGCCGACCTGTATGCGGACGCCTTGCACGGACTGCGGGATTCCGGGGCGGCCTACCCGTGCTTCTGTACGCCGGACGAGCTCGCCCGCATGCGGGAGGCCCAGCGGAAGGCCGGCGGTTCCTCCGGGTACGACCGCACGTGCCGCTCCATCGCTCCGGGCGACGCCGCCGCGCGGATCGATGCCGGCGAACCGCACGTGTGGCGGCTCAAGGTGCCCGAAGGTCGGGGCGAGGTCACGTTCGAAGACGCGGTGCGCGGGATCACCCGATTCCCTGCCGACGCGGTCGAGGATCTCGTGCTGTTCAGGACGGACGGCACTCCTACTTACAACCTGGCTACCGCCGTGGACGACGCGCGGATGGACATCACCCACGTCATCCGCGGCGACGACCACCTCTCCAACACGCCCAAGCAGATCCTCGTGCTCGAGGCCCTGGGAGAGGAGGTGCCCACGTTCGCACACCTCTCCATGATCCTGGGACCGGACGGCAAGCGACTGTCGAAGCGCCACGGCGCGACCTCCGTGGAAGCGTTCCGAGAGGAGGGCATACTGCCAGAGGCGCTGGTGAACTACCTGGCTCTGCTCGGTTGGTCACTCGACGACAAGACCACGGTGATGGACACCCCGACGATCGTGCGCGGCTTCTCGCTGGACCGCATCTCGCGCAACCCCGCGGTGTTCGATCCGGACAAGCTGCTCTGGTTGAACGGCGTGTATATCCGCGAGATGAGCGATGAGGATCTCGGACGTCTGCTGGCGGCGCGCCTCTCGGAGGAGGGGCTGGTCGCGGAAGACGATCACGAGCGACGCCCGGGGTTCTACGCCGAGCTCGCGTCCATGGTCTCGGAGCGCCTCAAGCGGGTGGATGAGGTGACCGACATGGTGCGCTTCCTGTTCGTCCCCGAGATCGAGATCGAGGAGAAGGCGCGGCGGAAGGTGCTCGAGAAGGAGGGTGCGGCGGACTCGCTGAGGGCTGCCGAGAAGCGCCTGGCCGGACTAGAGGGATTCGACGCGGAACACGTAGAGGAAGCGCTGCGAGAGGTCCCGGAGGAACTCGGTGTGAAGCCGCGCGTCGCGTTCCAGTCCGTGCGCGTGGCCGTCACCGGGACCACCGTGAGCCCGCCGCTCTTCGAGTCGATCGCGCTGCTGGGCCGGGAGGCTACGCTGGACAGGATCCGTCGCGGCATGGAGCTTGCATCCACCCCTTAGCGCGACTTGACACCGAAAGAGCGCGAACGTAGCATCCATGTTCGCGCCCGAGCGGGCGCGGGTGCATCGCGCACTCACTGGGGCGTCGTCTAATGGCAGGACAACGGACTCTGGCTCCGTATGTGGGGGTTCGAATCCTCCCGCCCCAGCCATAACGAAGAAGGATGCCGCGTTAGTCTAGTGGTGAGGACGCCGCCCTCTCAA
This sequence comes from uncultured Eubacteriales bacterium, assembly GCA_964406675.1. Taxonomy (GTDB): domain Bacteria; phylum Actinomycetota; class Coriobacteriia; order Anaerosomatales; family JAUVQN01; genus CAYOSP01. The sequence goes on along the minus strand of CAYOSP010000010.1, from coordinate 50,960 downwards.
GGCGGAGATCACGGGTTCGAATCCCGTACGCGGTACCAGACATGATACGAGGGTCGCCTGGTGGCGGCCCTCTTCGTCTCAGAGGTACGATGCACGTAGGACCATGACATGTGCGGAGTGGGCCGGACGGTCGCGCGGACCTCGTGTCCGTGAGGAAAGTCCGGACTCCACAGGGCAGGGTGCCGGCTAACAGCCGGGCGCGGTGACGCGACGGAAAGTGCCACAGAAAAGAAGACTCCCCCGTTCTTCGGAGCGAGGGAAAAGCTGAAACGGTGCGGTAAGAGCGCACCAGCGCCGTGGAGACACGGCGGCTTGGCAAACCCCACCCGGAGCAAGGGCAAGTAGGAGCCGTTAGACGGCCGGCCCGGTCAGGCTCGGGTAAGCCCGCTAGAGGCCGTCGGCGACGACGGTCCCAGATAGATGATCGTCCACGACAGGATCCGGCTTACAGGCCCACTCCGCATCACGTGCTCGGGCCGTAGGGCTAGACGGCGACGAGCGCCTCTCGGACGGCTCCGGCCATCTCGGTCCCGTCCATGTGTCCGAGTCGGACGTAGCTCCCTCCGGCGAGCACCGCGAGATCCCGTGCCGCTCCCCTGCCGCCGACCCCGTCGGTGTCGATCACGACGGAATGGATGCGTTCGTCACGGACACGTGACGCCCACGAGCGGGCCTCGTCGCTCCCGAGGCCGCCGTCCAGTGCGACGTTGGCTCTCCCGTCGGTGACCAGGACCAGCCAGGGTACGATGTCCTGGTCGCGCTTCCGCTCGGCGTCGAGGACCTGCAGGGATGTTTTGATCCCGTGAGCGAGCGGCGTGGCGCCTCCGGTAGGGAGCTCCTTCAGCCGCATGCGGGCGAGCTCGACGCTGCCGGTCGGCGCGAGGAGCACGTCCGCCTCCTCCCCGTGGAAGGCCACGAGTCCCACCCGGTCACGCCGCTGATACGCGTCCACGAGCAGCTCCAGGACCGCTGACTTCGCCGCCTCCATCCGTGTCGAGGCGGCCATCGAACCGGATGCGTCGACACAGAAGACGATCGACGCGCCGACCCTGCGCTCGCGGACCTTGTTGCGCAGATCCGAGCCGCGGACCACGAGGCGGTCGCCGTCGGCCCGGCCGGTGGCGGCGCGCTCGCGCTGGTGGACCGCCGCCTCGCGGAGCGTGGCGTCCACCGCGATGTCCACCGGGCGGCCGGGCCGCGCCGGTTCGGAGCGGACGTATCGGCCGCGCCCGTCGTCGCTGCGGGTCGCCTGGCGTCTGCCGTTCGCGCTCCGGCGGTCCCGGTCGATCGCTTCGGTGAGCGGGTGCGCGGCGACGTTCCCCTCATCGGGTTCGCCGGCCCCTTCCACCATCCGCTTGAGTACCTCGAGGGAGTCCCGCGGTTCCTCGTCGCCGGGTCGGTCGGGGGGCGACGGACGGGATCGTTCCTCCGTGCCGTCCGCGTCATCGGCACGATCCGCACCCAGCGCGGCGGCGAGACGGGCTCCGGCATCCTCCTCCTCGTCGAAGCGGCGAGTGCGGAGTCGATGCGCGAGCACCATCGGCGCGACGCGGCGGACGTCCGCGGGGTCGACGGTCTCGCGCCGCTCCAAGGCTGCCGATGCCGTGGCGGCCCTCGCCATGGTGAGATCCGCTCGATGACCGTCGACGGCGAGCTCCGCCGTGATCGTCGTGATCATGCGCAAGACGGCGTCATCGAGCCGGACCGTGGGTACGCGCTCCTGGGACGAGGCGATCTCGGCGGTGAGGCGGCTCTCCGGATCGGACCATTCAGCGCGGAACGCATCGGGATCCGCTTCGTAGGACTGTCGGCGACGGACCACGGTCATGCGCTGCTCCGGATCGGGAAGCCCGCGGACGTCGATGCAGAGCCCGAAGCGATCCAGGAGTTGAGGTCTGACGTCGCCCTCTTCCGGATTCATCGTGCCGACGAGGATGAATCGCGCCGGATGCGAATAGGAGACGCCCTCGCGTTCCACCACGTTGACGCCCATCGCCGCGACGTCCAGCAGCGTGTCCACGAGGTGGTCGTCCAGCAGGTTGACCTCGTCGATGTACAGGATGCCGCGATGGGCCCGTGCGAGGAGTCCGGGCTCGAAGCGCCTGGTCCCGTCGGCGAGCGCTCTCTCGATGTCGAGACTGCCGACGAGGCGGTCCTCGGTCGCGGACACCGGGAGGTCGACGAAGCGAGGTCGGCGCTTCTCACGACCGATGGGGCTGGAGGTGGCGGCGGTGAGGCACTCGGCGCACCATTCCGAGCGATCCAGGGGGTCGCACCCGTATCGACAACCTTCCACGACGGAGATCTCAGGCAGTATCGCGGTGAGCGCCCGGACCGCCGTGGACTTGGCGGTGCCCTTCTCTCCTCGAACGAGTACGCCGCCGACCAAGGGGTCGACGGCGTTGATGAGGAGAGCGGTCTTGAGGTCGTCCTGTCCGACGATCGCCGAGAACGGATACGTCAGACGTCGTACCACATCACCCTCCTGTTACGTGGTTGTCCGGCCACAGTATATGGTGTGAGCGACCGGCTACGCAACAAGATATGGTGTGCGTCGCGTGTCCCCTGCTAGGACGCCCTCCACTGGAACGAGCCGCATGACGAAGGCGTCATCTCACCGCGCTTGGGACACGTCTCGACGTACACGCAGTCCTCGCAGGTGTATGAGTCGATGTCCATCTCGCCGGGCTCATACGCCTTCGGCGGCTCGGTGAACGCGGCCGCCGGCGCCTCCTCGTCCGAAAGCTCGCTCGCGCCGGGCGGCGGTTCCGTCCGCGGCGGGGGCGCGGTCTCCCCGGGCGAGGGCTCGACGTCCTCGGGCTCGGATCCCGGGACGGGTTCCGTGGCTCGCCCGAGCGCCGTGTGGGTAGGCAGGGCTCCCCGCGGCTCGCGTACCTCGTCGACAGGCTGTCCCTCGTCCGGTTGCGCCTCCGCGTCCGCATACGCGCCTTCTGTCGGGGGCGTATCCTCGTCCCCCGCATACTCGCCCATGATCACCGGGCGGAACTCCTGCTCGGCGCTGGGAGCGACGTCCCACGGCCAGGCGGATACGCCCTCCTTGCCGGGCGCCCCCTCACCCGCGGGCACTCCCTCGCTCGCCGTCGTCCCGACGACCTCGGGCTCGACGACCTCGGGCCCGACGACCTCGGGCTCGACGACCTCCTCGACGTCGGCGACCTCTTCGAAGGACTCTTCGCGAGACTCCTCGCGCAGCATGCCCACGGTGGCATCCTGTAGAGCCGCGAGGAGGTCACTCTGCTCCGTCGGGGTGGACGCCTCAGGCTCCTCGAGGGATTCCTCCGCCGGCTCCTGCGAGGCGACCTCTTCCGGCTCCTGCGAGTCGACCTCTTCCGGTTCCTCCGGGGTCGCCTCCACGGCTTCCTCAGCGGGTGCTTCCCATGCCCCGGCGATCGGCGGGGCCGGTGTCGCGGGTTCCGTCACCGTGGAAGGCGACGTCTCCCCGGCCGATACCTCTGTCTCCTCGCCGGACACGGCCGGCGGCTCGGCGGCGGCCTCGACCGGGACGATGACGACAGGGGCCGACATGCCGAGATCGACCAGGAATGTCTCCTGGTCGTCGGCCGGAGGCTCGGTGCGCAGGTAGGAGACCGCCTCGTCGCGGGTGTCGAACGCTCGATCGACGAGCAGGGACAACGCGCCGGTGGACGGATCCGACTGCAGGAGTGCGAAAGCCATGCTGCATCTCTCCTATGACTGGGCGCCCCGGTGGTGCTACGGGTCTCATGCTATGACCGTGGATGACGGGCTTCAACCGCATCCATGTACCGATAATCGTCCTACCGCTGTGATAGCATTAGCGCCGATGGAATGCATCCAGTGTCCCCATCGGTCCTCTTCGCGAAGCGGATGCTGAGCGAACGGGACCTCAGCGTGACCGCCTTCGTGGCGGTGGACCTCGAGGCGACCGGCCATCGCCCGGGTCAGGACAGTATCCTCGAGGTCGGGGCGGCCCGCATCGAAGCGGGGCGCGTGGTGGACAGTTTCTCCAGCCTCGTGGCTCCCGACTCCCCCATCCCCCGGCAGATCTCCGAGCTCACCGGTATCACCTCGGAGATGGTCGAACGCGCCCCCCACTCCGATTCGGTGTTCGAGGACTTCACGGAGTTCGCCGCGGACGCCGTGCTCATCGCCCACGACCACCGCTTCGATATGGGCTTCCTCGACTTCGAGTCCGAGAGGTCCTACGGGCGTCCGTTCCCGCGGCCGGTGATCGACACCCTCGCCCTCGCGCGACGGCTCAGGCCCGGATTCGAGCGGTACAACCTCTCCTCGTTGGCGGACCGGTTCGGCGTGGACGCCTCGCCCAACCACCGTGCGCACGCCGACGCGCTCGCCACGGGTCAGATCTTCGTCGAGATGATCCCCGAGCTGATCGAGATGGGCCTGCGCACCGTCGGTGACGTCGACCGCTACTGCGGGATGGAGCACCTGCTCGCACTCGCCTCGAAGCTCACGCTCACGACGGAACTCCCCGCGTCCCCCGGCGTGTACGCCTTCCGTGACGAGTCGGGGTCGGTCTTCCACATCGGACGGGCCCAGGATCTCCGGCAGAGGGTCCGCGGCTACTTCTACGCTCCCGCCCGATCGCGCCGTTCCTCCCTCGCCGAGCGCGTCCACGGCATACGGCACGTGGCCTGCGCGTCCATGCTCGACGCGATACTCGTCGAGTACCGGCTGCTGGAACGGCACGCCGACGCGGCGAGAGGGTCCGGCGGACGCAGTGTGAGACGTCCCGCCTACCTGGTCTGGGACGACCGTGACGGGTTCCCCGCGCTCCGGGTGCGCGCGACCCCGGAGGACGGCACCCACTCGCTCGGTCCGTACCTCGGCCGCAGACGGCTCGAGACACTCGCCGAACACCTCTCCGAAGCGTACGCGCTGCGCCGCTGCGACCGGCCGCTCACGGACGCGGCCACCGAGGCGTGCGATCTGCGGGACGAAGGCGGCTGTCCGGCGCCCTGCGTCGGTGACGTGGACCGGGCGGCCTACCGGCAGCGGCTGGCGACGGCCACCGCCGGCGCCGCGGGTCATGACGGCGACGCGAAGCGTCGTCTCCAGCGGGCGCTGGAGGATGCCTGTTCGGGCGAAGGGGACCCGTCGGTGCGGCGTCGGGGTCTCAAGTCGCTCGAGCGCTCCGTGAGCAGCCTGCGTCTCCTCCAGGAAGCGTCGTCGACGCCGTGCGCCGTCCTGCTCGAGGAGGTCGACGGTGCGGTGATCGTGCACCTCCTGCGCCACGGACGTCGCGTGTGGTCCTACGCGGCCGACGAGACGGTACTCGAGCACGGTGACGCTGCTCGCGCGCTGGTGGCCGCCGTGCACGGATCGGAGCACGTGGGACGGGCGAAGCTACCCTCGGACGTCATCGACGTCTACCTGACGAGCAGATATCGGGACGAATGCGGCCCTGTGGCGATCGAGGCGTCGCCTGAGGACGATCCGATCCTGATCGCGGCGGAGGTCGTGGCCGCCGCGCGAGCGATGTCGGTGTCTAGCGGCAGGCGCTCCTGAGAGAGACGAGCCGCTCGACGTTCACGCGGTCCTTCTCCGGCGGATCGCCCGGCATCTCGACCACCACGTCCGCGCCCGAGAGGCGCTCCTCGCAGAGCATGGCGGCGAACCCGGACTCGCCGATGAGCCCCTCTCCTATCCACGCGTGTCGATCCCGCTTGCTGCCGAGCTCGTGAGTGGTGTCGTTGGCGTGCAGCAGCGTGACCGCACCGCTCCAGGCGGCGCCTTCGAGGTCGTCGAGCGCTTCGGTCCAGCCCGCCTCGCCGGCGAGGTCGTAGCCGTACGCGTACGCGTGACAGGTGTCCAGGCACACTCCCACCGGGATGCCGTCGTCCGCCTCGCGCACCGAACGCGCGAGCTTCCCGACGTGCACGAGCGAGCCGCCGTATTGGTTGCCGGCGCCGGCGGTGTTCTCGAGGAGGATGGCGACGGAGGCCGCCGGCTCCTCGACGCGGCCGTATGCCTCCACGATCGCGTCGCGTGCTCGCTGCCTTGCGGCGTCGAGGTCTCCCAGTTTGTCGGAGCCGAGGTGGGTCACCACGCCGATCGCGCCCACCTCGGCCGCGCGCGTGAGCTCGGTGGCCAGCGAGCTCACCGTCCGCCTCCGCAGGGTGCCCTCCTCGGCGCACAGGTTGAGGAGGTACGCCGCATGGACGTACACCGGGCCGATATCCTCATCCTCGAGCCGCCGACGGAATCCGTCCACGGCGTCGGGGTCGAGCGGCTTGTGGCCCCAGGTCTGCGGACTCTTGGTGAACACCTGTACGCACTCGCAGCCGGTCTCCGCGGCGTACTCAGCGGCGGCAGGCCATCCCTTGCCGGTCCGTACGTGGGCTCCGATCCTCATGTGCGCTCCGCTTCGTCGTCGACGTATCCGCGGCGAGGTGACCCGCGCCGCGTCCGGCCCGGAGTCGCGTAGACTCGAGGCATGTCGGACCTCGATGCTACGACATGGCGCGGCAGGGCGATCCTCCACATGGACATGGACGCCTTCTTCGCGGCCGTCGAGCAGCTCGATCATCCCGAATGGCGAGGCCTGCCGGTGATCGTGGGAGGCGACCCCAACGGTCGCGGGGTGGTGTCCACGGCGTCCTACGAGGCGCGCCCCTACGGCGTCCGCTCGGCGATGCCCGCCGCCACCGCCGCGCGCCTGTGCCCCGACGCGATCTGGGTCCGGCCCCGGGGGACGCGGTATCGGGAGCTCTCGCTCCAGGTGCGCGAGTGTCTCTGGGCGGAGACGCCCCTGGTGGAGCCGGTCTCGATCGACGAAGCGTATCTGGACGTGACGCCCGGACGCTACGAGCCTGAACATCCCGCCGAGGCCGCGCGCCGCATCCAGGAGCGGGTCGAGGAGCTCGGGCTGTCGTGCTCCGTGGGCGTCGCGACGTCGAAGGTCGTGGCGAAGATCGCCTCGGACGCGGACAAGCCGGGCGGTCTCACGGTCGTCTCGCCCGGCGAGGAGGCGGCGTTCCTCGCGCCGCTGCCCGTCTCCTCGCTCCCGGGCGCGGGAGCCGTCACGTGCGAGCGGCTGGCGGGCTTCGGCGTCCACACGCTCGGTCGGCTGGCGAGCCTCGACGAGGACAGCGCGCTCGAGATCCTCGGCAGCCACGGGATGTCGTTCGTGCGGCGCGCACGGGGTATCGACGAGCGGCCGGTGGTCGCCTCGCCGGAACGCAAGTCCGTGTCGCACGAGCGGACGTTCAGCGAAGACCTCACGGCGCGCGAAGAGGTGCACCACGAGCTCGCCTCCCTCGCCGAACGGGTGGGCCGGCGTCTGAGGGCGAAGGGGATGCGCGGCCGGACCGTGACGGTGAAGCTGAGGTATGCGGACTTCACGACCCGGACCGTCCAGCGGACCCTGCCGTCGGTGACGGATTCCGAGCGCGTGTTCGGCCCGGTGGCGGCCGAGCTGCTGGACTCCGTGTGGCGACCGGGGACCGGGCTGCGATTGCTCGGCGTGGGGTTGAGCGGATTCGGTCCGGCGACGGAGCAGATGGACCTGTTCTCGGGTGTCGAGGAGGAGCGTCGTGCCGCCGACGACGCCTTGACCCGCGGGCTGGACAGGGTCAGGGACCGCTTCGGCGAGGACGCGGTGTCCTACGGGCCGCCTCGCAGGAAGCGTGAGGAGGAGTCTCGAGACGAAGGCGGGTGATCGTCGTCGGGATCGTCGTCGGGATCGCCGGGACCTCCGCGGAACGGACCGAGCGGCGCCTGCCCCACTCCCCTGCGCAGGCTCACGCGCCGGCCGTCGCGGTGCGCACCGTGTACGGTCGGATGTCCTCGGCGATGATCGCCAGGCCGCGCTCCTCATCGTGCTGCAGCGTGCCGGTGACGAGGTAGGCGCGGTTGCGCACGATCGTCTCTCCGGTGCGGCCGAGCACGTCCTCGAACACCACGATGTCGAGCAGCCCCGTGGGGTCCTCGAGCGTGAGGAAGCAGGTGCGCTTGCCCGAGCGGGTGCGCGGCGTCTGCGCGCGCTCGCGCACCCCGGCGACCACGATGCGGGTGCGGTCCTCGAGCGTCGGCAGGTCCTCGGCCCACGTCACGCCGCGCCGCGTGAGGTCGGCGCGAGCGAACTCGAGCGGATGGCAGGTGATGGCCAGGCCCATCAGCTGCATCTCCACCGCGAGCCGCTCGACCGACGACCAGCCCGAGACGTGATCGAGCCACAGCGGCTCGTCGTCGAAGCCGTCCGGGTCCTCGGCGGCGAGGAGACCGCCGGGAGCGCCGCCGGGAGCGCCCGCGTGACGCGAACGCCGCGTGGGCCCCGGCGCGATCACGAGCGTGGCGTCGCCCGCCACGCCCTCCCTCGCGATGACCGCCTTGAGCTCCGGCAGCAGCGCGAGCATCTCGTCGCGCGTGGGCGGGCGGTCCTCCTCGGTGACGCCGAGCCCGTCGAGCGCCCCCACGCGGATGAGGCTCTCGGCGGCGCGGACGTCGGCCTTCGTGCGCTTGAGGAGGTCGGCGAGGTCGTCGAAGGGGCGCACCGCACGCTCGGCCTCGATGGCGTCGAGCAGCGAGTGCGGCACGTGCAGCACGTCGCGCAGCCCCACCCGGATCACGCGTCCCTCGTCCTCGACCGTGTACTCGGCGTCCGAGGCGTTGACGTGAGGCGGCAGGATCGCGATGCCGTGGCGGCGCGCGTCGTCGATCACGCAGCGGCCGCTGTAGAAGCCCATCGGCTGGTGGTTCATGATCGCCGCGGCGAACTCGGCCGGGAAGTAGCGGCGCAGCCACGCGCTGCCGTAGGAGACGATCGCGAAGCACGCCGCGTGCGCCTTGTTGAAGCCGTAGGCGGCGAAGCCCTCGAGCTGGCGGAACACCTCGCGCGCGACCGCCTCCTCCACACCCTGTTCCAATGCACGCTCGATGAAGTGCGCGCGTATGCCGGCCATCTCCTCGCGGCTGCGGTCACGGGTCATCATGCGGCGCAGCGAGTCGGCCTCGGCGAGGTCGTAGCCGGCCACCGCCGCGGCCACCTGCAACACCTGCTCCTGGTAGACGACGACGCCGTAGGTGTCCTCCAGGACGTCGGCCATCGCCGGGTGCGGCGTCTCGATCGGCTCCAGGCCGTGCCGACGGCGGATGAACGGCACGATCATCTCGGCCTCCATCGGCCCCGGACGGAACAGCGAGATCGCCGCGACGATATCGGAGAACTCCTCCTGCTTGAGGCGGGTGGCGAGGTTGCGCTGACCGGAGGACTCGAGCTGGAAGACGCCGAGCGTGTCGGCCTTCGCGATCATCTCGTAGACCTCGGGGTCGTCCGGCGTGAGCTCGAAGGGCTCGGGCACCGCCGCCTCCCCCACCCGCGCGCGCGCGAGCTCGACCGTCTGCGAGATCGCCGAGTGCATCCGCAGTCCGAGGATGTCCATCTTGACCAGCCCGAGATCCTCGACGTCGTCCTTGTCGTACTGCGAGACCACCACGCCCTTGGCCGCCCACTGCAGCGGCGTCCAGGTGTCGATCGGCTCGCGGGTGATGACGAGCCCGCCGAGGTGCGTGCCGAGGTGCATCGGGCAGCGGTCGAGCTCCTCGACGAGGTCGAGCATCATGCCGAAACGCCCCTCGTCGCGCAGCGGGTGATGCGCGCACTCCGGGTAGCCGGCGAGCACCTCGCGGATGTGGGAGGCCGACGTCCACGGCAGGCCGCGGGAGAGCGCGTTCACCTCGCCGATCGGCATCCCGAACGCCCGGACGACCGTGCGCACAGCGCTGCGGGCGGTCATCTTCGCGACGGTGGCCACGGTGGCCACATGGTCGCGCCCGAAGCGCTCGTAGATGAAGTCGACCACCTCGTCGCGGCGCACCGAGTCGAAATCGATGTCGATGTCGGGCATCTGTGTGCGCTCCGGGTTGAGGAAGCGTTCGAAAAGCAGGTCGTAGGCGACCGGGTCGGCGTCGGTGATGCCGAGCACGTAGGTGACGATCGAGTCGCCCGCGCTCCCCCGCCCCGAGCAGCGGATGCCGCGCGCCTTCGCGAAGTCGACGATCTCCTTGACGATGAGGAAGTACTCCGCGAAGCCGAGCTCGTCGATGACCGCGAGCTCCTTCTGCAGGCGTCGCATCGCCTCGCGGGTGATGGGGCGGTAGCGCTGCTCCAGGCCATGCCACGAGAGCTTGGAGAGCATCGAGTACGGCGTCTCGCCGTGCGGGACCTGTGCCGCCGGGAAGTGGAACCGGCCGAGCCCGAGGTCGAGTTCGCAGCGCTCGGCGATCTCGAGGGTGGCGTCGCAGGCGCGTTCGAGTCCCTCGAAGAGGCGTCGCATCTGGCCGCCCGGCTTGAACCACAGCTCGCCGTTGAGGCGTCCGACCGGTCCGGGCAGCGGCTCGCACGCGCCCGCCGAGGCGAGCACGTCGTGCAGACGGAAGCCGTCGGGGTCGACGTAGTGCACGTCGTTGGTGGCGACGATCGGCAGCCCCTCGGAGTCGGCGAGGTCGACGAGCGCGCGGATGTAGCGCGGGCTGTGCGGCGCGAGCTGGTGGACGAGCTCGACGTAGAAGTCGCCGGCTTCGAAGCATGAGGCGAGCCGCCGCAGCGCCTCGCGCGCCCGGCCGCGCTCCTCGCACAGCAGCGCGGTCCCCACCTCGCCGTGCGGGCAACCGGACAGCCCGATGAGCCCGCCGCTCAGGCGAGACAGGTCGTGCAGCGAGACCACCGAGGGGTCGTCGCGTGAGCGCACGTGCGCACGGGAGAGCAGGCGGCACAGGTTGCGGTAGCCGCCGATGTCCTTGGCGAGCAGCGTGAGGTGGAAGCCGCGCCCCTTCGCCCGTGCGAAGCCGGTATCCGGCGGCATCGGCAGGCGCACGTCCGGCGGCAGGTCGGCCTCCTCGCCGAGCGTGCCCGCGCTCTCGACGGTGACCTCCGCGCCGACGATCGGCTTGATGCCGGCTTTCTGCGCCTTCTGGTAGAAGCGGATCGCGCCGTACAGCCCCTGGTGGTCGGTGAGCGCGAGCGCGGGCATGCCGTAGGCGACCGCGCGCTCGATGAGCGCGTCGAGGTCGGCGGCGCCGTCCATGAAGCTGAAGCGCGAGTGCACGTGGAGGTGGACGAAGGACACGGCGCGCTCCTCAGTCCACGATCCCGACGAGCAGCCAGCGCCGCTCGATCGTGTCGAACGCGAGGTCGTAGACGCCGCCGCGCGCGAGCACGCGGAAGCAGCGCCGGCTCACGCGCTTGTCCGGCTGCCACCAGCGTCGCTCGACCGACCAGCGCTGCAGCAGCGCGTCGACCCGGTAGCGCCTGCCGTGCAGCTCGAAGGCGGCCGGCGCGCGCTTCGCGCCGTCCCAGGCGACCTCTACCGACTTGGTGACCGCCTTGGCGGCATCGGCCTCGGCCTCGCGCTCGGCGAGCAGCTCCGATCCGCGCCGTATCCACGGCGAACGGAGCAGCTCCATCACGACCGGCAGGCGGCCTTCGGCCGAGTCGAACAGGTCTATGGGCTGGCCTTGCGGGTTGAAGTCGTATCGTCGTATCGCGGCGTTGCGTCCCATAGAGGGAGACTCCTGAGCGGGTGATGGCCGGCTCGAAGGCCGGCCACCGGGACGGCTTCAGTATATCGAACACACGTTCGATATACCACCCCGCTCTGACACCGAGACGTCGCTCCGAAGAGTAACGCGCGCCGACCTCACAAGCCCTCGGTGAGAACCCAGTGGGGAGCGAGTCGGTTCCGGCCGCCGTGATCATCGACTTCGGTTGTGGAGTATACGATCCCGTCATACGGGCCCGTCGGGGTGGACCGAAGCAGGAACTCGACTTGGGTTCCATTCTCAGGCGATCTCCATACATACACGATGCCGTCCTTGGACAGGTACGCCAACGAATGAGGAAGCTTGATAGGCGATCCGACAGCGGGTTCGACATCCGCCGTCTTGTCCACCGCATAGGCTGCAGCCGCACGGAAATCGTCCACGTGCTCGTTGAAGAACCGCTTGTCCCTAACGGCGTGCTCTGAGCATCCGATCGTGTTCATGCTAACGAGGATGAGGAGCGCGCATACCAGCCCGGAGAACGACTTCACCCGACGAATCCTCGGGCGCTCTGGCTGGCCGCGTGTGTTCCCAGAGTGCCTCGATCGGTCTCCTCTGATCACCACCATGTCGACCACTTGTACTTGGCACCCCGGACATAGAGATTAGGGAGGCGGCCTCTAGCAGGTCGGTAAACCGATGCGCCTCTGTATGAGTACATCCGTGCATTCCATCCATACTTGATCCAGTAGTTGTTCCTCATCTCATGGTGCCATTGTTTCCACGTAGGATTGTTGACCATTCCAGCGAAGGTGGCCCCGGAAACCGACACCCAGCGAGGCACGGACAGCGCCGCCATGACGTATCCAAAATGAATATTCCCGATGTCATCCAGGCTGATACGCCGTGCTCCCCACGTGAACACCTTCAGCATTCGCGACTTCGCAGCGCGTCGGGGTGTTGACGGTATATCAGCTTTGAAGTCCCACGGTTTATTGCTGTCCACCATCTGCACTAGCCAGTAAACGAACCCGCCAGGATTGCCTCTGAGCGCGAAGTACCTCAACTTCTCGACCGCGTATCCGGCGTTCACCTGCAGCACCTCCCAGAACTGGTTCCACATGTCCGCACCAGTCCTGAACTTGATCATGGTTTGCCACATTCCCGAACGGTCGAACATCCCCACAGGATTCCCTTGGCAATACTGGTATGCACTCTTCTCTCCGTCCGCGCTCGCCGGATCCTTGGACAAGAAATGCCTCGTCACTGGATCGTAGTATCTCGCGTTCAAGTAGTAATGCTGCGAATGCTCGTCAAAGCAGTAACCCGCATAGCGAAGCGCTTGGACTTTCGCGATTCGCGAGGCAATGCCCGTATCGACCGCGGCGGTGCCGGTGGTGGTGCACTCGCTGTCACGGTGCACACCCCAAGCATCGTAGCGATATGCGGCAAACGCCACGCCGTTGCTGTCAGACAGTTCGACCACGTCGCCACGGTCCGTCGTCGTGATAGCGAAAGGCACCGGTGTGGCCTCACCGCTACGGTAGATGCCGGCGTAGGGTGAACCGGAAGCGTCGTAGAGATAGGTGATCGAGTACGTCGTTTCGATCGCGCCACCCGTCTCGGTGGCGCCGAGCGAGAGCAGAGAGAGACCTTCGTAGAGGTAGCGAGTAGCGATGACCGTCGTTCCACTCGTCACGGTGGATGTCAGGCGCTGTCCTCCGGCATCGTAGCTGTACTGCGCCTCGATGCCGCGGTTCGGATCACTGTAGTGCTCAAGGCGTCCTGTGCCAGTGTATTGGTACGTCACCGTTGTCTCGCCGCTCGCACGTGACGAGGTGCGCCAGCCGTTGGCAGTGTCCCAGCCGAACGTGGTCGTCGAGTGACCCTCGGTCATAGAGACTAGGCGATTGCCCGAGTCGTACTCGAAGCGCCGCTGGGTCGCCCCTGCCGTCTCTGTGGTGAGGTTCCCGGCCGCATCGAATTCATACGAGGCAGGTCCCGAGGCAGTGTCGGATGCGAGACGTCCGGCATCCGTATACGTGTAGGTGGCGCCCATGTCGCCCGCGAGCGTGAGCTCGCCAGTCTCGGAGGCCTTGCGGCCTGAGGCGTCATAGCCGAAAAAGATCGTGCTGGCGCCCACGGACAGGGATGCGAGCTGTCCATCCGTCGCCTGCATCTGCCGGCCGAAAGCGACTGATCCCACAGTCCAGGCGGTCTCGCGCCGGGAGCTATCCCGCTCAGTCACAGTGCGCGAGATGGCCGGAAGCCCGGCTATCTGCGTCGTGCGTGCAGTCTCCTCGCCTGCTGCATCGATCGCCACGGTAGTGACCACACTTCCGTACCGGATCTCGACCGAAGATCCGCTGCCGGGGGCGGTGGCGTAGGCATTCGTGCGTGACAGGCCCGTACGATCGTCGACGGTTCGCGAAAGTCGCCCGAGTGAGTCGTACTCCGTGACCTCGTCCTTCACCAGACCCGCCTCGGTCGTGTGCCTCTCCCTGGAGCTACGGCCGAACGGGTCGTAGCTGTAGCTGAGCCGCTTGCCGTCCGGATCGATCGTCGCGACTGTCCTGCCAGCTGCATCGTACACGTGTGTGGTCGTCTTGCCGGCGACGGAGGTCGAAACGGTCCGGCCTGCCGCATCATAGGTTGTCGTGGTCACGATGCCATCTGCGTCCACAGCTTGCATGGACCAGCCCAGCGAGTTGTACTCCGTGGTCGACGGATCCTCGTTGCCCTCGCCGGAAGCCGTCATCTGGCGCCCCGCCAGATCGAACGAATACGAGGTAGTGATCCCATCTGCCGAGGTGCTTGATACCAAGCGACCGGCGATGTCGTACTCACTGAGCGTCTGAGCCCCGTCTTGATCTGTCTCGGTCAGCCTGTTGCCGGCTTCGTCGTAGGTGTAGTGGCTGCGGCCGCCATCAGAGTTCGTCTGGCTCAGCACCGTGCCGTCAATGTCATAAACGTACGTCGTCGGACTCGTCTCCCCGCTCGCCCATGTCCGAACCAGCTGTCCATACTCGTCGTAATCTGAACGGCTTGCATTGAGGTCAGTGTGAACTTGGAGGCCTTCGGACCACTGCTTCGTGGGATTGCCTCTCGCGTCGTACTGAGACAGACCTGGCTGGCCAGCCACCATGGTGTCATCGACGTGCAGCTCGCGACCGAGGCCGTCATGCTGACGACTCACCGTCGTCTGTACCTGGGTTTGGGCGCCGTCGTGCAGGTACGCGGTCTCGAGTCGGTTGTGGCCGAGTGCATCGACACTCACCTCTCGCCAGTCGGCCTTGATGGCCGTGCCGGGTGCGCTGCGCCAGGTCTCGACCGAGTTGCCCAGCAGGTCGTGACGCGTGTGGCTCGCCACACCGGACGCGTCTTCGCTCGCTTCGAGGTAGAGGCCCAGTGAACCGTAGTCGTTGGAGGTAGTGGTGGCGCCCAGCGCATCGATCTCGCTGGTGATATTGCCGAACCCGTCGTAGTGCTTGCGACTCGTCAGCGTCACTGCCGCCGAATCGGCTGATAGCTTCACGGCGTCCTGGTGCTCTGCTTGAGGTACGCCGCAGGGGGCGAAATCGGCGTAACGGGTGATCGCCCACTCGGTGTCGCTCAGCTTCTGACGCTCCTCGGTGACGGTGCCGGATGCGTTGTATGAGCACAGCCGCACCGCCTTCTCGCCCTCCGCGTTGAGGATCGCCTCCTCCCCGGTAAGGTTCCCGCTCTGGTCGTAGGTGTAGTAGGTGGCGGCGCCTCGGGGGTCTGTGTGTCGCACCACCTGGTCGAACTCGTCGTAGAGCCAGGAGTTGCGGTGGCCCTTCTCGTCGAAGTCGTGGAGCGTGTTGCCTCGCGAGTCGACGACCCGTTCGAGTGTCGCTCCGGTGGGAGACCGCTCCAGGCAGACCTCGTTGCCGGGAGCGTACTCATACTCCCACCACGCCGGTGCTTCTGCTGCGGTGCGTGGACTGCAGTAACTCTTCATCGTGCCGGTCGGATTCCAGGTATACGTCTGCAGCACCTCTTGGGCTGATCCCTCCACGACAGCCCCGCTACGCGTCACGGTAGCGGTCCCTTCTCCACTCGGTCCCGCAGCGTAGGAGAACGACGCCGACGACGTCGCGCCCTGCGCGTGCTCCGGGAATCCGACGTGCGTCACCGCTGCACCGGTGTAGCCAAAGTCCCATTGTGCGGGTGCACCGGCGAAGAGCGCATTCTGACCAGCCGCATCGAGGACCGTCAGGGCGCCGAGCCTCTCACCGGCCTGGTCGTATCTGATGCCGTACTCATAGGCGGTGTTCGGATAGTAGGTCACGGTGCTCACAGTGGCGGTCGTGTCGTAGGCCACCGTGCGAGTGCCATCGGCTGTGGCGAGCGTGGCGGAGAGTGCCTCTCCTGACGCGTCGAGGTCGACGTCGATGTGCTGACCGTTGGCCGCCACGATGGACAGATCACCGCCCGACCAGTCATACGTGACCTGATTGCCGTTCCTGTCGGTCTCGGACAGCAGGCGTCCACTGCCGTCGAACGTGAGAGTGCTGCGGTCCTTGAAAGAGAGCATGTACGTACCAGCATCCGGACTGGTCAGCTTGGCGTAGTAGCCGTTGGGTGCAGACCAGCCGCCTTCTTCGGTGTGGTAGAGGCTGCCCTGGTCGGAGGTGCCCCAGAAATCGGCACCCTCCGAGCGCAGCGTGATGGTATCGTCGCTCACCGCGGGGTAGCCGGCGAAGGACGTCGAGTCTATCCAGGCCACATCCATCATGCGAGCGTCGAAGTCGCCGTCGATCGACATGTCACTGAAGACAGCGGTCCCGGCCACTCCGTCGACATGGGTCGTATGCGCCACCCCAAGGCGCATGTCCGCATCGAGCTCGATACCACTGGTGGAGTGGACCTCACTCCACGTGCTGCCGTCGGTCGAGTACAGGGCCGTGATCGTGTCGCCCGTCCTCTTCATCCGCAACCATACGGGTGCCGTGATCCCTGTAGGACCGGCGCTTTGACACGTACCGCCCTCATGCTCTCTCCACTGCAGCCTCACACCGTTTGCGGGCGTGACTGTCGCCATCGCCATCGCGGCGTCACCATCGAGGGAGTCCGTCTGGGTCGGCCCGGTTCGCAGCATCAAGCCGGCCTTGGCCCAATCGTGAGTGTTGTCGAGCGAGTCCACCCGCACCTTCATATCGAAGTCCGTATCGGCCCGGGCAAAGCCCGCCTCGTAGTCGAAACGGTGCTCCTCGCCGGTCGCATCGACATACACCACGTCTTCGCCGATGAACTCAAGGCGCTGCTCGTAGTTGAAAAGCCAGCCGGGAGCGAAGCCGGCGGTCTCCGTGCTCACCGACGAGTACGAACGGCTTACCCCGGCATTCGGCCCCCAAGACGCGATCGACAGGTCAGTGGTCTCCAGTCGGAGCGCGGCCGAGTCGAGTTCCACGGTGCCCGTGTGCTTGGCCAACTCGCCGAGATCGTAGGCGGTATGCCGCGGATCATCGTCCACGAAAGCCGTGCGTACATCCAGAGTGACCGACTCGTATGCGTTGGCGGACCAAGAAGCGGCGGACAACTCCGAATAGGGTGCGACGCGGAAGAAGTAGTCATGTCGGTCGTCGTACGCACTGCCTGCGGTGCCCTCGTAAAGCGCCTCGGGATCGTCGCGAAGATCCAGTCCTGCGCCCGCATAGCTGCGCACCTCAGCCGGCGACTGGCTGGTCGACACGCCGGCCCAGAAGACGTCGTTGGCCGGATCATAGCTGGCAGCCTGGACACCAGAGGCCCAATCGTCGGCGGCAGTCGTTCTGATCGGCTGCCAATCGGAGAGGCGTACGGTCAGCACGCGCCGCGGGCTGGTGCCCTCGATGATGTAGAGACGCTCACCGTCACTGGCTGCCGAGACGGGTATCGGCAGCGACGCCTCCGGCACTGGGCCGACCAGATGATCGCCTACGAACGCGCCGTCTGCCGTGTATTCCCTGACCTTGTACTGCGATCCCGACTTGGCAACGTTGTAGATGTGCTGATCGTCTGCGGTGAGAAGGATCCCACTTGTCTGCGCTGTGAGTTCGGTGCCATCCGACTTGTCGAGAAGAGGGCTGCTGAAGGTGAGGACGCGAGTGTCCGCCGTGGCGGATGCGCCGCGCCATACGCCCTCTATCGTCGTCGGGCTGGTTGCGTACCCGTTGTAGATGAAGCCATCGAGGTAGAACGCCGAGCCGATCTCTTTGCCCGCGAACTCCGGCCCGACTGTTCCGAGTACAGCGCCAGCGGTGGTGTTCGCGTAGCCCGAGCCGACCTTGGTCCATTGGTCGGGTCCGCCGTCGGTGCCGTGAGCTCGTACGTAGAGGTAGCTGCCGTCGCTGACGACGACACCCGATCCGTCGATGCCGCCTATCGAGACACTCGTCTGCCGTGTCGCGATGCTGAACGGTCGTGTCCGGTAGAACGGATCACCGTCGAATGTGCCGGACAGCTGGCCGATCTCACTGTCTCCCGGGAAGATGCCGGCCTCATCGGTAGACCAACTCGTGTTGGCGTTGCCGACGGTGTCGCCCACCTCGTGGTACGTGTTGCCGTCGAACATGTAGATGCGGTAGCCGTCGGCGAGCGGCGATGGATCCCAGCTAAGGCTTACCGATCCGCGGCCGACATCGGCGAAGTCATTGGGCGTATCCGGTTCTCCGTCGCTGTTGCGATCGACCTCTCGGAACCAGTCCCCCGCCTGCGTGGATGCGACCGGATCCGTGATCAGCTTGGGGTAGATGTCGATGTTCGTGTTCTGGCTTTTCCAGCCACTGTCCCCATCCTGCTCTGTAGTGGTGCCCCACGTCACCCGCGTATCCAGGTCGTTATTCTGGACATCGCCATAGTCGTCATCAACTATCCACTTGAAGGTGATGTCCTTGTATCCGGAACCGTTGACGACCGACCATTGGTCAACAAGCGGTACGATTCTGTAGTTGCCGTACTGACCGTTGTAGCGGAAACCGAAGTAGCCTCCGCCAGGAGCAGGCGAAATCTCCCAGTACGGCACATCACTGTAGCTGAACCATCCCACCAGCCCGGCGTACTCTGCGTCGCCTATTCCCGCGGCCACATCCACGCCGTTGACCAGAATGCGAGCGTTTCGAATGCGCGAGGTGTCAGCGGTCGATACCCGCATCGTCGCGGTGATGGTATCGCCAACGCGGTAGGAACTGCTGTATCCGCCTACGGATGCGGTTGGGACTTCGTAGGTGATCGAGAGCGTGGGGCGGTGCGAGCTGTAGGACTCGTCATCAGACGCGTACTTATGACGCGAGACCGTAGAGTCTTGCCAAAGGGCAAGACCATAGTTCGTCGCCCTTCCGGTGTGCCAGTCTCTCACCACGTCGTCGACGTCCCACGCTATCCACTTGTCCGAGCCACTCACGTACTTGGTCGTGATCTGCGAAAGCGAAGGACGCCCGGTCCAGGTGGTCGATTCGCCCCAGGAACTAGTGCAGCGGGCGAGTCTTTCCGTGGCACCTGTGTATGCGTAGACCAGCCACCACGAAGCCGTGGCGTTCAAGATGTTGCATCCATCCGGCAGGGAATTCAGGCTCCACTTCGTGTATGCGACCTCGAGTCCATTCGTCTGTTTGCCTACATGCAGGCGGGTGTTCGAACCGTAGGAGACACCTGGCGTGTATTGGTAGACATAGGTAGCGATGGTGGAGGTGACGGTAGGGTCGACATAGACCGGATACGCCCGGCTCGGATCCTGCAGCCAATCATCGGAGACTTCGTAGACGATCCGCACTCCTCCATCGCATGATTCCACTGTCATGGTCGCTGATTCACAGCGAGCAGCGACACCTGTTTCCGGATCGACGGAGGAGTCGAAGACCTCGAGACCGCCGAGGTAGTATTCGGGCTCGGCGGCATCCGGTTCGTACAAAGCCCAGCCGGCACCGGGAACGGCCCTCAATTCAAGTCCGTCGAGCGCCATGAAGAATTCGAATCGGCGTGGGGCGTCGGGGCTCTTGAGGATCAGCGTTTCCTTGAGTCCGTCGCCGGTGGCTTCGTAGAGGAGGTCGGTGTCATTCGCCACCGACAGATACCGTGCCTGATTCCCGACCACGAGCTTAGCGTTCTCGGAGACGCCAAGCATGTCCAGCTCGAGTGACCAACCGTTACGCGTCAAGCGCACGGGGCGTTTGTTGGCCGCCTGCCCGGCTACTACGAGTTCGCTCGCGGCTCCACGAGTGCGATACTCACCCGGTTCGTAGCCCGGCATAAGGGTGGTGTCGATATCTTGCCACTCACCGACCGCATCCTCATAGTGCACCGCCCCCGCCGATATGTCGGCCCGGTAGGTTCCGTCAGAGAGAAGGAAGTGCTTCGAGTTCTCGGTTCTCCTAGACTTGTCCTCGCGAACGACAGTCGGAGACGTCTCGTTTGACGAAGGACTCGCGGATTGCTCAGCGTCTTGCGGAGTCTCCGCGTACGCGACTCCCACCTGAGCCAGCGGAACGCCAAACGCCAGAGTGAGCGAGATCATCCCGCTGATGACCCGCCCGAGCAGACTTTTCCCCCACCAGTCCACTGCAGCCCCCCAACGACGCGATATGTAGATTGGAGGGAGCGTGCGCCCACGTCTGCGGCACAACTAGTCTTGTGTTTCGAATCACGATGTGCTAGCTGTCCTGCCACAACTGCCGCACACCGCGGTCGACGCACCGCTCAGCTGCGGTATCGGACCGTGCGGCGCCTGGCTAGCCGTTCGCCGAGATGTCGCCTTCCGCCGTCGCCCCGCCCCGCAGATGCACCGTCCGGATCGGGAAGGGGATCTCGATGCCCTCTTCGTCGAACCGGCGATGCAGGCGCTTCACGAAGTCGTGCGTGATGAGGTACTGGTCCTTGAACTCCCGCGCCCGCAGGATGACCGTGAACCCGATGCTCGAGTCGCCGAACGTGTGGTATCGGATGAACGGCGCGAACTCCCCCACCCCGCCGTGGATCTCGTGCATCGTCGCCGTGGCGGTCTCGCAGGTGACGCGCTCGACCTTCTCGAGGTCGCTGTCGTAGGAGACCCCCACCTGCACGAGGATCGAGAGCTCACGTTCCGGCAGTTGGTAATTCGTGACGATCGAGTTCGCGAGCTTGGAGTTCGGGATGACGATGTCGTTGTTGGCGAGCGCTCGCACGGTCGTGTTGCGCCAGGACACGTCGACCACGTCGCCCTCGACGTCCTCGTTGACCAGCTTGATGTAATCCCCCGGACGCACCTGTCGGGACGCGATGATCTGCAGTCCCGCGAACAGGTTCGACAGCGTCTCCTGCAGCGCGAGCGCCACCGCCAGACCGCCGACGCCGAGCGCGGTGAGGATGGGCGTGATCGCGATGCCGAAGTGCTCGAGCACGATGAGCGCGCCGATGACGAACACGATGACGCGGATGATGTTCGTGAAGATCGACGTGGACGGCACCGCGCCCTCCGTGCGGGCGAGCCAGGCGTCGAGCAACTTGATGCCGAGTCGTGACACCACGACGGTGAGCACGAGGACGAGCAGCACGAACAGGACGTCCTTGATGGTCTCCTCGGCGGCCCCGAGCTCGACCGCGTTCAGCGCGAGCCGCACGCCCACGAGCACGGACAACTCGGTGAGCACGCCCTTGATCGCATCGAGCACCGCGTCCGGCGTCCACAGCGGGTTGCGGTCCATCTGGTGACGCAGCCACACGGCGACCACGCGTTCGAGCACGAGTCCGATCGCGAGCGCGCCCAGCACGTAGACGGCGGCGAGCAGCCAGCCGTCCGCTATCTCAGCCAAGGCCTGCAAGACGTCAATCCTCCCCGTTCATCCGAGTCTTCCGTCATCCGAGTCCTTCGCCACGCGAGTCCGTCGCCACGCGGATCGTTCCTCACGCGAGCTCCTCCAACAGTTCACGCACGGCGCCCACCGACTCGATGTTCCAACGCGCCCG
Organism: uncultured Eubacteriales bacterium; assembly: GCA_964406675.1. Taxonomy (GTDB): domain Bacteria; phylum Actinomycetota; class Coriobacteriia; order Anaerosomatales; family JAUVQN01; genus CAYOSP01. The sequence goes on along the minus strand of CAYOSP010000010.1, from coordinate 29,516 downwards.
CGACGGGCTGTGCCCCACGCGGATCGTATACGCGTCATCCGGCAGCGCGCCGAACAGTTCCTCGTCGGTCGGGTCGTCCCCGATCGCGAGGATGAAGCCCTCCTCGTCCTCGTCGAGCCAGACACGCGCGGCGTGACCCTTGGTGACCCCGGCGTTCTTCACCTCGAGCACCCGGTGGCCCTCCTGGACGTTGATGTCGAGGTGCGTGGTGAGCGCGAGCGCCGCGTCCTTCAGCTCTCGGGCGCGCTGTTCGGCCAACTCGGGGTCGGCGCGCCGGTAGTGCCACGCGAGCGACGCGTCCTTCCGCTCGATATAGGCCCCCGGCGTGCGATCTACGAAGCGCTCGAGCATCGGCATGATCTCGGCCATCCACTCGGTGCCCTGCTTGTCGAGCCGCTGCCAGTCCGCGCCGTCATGTTTCAGCCACGCGCCGTTCTCCGCGATGAGGTCGACGCCGAGGCCCCCGAACCACTCGTCCAGGCTCGCGCGGTCCCGGCCGCTGAGCAGGACGACGCGCGTGGAGCCGGTGTCGGCGATGCGTTGCAGCAGGCGGTTCAGCTTCTCGTCGGGTGAAGCGGCACGCACGTTCATCGCGTAGTCGACGAGGGTCCCGTCGTAGTCGAACAGGATCGCGCGCCGCTCCGCGGAGCGGAACCGATCGAGGAGCCGCTTCCGGACGTCCCGATTGAGGAGCAGCGCGTCGAGTTGTGCCTGTCGGGTCTTCACCCGACCCAGCGAATCGACGAAGTCGTGCGCCCACGCGAAGACGTCGTAGCGCTGGAGGCGGTCGCGCATGATGCGTGCGTGCTCCCGCGCCTCCTCGGCCGGCATCTCGATGGCGTCGCGGATCGCGTGGGCGACCTCGGCGGTGTTGTTCGGGTTCACGATGAGCGCCTCACCGAGCTCGTGGGCGGCGCCCGCCATCTCGCTGAGCACGAGGATCCCCGGCTCCTCCTCGGTGCGGGCGGCCATGTACTCCTTGGCGATCAGGTTCATGCCGTCGCGCAGCGGCGTGACGAGGCACACGTCCGACACCCGGTAGAGGGCGACCAGTTCGTGGAACGGCAGTCCCTCGTACACGTAGTGGATCGGCGTCCAACCGATGGTGCCGTGCCGGCCGTTCACCCGGCCCACCGCCTCCTCGACCCGGCGTCTGAGCAGATCGTACTCGGGCACGTCCTCCCTGGACGGCACCGCGACCATGACCATCTGGATGCGTCCACGGTACTGCGGATAGCGCGCGAGGAACTCGTCGAAGGCGTCGAGGCGGTGGAGCAGTCCCTTGCTGTAGTCCATGCGGTCCACCGACAGGATCACCCGGCGCCCCTCCATCTGCTGCCGGTTGAGCTCCACGACCCCCGATGACTCGGGCTTGTCCGGACCTTCCGCGTAGCGCCTGAAGTCGATGCCTAGAGGGAACGAGTCGACCTTGGCCACCCGGTTGCCCGTCCACACCTGCCCCATGGAGTGGTCGTGGCCCAGCAGGTTGCGCGCGCTCGTGAGGTAGTGCTGGACGTAGTCGAAGGTGTGGAACCCGATGAGGTCCGAGCCGAGGAGGCCGTCGACGATCTCGGAACGCCACGGCAGGAGTCGGAACGTCTCGAAGCTGGGGAACGGGATGTGCAGGAAGAAGCCGATGGCCGCCTCGGGGAGCTGCTCGCGGATCATGGCGGGCAGCAGCATGAGGTGGTAGTCCTGCACCCAGATCACGTCGTTCGGCTCGGCGACCTCGAGGACGGCGTCGGCGAACCTTCGGTTGACACGCCGGTACGTCTTCCAGTGATCCTCGTCGTACGAGGTGTATTGGGGGAAGTAGTGGAAGAGCGGCCAGAGGGTCTGGTTCGAGAAGCCGAAGTAGTACTCGTCGAGTTGCTGTTCCGTGAGGTCCACCGGGATGCAGCCGTAGTCCTCGAGCAGCCGGCGCCTCCCCTCGCCACGCTCCTCGTCGGAGAGCTCGGATGTCGGGACGCCCGGCCAGCCGATCCAGAGGCGTTCGTACTCCTCGCTCACCGACAGCAGTCCCGTGGCGAGGCCCCCCATGCTCTGCTTGAACTCGATCCGCCCCTTGTGTCTCTGCATCGTGACGGGTAGGCGATTCGAGACGATGATGAGTCGACTCATCGGTCACCTCAGGTCGAGTCGCGTTGTCGTCTCACGAAGGACCGGCCCCCTTCCCGCGGCCGGCCCCGATGCCGTGAGTCTATCACGCGCACCGCGGCTAGGAGTCCTCGATGCGCGACACGCGCACGTGCTCGGCCAGGTCGAGCCCGATGGTGACCAGGCGGCCCGATGCGTGGACCAGAAGCGTGCCGTCGACAGGGTTGCGGCTGTCGAGGACGAGGGACGCCTTCGGGACGATGCCGGAGCGCGTGAGGTACGTGAGCGCGCCCTCGTCGCGCTCGTCGAGGCTGACCACGCTCGCCCGCTCACCCGTCGCGAGATCCGCGAGCGGTGTACCCTCCGCATCGGCGACCGCGAGCGTCGCATCGGGGATGGGGTGCCCGTGCGGGCACGACTCGGGAGAGTCCAGGAAGCGCTCGAGGGCGGCGAGCACCTCGTCCGAGAGCGCATGCTCGAGGCGACACGCCTCCTCGTGGGCGGTGTCCAGGGGAAGCCCTAGGACGTCGACGAGGAACCGTTCCGAGAGGCGGTGCCGCCGAACGATCGCGAGCGCCTCGCGCCGTCCCTCGTCGGTGAGTACGACGCCTCCTTTGGGCCTGTGCACCCAGCCGCGCTCCGAAAGGCGGCGCAGCGCGGCGGTCACGGTGGCGGGGCTGACGTCCATCGCGGCGGCTATGGCGCCGGGCCGAGCGGGCTCCTGCGACGACAGGCGATAGATGGTCTCCAGGTATTCCTCGAGGGCTTCAGAGGGCATGCCGGGACTCTGAGCCGCTCATGGAGCGCAGGTGACCGTCCATACGCGCGATGTAGCCGTTCATCCGAAAGTACCACCCAATGGTCGCATCTCTATTGACGGGTCGGGAGCTCCCCTGTAACGTGGGTTTCGGCCCAAGAAGTCGGACCGAGCGAATCCCGAAGGCTAGTGTACCAGTAGCTGCTCGGCCGGGCGTAGCGAAAAGGCCCCGTCGCGAGACGGACCCGAGTAGTGAGACCTGGTGGGGTAAGAAATGGGAAGCTAGTCAGTAAGGATACCGCAGGCGAGGTTTCTTGGGCCGCTTACGTGCCCCGGCGCATCTGCCGGGGCATCGTCATGTCGGTCGACGGATCGGGCTCGGCCGGATCAGGCTCGCTCGGCGGGATCAGGCTCGGTAGACGATCCGGGCGATCGGCGA
>CAYOSP010000010.1:0-26123 GCA_964406675.1 uncultured Eubacteriales bacterium | reverse complement strand
GGATCAGGCTCGCTCGGCGGGATCAGGCTCGGTAGACGATCCGGGCGATCGGCGACTCCCACACGGCGACCTCGACCACGCGCACCTCGGGTCCCACTCGCTCGGACAGCTCCTCGTGAAGGACCCGCGCGAGGTTCTCCGCGGTGGGATTGACCGTGTCGAACGGCGGCTGCTCGTTCAGCATCGCATGGTCGTAGCGCTCGAGTGCTCCCGAGAGATCTTCCTTGAGTCTCTTGAAGTCGTAGACGATGCCGATCTCGTCGAGCCGCTCCCCCGCTACCGTGAGTTCCACGTCCCAGGTGTGGCCGTGCAGTCCCCGGCATTCCCCCGGATATCCGATCAGTTCATGAGCCGCGTCGAAATGCGCCTTCACCGTCAGCTCGTACGTCCCCTTCGCGTCGCCCGTCGAGGCCGCGTCCGAGCCGGCGGTGTCCGGCTCGATACCGTTCGTCGCGGCGCCGTCCGAACCGGCGCCCCGGTCCGGCTCGTCGGTGCGTTCGTCGGCGTGTTCGCGCGCAGCCGTCTCGTCCATCGCTCGGTTGGCCAGTGCGTCGGCGTCGGTGTTCTCCCTGCGAGGCACGTGCCGGACGTCGTGGAAGTCCAGACGTGCCAGAAGCTCGACGGCTTGACGATGCAGCGGTCGCAGCCCCTCGTTCTTGACCTTGTAGGAGCCCGCCAGCTGATTGACCACGAGCTGACTGTCGAGCCGGACGTCGAGCTCCTGGATGTCGAGCTCGAGCGCCCGTTCGAGACCGCGGATCAGCGCCCGGTACTCGGCGACGTTGTTGGTGGCCACGCCCAGCGATTCCGCGCCTTCGGAGACGATCGTGCCGTCAGGCGCTTCGATGACGTAGCCGATACCCGCGGGACCGGGGTTCCCCCGGGCCCCTCCGTCGGCTCGGAGCACGTGACGTCCCACCTACGCGCCCTCGCTCTCATCGTTCCGTCCGCCCTGTTCGCTCTCGTCGTCCTGTCCGCCCGCTTCGTCTTCTTCGCCCGGTCCCGGCTCGTCGGGACCGAGGACCACCAGCAGCCGATGGCAGAGCGGGCACTCCTTGATCCCGGGCTCTGAGGAGAGTTCGTCGGCGCGGTCCGCCGGCAGTTCCATGCGACAGGCGCTGCAGGTGGAGTCGGCCAGCCGTGCGGCGCCGACGCCCCCGCGGTCGCGTCTGATGCGCTCGTAGTCACGCACGAGCGGGTCGTCGAGCAGCGCGAGCAGTTCCTCGCGTCGGGCGTGGAGTCTCTCGATCTCGTCCTGGAGCTCGCCGCCCTTGCCCTTGAAGCCTTCGACGAGGTCCTCTTCCTGGGTCCCGGACTCGTCGAGCGCCGTATCCACCTTGTCTCGCTGAGCGATCGCCTTCTCCCGTCGCTCCATCTGCTCCAGGATCTGGCTCTCGAGGCGTTCCTTGCGTCGTCGCAATCCGTCCAGCTCCAGTGAGAGGTTCTGAGCCTCCTTGGCGTCGACCACCTTGCCCGAGAGGAGTTTCGTCTGCTCGGTGTCCATCTTGGTGGAGATCGTCTCGACCTCGTCCTCGAGACGCGAGATACCACGCTCGATCTCCGTGATGAAGTCCGCGGTGCGGTCCCGCAGGGACGTGATGTCGGCGATGCGTTTTCTGAGCTTGAGGATATTGCGCTTCTCCGGCATCTCCGAGAGCTTCCGGTCGAGCCGTCCCAGCTTCAGGTCGACGTCCTGGAGTTCGAGTAGCGCCCGTCCATCCGTCATCTCGACCTCCCGTGTGACACGTGCCGCCGTGTGTGCATGTCGGCCACGTGTATGTGCAGATCATCGGCGTAGAGACGGTGGAGTTCGTGCCCGAGCACCCGCACGAGCGGGAACTCGGTGGAATCGTGTCCCGCGGCGATGACCGCGAGGCCCTGCTCCAGCGCCCCTATCGCGTCATGATAGCGCACCTCGCCGGTCACCAGGCAGTCGGCCCCGGCTCGGAGGGCGGCCCGGATCAGCGAGCCGCCGGATCCGCCGGCGCAGGCCACCGTCTCCACGCGAGTGTCGGGATCGCCCCAGACCTCGGCCACGGAGTCGAGGCGAGCCCCTACCCGTTCCGCGAGGTCGCCGAGCGAGAGCGGTCGCTCGAGATCCCCGAGCGTACCGAGCGCGACCCGGGAGCGTGCGCGGCGCACGGGGGTGAAGAACACGACGGGCTCCTCGTACGGATGCGCCCGCACGGCGGTGCGGAGCACCCGTTCGGCGTCGCCCTCCGGGCACAGCATCTCCACTCGCTCTTCGTCCTCGACACCGCCGGCCGCGTGAGGATCGGCCTCTTCGAGCGGCTGGAAGCGCCCGGTTCCCGGCGACTGGAAGGCGCACCCCTCGTACTCGCCCAGCCTGCCGGCGCCCGCCTCCGACATGGCCGATCGCACGTGATCGGCGTCCGGGCGGGGCACGTAGGCGACGCAGAGCGCCATGGCCTCGCTCCCCTGTTCCAGCGGCCGGTCGGCGGGCAGGCCGAGCGCATCCGCGAGCGCTCGCGCGCCGGCGGGCGACCGGTCGAGGTTGGTGTGCAGCGACACCACGGCCAGTCCCTCGCGTAGCGCCCGGAACGCGGGCCCGAGGGCCTCCGGGGTGAGCGCACCGGGCGCCTCCAGGAAAGGAGGATGGTGCGTGAGCAGGAGGTCGTAGTCGTTGGTGACGGCAGTCTCGACCGCGGCGGTGTCGGCGTCGAGCGCGACCCAGACACGCCGGGCCGTCGCGTCGCGGTCGCCCACGAGCAGGCCGACACGATCCCACGACTCGGCTCGGTCGAGCGGGAAACGCTTCAGCAGTGCATCCACCACGTCTCCGACGGTCAGGTCCTCCATAGCGGCACCTCCTCGGCGCGACGTCCCCGGTACACCACGACTGATTCGTACCCGGCCCGGACCAACAGGTCGGCCGCGGCGTCGATGTCCCTGCCGACCTCCGCCGGCGAGTGCGCGTCGGAGCCGGTGACCGCGGGCACGCCGAGGGCGCGACAGGCCTCGAGAAGCCCGAGCGTCGGGTAGATCTCGCCGACGGGCTTGCGCAGGCCCGCGGTGTTCACCTCGACCGCGGATCCCCCCGCTGCCATGGCCTCGGCGGCGCGGCGCTCCCAGCGCTCCAGCGAGCCCTCGGGGACGAACCCGAACTTCTTCACGAGGTCCGGATGGGCCATCACGTCGTACAGCCCGCTCGAAGCGGCTTCCTCGAAGAGGTCGAAGTACCGGTCCCACAGCCGCTCCGGGGTCCACTGCGCGTATCGGTCGCGGCGGGCGGGATCGTCGAACGCCCACCCGTCCACGAAGTGCACGGAGCCCAGGACGATGTCGAAGGGGTGGGAGCGCAGCCGGGTCTCGATCCAGTCACGAGCGGCGGGATCGTGGTCGACCTCGATCCCGAGAAGGATCTCCGGGCCGTCCGGATCGTCCGGATCGGCTCCCCCGCCTACGGCGAGCCGGATGACGTCCGCCACGTAGTCGGGAAGCTCGCAGGGATCCATGGCGTAATCGGTCCCGTCCCGGCCGAACAGGGGCAGGTGGTCGGCGAACGCGATCGTGCGCAGGCCCGCGATCCGGGCGGCGTCCACGTACTCGGCGAGGGCGCCCTCGGCGTGACCGCAGCGCACCGTGTGGAGATGGAGGTCGATCATGCCCGGATGCGTCCTCCCCCGATCACCGCGTCGTCCCTGTAGCACACGAGCGCCTGGCCTGGCGCCACCCCTTTGAGCGGCGATGCGAGCTCGACACGCATCGTGTCCCGCTCGCGATCGACCTCGACCCGAGCGCTCACGCTCTCACCACGGTAGCGGACCTGCACCTCGCATTCGAGCGCGGTCTCCTCGATCCACCACACCAAGGCGTCGGCGGTCACCGCGCGCACCTCGAGAGAGCGATCGGGGGCCACGACCACCTCGTCGCGCTCCGGCCGCAGGGCGACCACGTACAGCGGCTCGTCCGCGTCGATGCCCAAGCCCTTCCGCTGACCGACGGTGTAGTGGGCGACGCCACGATGCGTGCCGAGCACGCGGCCTTCCTCGTCGACGATGTCACCGGGTTCGAACGCGTGAGGGTGACGAGCGCGGACGAGTCGGCGGTAGTCCGTCTCTCCGAGGAAGCAGATCTCCTGGCTGTCCTCCCGCTCCGCGACCGGCAGACCCGATCGCTCCGCCAGCCGCCGGGTCTCCCGCTTCGACATGCCTCCCAAGGGGAATCGGCTCCGCGCGACGGCCTCCGGACGCACTCGATACAGGAAGTAGGACTGCTCCTTGCCCGGATCGGACCCTCTCGCGATGAGATCCCTCCCGGTCGCGATGCGTCGCCTTCGGACGTAGTGACCCGTATAGAGACACGCGTCGTCGTGTCGCGTCACCCGGTCCAGGAGCGAGCCGAACTTGATCGTGGCGTTGCACTCGGCGCACGGGTTCGGTGTGAGTCCGTGCGCGTAAGCGTCGGCGAACGGATCCACGACGCAGCGACCGAACTCATCGGAGAGGTCGATGACCTCGTGCTCGATGCCGAGATGGGAAGCGACGCGCCGGGCGGACGCGATGCTCGCCTCGTCGCCGGGGATCCCCAGGCGCATGGTCACGCCGCGCACGCGGCGACCGCCCTCTTCGAGCGCCGTCAGGGCCGCGACGGCGCTGTCCACACCGCCGCTCAGAGCGACAGCGGCTACGTCCACGAGTCGCGGGTCACTCCTCCGCCGGGCCGGAGCCGGTTCCGACCTCAGCCTGGCCGCGACGCTCCGATCCCGCCGCCACGTCCGTGGAGCGGATGACGGACAGCATCTCGCCCAGATCGATGTTCGCCACCGGGGCGAGCAGGACCAGGGCCTGCGCGTGGTCGATCCTGCCCGCCTCGCACATCTCCGTGACCGACTCGAGATTGGCCAGACTCGCGGTGCGCATGAGGTCGTACTGCTGCCGCTGCCGGATGGCGACCTTGAAGACGTCGGCCGTCTGCTGGCTCTCGGTGATGAACAGGAGGGTGCAGTCCTCGCCGCACGCGGTCTTGCGATGCTCGTTCAGTTCGGCGACGAAGTGGGCGGCGGCAGCGTAGGAGAGCTGCTTGGATACCACGCGCGTGAGGATGTCGACCCCGGTGGGTGACTCCCAGACGCCGTCGGGACGGGTGGTGAAGCCGAGGCGCTCACCGAGCTGCAGGGTGTGTTCGCGCAGCTCATTGCGCCGGCGCGCCTCATGCTCGTCCCTGGCCGTGGGCGGCGCGAACACGTTCTCGGGCGCCGCCTGCTCGATCTCCGCGACCGTCTCGCGACGCTTGGCCGGATCACCGAGATCGCGGACGTCGGTCGAGAGCGCCTCGCGCGCGTCCATGGTGAGCAGCTCGGCGAGCCTGGGATTGGACACCTCGAGCTTGAGTCCGAAGACCTCCAGGACGGTGTGCTCGTCGTCCTCCGGTCCGGCGTTCCCCGTCGCGGGCGGTCCTTGGTGCGCGTCCTCCCGCGGCCGGTCCGTGTCCTGGCTCATCGGTCCGTCCCCTCCTTCAAGAGATGCTGCGTCTCGTCGTCACGTCCGTCAGCGTGATCGGTCCGCTCGGGCGCCAGAGTCAGCCGCCCGGAACGGCCTCAGCGCAGGTCGTCGGAAGCGTACATCCGTTCGCTTGCGGGGCCCCGATCCGCTCTGCTAGGTTGGACGTCCGCTTCACAGCGAGGATCACCTCACGGTTGACAGCCACAGGGTGGCGAGAACCCACTGAGGTCTCCATGCGAGAGCCCCGGAGTCCGCTCCGGGGCTTTCTCGCGTCCCGCCTCATCCTTCGAGTGACCGCATGAGCTTGGCCATCTCGACGGCGCTGAGCGCGGCGTCCCATCCCTTGTTGCCCTGCTTGGTGCCGGCGCGCTCCACCGCCTGCTCGATGGTGTCGGCGGTGACCACGCCGAACGCGACCGGCACGCCGGTGTCCAGCGACGTCTTCGCGACACCTTTGGCGACCTCGGCCGCCACGTAGTCGAAGTGTGGGGTCGCGCCGCGGATGACCACGCCGAGCGCGATCACCGCGTCGTAGCGGCCGCTGTCGGCGAGCTTGGCGGCGACGAGCGGGATGTCGAAGGATCCGGGCACCCGCGCCACATCGACGTCGTCGTCATCGACCCCGTGTCGTGCGAGCGCGTCCATCGCACCTTCGAGCAGCCGGTTCGACAGCAGTTCGTTGAAGCGGCTCACGACCACCCCGAACCGCAGTCCGGACCCGATCAGGTCGCCTTCGTAGCGGGTCATCGGTCCCTCCCATCCCCGGTCTCGCCGGATCCGTCGAGTCTGAGCGTGTGGGACATCTTCTCCTTCTTGGTACGAAGATACCGGATGTTGTGGTCGCAGGAGCCCACTTCGAGAGGCGCCTGACCGGTGACGCGCAAACCGTAGCCCTCGAGTCCGACGATCTTGGTCGGGTTGTTCGTGAGCAACCGCATCGAGTGCAGGCCGAGGTCCGCGAGTATCTGCGCGCCGATACCGTACTCGCGCAGATCGGCAGGATACCCGAGCGCTTCGTTGGCCTCGATGGTATCGGCCCCTTCTTCCTGCAGCTCGTAGGCACGGAGTTTGTCGCCGAGGCCGATGCCGCGGCCCTCGTGGCCGACGATGTACAGCACGACGCCGGTACCCGCCTCCTGCACGAGTCGCATCGCCTCCTCGAGCTGGTCGCCGCAGTCGCAGCGCAGTGAATGGAAGACGTCGCCCGTGAGGCACTCGGAGTGGACGCGGACCAGGACGTCTTCGGCGTCCCGCACCTCTCCCACGGCGAGCGCGATGTGGGTCGTGCCGTCGAGGATCGAGCGGTAGGCGTGTGCGGTGAACTCGCCGAACCTAGTGGGCAGATGGACCGACGCGAGCCGCTCGACGAGGCGTTCCTCGCGGTGGCGGTAGCGGATCAGGTCGGCGACGGTGATCATGACGAGGTCGTGCTCCGACGCCACCCGCTCCAACTCCGGTCGTCGCGCCATGGTGCCGTCGGCGTTCATGATCTCGCAGATGACGCCGGCGGGTGCGAGTCCGGCGAGTCGTGCGAGGTCGACCGCCGACTCGGTGTGCCCGGCTCGCTCGAGCACGCCGCCGGGTCTAGCCCGGAGCGGGAACACGTGGCCGGGCATGCTGAGGTCCTCGGGACCGGACGCGGGATCGATCGCGACACGCACGGTGGCGGCACGGTCGGCCGCCGAGATGCCGGTGCTGATGGCGCCCTTCGCCCCGATGCTCACGTGGAACGCGGTGCCCTGTGCCGACGTGTTGCGGTCGGTCATGGGCGGGATGCGCAGCTCGTCGAGCCGCTCTCCGGTCATGGGCATGCAGATGAGGCCGCGGCCGTGGGTGGCCATGAAGTTGATCGCGTCGGCGGTGACCTTCTCGGCCGCCGTCACGAAGTCGCCCTCGTTCTCGCGGTCCTCGTCGTCGACGATGATGACCATGCGGCCCGCGCGGATCTCCTCGATGGCCTCCTCGATGGAGGAGAAGGGACCCTCGCGGCGTGAGTGTTCGCGGAGTGGGTCGGCGTCCCGTGGGTGCATGTCGCTCATCGGTCCTCCGAGAGGTCTCGCAGCATGTCGCCGAGGCTCTTGCGTCGCGACCGGCCGTCGCTCTCGTCGGACTCGCCCGTATAGGCGCCGACGAAGCGACGGACGTACTTGGCGAGCAGGTCCGCCTCCATGTTGACCGACGCGCCCGCGGGCTTGTCGGCGAGCGTGGTGTGCTCCTCGGTGTGTGGGATGACCGCGGCGGTGAAGCCGTCCGCGAGCATCTGCGCCACGGTGAGCGAGATACCGTCGACCGCGACGGAGCCCTTCTCGGCGAGATACGGGATCACCTCAGCGGGCGCGCGGAACTGGTAGACGGCCGAGTTCCCGGCGGTGCGCCGGTTCACCAGGTGTCCGATCCCGTCGACGTGGCCGGTGACCAGGTGCCCGCCGAGCCTGTCCGAGAGGCGTAGCGCACGCTCGAGGTTGACGTGCATGCCCTGGGTGAGACGGCCGAGGGTGGTCCGATGCAGGGTCTCCTCGCTCACGTCGGCGAGGAAGGCCCCCCTGATGAACTTGGTGACGGTCAGACAGGATCCGTCCACGGCGATGGAGTCGCCGATGGCCATGTCCCTGCCGAACTCCGGTGCGTACACCTCGAGGCGCGAGCCGCCGCGGATGCGCTCGACCCGCGTGATTATGCCCTTGCATTCGACGAGGCCGGTGAACATGGATCCTCCTCACTGGCACGGGCGCGGCGCTCCGCGCTCCGCGCGCATACGACTCTACCATCCGGAGGCGTCCGGAGAGGAGTCGTCACCGATGGACACGCGGCGCCCCCTCGCGCCGGCGCCACACCGTCACAGCGTCGCCGCCGACGATGGACGTCTCCACGGCACGATACCGCCTGTGCAGGGAGGGCGGGCCGGGGACCGAGGGTCGCGCGACCGCGCCCGGAGCGTCCTCGCCGGCGAACCCCCCGGCGTGCAGGACGACCAGACGGTCGACGGCGTCGGCATCGACAAGGGACGCGAGCAGCCGCGGGCCGGGCTCCACGAGCAGGCGCACGACGTCGTGTCGCGCGAGCTCGCCGAGAGCGCCGCGAAGGCCGGCGTCGGCATCGTAGGGCAGGAGCCGGATCCCGGGCAGGGTGCGTGCGGCCTCCCCCGCCAGCGTGGTGGGAACGAGGAGCGTCGCCCCTCCCGGTCCGTCGCTGAAGACGCGGGCGGCGGGGTCGGGCAAGGTGGACCGGCATAACACGACGCGCAGGGGCTGCCGCTCGGCCGGGACGCCGTCCTCGTCGCGCACGGTGAGGGCGGGATCGTCCACGCGCACGGTCTCGGCGCCCACGAGCACCGCGTCGGAGGCCGACCGCAGTCGCGCGGTGAGCCGCGCGGCCTTTCCGCCGGTGATGCGGGCCCGCTCGCCGGGACGCAGCGCCGGTCTGCCGTCGAGACTGAGCGCCACCTTCGCGTCGACCCAAGGCATACGGCGGCCGGAGCGTATCCAGCGGAGCCAGTCCTCGTTCAGCAGTTCGAACGGGCTCGGGTCTTCGGCGACCGTCACCTCGACGCCCGCTTCCGCGAGGAGTCGCGCACCGCCGCCGGTCACGCCCGGGTTCGGGTCGGGCATGCCGATCGTCACGCGAGCCACCCCCGCCGCGATGAGCGCGTCCGTACACGGCGGCGTGCGTCCGTGATGCGCGCAGGGCTCGAGGGTCACGAAGCATTCCGCGCCCTCCGCCTCCCCGTCGGCCTCGGCGAGCGCGACGACCTCCGCGTGAGGTCCCCCCGACTCGGCGTGGAAGCCCTCTCCCACGACCTCGCCGTCGCGGACGATGACGCATCCCACCAGCGGGTTCGGATGCACCGCGCCGAGGCCGCGCAGAGCGAGTCGGGCGGCACGACGCAGATGCGGATGCTCGAGCGAGGCGGTCTCGTCACCGAACAGGAGCACGGCTCAGACCACCATGCCGAGACCCTTCTCGGCGCTGGCGCGAAGCGTGCGCAGCGCCGAGACCGGATCCTCCTCGCCGAACACGGAGCTCCCGGCGACGAGGGAACGGGCTCCCTCGCGGACGATCTCGGCGGCGTTCGCGGGGCCCACGCCTCCGTCGACCTGGAGGACGGGTGTGACCGAACGCTCCCGGCACATGACGCGCAACTCTCGCAGGCGGCGCAGGGAGGACGGGATGAACGACTGCCCGCCGAATCCCGGATCCACGCTCATCAGCAATACGAGGTCGACGTCCTCCAGGACGTCGGAGAGCGAGGCGGTCGGGGTCGCGGGGTTGAGAGAGACGCCGGGACGCGCGCCCGCCTCACGGATCCTGTCGAGGAGGCGGTGGAGGTGGACGGCTGCCTCGACGTGGACGGTGAGCACGTCGGCTCCGGCGTCCAGGTACCAGTCCGCCGATGCCTCGGCGTTCGTGATCATGAGGTGGACCTCCAGCGGGACCGTGCAGCAGTTCTTGACTGCGGCGACGACCGGAGGGCCGATGGTCAGATTGGGGACGAAATGCCCGTCCATGACGTCGACGTGTATCGCGTCGGCCCCGGCCTCCTCGGCCATCGCGATCGCCTCGCGAAGCGCGCCGAAGTCGGCGGAGAGGATGGAGGGAGCGATACTCACCGAGTCGTTCATTCGTCGTCGTCCTCCTCGTCGCCTTCGACGATACCCATGCCGTGCAACTCGTCGGTCGCCTCCCGGCCCATGAGGGCCTCGACGCCCTGCTCGACAGGATACCCGTCGTACAGGATGGACTTCACCAGGGCGGTGATCGGAAGATCGCACTCGAGTCGGTCGGCCATCTGGGTGAGCGCCACGGACGTGCGCGCACCCTCGGCGATCATGTGCGTGCGCTCGGCGAAATCGTCGAGCGAGCCGCCCTTGGCGATGAGCTCACCGAGTCCTCGGTTGCGACTGTGCGGCGAGGTGCATGTGGCGATGAGGTCCCCCATGCCCGCGAGCCCCATGTAGGTGAGCGGGTTCGCGCCCGCCCTGCGCCCCAACCGCGTCATCTCGGCCAACCCTCGGGTGATCAGCGACGCCTTCGTGTTGTCGCCGTATCCGAGCCCGTCGGACATCCCGCAGGCTATGGCGATCACGTTCTTCGAGGCGCCGCCGAGCTCCACGCCCACGACGTCGCTGTTGGTGTACACGCGGAACGTCGGGGTGCTGAACAGGCGCTGTAGCCGTCCGCTCAGCGTCGCGTCCCGACAGGCGATGACGGTGGTGGACGGTATCCCCGCGGAGACCTCCTCCGCGTGATTCGGTCCGGAGAGCGCCGCGACCCTGTCCGGACAGGAGAGCTCCTCGGCGAGGACCTCGGTAATACGCTTGAGGGAGTCGCGCTCGATGCCCTTGGCGAGGCTCACCATGACGGCGTCCTCGCGAACGGCGTCCGCCACGAGACCCGCTACCTCGCGCATGGCGTGCGACGGCGCGGCGAACACGACCACGTCGGCGCCGTCCACCGCCGCGGCGGGATCGGACGTGGCCTCGAGCGTCTCCGGGAGGACGAGGTCCTCGAGGTATTCAGGATTCCGCCTGTCGCGACGGATCCCGCGCACCACCTCGTCCGAGCGGGCCCACAGCGTCGTGTCGACGCCCTTGCCCCCGAGGAGCCAGGCCACCGCGGTGCCCCACGAACCCGCGCCGATCACCGCGACCCTCACTCCGCGTCCCCTCCCCCTCCGGCGTCGCTCGGAGCCGGTCCGATGCGGCGCTCGGTGCCCTTGGCTATGCGTGCGATGTTCCCTCTATGCCGCCACAGGACGAGTGCGGCGGCCGCGAAGGAGAACACTATCGTCACCGGGCGGTCACCGTACCACAGGAACACGGTGACGGGGTACGCCACGGCGACGGTGAGCGAGCCGGCCGATACCATGCGGGTCACGAGGATGACCAGGGCGAACACGGGCACCAGGACCGACATCGACAGCGGCGTGAGGACGAACAGCGCGCCCGCCGCGGTGGCGACGCCCTTGCCTCCCCTGAAGGAGAGGAACGGCGGGAAGGTGTGCCCCAGGACGGCCGCCATCGCCGCGGCCACCATGAGCGCGTCCTGCCAGCCCGCGGGCGCGAGCAGTCGGGCGATCAGCACGGGGACGAACCCCTTGAGGACGTCGGCGACCGCGACCGCGATCCCCAGAGGTGTCCCGAGGACCCTGAACGCGTTCGTGGCGCCCACGTTGCCCGATCCGTGCCTGCGGATGTCGATCCCCTTGGCGGCGCGGCCCACGAGGAAGGCGCTCGGTATCCCGCCGATGAGGTAGGAGGCGACGGCGATGCCGGCCGCGATGAGCGCACGCTCCGCCATCTACTCGCTCCTACGGAACCGGAGCACGAGGGGGGTGCCGGTCAGCGGGAACCACTCCCTCACCCGATTCTCGAGATAGCGCTGGTAGGTCGGGTCGACGAGCTTGGGGTGGTTGACGAAGAACGTGATGCCGGGCGGGCGGGTGCGCGTCTGCGTGGCGTACTTGAGGCGCAGCGTCTTGTCGGCGCGCGAGACCGTGTGCCCGGTGCCGCGGATGTCGGCGATGAGGTTGTTGAGCTGCTTGGTGGTGAGGGTCGCCGAATACGACTCTTCCACGGTGTCCACGAGTTCGAACACGCGATCCACGCCCCGCCTGGTCGTCGCGCTGATCCGCAGGACGGGGGCGTATCCCACGAACCCCATCTTCTCCGTGAGGTCGTACTCGAGGTCGGCGCGCTGGTCCTCGGTCTGGACCAGGTCCCACTTGTTGAGGAGCAGCGCCAGCGCGCAGCCCTTCTCGGCGGCGAAGGAGGCGATCCGCTGATCCTGGGTGGTGATCCCGATCCCGCAGTCGATCACGAGGAGCGCGACCTCCGCGCGGTCGAGCGCCCGCATCGCGCGGACGAAGCCGTAGTACTCGACGGCCTGGTCGATCTGGGCGCGCCGCCGCAGGCCGGCGGTGTCGATGAGCCGGTAGGAGCGCTCCCCGCTCCGCACCAGGGTGTCGATGGCGTCCCGGGTCGTGCCGGCCACTTCGGAGACGATCGCTCGCTCGCCGCCGACCAGCGCGTTGAGCAGCGACGACTTGCCCGCGTTCGGACGACCCACGATGGCCACGTCTATCGCCTCGTCCTCGACGTGCTCCTCGGGTTCCGGCAGCGTATCGACGATCGCGTCCAGCAGGTCGCCGGTACCGTGACCGTGGAGGGCGGACACCGGGTAGGGCTCCCCGAGCCCCAGCGCCCAGAACTCGTGCATGGCTTCCTCGCGCGCGGGCTCGTCGAGCTTGTTCACCGCGAGCAGCACCGGTTTGCCGGACCGCTTCAGGTGAGCGGCGACCTCCTCGTCGTCCCCGACGGGGCCCGTGCGGGAATCCACCATGAGCACGATGACGTCCGCCTCGTCGGCCGCCAGGTACGCCTGGTCCCGGATGGAGACGCCGAACGCGTCCGCGGTCCCGGCCTCGATACCGCCGGTATCCACGAGCATGAAGTCGCGACCGTTCCAACCGGTCCGGTGGTAACTGCGGTCCCGGGTGACGCCGCTCGTCTCGTGCACGATCGCCTCGCTCGCGCCGGCGAGGCGGTTCACGAGCGTGGACTTGCCCACGTTCGGCCTGCCGACGATCGCGACCATGGCGAGTGCCATCAGGTGTCTCCTCCGTCTTCCTGGTCGAACAGCCACGTGCACAAGGACGACGCGTCGGGCACGATGGCCTCCACGCGCGCCTCGCACTCGTCCGAGAGCGTCTTCAGTGAACGATCATCGAGGGTCATGCCGCGCCGGTCCAGCGCGGACGCCGGCATCGCGCACCGGGCGACGGGCGGGGTGCGCGGATCCTCCGCCTCCGCGCGCACGGCGTCCACCACGTCGGTGCCCGTGATGAGGCCCGCCACGCTCACGTTGCCTCCGAAGAACCGGTTAGGGACGGTGACCACGCGCGCGTCGACGCCCCGAGAGCATAGCGCGTCCCGCATGACCGGCGCGAAGAGGGAGGCGGTCAAGACGATCCGGTCCTCCTCGTCGACGTGGGACCCCCATTCCGGCCGGGTCCCGGCGAGCCCCTCCAACTCGTCGAGGAAGGCTCTGACGAGTCCGATGCCGTTCTCGTACTGAGGGTATCCGTCGTACTCCGGCTCCGAAGGCATACGGCGCTCGGCGAGCAGATGGAACTCGTCGGCGGCGTGCACCCAGCGGATCGAGCGCTCGGCGAGCATCCGGATGCGCCAGGGTTCGAGTCGGTCGAGGACGGACGCGGCTTGCTCCGGCGAGGAGTACGAAGCCAGCACGGACCGATGGTAGCGGGTGAACCCCACGGGCACCACGCCGACCGAGAGGACGCCCTCCCGCCCCGCGAGGAACGCGAGCGTCTCATCGAGCACGTCCCCGTCGTTCACCTCCGGGACGAGGACGATCTGCACGTGGACCTCGATCCCTCCGTCCAGCAGGCGATCGAGCACGTCGACGGCGTCGTCCTCGTGCGCGCAGTGTAAGAGGCGGCGGCGCACGCCGGGGTCGGAGGCGTGCAGGGACACGTACAGCGGTGAGAGCCTGGTCCGCAGGATGCGCTCGATGTCGTGCGAGCCGAGGTTGGTGAGCGTGATGAAGTTGCCCTCGAAGAAGGAGAGGCGATAGTCGTCGTCGCGCACGTAGAGCGAACCGCGCATCCCTGGAGGGAGCCCCTCGATGAAGCAGAATGTGCAGGCGTTGTCACAGCCGCGCACGCCGTCGAACACGATCCCGTCGAAGGTGATCCCGAAGGGCTCGTCGGGCGCACGCTCGATCGTCACCCGGAGGGGAGCACCGCCTTCGGCGTCGGGAGTGACCGAGAGGGTCAGGGACGTGGCGTCGCCGCGCCAGTACCAGTCGACGAGATCCCTCAACGGAGCGCCGTCCACCGCGGTGACGCGCCTACCCGGGCGGAGTCCGGCGCGCTCGGCGGGGGATCCCGGCGCGACCGCCGCTATCCGCGCACCCGCCGCTATCCGCGTGTCCTCCGGTATCCGCGTGTCCTCCGGTATCCGCGTGTCGGCCACCCGTTCAGCATCCGTCCCGGTCCACGGCCTCGACGGCGGCGACCACGCGCTCCATCTGCTCGTGCGGCGTGGACGCACCCCCGGTGACTCCGACCGCATCCGCGTCCTCGAACCAGCGGGGATCGAGCTCGTCGGCCGTCTCCACGTGGTGGACGCGCTCGTTGACGCTGCGGCAGATCTCCGCCAATCGCGTGGTGTTGCCGCTGTTGAGCCCTCCGACCACCACCACGACGTCCACCCGGGAAGCCAGCTCCCGCGCGGCGTGCTGGCGCTGCGTGGTCGCGCTGCAGATCGTGTTATGCACGCGCAGCTCCCCTACCTTGGGCAGCAGCGCGTCGACGACGAGCTGGAGCCTGGAGAGCGGCTGCGTCGTCTGGACGACGACCCCCACCCGCTTCGTGCCGAGCCGCGCGGGCAGGTCCTCCGGGCGTTCGACGACGAGTGCTTGACCACCGGCGTACGCGAGTATGCCCTCTACCTCGGGGTGGTCGGCCTCTCCCACGATGATGACCATGAATCCGTCCGAGACGAGGGATTTCGCGCACTCGTGAGCCGCGGACACGAACGGACAGGTCGCGTCGACCACGTCGAGTTCGCGCGCTCGGGCCTCCTCGATGACGTGAGGGCCCACTCCGTGCGAGCGGATCACCAGCGTGCCGCCGTGGACATCGCTCACCGTCTCGGCGACCTCCACGCCCTGATCCCGGAGCTCCTGCACGGCCTGGGGGTTGTGGATGAGCGGACCCAGCGAGTACACCGAGCCCGCGGTCTCGGCCGCCTCGTGCGCGAGACGGATGGCACGCTCAACGCCGTAGCACACGCCGGCGTACTCAGCGGTCAGCACCTTCACGATCCACACCTCCGATCATCGGTCATCGGCCTCCCAGGAGGATCCGGCCTCCCGAGAGGACTCGACGGCTTGCCGGATGCCTTCCATGATACGGCTCGTCAGTCCTCGGACGGCCTCACGGCGGTCGATCGCGTCGCCCTGAGGGAAGAGCGGCTCGGAGACGGTCACCGTCACCCTGGGGGCGCGCGGGAGACGGGCCCCTTCCGGCATGATGCGCTCGGTGCCCGATACGCCGACGGGGATCACCGGCACGCCGGCACGATGGGCGATGAGCGCGGCCCCACCGTACGATTCTCCCGCCGAGTGACGCGACCCCTCCGGGAAGACGCCGACGAGCTCGCCCGCCTCGAGAAGGCCGCCGGCACGTTTGATGGCGGCACGGTCAGCGGTCCCGCGCCGCACGGGGAAGGCGCGCACGGATCGCATGATCCAGCCCATCACCGGGGTCTCGAACAGTTCGGACTTCGCCATGTAGTGGATGGGGCGCCTGACGAGGAGCGCTATGAGCAGCGGATCGAGATACGACGCATGGTTCGCGCAGATGACGGCCGGCCCCTTCGCGGGGATGCGCTCGCGATGCAGGAAGCGCAGGCGATAGAGCGCCTGGAGGGGCCAGCGCAGGACGTACCAGATCGGCATGTAGAGCATCAGCCTGCCTCCACGAGCGCGACCACGCGCTCCACCACTTCGTCGACGGTGAGACCGGTCGTGTCGAGCTCGACCGCGTCGGCGGCGGCGGCCAGTGGAGAGTCGGCGCGCGAGGAATCCAGGCCGTCGCGGCGCACCAGGCTCTCCTCGACCCGATCGGCCGACGTCTCCACGCCGCGGTCGCGCATGTCCTGGAGTCGACGACGGGCCCGCTCCTCCGCAGAGGCGGTGAGGAAGACCTTCACGTCCGCGTCCGGGAAGACGACGGTGCCGATGTCGCGTCCTTCGAGGACGGTGTCGGACCCGCGGGCGAGTTCGCGCTGCTTCGCCACCATGGCGGCGCGGACACCGGGCACCCTGGCGACCTGGCTCACCGCGTCATCCACCGCGGGGCTGCGGATGGCCTCCGTGGCGTCCACGTCGTCGACGATCACCGCCGTGGGGAGCGACGATCCATCCTCGTGCGCGAAGCGGATATCGGTGCGACGGGCCAGCGTCTCGAGCCCCGCGGGGTCGTCGAGCGGCAGCCCTTCGGCGAGCGCACGGTACGCCACCGCCCGGTACATCGCCCCGGTGTCGAGATACTCGACACCGAGACGTTCGGCCACGGCGCGAGCCACGGTCGACTTGCCCGAGGCGGCCGGTCCGTCGATCGCGATGATCATACGCGGGCTCCCGCCGTCATCGGCTTCCCTCGGATCCTCGGTCTCCCGTGGATCGTCGGTCCTCCGTGGCGCCGAGCTCGGCGAGGGTGTCCGGGAACGTCGGGTACGAGACCGAGACGGCCTCGTAGCCGGTGACGGTGACCGGCTCACTGCACGCGAGCGCGGCCACGTGGAAAGCCATCGCGAGCCGGTGGTCGCCGCGACTGTCCAGTGAGACGCCGCCCCGCAGGCCGCCCTCCCCGGTCACCTCCAGACCGTCCTGCGTGGAACGCGCGCGGCCGCCGAGCGCGACCAGCGCCTCCTCCGCTGCAGCGAGTCGGTCGGATTCCTTGACGCGCAGCTCCGCCACGTCCTCGAAGCGGGTGACCCCGTGCGCGAAGGCGGCCGCCACGGCGAGCACCGGCACCTCGTCGATGAGTCGCGGGATCTCCTCGCCGCCGGTGGTGGTCCCGGTCAGTGACGAGTACCCGGCGGTGATGTCGCCCACCGGCTCGCCGGCCCACTCGCCGCCGGGCCGGACCTCGATATCAGCACCCATGCGGGCGAGCACCTCGAGGAACGCGGTGCGCGTCGGGTTCAGCGAGACCCCTCTCACGGTTATCGCGCTCCCCGGGGTGATGAGGGCCGCGACGATGAGGAACGCCGCCGAGGAGGGATCGCCGGGGACCCGCACGTCCGCGGGGGACGGCACCGCGGGACCGTGTACCGAGGCGGAGAAGCGGTCGCCGTCACGGCGGACCGGCACCCCGAACGCGGGGAGCATGCGCTCGGTGTGATCGCGGCTGGGACCGGGCTCGATCACCGTGGTGCGCCCGTCGGCGCGAAGACCGGCGAGCAGCAGTGCGGTCTTCACCTGGGCGCTCGCCACGGGAGAGCGGTACTCGATCGGCGCGAGATCGCCGCCTCGGACCGAGACCGGGAGCGTGTCGCCGGTGGAGCGTGTGGCCGCGCCCATCGCCTCGAGCGGATCGAGCACCCTGCGCATCGGACGCTTCGACAGCGACGCGTCCCCGGTCAGCGTCACCTCGACGTCCCAACCGGCGACGGCGCCCATGAGGAGCCGGGCCGTCGTCCCGCTGTTCCCACAGTCGATCGCGTCGTGGACGGGCGTGGGGCCGGACTCCCCCCAGCCCTTCACACGCACGCGAAGCCCGCCCGCGCGGTCGGGATCGTCGTCGACCTCGACCGACGCGCCGAGGAGACGCAGCGCGTCGGCGGTGGAGCGCACGTCGGCGGAGTCGAGCACGCCGGTGTGGGTCGAGACGCCTTCGGCGAGGCCGCCGAGTATCAGCGCGCGGTGACTGATCGACTTGTCGCCGGGCACGCGCACCCGACCCCTCAGGGGGTTGTGGGCGGGAGTCAGGACGCGGGTATCGCGGACGTCGGCGTCACCGACGGTGCGGGCGTGTGGATCGATCCCCTCCACCTAACCCTCCAGCGATCGCAATTCGGGCTGATAGCCGCTCGACATGAGAGACTCGAGCAGCCCCTGGACGTCACCCTCGTCGGTGAGCACGAGACGCAGTGTGGCCGAGTCCTCCGAGCGGTGGTCGATCTCGATGTCCTCGATGTTGCACCCGGCTCTGCCGACGGCCTGGGTGACCTCGCTGATCACACCCGGGCGGTCCCGCACCGGGATGAGCAGCTCGCTGAGGGCCGCCGTGTCGGGCACCCACTGCTGCGGCAGGCCGCGACGCACCGCCGCGGCCTCGTCGAGCCAGCCGGTCAGCCCCTCGGCGTCGCGTTCGTCCAGGAACGTCTCCAGTTCCGCCAGCACGTCGCGGAGCTCGCGGACGCCGGACAGCACGGCACGACGATTGTCCATCGTGATGCCCGTCCAGAGTCGAGGCGAGCCGGCGGCGATGCGGGTCATGTCCTTGAAACCGCCCGCCGCGAGTCGCAGGAGCTCCTCGCCGGACGCCGAACGTCTCGCCACGAGGTTCGCGAGCGCGGCAGCCGCCATGTGGGGGACGTGGCTCACGGAGGCCACCATGTCGTCGTGGACCTCCGGGTCGACCGCGATCGCGCGGGCCCCCAGAGCGGTGACGTATGAGTGCAGCGCCCGGTAGGCGTCCATGTCGGCGTCGGATGCCGGGGTGAGCACGTAGTACGCGCCGTCGAACAGGTCCTCCCTCGCCGCGTCCACACCGCTCTGCTCCGAACCGGCCATCGGATGGCCGCCGATGAACGAGCATCCGCGTCCGAAGGCGTCGTCCGCGTGTCGCACGATACGACGCTTCGTCGAGGACGTGTCGGTCACCACGCCGCGACATCCGGCTTCCGAGAGGCGATCGACCCACTCGAGGGTGTGCTCGACCGGCGTGGCGAGGACGAACAGGTGGTCCTCTCCCCCTTCGAGCCAGCCCCTCTTCGCGGCGAGCTCCGGCGTGGCGGCCTCGTCGACCACGCCCGCCTCCACGGCCTTGGACACCGTAGCGGTGTCGGCGTCGATCCCCCTCATCGAAGGGGGGCGCGACAGTCGCTGAGAGGCGAGCGCGAACGAGCCGCCGATGAGCCCGACCCCGATGACGGTGACGGTGCGGAAGCTCACGCGCTCCCCCGGTGCTTGCCTTCCAGCGCGAGCAGTGGTTCGAGCCCGGCGAGCAGGACCTCGAGGTCCTCCGGCGTGAGAGACTGGGGTCCGTCACAGCGCGCGCGTTCGGGATCGGGGTGCACCTCGACCATGAGTCCGTCCGCGCCGGCGGCGAGACTCGCTCTGCACATGGGGGCGATCAGGTCCCGCCGACCGGTCGCGTGGGAGGGGTCGACCACCACCGGCAGGTGCGTGAGGCCCTTGAGCGCGGCGACGGCGGCCAGATCGAGGGTGTTGCGCGTATACGTCTCGAACGTGCGTATCCCCCGCTCGCAGAGGATCACGTCTCGGTTCCCGCCCTTGAGCACGTACTCCGCCGCCGAGAGCAGTTCCTCGATGGTGGAGGACATCCCTCGCTTGAGGAGCACCGGCTTCTGCGTCCGCCCCAGTTCGTCGAGCATCATGAAGTTCTGCATGTTGCGGGCGCCGACCTGGAGCACGTCGGCGTACGCGGCGACCGTCTCGGTGTCGCGGACGTCGAGCACCTCCGTGACCACCGGCAGGTCGTACTCGTCGCCCGCCTCTCGGAGGAGCTCGAGCCCTTCGAGCCCGAGTCCCTGGAAGGAGTAGGGGCTGGTGCGCGGCTTGTACGCACCGCCGCGGAGCATCGTGCCGCCCGCGTCGGCCACCGCCTTCCCCACGGCGCGCATCTGCTCTTCGGACTCCACCGAGCACGGCCCGGCGATGAACGCCACGGCGCCCCCTCCCAGGGAGCTCGACCCCACGGTGACGACCGTGTCCTCCTGCTGGAACTCCCGGTCGACGAGCTTGTAGGGCTTGAGTACGCGCACGACCTCCTGGACGCCGGGCATCCCCTCGAGCTCGAGCGAGTAGATGGTCTCACGGTCGCCGATCACCCCGATGATGGTCTTGATCTGCCCTCGCGAGAGATGGGCCTCGGCGCCGGCCTCCTGCAGCCGCTCGACGACGTGGTCGATGGCCTCCTGCGACGCATGGTCGCGCATGACTACCAGCACGTGATCACCCCTCGTCCGAAGGCGACGCGCCGAGTCCGGCGACCGCCTCCCTGATGGCTTCCTCGAGCAG
This sequence comes from uncultured Eubacteriales bacterium, assembly GCA_964406675.1. Classification (GTDB taxonomy): domain Bacteria; phylum Actinomycetota; class Coriobacteriia; order Anaerosomatales; family JAUVQN01; genus CAYOSP01. The sequence continues at coordinate 5,862 of CAYOSP010000010.1, read as the reverse complement.
GTCCTGGTCCTCTTCGGCGGGGATGCCGATCCGCAACGCCGGCGCGTCGCCGAAGTCACGGACGATGACGCCCCGCGCGAGCAGCGCCTCGAAGAACTCTTGCGGACGGTCGGTATGCGTGTACACGAAGTTGGCCTGCGAAGGCGCGTAGGCGAGCCCGACGTCTTCCAGCGTGCGTTCCAGCGACTCCCGCTGACGCGCGTTGACGCCGCGCCTCCGGGAGACCTCGTCCTCGGCCCCCAGCGAGGCGAGCGCCGCCACCTGCGCGGCGGAGTTCACGTTGAACGGCTCGCGAGCCTTGGCGACCGCCTCGGCGAGCGGCTCCGGGCACGCGGCGTAACCGACGCGCAGCCCGGCGAGCGAGTAGATCTTCGAGAAGGTCCTCGCCACGCACAGCGGCCGCTCTCCGTCGTAGTGCTCCATGGCGTCAGGGTAGTCCTCGGCGGTGACATACTCGCGGTACGCCTCGTCCACCACCACGAGCACGTGCCCCGGGACCGCTTCCAGGAAACGGCGCAGCTCTCCGCGACCGAAGATGGTGCCGGTGGGGTTGTTCGGGTTGCAGAGGAAGAGCAGTCGCGTGCGCTCCGTGACCGCGTCGAGCATCGCCTGGAGGTCGTGGGTGTCGTCGCGCAGCGGCACCGGCGCCTTCACGCCTGAGAAGAGGTCGGTGACCATCGGATAGACGATGAACGAGGGCCACGCGTAGACGACCTCGTCGCCCGGACGCAGCACCGCCTGCGCGATCAGCCGCAGGATCTCGTTGGACCCGCTGCCCACGACGACCTCGGGCATGGGGACGCCGAGGCGCTCGGAGAGCGCGGCTCGCAGTGCGCGAGCGGCGCCGTCGGGGTAGCGGTTCACACGACCGGCCACGTCACGGATCGCCTCCACCGCGGCGGACACGGGGCCCTCGGGATGCTCGTTGCTGGAAAGCTTGAGGACGCGGGCGCACCCGGTCCGCTCGCGTACGTCCTCGGCGCTCAGACCGGGCGCATAAGGCCGCAACGGCGCGAGTTCGGGGCGGATGGCTGCGTCCCAATCCATACGTATGCTGCCTCCTTGCGGCTCGGGGTCGCTCGATTGTCACCCGCAAGAGCCTTCCTCGCAAGCGCGACGAGCAGAGCGCGGCGGGGGTTCGGCCCAGGCGGTCCATCCTCGCTCGCCAGGCGGGCGCCCGCTGCCGCTCAGAGATGGTGGACGGTATGAGTCCCTGTCGGGAGCGGGCTCTCGGCCTCGCCCAGGATCGCGCCGATGACCGCGGCGTGGGCGATGACCGCGACCGGGCCCGCGTCGCTCTCGCCACGGAGGCGTCGGACGACACGCTCGACGCGGGTACGGAAGGACGCGTACGGTTCCGCTCCGGGATACGCGGGCTCGTCCGGGCCGGCTCCCGCGGTGGCGAGCGTGCGAGCCGTCGGAGCGTCGCAGCCGGCCGCGTCACCCGGATCGTACTCGGCGAGGTCCGCGTCCACGCGCACCGGCATGCCGAGCGCCGAGCCTAGCGGGAGCGCCACCGCGAGCGCTCGGGAGGCGGGGCTCGAGACCACGACCGCGGGGCGGAGCGACGCGAGCTCGTCGACGAGTGTCGCGATACGGTCACGCCCCGCCTCCGTCAGCGGACCCGGTGGTCGCGAGGGCAGGCGCCCCGCGGCGTTGTCGCCCGTCTCGGGATGGCGCACCAGGATCAGCGTGGTCGCCGTCGCCGCGGTGGTCGCCTCGATCGCCTCGGTCACGAGACCCCCGACGTCACGACCTGGTGCACGGCGGCCGCGACCAAGACGGCGGTCTCCGAGCCGAGCAGCGCCGCGCCGAGCACGTCGCCCGTCATCCCGCCGATCCGCCTTCGGGCCGACAGCAGGATGGACGAGCCCGCACCGACCGCCGCGAGCGCGCCCCAGACGACCGGCGCCGGGTCACCGACGAGCGCCGCCACCGTGACGGCGACCACCGTGACGGCGGCGCCGAGCGCGACGTCGACGGACCGGCCCGTGCTCGCAGGAGGCGCGGCGCTCGAGATGCCCGTGGTGCCCACAGCGCTCGAGGCGCGGGCGGCCCTGCCCACGGCGGCTCCGAGTCCGTCGTCGCGGGCGCACGGGAGCGCCCATACCCCGACCGAGGCCGCGGCGCGACCGAGCACCGGGGCCAGCGCGATGCAGGCGTACGCCCCGCTCGCCCCCAGCACGGCGACCGAGAAGACCGCGGCCATGGCGACGAGTACGGTCACGATCACGCCGAACGCCCCGGTGCGAGGGTCGCGCATGATCTCGAGGCGCCGCGCGCGCTCGTGTCCGCCGAGCAAGCCGTCCGCAGTGTCCGCCAGCGCGTCCCAGTGCATGAGCCCGGTGACCCCAGCCCAGGAAGCCACCACGAGCACGCCGCCGAGGAGCGCGCCGAGCTCGTGGCGGAACAGAGGCGCGAGTGCCCAGGCGAGGAGCGCAGCCGCAACACCGAGCGCCACGCCCACCGCGGGGTACCACGCCGGAGCCCGTCGGGATGCCTCGGCGCCCGGCTCACGGTCCCCCACCGGCACGACCGTGAGCAGCGCCACGGCGGCTCGCAGGGGGTCACCCACGTTCGCTCACCCCCGCGCCCTCGAACGTCGCCATCTCGCCGTACGTGCGGCACGCCGCGTCGATCAGACCGAGCGCGAGCACCGCGCCGCTCCCCTCACCCAACCGCATGCCGAGGTCGAGTATCGGCTCCGCTCCCATGGCGGCGGTCTGGACCTCGACCCCCGGCTCGGACGACCGGTGCCCGAAGAACAGGCGGTGCTGGAGTCCGGGAGCGAACGCACACGCGACGAGCGCGGCCGCACCCGACACGAAACCGTCGATCACGACGGCCAGGCGCAGGACGGACGCTTCGAGGATGAGACCGGCGAGCGAGGCGATCTCGAGACCACCCACCCGTACGAGGGCCTGCCAGGGATCCCCGCCGTCCACCCGGTTGCGCTCCAGTGCCGTGCGGACCACGCGTTCCTTGTGCGAGACGCCCGCCGCGTCCAGCCCGGTCCCCGGTCCCACGCATCGCGAGACGTCGGCGGCGGCGAGCGCGCTCGTGAGCGCCGCCGCCGCGGTGGTGTTGCCGATCCCCATCTCGCCGCACGCGACGATGGTACTGCCGCCGGCATGCAAGCTCCTCGCCACGGAACGGCCGACCTCGACCGCGACCGCCGCTTCGGCCTCGCTCATCGCCGGGCCCAGGGTCATGTCGGCGGTGCCTCCCCCTTTCGGACCGGCGACCCCCACGTCGGTCACGACGACCTCCGCACGGGCCCAGCGAGCCAACGCGTCGACCGCCGCGCCCCCGCTCTCGATGTTCGTCACCATCTGCGCGGTCACTTCCTGCGGGTACGGCGAGACGCCCCGCGCCACGACGCCGTGATCCGCGGCCATCACCGCGACCACCGGACGCCGGACCCGCGGGCGTGCCGTCGCGCCGACCGCGGCCATGCGCACCACGAGGTCCTCGAGCACGCCGAGGGAGCCGGGTGGCTTCGTGAGCGAGTCGAGACGGGCGCTCGCCTGCCGGGCGGCCTCCTCGTCCAGCGGCGGGATCCTGCCGGCGGGCTCTCTGACGCAGCGCTCGGCGTTCACCGGTCCTCCTCCGGCCAGGTGGCGTCGACCCCGTGCGTATGCAGCTCTAGGCAGCGTCCCGCGACGGTGAGCCAGGCGGCGTCCGCCGAGGCCACCATCGCCGCGTTAGCGCGTCCGGCGAGGTCGCGGAAGAGGCGCCCCGCGGGATGCGCCGGCACGACGCCCGCGCCCACCTCGTTCGTGACGATGACGAGGTCACCCTCGTGGGAGCGCAGCACGGCGAGCAGCTCATCCACCAGGTCTGCGGCAGTCTGCTCCTGGTCGCCGTCCAGAGTAGGACCGTCGTGATCCGTGAGCACCCGCTCGACCACCCTGGACACGAGCGACGTGAGACAGTCGAGCACCGCGCAGCCGTCGGCGCGCGCCAGCGCCCTCCGCAGGCCGTCGGCGTCGGATACCTCCACCGTGTGCCACTCGGAAGGACGGTCGCGCAGATGCGCTTCCACCCTGCGCGCCATCTCCGGATCGCGCGGCGCCGGCCCCACGATGACGGTGACCCCGCCGGGCCGCTGTGCGGCGAGACGGGCGGCCGCGGCAGACTTCCCGCTCCGCACGCCCCCGATCAGCACCACGATGCTCACCGGCGCCACGCCCCTTCCGCCACGAACGCCGCCGCCTCGGCATGATCGGCGACCACGCGCGCCCCTTCGTCCAGCAGACGGTCCCACGACGCGACCGCCTCGCCCCCGGTGAGGTCCCGCTCGGCGCGCATCTCGCCCACGAGCACGACCTTCGAGCCGCGACCCTCGAGCGCCGTCAGGTTGCCGACGTTACCGCGACCGAACGGCGCGTCACAGACGACCACCACGTCGGCGTCGTCCGCCGCCCGCGAGACCAGTGACGTGACCGGCTCGTCGATCACCGCGAACGGGGGCAGTGCTATCCGGGGCACGCCGAGGACGTCGGCGATCTCCGCGTCCGTGTCCCCGTCGTTCACGGCAGCCATGCGGACGTCGTGGCCGTCCAGGAGCAGACGGCGCATGAGCCAGGACGCGGTGCCGGACCCTCCGACGATCAGCACCCCGAGACCGGTGGGCTCGACGATGTCCGCGGTGCGGATCAGGGGCGAGATGCTCGGCCTCCCGGTGGCCGGGTCGACGCCCACGAGCGCCTTGACGTCGAACACGCTCGAGAGCATCGCCGGCGTGAGCGCCTCCTCCGGCGCGGCGTCCACCACGAGCCGGCCGTCGTGGAGGACCGCCACCCGGTCCCCGTACCGGCCGGCCAGATCGAGGTCGTGGAAGATGCCGAGCACCGCCATGCCCTCGTCGGCGAGGTCCCGGACGAGATCGAGTATCTGCAGCCGGTGGTTGATGTCGAGATGACTCGTAGGCTCGTCGAGGAGGAGGACGTCCGGCTCTTGGGCGAGCGCTTGGGCGAGAAGGAGCCGCTGGTAGTCGCCGCCGGAGAGCGCGGAGACGGGCACGTCCTCGAGGCGGAGGGTGTCCGTGCGCTCCATCGCGCGCCGCACCACCTCGTCGTCGCCCTCGTCCGGCGCGGCGAGCCTGCCGAGATGCGGGTGACGCCCCATCGCGACGAAGTCGACGGACCGGAACGCGAACGCGATCGGCGGCACCTGCGGCAGCACGCCGACGCCGCGGGCGCGCTCCCGGGCGCTCATGCGGTCCACCGGACGGCCACCCACGAGCACGCGTCCCTCGAGCACCCGGGCCGAGCCGGTCACGGCGCGCAGGCAGGTGGTCTTGCCGACGCCGTTCGGCCCGATCATGGCGACGAACCCGCCCGGCTCCACCGCGAGCTCGAGCCCGGAGAGCACGGGAGCGTCCCCGTAGCCGATCGTGCACCCCTCGAAGCGCAGACCGGCGCCCGCATCCCATCCCGGCGACGGCGCCGTCATACCGTCACCCTCCTGCCGCGCACGAGCAGCCACACGAAGAAGGGGCCGCCGAGCAGCGCCGTGACGATACCCACCGGCAACTCCACCGGCGCGAGCAGCACCCTCGCGGCGACGTCGGCGAGGATCATCGCGACCGCGCCGGCGAGGATCGAGGCCGGGAGCAGGAGGCGATGACCCGGTCCCACCACGAGCCGGACGGCGTGAGGGACCATGAGCCCCACGAAGCCGATGAGGCCCGATACGGCCACGGCGGCGGCGACGAGCAGGGACGCCGAGCCGAGGGTGAGCATCTTCACGCGCTCCACCGCCACCCCCAGCTGGCCGGCCCGCTCCTCGCCCAGCAGCAGCAGGTCGAGCTCGCGTCGGAACACGAGCGGAAGGACGACGCCGGCCACGAGCATCGGG
>CAYOSP010000009.1:35214-64963 GCA_964406675.1 uncultured Eubacteriales bacterium | reverse complement strand
GAAACGGTTCAGCTCCGCCTGATGACTTGCGACGACAAGGTTCCAGAAGTCAACATCGCGCACGGACACCCCCGCCAGGACGGCGCAGGGAGAAGCCCTCCCGTCGTGCCCGCTCTCATCCACAAACAGGAAGTGTGCCATGCCGACTCCAGTAGGTCGACGAGTAGTACCCTCAGCCTATCTGAAGGCGGAGTTTCATCGAACGTGTTTGCGCTTCACCTGCAAGATGAGACCGTTCTTGCCTTCTTGTCGAGCGTAGCTCGCGGGCCTCATCTTGTCAGTGTGGAAGCGCGGGTTAGCGGGGAACTACCGGCCGGCGAGACTTTTCCAACCGTGCGCCTTGTACATGTCGACCAGACGTTGGCAAGCGTCCTCATCCGGGCCCTCGTCTTCACCAATGTGAATGTAGTAGTAGCCCTCGGAGGGATTGATGGTGACACCCTTGATGGTTCGTGGTTCCTTCCAGACGGAATCCTCGATGTCCATTCCGGCCATGGGCACCAAGTCCGTCTCCAATTCGCGACGCATTGCCGTGAATACGTGACGGTTACCCGGCTCGTTCTCAATGACGTACAGATCGATGATCAGATTCATGTTCGCCCCCAATGCGTCGTGGACTGGTTCTCCCGCTAACCCCACTTCCACGGCCCGCACACCACGATACCGCACCCCACCGACACCCCGTGCGTTTCCCCTGCGGCGCCCACCCCTCCCGTTGCCCCCTCCGACCTCCTGCGATAAACTCACTGCGCTGTGGACGACCCTGGCGCGACCGCGCCGGACACCAGTGACGGTCCATCGGCCTGGCCGAGGCGTGATTCGTGCACCCTTCGGACGGCCCGACTCGAGAAGGTGATCGAGATAGCAGGGAAGACCATCGCCGAGAAGATCCTCTCGGCACACTCCGGAGAGGACGCGCGCGCTGGCGACATCGTCATCGCGGACGTCGACATGGTGATGGGCCAGGACGGCACCTCGCCGCTCGCCATCCGCGCGCTCGCGAACATGGGCGTCGAGGAGGTCTTCGACCCGAAGAAGGTCGCGCTCGTCATCGACCACTCCGCGCCGAGCCCGCTCGAGGGCGTCTCGGAGCTGCACACCATCATGCGCGACTTCGGCGAGCGGACCGGCGCCAAGGTCTACGACATCGGATGTGGCGTGTGCCACCAGCTCATCCCCGAGCAGGGCCACGTGGTGCCCGGCGACCTCATGGTCGGCTGCGACTCGCACACCTGCACCTACGGCGCGGTCAACGTGTTCAGCACCGGCGTCGGCTCCACCGACGGCGCTGCGGCGATGGCTTCCGGCAAGTTGTGGTTCAAGGTGCCCGAGTCGGTCGCGATGCGCCTGGAGGGCGAGCTGCCCGCGGGCGTGTTCAGCAAGGACGTCATCCTCTTCGTCGCCGGCGAGATCGGCGCCGACGGCGCCACCTACGAGGCGATCGAGTTCTCCGGGCCGGTCATCGACGCGATGTCGGTCGAGGCCCGCATGACCATCTCGAACATGGCCATCGAGGTCGGCGCGAAGGCCGGGCTCATGAAGGCCGACGAGAAGACGCTCGCCTGGTACGAGGGGCGCGGCGAGCGCGCGCCCGAGCCGGTCGAGCCCGACGCGGACGCCGAGTACGGCCGCACCTACACCTGGGACGTGTCCGGCCTCGAGCCGCAGGTCGCCGAGCCGCACTCGGTCGACAACGTCTCGCCGATCTCCGAGGTGGCCGGCACGCCGGTGCACCAGGGCTTCATCGGCACGTGCACGAACGGTCGGCTCGAGGACCTGCGCATCGCCGCCGGGATCCTCGGCGGGCGGCAGGTGCACCCGGACGTGCGGCTGATCGTCGCTCCGGCGTCCAAGCAGGTCTACCTCGACGCGATGGAGGCCGGCTACATCCAGGCGCTCGTCGAGGCGGGCGCCGTCGTGGTCACGCCGGGCTGCGGTCCGTGCGTCGGCACCCACAACGGCGTGCCCTCCGACGGCGAGAACGTGATCTCCACGGCCAACCGCAACTTCAAGGGCCGCATGGGCAACTCGGACGCGTTCATCTATCTCGCGAGCCCGGCCACGGTGGCCGCCTCGGTCATCGAGGGTGAGATCACCGACCCTCGCACGTACTTCGAGTAGCGTCCGGGCAGCGGCGAGCAGGATATCGAGCAGGGGAGAGACATGGAGAAGCTTCGCGCCAAGGCGTTCAAGTACGGTGACGACATCAACACCGACTACATCATCTCGGGCAAGTACAAGTTCAAGTCGGCGGACATGGAGGCCATGGCGGTGCACGCCATGGAGGACCTCGACCCCGACTACCACGAGAAGGTGAAGCGCGAGGGCGGCTTCCTCGTGGCCGGCACGAACTTCGGTATGGGCTCGAGCCGCGAGCAGGCGCCGCTCGTGCTCATCCACTCGAACACCAAGGCGGTCATCGCCAAGAGCTTCGCGCGCATCTTCTACCGCAACGCGATCAACACGGGCCTGCCGGTGGTCGAGTGCGACACCGATCTCATCGACGACGGCGACGAGCTCGAGATCGATCTCACCGGAGGAGTGCTCCGAGACGTCACGAAGGGTATCGATATACCGGTGAAGCCGCTTCCCGAGGTGATGGCCACGCTGCTGGAGGACGGAGGCCTGGTCGGCCACTTCAAGAAGCACGGCGGATTCGCGGTATAGGCTCGCCGGACAGGCTCGCCGCGGCGAACGCGGAGGGTCCCGCACACGGACTCCGGGGGAGGGTCGTCACCCATGGCCGAGGAGAAGGATCGCACGGGGACCGAGGAAACCGAGGAGCAGGTCTCGGAAGAGGTCCAGGCCGCGATGAGGACGAAGAAGGCGCGCAAGCAGCTCGTCAAAGGGCTGGCCGAGGAGCGCAAGGTGCAGCGCGCCCAGGCGGGCAAGCTCGTCCACGAGTTGGCCTGCCAGGACCCCGAGTTGCTGCTGGACCATTTCGACGACCTCATCGACGCGCTCGACCGTCCGGAGCCGCAGACCCGCTGGGAGGTGCTCGGCGCGCTCGAGGAGATCGCGCACCGGTACTCGCGCCTCCTCGACAAGGCCGTCATCCCCGCGACCGGTTCTCTGCACGACCCGGACTCGGGCGTGGTGCGCACCGCGGCGTTCCGCTTCCTCGCCACCTACGGCTCGACCTCGAAGCGGCGCGCCGAGAAGGTGTGGCCGCTGCTCGACGAGGCGATCCGCATCTACCACGGTGACCAGGAGTATCCCGGCATGTTGGCCGGGCTCGCCGTGTTCGCGGACGGGCGCGCGAACGAAGACGTCAAGGAAGAGGTCGCGCTGCTCATCGAGCCCGACGCGTCCCACCCCAAGGCCGCGATCGGCCGGCGCGCCCGGCAGGTGTTCATGATCGCGACCGGCGGGGACCGCGAGCCGCGCAAGCGCAAGCCGGGCGGGATGGCCGAGCAGAAGAAGAAGAAGAAGAAGAAGAGCAAGGGCAAGAAAGCCGACGCCAAGGGCGGCGGCAAGAAGAGCGGCTCCTCGAAGAAGACCGCCCCGAAGAAGACCGGCTCCTCGAAGAAGAGCAAGTAGACCCGCGAGACGGAGGCCTCAGTTGGCGAAGCACACCGTGACACTCATCCCCGGGGACGGCATCGGGCCGGAGATCACCACCGCCATGCGGCGCGTGGTCGACGCGACGGGGGTGGACATCGAGTGGGAGATCGCCGACGCGGGCGAGCACGTGATGGAGGAGTACGGCACGCCGCTCCCGGACCACGTGCTCGACTCCATCCGCAAGAACCGCGTCGCCATCAAGGGGCCGATCACCACGCCGGTCGGCACCGGCTTCCGCAGCGTGAACGTCGCCATCCGCAAGGCGCTCGAGCTCTACGCGTGCGTGCGGCCGTCGGTCTCCATCCCCGGGACCGGCGCGCGCTACGACGACGTCGACCTCGTGGTCGTGCGCGAGAACACCGAGGACCTGTACTCGGGTGTCGAGTTCGCGCAGGGCACCGAGGCCGCCGCGGAGCTCATCGAGTTCGCCGAGGAGAAGGGCGCCGGCTACATCCGTCCCGATTCCGGCATCTCGCTCAAGCCGATCTCCATCGAGGGCTCCCGGCGCGTGGTCCGCTACGCGTTCGAGTACGCCATCGAGAACAAGCGCGAGAAGATCACGGCCGTGCACAAGGCCAACATCCTCAAGCACTCCGACGGCCTGTTCCTCGACGTGGCCCGCCAGGTCGCCGAGGAGTACGCGGACTCCGGCATCGAGTTCGAGGACTACATCGTCGACGCCACGTGCATGCAGCTCGTCCTGCATCCGGAGTGGTGGGACGTGCTCGTGCTGCCCAACCTGTACGGCGACATCGTGAGCGACCTCGCCGCCGGGCTGGTGGGCGGTCTCGGCATCGCCCCGGGCGCCAACATCGGCGACGACTACGCGGTGTTCGAGCCGGTGCACGGCTCGGCGCCCAAATACGCGGGCCAGGACAAGGTCAACCCGACCGCCGAGATCCTCTCCGCGGTGCTCATGCTGCACCACCTCGGCGAGCACGAGGCGGGCGAGCGCGTGTTCGACGCGGTCAGGACGGTCATCGCCGAGGCTGAGCGGGTGACGTACGATATCAAGCGTACGAACACCGGCTCCACCGAGGGCTCGGTCGGCACGCAGGCCTACGCGGACGCGGTGATCGACCGGCTGGGATGAGCGTGAGGTAGCGTGGACGAGCGTCGCGAGGACAAGCCGGCCACGTCCGGCGACGAGCACTCCCGCGCCACCCACCGGCTCGCCGAGTCCTGGGCGCGTCTCCCGAAGGGTGCGCGGTACGCGATCCTCGCCGCCGTCGCGCTCGCGATCGTCGGCGTCACCGTGGCGATCGCGTCCGCGCTCGACGACGGCGAGCCGCGCGACGTCTCGATCGGCGACGGGCTCGGGGAGCTCGACGACGAGGGCGCTTCCGACCCCGGTGGCGGCATCGATCTTGCCGACGGCGGCAAGTCCGCGGACGACGGGGCCGACGACGCGTCATCCGACGGCTCGGGTCACGACGACGCGGGCGACGAGGGCGAGCCCGGCGGGGAGGACGACGGGAGCGACGACGGCGGGGACGGGGCCGCCGACGGATCGGACGACGCTTCCGAGTCGTTCGACGCGGGTCGCGTGGCGTTCGTGCTCGACGGGGTGCTCGCGGTCGCGGATGTGGACGGCTCCGACGTCGAGACCGTCGCGCCGGTCTCCCCGGGCAGCGAGTACGCGCTCTCCCCGGACGGCGAGCGGCTCGCGGTGGTGGACGCGCGGTCGAGACGCCTGTCGATCCACCATCTCGAGACCGGTCGTGTCGAGGAGGTGGGGCCGGCCGTCCTGGAGCCTCCCTCCTGGGCCGAGGACTCCTCGGCCTACGCTTACACCGCGCCCGCCGACGGTTCCGGCCGGGTCGAGGTGAGGAGCCCCGCCGGCGATCCGGTCACCTTCCTCGGCGGGCACAGCCCGGACCTGACCGCTCGGGACGGGATCGTCGGCTACATCGAGGGAACGCCCGAGTCGAGCGGCCCCGTCATGTGGGCCGATCTCGACCGAGCGTCCGCCGCGCGACCGGCGGGCGTCGAGGCCGCGTACGAGTTCGCCTGGGTCCCCTCCGACGTCCAGGGATCGTTCACCGAGGCGGTCTTCGCATGCCCCGAGGAGTCCTGCGAACAGCCCGGTCTCTGGTATGCGGCCACACCGGAGGACCTCCGTCTACTCACCGGTGTGCCGGAGTCCGTATCGCGCGCTGCGATGTTCTCGCGCCTCACTCCCTCGCCCGACGGCGAGCGTGTCGCGTTCGCGCTCGGCGGCGACGACGGGTATTCGCGCATGTTCGTCATGCCGATCGAGGGCGGGGAGCCCAAGGAGCTGTCGATCCGCTGGGACGCGTATCCGCTGCGCTGGACGCCGGATTCGGAGAGGATCGTCTTCATCGAGGGCAACCCGTTCCAGGGCGAGCCGACGCGGCTGATGAGCGTGCGACCCGACGGCTTCGACCGTCGCACGCTCGTCGAGGGCGCTTCGCTGTAGCCGCGAGACGGGGCGGACGGAGAGGACGGAGCGGTCCGGCTGATGGGCGCCGGAGGCGATGCACGAGGCACGGTCGAAGTGCGCTGTTCCTGGCATGTGCGTTGCTCGTGGATCGCATGTACGTTGCCGGTGGATCGCGTGCACGTTGCTCTGTGGATCATCCGCGCTATGATATGATTCGTCAGTTTCAGGTGGTTTAAGCGGCAGCGGCTGCGGTGGCTGTCGGGATGTGATATCCGGCGAAGGAGAGTGGATGGACTCACGACTCGTAAAGATCCTACTCATCGCGGCCGCCCTCGTACTCGCGGGCGTGATCGCGGTGTTGGTCGCCGGAGACGGCTCCGATCGCCCGGAGTTCGCGTCTTCACTCGATGATTCCGAGTCTTCCGAGGTCATGCCGGAGGAGTCGTCCGAGATCGATCTCGGGACGGCGAGAGAGCGCGCGGCCACCGATGCCGCTACGACAGGCGCTTCGACCCTGCCGGACGGGTCTTCCGTGGATGACGCGGATGAAGGAGCGGGTACGAGTGGCTCCTCGGACGGCGCCGACACTGGCGAGGGTGTGGCCCCGGACGAGTCGGGATCGGTATCCGACGGGCAGTCCGGGTCTTCGTCCGACGACTCGGGTGACTCCGACGACTCCGACGACTCGGGCGACTCGGGCGACTCGGGATCGGAAGCCGGCACCCTCCTCACCCTCGAAGAGCGCCAGGCCTGCTACTGGGACCTGGTCCTGGCCGAGGATCGAGCGGTGGCGGAAGCGGAAGAGGCGTACCCTCTGAGCGCGAATCCACCCAACGTCCCTGCTCACGTGGAGCTCCGGTTCCGGCTCATGGACGAGTATCAGGCGGTCGTGGGCGAGGAGTACGGATTGTCTCGTGAGGAGCTGGACTCGATCATCGATGAGGGCATCGAGGATCGCTGGCCCATGCCGCCCCTCGAGCGGTGAGGGATAGGTCGAGGCGGATGGGCTCCTGTGGGAGCGAAGACCAACGGAGGACGACATGATCGGACTCGCGACACCATCGCGTAAGAGGCGCCTGGCACTCCCCACCATGCTCGTCTTCCTGCTGATGAGCGTTCTGCAACTCGTACCGCCGGTCGCTGCGGCCGACACCGCGCTCGTCGTGAGCGGCGTGGTGACCGAGGCCGACTCAGGGGATCCGATCGAGAACGCGTCGGTGGAGCTGTACTACCAGGACCAGTACGATGACGAGGTGCTCGCCGGACAGGTGCCGACCGGCGCGGACGGGTCGTACGCTCTGCAGGATGAGCTTGGGCACGGGGCGGACGACTACCGGGTGGTCGCATCCTTGGATGGGTACGTCACCGAATCGCTCGCGTTGGCCTGGGATGGGGAGACCACTCACACCGAGGACTTCGCTCTTGCGACGGCGTCCGTGTTGTACGAGGTGTCGGTGACCGCGTCCGCGACGGGTGACCCCGTGGTGGGGGCACGCGTCACCGTGCAGCATTGGATCTCGTCGAACTGGAACGACCCGTATCAGGCATACACGGAGACCAGCGGCACTTGCGAGATCTATGACTCGCTCGACCTAGGAGCCGGCACGTACCGGGTCCGGATCCGTGCGGACGGATACGTGACCACGTACGGCGATACCGAGGAATGGGACGGCGGTGACCCGCTTGCGGCGGCTGTGGAACTGGTCCCCCGGCCGGTCATCGCGACGGGCACGGTGACGTACGAGGACAGCGGCGAGCCGGTCGACCGGGCGCTCGTGCGGGCGAAATACAAAGACGGGACGGAATGGTACGACGCCGATCAGACGTACACGGATTCGAGCGGCGAGTACCGGATAGAGGACGCGCATGCCTTCGGCCCCGGGGAATACCGGCTCACCGTGTTCCCCCCGGGGACCGAATACCATTCGTTCGAGACCACGTTCTCCTGGGACGGCGAGCATCCGCATTCCATCGATGCGGCGCTCGAGCGGATCCCGCCGCCGCTCGCGGAAGGGTGGGTGACGGACGCCTCGGGCGGTGACCCGATCCCCGGCGCGGAGGTGCGGGCCGCGTACTTCGACGGCGACGAGTGGACCGACGTCGGCCAGGCCTCCACGGACACCGACGGGCATTACGAGTTGGGATACTCGAACTCCGACTATGGGTCGTATCGGTTCTTCGTGACCGCGGACGGTTACGTCGATGATCAGACCGAACGTTCTCGGGACTCCACCGAGACCATGCAGGTCGACTTCTCGCTGGATCCGAGCACGCCGGACGATCCCGATGACCCGGACGATCCCGACGATCCCGACGATCCGGACGATCCGAGCGGGTCCGAGGTCACCTTCGTCTCCCTCGCCGACAGCGATCGCTACGCGACGGCTATCGCGGCTTCCAAGGCCGCCTTCACGTCGGCGGACACGGTCGTGATCGCCACGGGCGCGGGATTCGCCGATGCGCTCGGGGGCTCGGCCCTCGCCGGAGCCGTCGACGGCCCGCTGCTGATCACGCCGCCCGATATGCTTCGCAGCGACGTGAAGGAAGAGATCGTCCGTCTGGGCGTCCGGAAGGCGTATCTGCTGGGAGGCACCGGTGCATTGTCCGCGGGCGTCGAGTCGGCACTCGCTTCCATGCTGGGCTCGACGAACGTCGAGCGCATCGCCGGGAGCAGCCGCTACGAGACCGCCCAGGCGGTGGCGGAGGAGGTCGTCCGGATCCTGGGCGCCGACTTCGGCGGTAAGGCGTTCGTCGCGACCGGCGCGGATTTCCCCGATGCGCTCGGTGCTTCGCCTATCGCGGCTGCGCAGGGGATGCCCGTCATCCTGGTGCGGGACTCCATCTCGGTGCCGTCGTGGCTCGACGAAGCGGTCATCCTCGGTGGGGAGGCCGTCGTGTCGCTGCGGATCGAGGCGGCGCTCGAGGCGAGCTTGGGGGGCAACCGAGTCCTCCGAAAGGCGGGTATGGACCGGTACGAGACCGCCGCCGAGGTGGCTGGATACGGGGTGAGCAGGGGCATGAGTTGGGATGGCGTAGGTGTCGCCACGGGGGAGGACTTCCCCGATGCCTTGGCCGGAGGACCCGTGCTCGGCTCGATGGATTCGGTGCTGCTGCTGACGCCGAGGTCCTCACTCGCGCTGCAGACGGGTGATGCGCTCCGGAGCAACAAGGCACACATATCCACCCTGCACTACTTGGGGGGATTGGGCGCAGTCGACCAAGACGTGCGGGCGGAGATCGGTTCGATGCTGGAGTAGGCCGATCCTCTGCTCTCTCGAGGGATGAGCGCTGTCGATACTCATGGGGCGTCGAAGATACTGCTCGTCGAGGACGATCCGGCATTCACCGCGGGACTGCAGCGTGTGCTCGAGGCGCGCGGCTATGTCGTGCGGGCGGTCGATCGCAGCGAGCAGACCCCCGCGGCGATCGCCGACTTCGAGCCGGACATCGTGTTGCTCGACGTCATGATGCCCGGGATGGACGGATGGCAGCTGCTCGCCCGACTCCGCCAGGATCCGGAGACACGGAGCCTGCCGATCATCATGCTCACCGCCGCCGCGTCCGACGCTTCCAAGATCAGAGGATTCGAGTTGGGGGTGGACGACTACGTCACGAAGCCCTTCAACGTGCAGGAACTGCAGTGTAGGATCGAGGCGATCCTCAGACGGACACGAGCGTCGACGGGGCGATCACCCTCCTTCATCCCGGTGATAGGCACCGAGTCCAAGCTCCAGCTGATCCCCGATCACGAGGTCTACTACGTGAGCGGCGTCCGGAACTTCACTCACGTGCACACCGCCGACGCGCGTTTCCTGAGTCGATCGTCCCTGAAGGCGATCGAGGAGAGGGACATCGAGGGTCTCTTCAGGGTCCACCGGTCGTTCATCGTGAATCTGAGGCACGTGCGAGGTTGTGGGTGGAAGGATCGGTCGTCCTATCGGTTGTGGCTCGGTGATTCCCAGGGGACGGAGATACCCGTCAGCCGCCCCCTCGTCACCGAGGTGCAGCGATTGCTCGACGTCAGGGATCGAGCCGAGTAGGTGCGTCTCGGAACGTGTATGGCTTTCAGGATTCGTCAGCTCGTCAGTCGAATGCGCCGCTTCGTCCTTCCGACGTCGGCATGTCCCACGATCGCGGTTATCCTCTATTAAGAGAGTCCCGCGTTGTACTTGTCTTCACATACCGTCTTCACATATCATGTACTATGCAAATGGAATGCTCCGTAGCGAAGAGACTGACTGCCGGAAGCTGATTCGACCGGCTGAGGAGGTGAGCCACCGGACCGCATCGTTCGTGAACGTAACGAATCCTGAAGAACTGAAGAAGGAGGATACACATGTCGGACAAAGGCATCACTCGCCGCAAGTTCCTCGGCGGCGCAGCGGTGATCGCCGCAGCCTCGGCGGTGCCGCTCGGCTCCGTCGCCACGGCGTCGGCGGCCCCCGATGAGACCTCGTACGTCTGGAAGCCCATCGACCTCGATTGGACGCCCCTCGATCCTCAGGTAGCGGCTCGCGAAGGCTACGATATGTACCAGGGGTCGCGGAGTGGATACGGTCAGGGTGGTTGAGGCGAGGCCGCTTACTGGTCCGTGCTTGACCAGCTGGCAGATATGACCGCGCCGAGCGGCACCAACGGGTGGACCCAGGTCCCCATGGGGCTCTTCAACTTCGGCTCGGGCGGCGTCGCCCACTTCGGCTCGATGTGCGGCATCCCGATCTCATGCGCCGCCATCATGACGCGCCTCGGCATGAGCAGTGCCTGGATCAACCAGATGCTCTGGTACTACGAGCAGGGGACGTTCCCGACGAACGCCGCCTATGAAGACTACCGTGACTCCGAGTGGACTCCCCACAAGCTACCGCTGAACAACGCGCCCAAGGCCATCCCCGGTTCGACGCTGTGCCACTCCTCCATCACCACCTGGCGTGCCGTGGCGGCGGACTGGATCGAGGAGTGGGAGAACACCCCGGGAGCCATCAATCCGAAGAAGGACCGCTGCGGCAAGCTCATCTACGACGTCGTGGCCAAGACGTGCGAGCTCATCAACGCGTACGCGGCCGGCGATCCGGTGCCTGGGACGGAAGCGGCGGCAGCAAGCGTCGCGACATGCACCGATTCGTGCCACGACCCCGATACTCCCGGAGCGGACGTGAAGGGCCATACCTACCAGGACTGCACCGGCTGCCACACGCAGGAACCCGGAGACGGGCACAACATGTGATGCGGCTTCCCTGATCACTGAAAGCGGACCGGGACGGGCTCATACAGATCCCGCCTCGGCTCCATAAGACGATAGGAGGTGGACTAAGTGAACAAGGGAATCCGTATCATGGTCGTGCTCTTGGCGGCCGCATGTCTGTGCGTCGCATTCGCGGCGAACGCCTACGCGTACGACGGTTTCTGGATGAAGTGCGGCTCATGTCACTCCACGGCACCCGATGCGGTGAGCGTTTCGGCGACCTTGCACTCCAACGACAACGTCACCGCCGTCTATTCGGTCACCGTGACCGGCGCCGAGGAGTGGGCCCTGTTCGCAGGGGACACGAAGCGTGAGTCCTACGCCGGTTCCGGTACCGAGACGGTCACCGTCCCGGCGGGAGCGACCTACAACATCTACGGCGTCGCCGGCGATCCCTCGACGGGCGCGTTCGGCAGTACGTCGATCAGTCCCGACGACGGATGGGTCGATCCGACACCGGAGTCCAACGCGCCTGTGAGTGTGTCGGACGCGGTGGCTTCGTACGTGGATCGCGCCGACATCACCATCACGGCCAGCGACGACTCCCATGGTACGTGGGGCGTCGACTACATCTACTTCCAGGTCGACGGTGGTACGACGCGCATCACGCCCATCGGCACGGACGGCTACGCGATAGCGGCGGTCTGGCCGACCACGGCGGGCGAGTCCACGCACACGGTGACCTTCTGGGCTCAGGACTGGAACGGCAACACCGAAGCCTCAACAACTGAGACCTTCACCGTGACCAGAGACGAGGCCGGCGTGATGTCGGGCTCGGCTGAGCCGACGGTGATCGGCCCGAACGGCCGGTCGGCATTCACGTATCAGGACCTGCAGGACGCCTTCGCCAAGTACGAGGGTGGCTATGCGGCCTACGGCGGCATCAGTGGTTGGTACGCCAACCCCCACGGCGGCTACGACACCTCGACCAACAAGTGCAAGGTGTGCCACGCCGTCCACCGGGCGGAGGGCGCCTACTACCTGCTGCGTGCCGACTCTCAGGACGACGCGTGTGACTACTGCCACATCGGCGGCTCGGCGCACTCGTCCCTGGTCGTCTACGACGACGGCAAGTACACCACCAACGGGCACACCATCGGCGCCCAGTCCGAGATACCGGACTCGAGCGTCGATCAGTGGACCGAGCAGGTCACGCTCGAGACCACCGACGCCGACGGCGACCCGGTGAGCGAGACCATCATGGTGCGCGCCTACGACGAGGCGAAGAACCAGATGTATCGCTTCACCCGTCACCATGGGCACGGTGACTGGGGTACGGGTAGCGCCGGCTACGGCGTGGTCGGTCCGCTGGCCCTTCGCTGCATGAACTGTCACCAGACCCACAACGCGTCCGCACAGGTGTGGCGCCCCGCCGAGATCGAGGCGGAGCAGACCGTCGCCTTCGGCGGAGGCTCGGTTGCCAGCGGCGACCGCGGTGACGGCTACAAGCTGCTCAAGCGCTTCCCGGCCGGCTCGACGGTCGGGACCGCGAACTCCTACGGTCTCTACGAGCCCGGTCAGGTCGTCAAGGTCCCCGAGACCACGCTCACCGCCGGGTTCAACTACAGCACGAGCGACTCGGCCGAGTTCACCTACACCGAGTACGCCGACGGTGAGTTCGCCGCGCCGATCTGGGTGGCCCAGCACATCGGCCCCGAGGCCGGAGACGAGCACGGCGCGGACCGTGACGCGGACTCGATCAACGAGGCCGCCCTGTCCGTGTGGTGCGCCGACTGCCACAACCTCAACATCGGTGGCGCCGACATGCTCGAGAACGAGGAGCTCGGCTTCAAGGCCCACACCGAGCGTACGCATCCCGCGCCCTTCGTCGGCGCCTACACCGGTCCGGGGCAGTGCTACAGCTGCCACCGTTCGGACGGTCTGGCTCCGGTGATGGGCGGGACCTACGACGGCGTGACCTACCCGAGCCGCGGTGCGGTGAGCGGCTGCACGCAGTGCCACTACGGCACGAGCGACTACTACTTCAACCGCATGAACCCGGTGACCGCGATCGACTCCGACTTCCCGCACTCGGGAGGCGCGGATTCGATCAAGCTGCTCGGCAGCTACTCGGTCGATCCGGAAGACCCGACCACCATCGACACCACGACGGTCATCACGTCCGAGAACCTGGACGCGGTCTGCCTGCGGTGTCACGGCGGGATCGGTTCGAACCACTAGTGTGTCGGCATCCGCGCTCTGACGCGTGATGCCGGGATCGCAGTGGACCGGGCGGGGCCTTCGATCGAATCGAAGGCCCCGCCTGATATGATTGGAAGATCAGATGGAGAACGGCCTCGCTCGTCAAGAGTGAGAGGGAGATGCGGGGATGGCTACGGACCGCTGCCGGTTCTGCGATCGACGGATGTGGATGGGAATCGTCACGATGGTGGCGGTGGGCGTCCTCGCCGTGGGCATCCTCTGTCCCGAGGGAGCGTTCGCTCTGGGTAACTACGGGGACGACTGCGCCCAAAGCGGCTGTCACTTCGGCAGCGAGTTCACCGACTGTCTCCGGTGCCACGATTCGCGCAACGACAGCGGTTTCATCGTCGGCGTGGACTGGCCTCAGCTCGACATACCGGTCTACAGCGTGACCGTCCACGCGGCGCTCGACGGGGGCGACTCCGAGCCGAACCGCGCGTGTTACGCGTGTCACACGGGCGGGGTCACGCCTTCCAATCACCCGTCCGCTCCCGGCATGCCGCCGAAGCTGTACTGTGCCGATTGCCATCAGGACGGGACCTATTCGGCCACCGTCATCGCGGACCATACGTCCTCCGAGGTGGTGGCCGGTACGGATCCCTGGTCGGAAAGCTGTCTGGCGTGTCACAGCGAATCAGAGGAAGGCGTCCGTCCGAATGACCATCGTCATCGTAACGGCGACGCCTATGACGTCCCCAACGACGAGGTCAACGTGCTCTACCGGATGGCGAGTCATTACGTCCACGACCCGGAGCGCTCTCCGCCTTCTACACCCTGGGGCGATCCCGATTGCCTCTTCTGTCATGATGATGCCGCCAACGCCGCGGACTACGGTAGCGCGCCGTCGATGGAAACGATGCTGCAGTCCATCGAGGGACACCCTGACAGCTGGACGGCGGATGGCGGGGTAGAGTCATCAGCGACGTTCACATATCAGGATCTGCAGGACGCCGAGCCCAAGCACGAGGGCGGTTACTTCGAGTTGGGGACCACGTCGAGCTGCACGGTCTGCCATGACTGGGAGTCGGGCCTCGAGTTCCATCGGTTGAGCGAGACGGTCCCCATGACGCTGCAGGGCGCGGGCCCCCACGGCGGCTACGACACCTCGACCAACAAGTGCAAGGTGTGCCACGCCGTCCACCGGGCGGAGGGCGCCTACTACCTGCTGCGTGCCGACTCTCAGGACGACGCGTGTGACTACTGCCACATCGGCGGCTCGGCGCACTCGTCCCTGGTCGTCTACGACGACGGCAAGTACACCACCAACGGGCACACCATCGGCGCCCAGTCCGAGATACCGGACTCGAGCGTCGATCAGTGGACCGAGCAGGTCACGCTCGAGACCACCGACGCCGACGGCGACCCGGTGAGCGAGACCATCATGGTGCGCGCCTACGACGAGGCGAAGAACCAGATGTATCGCTTCACCCGTCACCATGGGCACGGTGACTGGGGTACGGGTAGCGCCGGCTACGGCGTGGTCGGTCCGCTGGCCCTTCGCTGCATGAACTGTCACCAGACCCACAACGCGTCCGCACAGGTGTGGCGCCCCGCCGAGATCGAGGCGGAGCAGACCGTCGCCTTCGGCGGAGGCTCGGTTGCCAGCGGCGACCGCGGTGACGGCTACAAGCTGCTCAAGCGCTTCCCGGCCGGCTCGACGGTCGGGACCGCGAACTCCTACGGTCTCTACGAGCCCGGTCAGGTCGTCAAGGTCCCCGAGACCACGCTCACCGCCGGGTTCAACTACAGCACGAGCGACTCGGCCGAGTTCACCTACACCGAGTACGCCGACGGTGAGTTCGCCGCGCCGATCTGGGTGGCCCAGCACATCGGCCCCGAGGCCGGAGACGAGCACGGCGCGGACCGTGACGCGGACTCGATCAACGAGGCCGCCCTGTCCGTGTGGTGCGCCGACTGCCACAACCTCAACATCGGTGGCGCCGACATGCTCGAGAACGAGGAGCTCGGCTTCAAGGCCCACACCGAGCGTACGCATCCCGCGCCCTTCGTCGGCGCCTACACCGGTCCGGGGCAGTGCTACAGCTGCCACCGTTCGGACGGTCTGGCTCCGGTGATGGGCGGGACCTACGACGGCGTGACCTACCCGAGCCGCGGTGCGGTGAGCGGCTGCACGCAGTGCCACTACGGCACGAGCGACTACTACTTCAACCGCATGAACCCGGTGACCGCGATCGACTCCGACTTCCCGCACTCGGGAGGCGCGGATTCGATCAAGCTGCTCGGCAGCTACTCGGTCGATCCGGAAGACCCGACCACCATCGACACCACGACGGTCATCACGTCCGAGAACCTGGACGCGGTCTGCCTGCGGTGTCACGGCGGGATCGGTTCGAACCACTAGTGAGGCGCGCTACGCCACGGGACACGGGGCGCGTCGATAGACGATCGTGGATGTCCACCCCTGCATGACCTCGGAGAGCCGATACGCATGACGAGACGATCATCGTCCCGCGCCGGACATATGGGGTCCGGCGGCGGGGAGTCGGGGCCTGCTACCGGAACCACGCCCCGGGAGCGCACCGGACGCCGAACGTTCTCCGTCCTCGCGGCGCTCGCGGTCCTGAGCGTGTTCGCCGCGTGCTTGGTGAACTGGTGGATCGGTCCGGCATTCGTCGAGGATATGTCTCTCGCCGGCGATCCGTTCGAGGAGGACGAGGGTGGCCGGTCGGTGTATGCCGATGACGAGGCGGGACTCGCATTCCTGCCGGACCGCGTGGTCGGCTACGAGACCATGACGGTCCAGCGCATACCGGGTATGCCGGGCGGTGCCGAAGAGGCCGTCTACAAGACCATGAGTATGGACATCACGATCGCCAGGCCGACTTCGGTCTACGCTCGCGCCGAGCGCCTGTCCTCTCCTGACGCCGCCATCCAGCGGGCGGACGATCTCGTGTCGGCGTACACGCTCGATACGGGGAACGTCGTGCTCGACGACTTGGCGACGGTACGGACCAGGATGGCGGAGGATCGAAGCTCCTATGTCATGGCATGGACGAATGACGACGTGGTGAGCTTCGTCAAAGCGTCGTTCGAAGACATCCCGCCGGCCCAGGAGACCACGTATCTCCAAGACCTGGCCCTCCCCGTCGCCGAGGCGGTGGACCGTTTCCAGCGGACCGGGCAAGACGGGGTCGTCCGCGATGACGGCGTGGGATCCGAATGATCCGCGGCAGCAAAGGACCCTCGGCTCGTCGGGAGATACACGGACTGCGGGCGGAACGCGTGTGGTATGTGGTCTTGTCCGCACTGGCTGTGGTCGTGGCCGTCATCGGTCTCAGTGCGGCCGCTTCCGTCAGCCCATCCTACTGCGGGGCGTGTCACCGGACCGCCACGGATTCGTTGCGCGAGAGCGCTCACGCGGACACCGGATGCGATTCGTGTCACGCGAGCTCCGATCCCATCCGGTTGATCGAGGATCGCCTGCGCGTCGCCTCGATGATCCCGGCGGCCGCATGGCCGGGATCCATGGCGATCGGTGGCCGCGTGGACGACCAAGCATGCCTGGACTGTCACGCTGCGGGGATCGATCGCCTGGTGACCGTTCGCGGCATACGCATGGATCATCGTGCGCCTACGGACGAGGGCTGGTCCTGTACGCGCTGTCATGGCGACACCGGACACGGTACGCAGTCCTCAGGACAGCGCCGATACACCATGGATGACTGCCTGGAGTGTCATCACGCGACGTCGAAGAACATCTCCGGTTGCGATATCTGTCACGAGCAGGGAGGCCCGGATCGCGAGCGTGAAGCCGTCACCCCGTGGCGGGTCACCCACGGCTCGAACTGGCGGCAGACGCACGGCATGGGTCGGCTCGAGAACTGCTCGGCCTGTCACAGCGAGGGTTACTGCGTGTCGTGCCACGGCATGCCGCTCCCGCATGAGCCGGGCTTCCTTTCCGATCACGGCGAGATGGTGATCTCCCTGGGTGGTCGCGACAAGTGCCTCGATTGTCATACGTCGGCGATGTGTGAAGGCTGTCACGGCGGTGTCGAGATGCCTCATCCGGCGGCATTCCTCGATCGACACAGCGAGCTCGTCGAGGAGGCGGGAGAGGAGCCGTGTCTGCGCTGTCATGAGGAGAGCTCGTGCGACGGATGTCACACCCGGCACACGCACCCGGGTCTGACAGAGGACCAGATCCGCGCGCTCCGTGCGCGTCCGATAGAGGAGCGCTGATCACGTGCAGGATCTGATAGTCGGGTTCCGCGGGTTGGCGTCGAGCGGGGACGAGGCGAGCATGATCCTCGCCGCCATCCTCGTGATCGCCGTCGCCTTGGTGCTCACGGTCCTCGCCTATCTCGCGTATCTCGCTTCGCCTCGAGGCCGTATGGATCAGGCACTCGAGGATCGGCTGGTCAGCCGATCGGCGGGCTCCAGGTGGTCGGTCAGGATCGGCGTGGTCGTGTTGATCGCGGTCGCACTCTTGGGCACCGACCATCTCATCTCGCGTCCGGCCCGATGCGCTCGATGCCATCAAGGGTCCGGTCACATCTCGTCGCTCGAGGTGTCGGAGCATGCGGACACGTCGTGCATGTCCTGTCACCGCGCGGTCGGTCCGCTCTCCCCGGCTCGTCAGGCGGTCACCTACACGAGGTGGATGGTCGTCTACGGCGTGACGAAGGAACCGCCCCGGCCGAGTGCCGGGAGTGTGGACTCGGCGGCGTGCTTGCGGTGCCACTCCGACGTGACGCGGGGGACCACCCAGCGCGACGGTGTCAGGGTGCGGCACAGCGACTTCCTCGAAGCGGGATGGCAGTGCCGCGAGTGCCATAACGGGATCGCCCATCCCGGCGTGGTGATCGAGCCGACGGAGCCGTCGATGGACAAGTGTCTGTACTGTCACGACGGGGAGACCGCGTCGACCGCATGCGAGGGCTGCCATCCCGACGAGGCCGGCAGGTACACGGTCGCCGCGCACGAGCTCCCGAAGATCGAGTCCATCGACGAGGCCCGCTGCTACGAGTGTCACGACGAGCGCGAGGAATGCCTGTGGTGTCACGGCGTCACGATGCCGCATCCGACGGGCTGGAGCCCCTCGGAAGGGGGACCCGGCAACAGCGGATCGCACGCGCGCCCGGGCTTCGTCGACAAGGACGTCTGCTGGCGCTGCCACTACTCAGAGGGGATATTCGAGCCGTCTTGGGGCACCGAGCAGGGATGTACCTGCCATCCTCAGGACATGACGCTGATGCACGGCGGGCGACCATGGGTCGACGAGCATTGGAGGCAGGCCACCGGTTCGAAGCCGGGTCAGTTCGCGGACTGCTACCTCTGCCATTCGTCGCAGAAGTTCTGCGCGAACTGTCACCCGGCCTCGTACGCCTCCAGGTACGACCCGCGAGTGGGTGAGGATCGGTACACGAGAGAGGTGCCCCTCCCACCGGAATACCTGGATTTCTGATGGAGGGTGGCGGTTCGCTCGTCAGCGTGTCCCGCGGTGACTCAGCGCAGGACCTCCTTGGGGACGATCATGCGCACCACGCGCCAGTCACCGGATCCGTCGGGCTCGGATCCGTCGGGTTCCATCGTCAGCTGTGTGTCGGCGCGCCGGCCGGTCGCGGGCTCCACGACGGAGCCGTCGGAGTCGACGACGGTGGTCCGGTCGATGAAGACGTAATCCACGAGGGCCTGTGTCCCGCCGTCGTTCATATCGACGACATCCAGGTGCTCCACGTCATGCTGATGGACGATGGTGAGTCCGCGGCTCTCGTGCTCGGACCATATCTCCGCGAACGTGTCGACCCATCCGGGAGCGAAGTGTTCCGCCACCATGTCCAGGTCCCCGGAGGTCCATGCGTCCACGGCTTCCCGGGCGCCGTCCAGGACCTCGCGGCGGACGGCTCCGCGTTCGAGGGGCGTGATCGCGCCGCTCGTGTCGGCCGACGAGGCGGGAGCGTCGATCACGACGGTCGTGGACTCGTCGGTGCAACCCGTCTGCGGCGCCACCACGGTCAGCACGGCGAGGCTCGCGACGAGGAAGGGCAGTAGGCGTGTACGGCGTCTCAACGGACCACCTCGATCTCGAGCACCTCGATCTCCGCGCGGCGGCTCTCGCCGATGGTGCCCGCGTTGATGTCGAACGTCTTGCGGCTGCCGGCCGGGACGTTCTCCAGGGTGTGGAGCACGGTCTCTCCCAGGTCGCCCGTGTCGTCCAACAGGTCGATCTCCAGCCGAGCGGATCGGATGTCCGATCCGCTGAGGTTGTCCAGGTACCCGGGGACGCGGAGGTTGCCGTAGTCATCGATATAGGGCACGGCCACGAACCCGAGGACCGTCTCGTCGATCGTCTCCCGCTCGGTGATCGTGGTCGTCTCGACGAGCACGTCTCCGCTGTTCATGTAGAGCCATCCGGCCGTTCCGAGCAGAGCGAGGGCGAGGATACCGAGGAAAGCGTGGAGTGGTCGCACGTCTGGACTCCCTTTTGCTTGGGTTCTTCCAGGATAACGATCGAGAGATGCGCAACAGACATCCGGCCGGACTATAGCATGTGCCATGCCGTGGCCCGGACGGCCGACCATCCTGCGGACGCATGTCGGGGGTCGGCGAGACACTGTCGGAAGACGATGGACCCATCGAGGTGATGTGAGGGATGCAGCGACGCGCCGCGTCGATCATCAAGATACTGTCCTGGCTCGCCGTCGCCGGCATCGTGGTGATGCTCGGGCTGCTGGTGGATCATCTGGTCTTCGGAGGCGGTACATCCTCCGCGCCCCGGACGGAGGCGGAGCGGGCGGTGTTCGCCGCGACCGAGGCCGTCGAGGCGAACCCGGAGGATCCGGCGGCACGGGTGAAGCTCGCCTCCGCATACCTCGAGCAGGGAGCGGTCGACGCGGCGCTCAAGCAGGCGCGGCTCGCCGTCCAGATGGACCCCGCGGACCCCACGGCCTACTACGTGCTGGGGCTCGCGTATGAGCGGGCGGGAGACGGCGAAGCCGCCATGGAGAACCTCGAACGCGCGACCACCACGGAAGGTCAGCTGGCGGCCTTCTATCAGGACGCGAATGTGGCTCTCGCCAGGGTCTACTTGGCGGACGGGCGGACGGAAGACGCGTTCACGGCCATGGACCAGGCCATCGACCTGGGACCTGAGAACGCCGTCCTCCTCCACCAGCGGGGTCTCATGTACGAGGAGATCGGGGAATACGCCGATGCCCTCCTCGACTATACGCTCGCGCTCAGGTACGTGCCGGACTACGAACCGGCCTTGGAAGCTTACCGACGTGTCTCATCCGAGCATCCGGAAGCCGTCGACGAGATGCGTGAGCGTTTCGATCTGGAGACGATACTCGGTTCCGAGGCCGCTACGACGACCGGTCACGGAGCCGTTGAACAGGATTGATGGTCGGATCGCCTGATCCGTTCGGTTACTGGGAGGTCTAGACGAAGTGGCGACACATCCGCGCTCCAAGGTGACGATGCAGCTGGTGATACTGCTGGTGCTCCTCGCGATCCTACTCGCGCTGGCCGCCGCTTACTACGTCCTCACGCGTCCTCCGCAGCTCAGCGGAGACGGGGCTGACACGGAAGGGTACGAGTTCTCGATCTACGGGTTCGAGGGGGATCTGCTGAGGCGCCCGACAGGGGTCGGCATAGACGGTCGAGGTCGGATATACGTGGCGGACACCGGCAAGAAGCGGATCGTGGTCTTCGACGAGGCCGGAGAGTTCGTCACCGTCTTCGGGCAGTCAGGGCGGGGCGAGTTCCAGCTGGACAACCCGCTCGACGTCGCGGTCGCGCTGGACGGCCGGGCGTACGTGGTCGACAAGAGCCTCGGGAAGATGGTCATCTACGATTCCACGCTCCAGCCGATCGACGAGATCGTGTTCCCCGAGCCGCCGTTGTCCGTGACCATCGAGGACGAGCTGTTGTTCGTGACCACCCAGAGCGGGGTCGTGATCGGCGATCTGGACGGCGAGTTCACTACCGGCTACGTCGCGCGAGGCAAGGAACCGGGTCAGTTCGACAGGCCCGCCGGCGTGGCGGTCGGCGACGACGGCACGCTGTACGTCGCGGACGGTCTCAACTACCGCGTCCAAGCGATAAGCACGCGGGGAGAGACGCTCTGGACGTACGGGGAGCCTCTTCCCCCTGATGAAGCGATCCGGTTCAGCGACGAGTCCCGCAAGTTCGGATTGCCGGCGAGCATCACCCTGGACGAGAACGGGCGCCTCTACGTGGTCGACGGAGTCAACAGCGAGATCGCGGTCTTGAACACGGACGGCGAGTTCATCGAGAAGATCGGGGATGTCGGTCACGACGACGGGCTGTTCTACTTCCCCGACGGGATCGACTATCACGACGGGCGCATAGCGGTCGCCGACAAGTACAACGATCGCGTGCAGGTCTTCGCGGTGGCGCTGCCGGGCGGTCCGGCATGGAGCGGCTATCTGCCGCTCGCTCTGCTGTTCCTCGCGCTGCCGCTCCTGCTGCTGCCCCTGCTCATGCGGCGCCGTGGTCGCTACGTCGTCACACCCGGATTCATCGGCGCCCTCAGCCAAGACGAGGCCTTCGGTCCGCGGGTCGCCGAAGGACTCAAGCGCGTCACCGCCACGCAGGAACTCGCCGCCACGGCCGTGGGCATGCCCGGGCTCGATGAGGTGGACTGGAAGACCGGCGAACCGGCCCGTCAGGAGGTCGACGGGCTGATGCAGCGGTTCGGACTCACCTCGGAGGAAGCAGGGGCGCTGCAACTCGCCGCCGCGATGCGTGGGAAGAGGATCCTGCTCGCCGAAGAAGGGCGAGTGTTGGAGTCGGCCCGTGAACTCGAGGTGCCGGCCATGACGTATGAGGAGATCAAGGACGTACTCGCGGGAGAGCAGGCCGGGGAAGCGCGGGGCGAAGATGTATAGCGGGTCGACGGTGGGTCGGTCGCTTCGCACGGCCGTGCTCGCGGCCGTCGTCGCCGCGTCGGCGGCCGCGTTGGCGGGCGCCCTGGGCATGGCGTCCGGTTGCGCCGGTCCCGCTCCCGACGTCCCGGACCCCGAGGGCGTCAGCGCCGGCGTCGATACGACGAGGACCTCGGTGTTCTTCGCGACCGGACGCAGCCTCCTGGAGGAGTACCGGGTCGTTCCGAAGGACTCCGTCTACCGGTCCACGCTCGATGAATGGCTCGAGGCGACGCCTCGGGAGAATACGGATGTAGCCGTCGTGCAGCCGGTGGCGCGGGTCCGGTCGGTGACGCTCGATGACGGCGTGCTCACCATCGACTGGGACGCGGACGTCCTCGACTTCGAGGCGGAACCGAGCGAGAAACGGTTGGCGTATGCGGCTATCCTGAGGATGTACGGGGAGTTCCCCGAGGTACGGCAGGTCCGCTTCACGGTGGAAGGCCTCACGGACGGGGAGACCGGGGGCAAGGACGTCGAGGCGTTCTGGCACGACGTGAGCCTGATCGGGCAACCATGGGACGTGATCCGGCCGCAGACCCCGCCGTCCGCGGGCGAGACGAACGAGCAGTCCGCGGGCGAGACGACCGGCACCGTCGAACCGACCGCCACTGGTGAGTCCGCGGGCCCCTGACGGAGTCGCTCAGGCCCGATCGGTCTCGTCCTGGTTGTCCGTCCGCGCCGCCTCCCGTATACTCGCGCGTATTCGATTCGAATAGCGAGCTAATGGCTATGACGGGGATGAGTAGAGGCCAATCCTGTCGATAGAGAGCCGGGGACGGTGGAAGCCCGGCGGAGGACGTCTCGAACCTGGCCCCAGAGCCGCCCGGAAGAAAGATCCGGCGAGCCGCGGACGATCTCCGCGGGCGGACCGGACCGAGTAGGACGGGTCGGTGGCAACCGTTACCTGCCGCATGAGCGGGACGTCGCTCCGGTGGAGCGCGCCTCGGCGCGAACCCCGATCCTCGATCCTCACCGCCGATCCTCGCCGGGTCCCGTGCGTTCCCGCTCCCACACCCCGCCTCGGGCGTGCACGGGCCTCCCGCCCTTCGCCGTGCGAGGCGCGCGAGTCGTGGGGCACATGCGGCCTGCGGAGTCACCGGTGCCGGGAAGGCGATGCCGGGAAGGGTGACATGGGAGTGCGCAGCGACCGCATGAAGAAGGGGCCGTCCAAGGCCCCGCACCGCAGCCTCCTCAAGGCCGACGGGCTCACCGACGAGGAGATCTCGCGGCCGCTCGTCGCGGTGATGAACTCGGTCAACGAGGTCATCCCCGGGCACGTCCACCTCGACACCGTCTCCGACGCCGTCAAGGCCGGCGTACGCATGGCCGGCGGCACCCCGCTGGAGATCGCCACCATCGGCGTGTGCGACGGCATCGCGATGAACCACGAGGGTATGCGTTACTCGATGCCTTCCCGCGAGGTCATCGCCGACTCCTGCGAACTCGCGATCCAGGCGCACGCGTTCGACGCGGTCGTCTTCATCCCCAACTGCGACAAGATCATCCCCGGCATGCTCATGGCGGCGTGCCGTATCGACCTGCCCTCCGTGGTGGTCTCGGGCGGCCCGATGCTCGCCGGCAGGTGGCGCGGCAAGGACGTCGACCTCGATACCGTGTTCAAGGCGGTCGGTCAGGCGGCGGCGGGCGAGCTGACCGACGAGGACCTCTGCGAGCTCGAGGACGCCGCGTGTCCCACGTGCGGTTCGTGTGCGGGCCTGTTCACCGCCAACTCGATGAACTGCCTCACCGAGGCGATCGGCCTCGGTCTGCCCGGCAACGGCACGGTCCCGGCGGTCTACTCGGAGCGCATCCGCCTCGCGAAGCGGGCGGGCATGCGGGTGATGGCGCTGCTGGAGGAGGGCGTCACCGCCCGCGACATCGTCGCCGAGGACGCGGTG
This sequence comes from uncultured Eubacteriales bacterium, assembly GCA_964406675.1. Lineage (GTDB taxonomy): Bacteria > Actinomycetota > Coriobacteriia > Anaerosomatales > JAUVQN01 > CAYOSP01. Next base: position 40,741 of record CAYOSP010000009.1, on the reverse strand, counting down.
CGCAACGGCATGACGCTCGACATGGCCTTCGGCGGCTCGTCGAACACGGTGCTGCACCTCACCGCCATCGCGCACGAGGCGGGGATCACGATCTCGCTGGACGACTGGCAGGAGGTCAGTTCGGCCACGCCCAACCTCGTGCGCGTCTCGCCGGCGTCGGACCTGCACATGGAGGACCTGTACGCCGCCGGGGGCATCCCCGCGATCATGCACGAGCTGGACGCCGTGGGGCTCGTGCGACGCGACGCGCTCACCGTGGACGGCCGGACGATGGGGGAGATCGCCGGGCAGGCGAGCAACCTCGACCCGGCGATGGTGCGTCCAGCCGGCGAGGCCCACCACCCCGAGGGCGGCCTGCGCGTGCTGCGCGGCAGCCTCGCCCCGGACGGGGCGGTCGTCAAGCGGTCGGCGGTGGCCGACGAGATGCGCGTGCACGAGGGCCCGGCGCGCGTGTTCGAGTCCGAGGAGGACGCGGTGGACGCGATCCTCGGCCGGACCATCGAGAGCGGCGACGTGATCGTCATCCGCTACGAGGGCCCGCGAGGCGGGCCGGGCATGCGCGAGATGCTCACGCCGACGTCGGCCGTCAAGGGCATCGGGCTCGACCGCTCGGTGGCGCTGGTCACCGACGGCCGCTTCTCGGGCGCCACGAGCGGCGCGTCGATCGGGCACGTGAGCCCGGAGGCCGCGGCGGGCGGGCCGATCGCCGTCGTCGAGGACGGCGATCGCATCCGCGTGGACATCGATTCCGGGGCGCTGGATCTCCTCGTCGACGAGGGCGAGCTGGAGCGGCGCATGAGGGGATGGCGGGCGCCGGAGCCGAAGGTCACGAGCGGGTATCTCGCCCGCTATGCGAAGACGGTATCGAGCGCGGACACGGGGGCGGTGGTCTCGTGAGAGGCGGGAGTCGGACGGCGGCGCGCGACGGCGCGTCCGGTGGTGGCGCGTCCAGTGACGGCGTGCCCGGTACGAGCGACCTGAAGGAGGTGGCGTCGTGACGATCAGTGGAGCACAAGCGTTGGTGCGCGCCTTGGAGGAGGAGGGCGTCGATGTCATGTTCGGGTTCCCGGGCGGGAAGGTGCTCGACATCTACGACGCCCTCATGGACTCGAAGCAGGTGAAGCATTACCTGGTGCGTCACGAGCAGGGCGCGGCGCACGCGGCCGACGGATACGCCCGGGTGACGGGGAAGGTCGGCGTGGTCGTGGCCACCAGCGGGCCCGGAGCCACCAACACGGTCACGGGCGTGGCGAACGCGTACATGGACTCGATCCCGATGGTGGTGTTCACCGGGCAGACGCCCACGCATCTCATCGGCACGGACTCGTTCCAGGAGTCGGACGTCCAGGGCATCACGATGCCGATCACGAAGCACAACTACCTGGTCAAGGACGTGCGCGAGCTGCCGGACATCGTCCATGAGGCGTTCCACATCGCCGGGACGGGCCGACCCGGTCCCGTGGTGATCGACATCCCGGTGGACGTGTCGGCCGGGAAGACGGAGTGGGTCGAGCCCGACCAGATCAACCTGCCCGGCTACCGCCCCACCTACAAGGGGCACGCCAAGCAGGTCAAGCAGGCGGTCGACCTCATCATGAAGGCCAAGAGGCCGCTGCTGTACGTGGGCGGCGGCGTGCTGTCCTCGGGCGCCTGGAAGGAGCTCAAGGAACTCGCCGAGCTCATGCAGATCCCGGTGGTCAACACGCTCATGGGCAAGGGGGCCTTCCCCGAGGAGCACCACCTCTCGCTCGGCATGCCGGGCATGCACGGCGCCAAGTACACCAACTACTCGATCACCGAGACCGACCTGCTCGTCGCGGTGGGCGTGCGCTTCGACGACCGGGTCACCGGGCGTCTCGCCTCCTTCGCGACGAAGGCGAAGGTCATCCACATCGACATCGACCCGGCCGAGATCGGCAAGAACGTGGAGGTCCACGTGCCGATCGTCGGCGACGCGAAGGACGTGCTCGCGAAGACGACCGCGGAGCTGCGCAAGCGTGACGCGCAGCCGCTCACCGAACGCTGGATGAAGGTCATCGACGACTGGCGCGCCCGCTTCCCGCTCCACTACGACCAGGAGGAGGGCGAGGGCATCATGCCCGAGTTCGTCGTGGAGCGCACGCGCGAGCTCACCCGCGGTCGCGACACCGTCCTCGCCACCGAGGTGGGACAGAACCAGATGTGGGCGTGCCAGTACTTCCCGATCGAGGACCCGCGCACGTGGGTCAGTTCGGGAGGGCTGGGGACCATGGGCTTCGGGCTCCCCTCGGCCATCGGCGCGCAGGCCGGCCGGCCGGATTCGCTCGTCATCGACATCGCGGGGGACGGCTCGATCCAGATGGTGTCGCAGGAACTCGCCACCGCGAAGGTCCACGACCTGCCGGTGAAGGTGTTCATCCTCAACAACGGCTACCTGGGGATGGTGCGGCAGTGGCAGGAGCTCTTCTACGACCACCGCTACAGTCAGACGCCGCTCTCCCAGCAGGTGCCGGACTTCGTGAAGCTCGCCGACGCGTACGGCGCGCTCGGCCTGCGCATCACGGAGCCGGGCGAGGTCGACGGCGCCATACGCGAGGCGATCGAGCACGACGGCCCCGCGGTGGTCGACTTCCGCGTGGCGCCCGAGGCCGGCGTGTGGCCGATGGTCGCGCCCGGCCGCTCGCTCGACGAGATGCTCGGCGGCATCCCCGGAGGACCGCAGTCCGAGTGGCTCGACGAGACGTTCTTCGAGGAGGTGGTGGAGTGATGTCGAGGCATACCCTCTCCGTGCTGGTGGAGAACAAGCCCGGCGTGCTGCAGCACGTGTCGGGGCTCTTCGCCAGGCGCGGTTTCAACATCGACTCGCTCGCCGTCGGCCCCACCGAGGATCCGACGATCTCGCGCATGACGATCGTCGTCAACGCCGAGGACACGCCGATCGAGCAGATCACGAAGCAGCTGCACAAGCTCATCAACGTGATCAAGATCCAGGACCTCGACCCCGACGAGATGGTCGACCGGGAGCTCGTGCTCTTCAAGGTCGCGGCGCCCGCGGACAAGCGCGCCGAGCTCATAGAGCTCGCGAACATCTTCCGGGCGCGCATCATCGACGTCGGGCGCAACTCGCTCACCATCGAGGCGACCGGCACCTCCGAGAAGCTCCGCGCGATGGAGGACCTGCTTCGCGCGTACGGCATCAAGGAACTCGCACGCACCGGCAAGATCGCCCTGCAGAGGGGTTCGGCGGACTGAGGACCGGCGACCACCGGGGCGTCGGACGGATGAGGGAAGGGACCTGAGATGGCGAACGTCTACTACGAAGAGGACTGCGACCTGTCGCTCGTCAAGGAGCGCAGGATCGCGGTGATCGGTTACGGCAGCCAGGGGCACGCGCACGCGCTCAACCTGCACGACTCGGGATGCGACGTGCGGGTCGGGCTGCGGGCGACATCCAAGTCCTGGGACAAGGCCAAGGACGACGGGCTGAAGGTCATGACCCCGCGGGAGGCGGCGGCCGACGCGGACATCGTCATGATGCTCACGCCCGACGAGACCCAGGCGCACACGTACTACACGGAGATCCACGAGCACATGGACGAGGGCAAGGTGCTCGCTTTCGCTCACGGCTTCAACATCCACTACGCGCAGATCGAGCCGCCCGAGGGCGTCGACGTGATCATGATCGCGCCCAAGGGGCCGGGCCACATGGTGCGCCGCGTGTTCGTCGAGGGCTCGGGCGTGCCGTGCCTGATCGCGGTGGGCGCCGACGCGTCGGGCAAGGCGAAGGACGTCGCCCTCGCGTGGGCGGCCGGCATCGGCGGCGCCCGCGCGGCGGTCATCGAGACCACCTTCTCCGAGGAGACCGAGACCGACCTCTTCGGGGAGCAGGCGGTGCTCTGCGGCGGAGCGACCGAGTTGGTGACGGCCGGCTTCGAGACGCTCGTCGAGGCCGGCTACCAGCCCGAGATCGCCTACTTCGAGTGCCTGCACGAGCTCAAGCTCATCGTCGACCTCATGTACGAGGGCGGCATGGCCAAGATGTTCGATTCGATCTCCAACACCGCCGAGTACGGCGCCTACGTGAGCGGTCCTCGCGTCGTCACCGACGAGACGCGCGAGACGATGGCCGAGATCCTGTGGGAGATCCAGAACGGCTCCTTCGCGCGTGACTGGATCCTGGAGAACAAGGCCGGCCAGGCGTCGTTCAAGGCGCGCCGTCGCATCCAGTCCGAGCACCTGATCGAGGACGTGGGCGGCGAGCTGCGCGGCATGTTCGCGTGGCTGCGCGACGAGCAGGCCGAGGCCGAGTAGCGAGAGGAAGGACCGGCGACGAGCCGCCGGAGTACGAGGCGGCGGCCGCGTGGTCGCCGGCACTGCCGGAAGAGAGAAGAGAGAGAGGGAGGCCGCACGATGCGCAAGCGGTATCTGATGACGCCGGGTCCGACCCCGGTGCCCGCCGAGGTGCTCCTCGCGCAGGCGAAGCCGATCATCCACCATCGGACGCCGGAATTCTCGGCGATCCTCATGGAGGCGGTGGACGGGCTCAAGAAGGTGTTCCACACGGAGGGCGACGTGCTCGTGATGGCGTGCTCGGGGACCGGCGTGATGGAGTCCTCGTTCGCCAACTGCTTCCGTGCCGGCGACAAGGTCGTCGTGGCCGAGAACGGGAAGTTCGGGCAGCGGATGGCCCAGCTCGCCGAGGCCTACGGGCTCGAGCCGATCACCCTCTCGTACGAGTGGGACCAGGTGGTGGACGCGGCCGACATCGAGAAGGCGCTGGGCGAGCACCCCGACGCGCGCGGCGTGGTCGTCGTGCAGTCCGAGACCTCCTCGGGCGTGCTCAACGACGTCGAGGCGATCGGGGAGATCGTGGCCGGCTACGACGAGTGCGTCTTCATCGTCGATTCGATCACCGGGATCGGCGCGGTGCCGGTCAGAACCGACGAGTGGAAGCTCGACGTGGTGATGACCGGCTCGCAGAAGGGGCTCATGCTCCCGCCGGGCCTGGCGGCCGTGGCGGTCTCGGAGAAGGCGTGGAAGGCCTACGAGCGCAGCGACCTGCCGAAGTACTACTTCGACTGGGGCAAGTACCGCAAGAGCCTCGACAAGGACACCACCCCGTTCACCCCGCCCGTGACCCTCATCATCGGCCTGCGCGAGGCGCTGCGGATGATGCTCGAGGAGGGCGTGGACGCGGTCATCGAGCGTCACTCGCGTCTCGCCGAGGCGGCCCGGGCCGGACTGGAGGCGCTCGGGCTCGAGCTGTTCGCTCCGCCGGAGGGCCGCGGCTCCGCGGTCACGCCGGCATGGGTGCCCGAGGGCGTCGACGGCGGCGCGCTCGTCGAGCTCATGAAGGAGAAGTACGGCGTGACCATCGCGGGCGGCCAAGAGCAGTACAAGGGCCGCATCTTCCGCATCGGTCACCTCGGCTACTTCGACGACTTCGACATCATCATCACGCTCTCGGCGCTCGAGATGGCGCTCGCCGAACTGGGTCACGAGTTCGAGCGCGGCGCGGGCATCAAGGCCGCCGAGGCCGTGTTCATGG
>CAYOSP010000009.1:7655-35114 GCA_964406675.1 uncultured Eubacteriales bacterium | reverse complement strand
ACGACATGAAGAAGGTACTCGTAGCGGAGAAGATCGCGCCCGGCGGCATCGAGAAGCTGCAGGCGCGTTTCGAGGTGGACGTGAAGACCGGGATGAGTCCGGAGGAGCTCATCGAGACGATCCCGGGATACCACGGGCTCATCGTGCGCTCCGCCACCAAGGTGACGCGCGACGTCATCGACGCGGCGGACGCGCTCGAGATCGTCGGGCGCGCCGGCGTGGGCACGGACAACGTCGACAAGGTCGCCGCGACCGAGCGCGGCATCGTCGTCGCCAACGCGCCGACCTCCAACATCGTGTCGGCGGCCGAGCACACCATCGCGCTGATGCTCGCGCAGTCGCGCAACATCCCGCAGGCGAACGCGTCGCTCAAGCAGTGCAAATGGGAGCGCTCCAAGTTCGTCGGCGCCGAGGTGCTCGGCAAGACGCTCGGCGTCGTCGGCCTCGGGCGGATCGGCTCGCTCGTGGTCGAGCGGGCCAAGGGCCTGGGGATGCGGATCGTCGGCTTCGATCCGTACGTGAGCGAGGAGCGCGCGAACCAGATGGGGATCGAGCTCGCTTCCGACCTCGGCGACCTCCTGGCGCAGGCGGATTACATCACTGTGCACCTGCCCAAGACCAAGGAGACCATCGGCATGTTCGGCCCCGACGAGTTCGCGGCGATGAAGGACGGCGTGCGCCTGGTCAACACGGCGCGGGGCGGCATCTACCAGGAGCAGGCACTCCTCGACGCGCTGGACTCGGGCAAGGTGGCGAGCGTGGCCATCGACGTGTACGAGGTCGAGCCGTGCACGGAGTCCCCGCTGTTCGAGTACGAACAGGTGGTGGTCACCCCGCATCTCGGCGCCTCGACCGAGGAGGCGCAGGACCGCGCGGGCGAGCAGATCGCCGAGCAGGTCATGGCCGGACTCATGGGTGAGTTCGTCTCCAACGCCGTGAACATCGCGCCCGTGCCCCCCGAGACGATGGAGGCGCTCAAGCCCTTCCTCGGACTCGGGGAGGACCTCGGCAAGATGCTCGCCCAGACGGTGCGCGGCCACGTGGGAGGCGTCGAGGTCGTCTACCACGGCCGGCTCGCCGAGATGGACACGCGCATGCTCACCACGGCGGTCCTCAAGGGGATACTCGAGACGGTCACCCCGGAGTCGGTGAACTTCGTGAACGCGAACTACTACGCCGAGCAGCGCGGACTCAAGGTCACCGAGACGCGCCGCTCGGAGAGCTACGACTACGTGAACTCCCTGCGCGTGATCGCGGAGACCGACGGCGAGCCGGTGGAGATCGGCGCCGCCGTGGTGAGCGAGACGAACGAGCCGCGCATCACCCACCTCGACGGCTACGTGCTCGACATGGCGCCCACGCCGAACATGGCGTTCATGCGCTACGAGGACAGGCCCGGCGTCATCGGCAAGGTCGGCACGGTGCTCGGCGACGCGGGCATCAACATCGCCGCCATGCAGGTGGGCAGGACCGAGGAAGGGGGAACCGCCCTGATGGGACTCAACATCGACGATCCCATGGGGCCTGAGCTTCTCAGCCGGATCGTGCAGGAGGCCGGCATCGACGACGCCTGGAGCGTGGAGCTGTAGCCGGGATGGATCGGCGCCGCTCAACGCTCCGGTAAGGGAGCGCTGAGAAGCATGGAAGACAAGGTCCGCATATTCGATACGACCCTGCGTGACGGCGAGCAGTCGCCCGGCATCTCGCTGTCGGTCCGCGACAAGCTCGAGATCGCGGAACAGCTCGCGCGCATGGGGGTCGACGTGATCGAGGCCGGGTTCCCGATCACGTCCCAGGGCGACTTCGAGGCGGTCCGCGCCATCGCCCGGCAGGTGCGCGACATCAGCGTGTGCGCGCTGGCCCGCGCCGTGGAAGGCGACATCGACCGGGCATGGGAGGCGATCAGCGAGGCGGAGACTCCACGCATCCACACGTTCGTCGCCACGAGCGACGTCCACATACGGCACAAGCTCGGCAAGAGCCGTGAAGAGGTGCTCGAGATGATCGAGCGCGCGGTGACGCACGCCAGGTCCTACTGCGACGACGTCGAGTTCTCGCCGGAGGACGGCACGCGCAGCGACCCCGCGTTCCTGGCGAGCGCGGTGCGGGCCGCTATCGAGGCGGGCGCGACCACCATCAACCTGCCCGACACCGTCGGCTACGTGCTGCCGCAGGAGTTCGCCGAGATGATCGATCGGCTGCGCGAGGCGGTGCCCCGTCTGGGCGAGGACGTGGTGCTCTCCGTGCACTGCCACAACGACCTCGGTCTCGGGGTGGCGAACTCGCTGGTCGCGGTCGAGCACGGTGCCCGTCAGGTCGAGTGCACCGTCAACGGTCTCGGGGAGCGGGCGGGCAACGCCGCCATGGAGGAGGTCGTCATGGCGCTCGAGGTCCGCGAGCACGAGGTGGGCGTCAGGAGCGGTGTCGAGACGAAGGAGATCACGCGCGCCTCGCGGCTCGTCTCGAACCTCACCGGCTACCCGATCCAGTTCAACAAGGCCATCGTGGGCGCCAACGCGTTCGCGCACTCCTCGGGCATCCACACCGACGGCATGCTCAAGGACCGCACCACCTACGAGATCATGCAGCCCGAGGACGTCGGCCTGCAGGAGAGCAAGCTCGTGCTCGGCAAGACGAGCGGACGGGCCGGGTTCCGCGCGAAGCTCGCCGAGCTCGGGCACGAGCTCGCCGACGACGAGTTCCAGAGCGCGTTCGAGCGCTTCAAGGAGCTCGCGGACAAGAAGTCGGAGATCACCGACGCCGACATCATCGCCATCCTCGCCGAGGAGGCGCGTGCCGCCGAGGAGCTGTGGCGCCTCGAGAGGTTCGAGTCGCACACGCCGGCCGGCAAGCACCCCTGGGCGAAGGTGTCGCTGCGCAAGAACGGCGATGCGATCCAGCGCCGTGCGGCCGGCGACGGGCAGGTGGACGCCGCCTGCAACGCGATCCGCGAAGCGCTCGAGGTCGACGCGCACCTCGTCTCCTACGCGGTCAAGGCCATCACCGGCGGGCTAGACGCCCAGGGTGACGTCACCGTGCAGATCGAGGTCGACGAGCGGATGTACATCGGTCGGGGAGTGGACACCGACATCGTCGAGGCGTCGGCGAAGGCGTACCTCAACGCGATCAACAAGGTGCTCGCCGCGCGGGAGCACGATCTCGCCGAGCAGGAGCGTGCCGAAGACATCGACGCCACGCTATAGTGACGGGAACCTATAGTGGGGGGAACGTCGACGAAAGGGCAGCGTCACATGGGCATGACGATCACCGAGAAGATCCTCGCGGCGCACGCAGGGCTCGATACGGTCGAGCCCGGGCAGCTCGTCGAGTGCGACCTCGACATCGTGCTCGCCAACGACGTGACCGCTCCGATCGCCATCCGAGAGTTCGAGAGGATCGGCGTCGACTCGGTCTGGGACCCCGACCGGATCGCCCTGGTGCCGGACCACTACGCACCCAACAAGGACATCAAGTCCGCCGAGCAGGCCAAGATCATGCGCGAGTTCGCCCGCGCGCAGGGCATCAGCCACTACTGGGAGATCGGCCGGATGGGCGTCGAACACGCGCTGCTGCCGGAGCAGGGCGTCGTGGTGCCCGGCGACGTGATCATCGGCGCCGACTCGCACACCTGCACGTACGGCGCACTCGGCGCGTTCGCGACAGGTGTCGGCTCCACCGACGCAGCGGCGGGCATGGCCACCGGCAGGGCGTGGTTCAAGGTGCCCGCTTCCATCAAGTTCGTGGTGGAGGGCGAGTTCGGCGACTGGGTGTCGGCCAAGGACCTCATCCTGCACGTCATCGGCGCGATCGGCGTGGACGGGGCACTCTACCAGGCGATGGAGTTCACCGGCTCGACCATCTCCTCGCTCGATATGGACGGGCGCATGACCGTGTGCAACATGGCCATCGAGGCCGGCGGCAAGACCGGCGTCATCGCCTTCGACGAGACGACCCACGCCTACGTCGACTCGCGCGCCGAGCGGCCGTGGACGGTCTACGAGTCGGACGAGGACGCTGAGTACGCGCGCGTCATCGAGGTCGACGCGTCGGCGATCGAGCCGACGGTGGCGTTCCCGCATCTGCCGTCGAACGTGCGGACGGTCGCCGAGTCCCGCGACGTGGTCGTCGACCAGGTGGTCATCGGATCGTGCACGAACGGCCGCCTCGAGGACATGCGGGTGGCCGCGGACGTCCTTCGCGGGCGGAAGGTCGCCGACAGCGTACGGCTCATCGTCATACCGGCCACCCAGGAGGTCTATCGGCAGAGTCTGAAGGAGGGGCTGTTCGACATCTTCATGGACGCCGGCGCGGCCATCTCCACGCCGACCTGCGGCCCGTGCCTCGGCGGGCACATGGGCATCCTCGCATCGGGGGAGCGCTCCCTCGCGACCACGAACCGGAACTTCGTGGGGCGCATGGGGCACCCGGAGTCCGAGGTGTATCTCGGTTCGCCGGCCATCGCGGCGGCCACGGCCATCACCGGTCGCATCGCGACGCCGGAGGATCTGGACTGAGCCGAGCGGGCATGCGCGTCGGCGGCGACGGTTCACGGTCGCTGCGGGTCGGTGTGCTATCATCCGTCCACGTTCGAGCAGGCAGCGGCCACGCTCGACGCCGCATCGCCGGTACGATCGCGGGACGAGGACACGGCGGTGCGCGTCACGGGCCCGACGACCCACCGAGGAGCCGCCGATGCGTTTCGAAGGCACCGCTCACCGCTACGGCCGTGACATCGACACCGACGTGATCATCCCGGCCCGCTATCTCAACACGTCCGACCCTCTCGAGCTCGCGGCCCACTGCCTCGAGGACCTGGACGCGGGATTCGTCGAGAAGCTCGGACCCGGCGACGTGCTCGTGGCCGAGGAGAACTTCGGCTGCGGCTCGTCTCGCGAGCACGCGCCCATCGCCATCAAGGCGGCCGGCGTCTCGGTGGTCATCGCGAAGTCCTTCGCGCGCATCTTCTACCGCAACGCGATCAACACGGGGCTGCCCATCCTCGAATCCGCCGAGGCGGTCGACGGCATCTCGGACGGCGACGAGGTCACCGTCGACGCCGACACCGGCGTGATCACGAACGAGACGACCGGCGAGTCGTGGCAGGCCCAGCCGTTCCCGCCGTTCATCAGGTCGATCATCGAGAAGGGCGGGCTCATCGCCTCCATCCGCGAGCGCATGGGCGAGGAGGCGTCGTGAGCAGGGCCGGTGTCGAGCCCGGCACGGGCGCCTACCGCATCTGCACGCTCCCCGGCGACGGTATCGGCCCGGAGATCATGGCCGAGGCCGTCGAGGTCCTCGACGCGATCGGTGAGCTCGAAGGAGCGCGCTTCGAGTACGACGAGGCGTTGCTCGGCGGCATCGCCATCGACGAGACCGGCGTGCCGCTGCCCGACGAGACGCTCGAGAAGGCCCGTCTCGCCGACGCGGTCCTGCTCGCCGCGATCGGGGGCCCGAAGTGGGACACCACCGACCCGGCCAAACCCCGTCCCGAGCAGGGCCTGCTCGGCATCCGCAAGGAGCTCGAACTGTTCGCGAACCTGCGCCCGGTCGTGGTCTTCGACGCGCTCATCGACGCCTCCACCCTCAAGCGCGAGGTGCTCGAGGGCGTCGACATGCTCATCGTCCGCGAGCTCACCGGCGGCATCTACTTCGGCGACCGGCGCCGTGACGTCGACATCCCCGGCGCCGGCGTGGGCGGCGGGCCCGGCATGCACGCCTACGACACGATGGACTACCGCGAGTTCGAGATCGAGCGCATCGTCCGCCAGGCTCTCGAGATCGCCCGGGGACGTCGCGGCCGGGTGCACAGCGTCGACAAGGCCAACGTGCTCGAGGCGAGCCGCCTGTGGCGCGAGGTCGCTCACCGCGTGCACGAGGACTACCCGGGCGTCGAGCTCGTCGACCAGCTCGTCGACAACACCGCCATGCAGCTCATCCGCGATCCGCGGCAGTTCGACGTGATGGTGACCGGCAACATGTTCGGCGACATCCTCTCCGACGAGGCTTCCATGCTCACCGGCTCGCTCGGGATGCTCGCGAGCGCGAGCCTCGGTGACGCGGCGGCGCTCTACGAGCCGAGCCACGGCTCGGCGCCCGACATCGCGGGGGAGGGGATCGCCAACCCGCTCGCCATGCTCATGTCGGTGGAGCTCATGCTGCGTCACTCCTTCGACATGGGCGACGCGGCCGACCGCCTCTCCGGCGCGATCGAGCGTGTGCTCGACGACGGGTACCGCACCGGTGACATCGCCGGGGCCGACACGCCGGAGGACCGGGTGGTCGGCACGTCGGAGATGGGCGACCTCGTGGTGGAGCGGCTGTAGGTCGGTCCTCAGCGGGCAGTTGGGTTCCACATCTGGTCTCGCTTCCTATAGGTTCCACTAGATTCCTATACGAGCTATACTGCTCGCATGGACGAGATGCTCGACATAGCCACGGTGGCGCGCTATCTGGGCGTCTCCGAACGCACGGTGTATGACCGGGTGCGCTCGGGCGAGATACCGGCTGTCAAGGTCGGCCGGTTGTGGCGGGTGCGTCGCACCGATCTGGAGGGCTGGCTCGACCGGCAGCGCGGCGTACGCGAATCCGGCGGATCTCCTCCATCTGCTGCGGCGGGAACGGCCGAGGGAGTCCCGACCCGCGCGCAGGTCGAGACGTTCATGTCCGAGTATCCGGAAGCGGTCGATCGTCGCCTGGCGTTCGTGGCGATGCTGTCGCGAGCCTACGAGGCGCTGGGGTGGACGCCTCCGGTCATCGTCGGCGGTCATGCGGTCGAGTTCTGGACGGCGGGCGGATACGCGACCGTCGACATCGATCTGGCGGGCGCGTCCGAGCCGGCGGCGCGGATCCTGAAGGGCTGGGGGTTCGAACGGGAGGGTCGGCACTGGATCGACGAGCGACTCGGCGTCGTGGTCGAACTGCCCGCCGCTCAGCTCGATGCGGGCCAGCGCGAACACGCCGTCCGGGTGGACCTCGGCGAAGTGTCGGTCATGGTGCTGGGCGTCGAGGACCTCTTGCTCGACCGCCTCAACGCCTGCGTCCACTGGAACGACAGCGAGTCCTGTCTCTGGGCACGGGTGCTGGTGGACTCCGCAGAGAAGCTCGATCTCGCATACGTGCGGACCCGGGCATCGGAAGAGGAGACCCTCGAGCGGCTGGAGGACCTGCTGGGGGAGGCGGAGCGCGAGGATGCGTGAGATGACCCTGGACGAATGGCATGCGAAGCGTCGTCGTGCCATCCGGGCACTCCTGCCGGTCGCGCGCGCGAAAGGCGGCGCCAAAGGCGTGAAGCGGGGTCGACCGCGTTCCGCTGAGGAGCGGGAGGCCATCATCCGCGGGACGCGCGCGCTCGTACGCAGGCGTGCCGAAGAGGGGCGACTGGTCCGGGTGGGGCCCAAGGAGTACGTGCTGCGTGTCGTGCCCAGGCATCGGAGTTGACGCCCGTACCCGCTGAGGGTACGAACGTACCCATGATGGGTACTGAAGGCGCACATCATGACTCGATATCGCGGGCGCTCTTCGGCGACGTGCGTCGCTCCGTGCTCGAGACGGTCTTCCGAGCGGACAGGCCGCTGTACGTCCGCGAGATCATCCGTGAGTCCGGGGTCGGACAGGGCGCGGTCCAGAGGGAACTTGCGCGGCTGCATGCGGCCGGATTGCCGGTCCGCGAGGAGCGCGGCAACAGCGTGTACTACGCGCCGGATCCGGATGCGCCGGTGTACGCGGAACTGCGATCGTCGGTCGCGAAGACGTCGGGGTTCGCCGGTGTCCTGGCCGATCGTCTGCAGCAGATCGGTGACTCCATCGAGGCCGCGTTCATCTACGGGAGCGTGGCGTCAGGGGAGGCGGGTCCGACCAGCGACGTGGACGTCTTCCTCATCGGCGAACCGGACGAGCTCGCCCTACACAACGCGATGAGTGAGGCGGAGAAGGAGTTGGGGCGCACGGTCAACTACTCCGTGATGAGCCGCGAAGGGTTCCGTCGGCGCAGGAAGGAGCCGGGTGGCTTCGTGACTCGGGTACCGGCCGGACCGACCATAGCGGTGATCGGCGATGTCGCAGACGACTGACGCCGTCGAGGCGGAACAGGCGCTGCGCAGGGCCGAGCAGCTCCTCGGCCTGATCGAGGAGCGTCTATCCCATCGTTAGTGCTCTCGGATGTCACTCGCGGATGGTATCTTTGTCCACACGCATGACCCGCGGCCGGTGAGGTCGCGGCAGTGAGAGGGCGGCGGCCGGCGAGACGGCAGCACCGCGCGGATGCGGAAGGGGAGTCCGATGGCGCTCGACAAGGTCGACAAGATCTGGATGGACGGCGAGTTCGTCGATTGGGACGACGCGAACGTCCACGTGCTCACCCACGCGCTGCACTACGGTTCCGGCGTGTTCGAGGGCATCCGCTGCTACGACACCCCCGACGGCCCCGCCGTCTTCCGCCTCACCGAGCACATGGAGCGTTTCGACCGCTGTGCCCGCATGCTCATGATGGAGCTCGACCGTCCCGTGGCCGAGATGGTCGAGGTCGTCAAGGAGACCATCCGCGTCAACGGCCTCTCCTCCTGTTACATCCGCCCGCTCGCGTTCCGCGGCTACGGAGCGATGGGGCTCGATCCGCTACCCGCTCCGATCAGCGTGACCGTCGCGGTGTGGCCCTGGGACACCTACCTGGGAGAAGAGGCGCTGGAGAACGGTGTCGAGGTCGGCGTCTCCTCCTGGCGCGCTCGCGGTCCGAACTCGCACCCGCCGGCGATCAAGGCGACCGCCAACTACCTGAATTCCTCCCTCGCGCGCCTGGAGGCGAACAAGCACGGCTACGCCGAGGCGATCCTGCTCAACGAGGCCGGACACGTGACGGAGGGCACCGGCGAGAACCTGTTCTGCGTGCGTGGCGGGGTCATCCACACGCCGCCGGTCTACGACGGCATCCTCGAGGGGATCACCCGCGATTCGCTCATGCGCATCGCGCGAGATAAAGGGTACGAGGTCGTCGAGCGTTCGCTCGTCCGCACCGACCTCTACCAGGCCGACGAGATCTTCATGTGCGGCACCGCGGCGGAGGTCGTGCCGGTCCGTTCGGTCGACGGCCGCCGGATCGGCGCCGGCGAGGCCGGTCCCATCACCAAGGACCTGCAGGAGACGTTCTTCCGCGTGGTCCAGGGTCGGGACGGCTCGTACGAGGACTGGCTCGAGCGGGTCTGAGGCCCCACGGACGGCGAAGCGGTCGCGACGGCTCGTCACCAGAAGGGAGGCAGCTCGGTGATCGGTGACTTCACCCTCTACGACACCACGCTGCGTGACGGCACGCAGCGCGAAGGTATGTCGCTGTCCGTCGACGACAAGCTGCGGGTGTGCCGCCGCCTCGACGACCTCGGGATCGACTACATCGAGGGAGGCTATCCCGGCTCGAATCCCAAGGACACCGAGTTCTTCGAGCGTGCGCGCGACCTCGAGCTGCGTCACGCGGTCGTGACCGCGTTCGGCTCGACGTGCCGAAAGGACACGGCTCCGGCCGAGGATCCGGGCGTGCGTGCGCTGCTGGACACCGGCTGCGAGGCGCTCTGCATCTTCGGGAAGGCCTGGGACGTGCACGTCACCGAGACGCTGCGCACCACCCTCGAGGAGAACGTCCGCATGGTGCTGGAGACGGTGACGTACCTCAAGGAGCAGGGCCGCACGGTGTTCTTCGACGCCGAGCACTTCTTCGACGGGTACCTGCGTAATCCCGATTACGCGACCGAGGTGTGTCGCGCCGCCGCGCGGGCGGGCGCCGACGCGGTGGTGCTCTGCGACACGAACGGCGGGACGATGCCGCACGACGTGCAGCGCATCGTGCGCGAGATGCTCGACGAGCTCGACGTGGCGCTCGGGATGCACGCACACGACGACGCCGGGTGTGGCACCGCCAACTCGCTCCTCGCGGTCGCGGCCGGCTGCACCCACGTCCAGGCCACCACGAACGGCTACGGGGAGCGTGCCGGCAACGCCGACATGATCACCATCATCCCGGCGCTCAAGCTCAAGATGGGTATCGACTGCGTCTCGGACGACCAACTCCGTCTCCTGACCGAGGTCTCCCATTTCGTGGCGGAGACCGCGAACATCACCCCCGACCCGCACCACCCGTACGTGGGCATGAGCGCGTTCGCTCACAAGGGCGGGGTGCACGCGAGCGCCGCGGCGCGTCTGCCCGAGGCGTACGAGCACGTGGATCCGGCCGCGGTCGGTAACCTCGCGCGCGTGGTGGTGAGCGAGCTCGCGGGGCGCGCGAGCCTCGTGATGAAGGCCAGGGAGCTCGGCGTGGACATCGAGGCGGACCACGACACGGTCGAGCAGGTGCTCTCCACCATCAAGGACAAGGAGCACCGCGGCTACTCGTTCGAGGCCGCCGACGCCTCGCTGGAGATCCTCCTGCGCCGCACTCGCGGCGAGTTCGAGCCGTTCTTCCTCCTCGAGTCGTTCCGCGTGATCATGGAGAAGCGCGAGGACGGTCGGGTCACCACCGAGGCCACCATCAAGCTGCACGTCGGCGAGCATCGCTTCATCGCCACCGCGGAGGGAAACGGCCCGGTCAACGCGCTCGACTCCGCGCTGCGCATCGCCATCGGGCGCTTCTACCCGGCGCTCGAGGACATCGAGCTCACCGACTTCAAGGTGCGCGTCCTCGACCAGAAGGCCGGGACCGCGGCGGTCACGCGCGTACTCATCGATTCGGACGACGGCACCAAGTCCTGGGGCACGGTCGGCGTGTCCGAGAACATCATCGAGGCGTCCTGGGAGGCGCTCGTCGACTCGATCGACTACGGGCTCTCCCACCCTCGCGGACGCGACGAGGGCTGACTGCCGCCCACGTGCACGCCACGAGGGCTGATCGGCACCGCACCCGAACGCGGCGAGGGCGGACGGTCACACCAGGTCCCCGGCAGGGGATGAAGGCGCCTTGTCGAACTGTGAGGCGAGGCGGGCCGAGGTGGGGAGCCCCGTCGAGACGGGTGCCCCGCCGAGCCCGTGTGTCGAGTCCGACGGAAGGCGCCGATGCGGATCGTCCGAGTGCACCACGAAGACAACGCCCGTTACGGTCTGGCCGACGGCGACACCGTCACGCTCATCTCGGACGAGCCGTTCGCCGCGTGGGAGACCGAGGGCCAGCTCGGGCTCGAGGATGCTCAGCTCATGGCGCCGACCATGGCGACCAAGATCGTCTGCGTGGGCCTCAACTATCGGGACCACGCACGCGAGCTCGACATGGAGGTCTCGCCGGACCCCGTGATCTTCCTGAAGCCCTCGACGGCGCTGAACGCGCCCGGCGGGGCCATCGCCGTCCCGGAGGGCGCCGACACGATCGACTACGAGGCCGAACTCGCGGTGGTGATCGGCCGGCGCGCGCACAACGTCGCTCCGGAGCACGCCGACGAGCACATCCTGGGTTTCACGTGCGCCAACGACGTCACGGTCCGCCGATTCCAGCAGGAGGACGGGCAGTGGACGCGCGCCAAGGCGTTCGACGGGTTCTGCCCGGTGGGGCCGTGGGTGGAGACGGAGGTGGACCCCGCGGACGTGAAGGTCGAGGCGTTCCTGAACGGCGAGTGCGTCCAGTCCGGTCGGACGTCGGACATGATCCGCGACCCGTACGAACTGGTGAGCTTCATCTCCGGCGTGATGACGCTCTTGCCGGGCGATCTCGTGCTCACGGGGACGCCGGCGGGCGTGGGCCCCATGCGTCCGGGGGACGTGGTGGAGGTCCGGATCGAGGGCGTCGGTTCGTTGACCAACCACGTCGTCTGAGCGGACCTGCCGCTCGTCGGAACCCACGCCGAGCGACCTTCGGCCGTCGGTGTCGCGTGATAGGATGGGGCCGTCCCGAACGACCCGCCTCACGCACGCGCGAAGGAGTCCCGTCGATGTCCGACCGCCTCAGGACCGAAGAGGTCGACAGACTCCTCGAGGCGCTCGCCGCGGTCGACGACCCGGACCTCATGTACGGCTTCCTGCAGGACCTGTGCACCGTGCGGGAACTGCACGACATGGCGCAGCGATTCCACGTCGCGCGTCTGCTCTCCGCCGGGGAGCACTACACGGACATCCAGGAGGTCACGGGCGCGTCCACGACGACGATCAGCCGGGTGAACCGGGCGCTCAACTACGGCGCCGACGGCTATCGACGCGTGCTGGAGGCGTTCGCCGAGGAGGCGCGCTGAGACCCGCATGGCCGAATTCGTCCACCTGCACGTCCATTCGGAATACTCCCTGCTCGACGGAGCCGCGCGCGTAGGCGACCTGGCCGCCGAGGCCGCGCGACTCGGGATGCCCGCGCTCGCCGTGACCGATCACGGCGCCATGTACGGCAGCGCGGGCTTCTACAAGAAGGCGAAGGCGGCGGGCGTCAAGCCGATCATCGGATGCGAAGCGTACTTCACGCCCGGGTCACGCAAGGAGCGAGGGGGCAAGACCGCCCTCTACCACCTGCTGCTCCTCGCCAAGGACCGCAAGGGCTACCAGAACCTCATGGCGATCGTGTCGCGCTCCTTCATGGAGGGCTTCTACTACAAGCCGCAGGTGGACGAGGAGCTCCTGCGCGAGTATCACGAGGGACTCATCTGCACCTCCGCGTGCCTGGTCGGCGCCGTCGCGCGGTCGGTCGAGTCCGGGGACATGGAGGGCGCCGGGGGATGGGCCGAGAAGTACCGCGACATCTTCGGCGAGGACTTCTACCTGGAGGTGCAGGACCAGGGCATCGTCGGTGACAGCGGCGTGCCCCAGTCCCGGATCAACGAGGGCGTCGCCGAGATCGCCCGGGAGCTCGGCATACCGCTCGTGGGCACCAACGACATCCACTACGTCGGGAGGGAGGACGCTCAGGCGCAGGACATCCTGCTGTGCATCGGCACCGGCTCGAACCTCGACGATTCCGCACGGCTGCGATTCTCGTCGGACCAGTTCTACATGAAGACCGCCGAGGAGATGGCCGAGGCGCTGTCGGACTACCCGGAGGCGCTCGCCCACACGCTCGAGATCGCCGAGCGATGCAACGTCGAGCTCGAATTCGATCGCATCCTGCTGCCGGCGTTCGAGGTCCCCTCCGGTCACGATCTCGACTCGTATCTCGAGGAGCGGTGCGTGGAGGGCCTCGCCCGGCGTTACGGCGACCCGGTCCCGCAGCGCGCATCGGACCGCCTGGAGCACGAGCTGGCGATCATCAGGGAGAAGGAGTTCTCGGGATACTTCCTGGTCGTGGAGGACTTCGTCCGCTGGGCGAAGGAGCGCCGCATCGGCGTGGGGCCGGGGCGCGGGAGCGCGGCCGGGTCGATCATCGCCTACGCGCTCGGCATCACCAACCTCGATCCGCTCGAGCACGGCCTCATCTTCGAGCGCTTCCTGAACCCCGAGCGCACGGAGATGCCCGACATCGACATCGACTTCGACGACGAGCGTCGCGGGGACGTCATCGAGTACGTGCGCGAACGCTACGGCGAGGACAAGGTCGCGCAGATCATCACGTTCTCGACGCTGAAGGCCCGCATGGCGGTCCGCGACGCCGGGCGGGTGCTCGGGTATCCCTACGGGGTGCCGGACCGGATCGCCAAGCAGATCCAGGAGGGGCCCGACGCGAGCATCGAGGACTCGCTGAGGACGAACCCCGAGCTCCGCGAGGAGTACGAGGCGGGCGGCGACACGAGGCGCATCATCGACGCCGCCGAGAGTATCGAGGGCATGGTGCGGGGAGACGGCGTGCACGCGGCCGGCGTGGTCATCTGCGGCGAGTCGCTGGACCGCTACACGCCCGTGAAGCGCACGAAGGGCGACGAGGGCGAGGTCGTCACCCAGTACGACGGCAAGCTCATCGCCGAGCTCGGCCTGCTCAAGATGGACTTCCTCGGGCTGCGCACGCTCACGGTGATCGCCGACGCCGTGCGCGCCATCGAGAAGAACCACGACGTCCACATCGATATCGAGGACATCCCGATGGACGACGCGAGGACCTGGGAGCTCCTCCGTCGCGCCGACACCGCCGGCGTCTTCCAGGTGGAGTCGCAGGGTATGAGGCGCGTCCTGCGCGATCTGAAGCCGACGAAGATCGCGGACCTCGTGGCGGTCGTCGCGCTCTTCCGGCCCGGTCCGATGGATTCGATACCGGACTTCATCGCGCGCAAGCACGGCAAGCAGAAGGTCGAGTACTACCACGAGAACCTCGAGCCCATCCTGGCCGAGACCTACGGCACCATGGTGTACCAGGAGCAGGTCATGCAGATCTCCATGGAGATGGCGGGCTTCTCGGCCGCCAAGGCCGAGCGGCTGCGCAAGGGGATGGGCAAGAAGATCCAGGAGGTCGTCGACCGACTCGAGATCGAGTTCATCGAGGGCTCCGTGGCGCGCGGCTACGACGCGCGGCTCGCGCGGCGCGTGTGGAACGACATGCGCGAGTTCGCGAAGTACGCGTTCAACAAGAGCCACGCGGCCGCCTACGGCCTGATCTCGTACCAGACCGCGTACCTGAAGGCCCACTACCCGCTCGAGTACATGGCCGCGGTGCTCACCAGCTACATGGGCAACACCGACCGGCTGGTGAGATACCTCGCCGAATGCAACAAGGCGGGCATCGAGGTCCTCCCGCCGGACGTGAACACGTCGGGCCGGGACTTCACGGTGGTGGGCGACAGCATCCGGTTCGGACTCTCGGGCGTGCGCAACGTGGGCGTGGGCGTCGTCCTGTCGATCATGGACGGACGCGCGGAGGGGCCGTACGCGTCCCTGCACGATCTCTGTGGCCGCGTGGATCTCAAGCAGGTGAACAAGCGCGCGCTCGAGGCGCTCATCAAGGCGGGCGCCTTCGATTCCACCGGCTACACCCGCAAGCACCTCACCTCGCTCGTGCCCGAGTGCGTGGAGGCGGGCCTGAAGCGCCGGCGCGACAAGGAGATGAACCAGACCTCCCTGTTCGACCTGGAGGACGCCGCCGAGCACGGGTTCATCGAGGAGGTGCCCGAGCCGGACGGCGACGAGTGGGACAAGCGCATCAAGCTCGCCTTCGAGAAGGAGATGCTCGGCATCTACGTGTCGGATCACCCGCTGCGCGAGATCGCCGGCACCATCAAGGGGGCGCGCGACCGCTCGATGGGGGACCAGGAGGAGTTCCGCGACGGAGAGACCGGCCGGTTCGCGGGGATCGTGACCTCGGTCAACCGATTCGCCACTAAGCGGGGTCAGATGATGATGGGCTTCACCATCGAGGACCTCGAGGGCTCCATGGAGGCGGTGCTCTTCCCGCAGATATACCAGTCGTTCTCCGACCTGCTCTCGGAGGACTCGATCGTGCGCATCCGCGCGCGCGTCGAGGTCAACGAGCGAGGACGCAAGCTGCTCGTGCAAGAGGTGCAGCCGCTGTCGGGCGACGGGCGGTTCGAGCGGGCGCCGGGGATCGTCGACATCACGCTCGACGAGGACGCGCTCCTCGCCGACGGCCCCGACGGGCCCGGACGGCTGAAGGGGATCCTCGAGCGCTATCCCGGGTGCGACCGCGTGCACGCGTGTCTGCAGAGCAACGGCAGGAAGCGCGAGCTTCGGATGCCGGACGAGCTCAGGGTCGACGCCGGCGTCCCCGGGCTGCACGCGGAGCTCAAGGAGTGGCCCGCGGTGCTCACGGTGCGGGAGCGGTGAGCGGACGGACGGCGAGCCCTCTCCGGCTTCCTCGTTGACCGCGCGGTTCGGGCCTGCTACGCTCCATCACATTATCACTGTACTGTACTAAAGTGACGAGACGGACGACGGATGGCACGTGACGACATCGGACAGACACCCGGAGAGGGGCCCCCTCGGCGCGAGACTGCTGCGCGAGGCGGGACCGCGCGGCGCGAGGCGGTCGCTCGGCCGGTGACGGCGCGCGGTTTCCGTGACGTGCTGTTCGAGGAGACCCTCGAGCGCGATGGGATCACTACCGCGATGCTCGCCCACATGGGATCGTGGGGGTACCGCCGTGTGGAGACGCCGACGCTCGAGCGCTTCGACGTACTGTCCGCCGGCGCCGGCGAGACCATGGAGCGCGAGGCGTTCCGGCTGGTGGACCTGGACGGCGGGCTGCTCGCCCTCAGGCCGGAGATGACCGTGCCCATCGCGCGACTGGTCGCCTCGCGGCTCGATCCGTCGCTCGCGCCGCATCGCGTCTCCTACCGTGAGCCGGTGTTCCGCGAGCACGCCTCGCTCCGCGGTCAGAGCCGCCAGTTCACGCAGGTGGGGATGGAGCTCGTGGGCACGTCGGGTGCGAGGGCGGACGCGGAGGTCGTGGCGGTCTGCGTCGGGTGCCTCCGCGCGTCGGGGCTGCGGGAGTTCGGCGTGAGCATCGGGGACGCCGGACTCCTCCGGGCCGTGCTGGTGTCCGCCGGTGGGGACGAGGGGTGGATCGCCCGCGTCATGGAGGCGTTGCACCGGCGTAACCTCGTCGAACTGGACGCGCTCGCCGTGGCGGACGGTGTCGAGTCCGCGTACGCGGGACTGCTGCGCCGCCTGCCCCGGGTCAGGGGCGGGGCCGTGGCGCTGGACGCCGCCGCCGAGCTCCTCGAGCCGGTGGGCATGGAGGACCGGCTGCGACCCCTGCGGCGGATGGCCGGACTGCTCTCGGCCGCCGGCGTGCGCGAGGAGGTCACGTTCGACCTGGGTCTCGTGCGTTCGTTCGACTACTACACCGGGATCGTGCTCGAGGCCCACGCGCCAGGGCTGGGCGTGGCGGTCGGGGGCGGGGGCCGGTACGACCACCTGCTCGGATCGTTCGGCGAGTCCATGCCCGCGGCGGGCTTCGCGCTCGGACTGGAGCGCATCCAGGTCGCGCTCGATCGGCAGGACGTCCGCGTACCGGTGGACGGGAACGACCTCGTCGTCGGCGGGACGGACGAGGCGGCGGTGTTCGCCGAGGCCGCGGAGCGACGCCGGGAGGGCGCGAGCGTGCGGATCTCGGCCGCCGACACGAGAGCCGCGCTGGAAGCCGAAGCGGACGCGTACGGCGCGCGGGCGATCTGGATCGAGGGCACGCAGGATGGGTGAGCCGCTGCGCATCGCCGTGCCCAAGGGCGCACTCTTCGAGGACGGCGTCACCGTGCTCGAGGGAGCGGGGCTCGATGTCGGGGACCTGCGCGATCCCGGCAGGCAGCTCATCGTCGAGACGGATGACGCCCGCTTCGTGATCTCGCGTCCGAGCGACATCGCGTCCTACGTGGCGTACGGGGCGGTCGACGTGGGTATCGTCGGCAAGGACGTGCTGCTCGAGAGCGACCTCGACGTGGTGGAGCTCGCCGATCTCGGGTTCGGCGCGTGCCGTTTCGTGGTCGTGGAGCCGAGGGAGCGTCGCGGCGACGCCCTCGAGCACTACCGGCACGTGGGCGTGATGACCGTGGCCACCAAATACCCGCGCGTCACCGAGCGCTACTTCGCCGAGAAGGGACTGCAGGTGGAGATCGTGAAGCTGCACGGGAACATAGAACTCGCGCCGCTGATCGGTCTCGCCGACCGGGTGGTGGACATCACGTCGACCGGGCGCACCCTAGAGGAGAACGACCTCGTGATCGTGGACGAGGTCGCGTCGTCGTCGGCGAGGTTCGTGGCCAACCCGATCGGTCTTCGGGTGGCGGCCGAGCGCGTCGACGCGCTCACCGAGGGACTCATCGCAGCGTCGGAGAGGATGGTCCGCTGATGAAGCGAGTCGAACTGTCCAGGGGCGAACGTCTCGACGCCGGGGTGCTGTCGGCGACGGGCGGCGTGGACGAGGAGGTGCTCGGGGTCGCCGCGCGCGTGCTCGAGGACGTGCGCGAGCGGGGCGACGACGCGCTGCGCGAGTACACGTCACGCTTCGACGGCGTCGACATCGACGACCCGCGCGTGGACGAGCGGGAGTCCGAGTCGGCGATGGACGAGGCCGACCCCGTCTTCCTGGACGCGATCGAACAGGCCGCTTGGGCGATCGAGGACTTCCACCGGCGACAGGAGCCCCGCTCGTGGTTCCACACCTCGGAGGGCGGGCCGTTCGTCGGTCAGATGGTGCGGCCGCTCGCGCGCGTGGGCATCTACGTCCCCGGCGGTCGTGCCACGTACCCGTCGAGCGTGCTCATGAACGCGATACCGGCCTCGGTGGCGGGCGTCGAGGAGATCGCGATGGTCGTGCCTCCCGCGAAGGACGGGTCGGTCCCGGCCGAGACCCTCGTCGCCGCCGTGGTGGCCGGGGTGACCGAGATCTACAAGGTGGGCGGAGCGCAGGCGATCGGCGCGCTCGCCTACGGCACCGACACCATCCGCCGCGTCGACAAGATCACCGGTCCGGGCAACGCGTACGTGACCGCCGCGAAGAAGCTCGTGATGGGCGAGGTGGGCATCGACATGCTCGCGGGCCCGTCCGAGGCGCTCATCCTCGCCGACGGGTCGGCTCCGCCGGAGTTCGTGGCGGCCGACATGATGGTGCAGGCCGAGCACGATCCCCGCGCCGCGGTCTACCTGGTCACCACCGACGCCGGGCTCGCGGACAGTGTGGAGGCCTTGCTGGAGGAGATGCTCGGGGAGGCGCCGAGGGCGGATATCATCCGCGAGGCGTTCGCGGCTCACGGTCTCGTGGTCGTGGTGCCGGACGTGGAGACCGCGCTCGACACGGTGAACGCCATAGCGCCGGAGCATCTGTCGGTGATGATGGTCGACGCCATGGACCTGCTCGGCTCGATCCGTAACGCGGGCGCGATCTTCCTCGGCCCGTGGACGCCGGAGAGCGCGGGCGACTACGTCGCCGGACCCAACCACGTCCTGCCGACCGGGGGGACGGCCCGGTTCTCGAGTCCGCTGTCGGTGGAGGACTTCGTGAAGCGCTCCTCGGTGCTGCAGTACTCGCGGGACGCGCTCGCGTTGGACGCGCCGGCCATCGAGGCGATCGCGCGCGCCGAGGGTCTCGACGCGCACGCGCGGGCGGTGCGCGTGAGGCTCGCCGGTCACGAGGCGTTCGACCCGAGGCTCGAGGGGGGCGAAGAGTGATGGACCACATACGTCCCGCCCGCACGGAACTCGAGACCCTTCGCCCCTATGACGCGAAGAAGGTCCGCGCCGAGATCGACCTGAGTTCCAACGAGCACCCGGCCAACCTCCCGAGCGAGCTCATGGACCGCGTGAGGTCCCGGCTCGCCGAGGTGCCCATGAACCGCTATCCGGACCCGATGGCGGAGGAACTGCGGTGCCTCATCGCCGAGGCGAACGGGCTCGAGCCCGGCAACGTGCTCATCGGCAACGGAGGTGACGAGCTCATCCTCGACCTGGTGCTCGCCTGGGGCGGTCCCGGGCGAAGCATGCTGGATTGCCCGCCCACGTTCGTGATGTACGAGTTGGACGCGCGGATGACCGGCACGGACCTGGTGAGCGTGCCCCGCCGTGAGGACTTCTCGCTCGACGAGGAGGCGGTGATGGCGGTCGTGCGCGGCGACTCCGGGGGCGGCGACTCCGGGGGCGGCGACTCCGGGGGCGGCGGTCCTTCGGGCGTCGACATCGTGGCGATCTCGAATCCCAACAACCCCACGGGCGACCTCGTGCCGGAGACGCTGCTCATCGACATCCTGAACGCCACCGACGCGCCGGTGCTGATCGACGAGGCGTACTTCGAGTTCAGCCGACACACCATGCGGCCGCACATGGACCGGCACCCCAACCTGCTGCTCCTGCGCACGTTCTCCAAGGCGTTCAGCATGGCCGGCGTGCGGGTGGGATACATGCTCGGCCACACCGACGTCATCCGCGAGCTCACCAAGGTGCGCCAGCCGTATTCGGTGGACCGGGTGAGCCAGCTGATCGCCACCACGGTGTTCCGGGAGCGAGCGGTGTTCGAGTCCGGGCTGCACGAGGCGCTGCGGACCCGCGATCTGCTCGGCGACGGACTCTCGCGGCTCCCGGGCGTGGAGGTCTTCCCCAGCGAGGCGAACTTCGTGCTCTTCCGCGTACCGCTCGCCTCGGCGGTGTGGCGGGACCTGCTTCACAACTACGGCATACTGGTACGCGACTTCACCCGGACGCCCGGGCTCGAGGAGTGCCTGCGCGTCACGGTGGGGACCGAGGACGAGGCGCGCCGGTTCCTCGAGGCGATGGATCGCATCATCTCGGCGAGGCGGGCCTCGGAGTTGTTCGGCGTCGCGGCCACCGCGGCGCGCCACCAGGAGGAGGAGTAGGCGATGTGCGCATCCGTCGGCGGGGGAGCGGCCGGGAGCACCGGAGCCGGCGCGGGGACCGGCGAGGGCGCCGGACGGTCGGCGTCCGTAGAGCGCGAGACGAAGGAGACGCGTATCTCGGTCCGCGTCGCGCTCGACGGAACCGGCGAGACCGAGGTCTCCACGGGCGTCCCGTTCTTCGACCACATGCTCGAGGCGCTGGGCCGTCACGCGCTCATCGACCTGACGGTCGAGGCCGAGGGCGACCTCGAGGTGGACGCGCATCACACCGTGGAGGACGCGGGTATCTGCATCGGGCGGGCGGTGGCGCAGGCGCTCGGTGACAAGCGCGGCATCCGGCGATTCGGCGACGCGGCCGTCCCCATGGACGAGGCGCTCGTGCTGTGCGCGCTCGACATCTCCGGCCGGGGTCTGCTCACCTACCGGGTGGACGTCCCGATCGAACTCATCGGGACGTTCGACACGACGCTCGCCAAGGAGTTCATGGTCGCGTTCGCCCAGCATGCCGGCGTGACGCTGCACCTGCACGCGATCACCGGCGAGAACGCGCATCACATGATCGAGGCCGCGTTCAAGGCGCTCGCGCGTGCGCTGCGCGAGGCGGCCTCGCTCGACCCGCGGGTCACCGGCGTCCCCTCGACGAAGGGCGCGCTGTGACGGCGGGCTCGATCGCGATCGTCGATTACGGCATGGGCAACCTGCGCAGCGTCGAGAAGGGCTTCGAGAAGGCGGGCGTGGACGACGTCGCGGTCACCCAGGATCCGGCAGCGGTCGGCGCCGCCGCCGGCATCGTGCTGCCCGGCGTGGGCGCGTTCCGTGACGCCGCGGCCGACCTGGAGCGCAGCGGGATGCGGGACGTGCTCGTCGAGCGCGCCCGCTCCGGTGTGCCGCTGCTCGGGATCTGTCTCGGGATGCAGCTGCTCGCCACCAGGAGCGAGGAGGAGGGCGAGTGGGAGGGGCTGGACCTGGTCCCGGGAGTGTGCGAGCGGCTCCCGAGCAGCGTCAAGGTCCCCCACATCGGCTGGAACACGGTCGTGTACCCGAACCCGAGCCCGCTCTTCGACGGGATCGACGAGGGTTCGGCGTTCTACTTCGTGCATTCGTATCGCCTGATACCCGAGGAGGATCCGGCTATCATCGGAAGCGCGGACCACGGCGGCTCGTTCGCGGCCGCCGTCCAAGCCGGGAACGTGTTCGGCGCCCAGTTCCATCCCGAGAAGTCATCCGACCTCGGTCTGCGCATGCTCGCGAACTTCGGTCGGATGGTGCAGGAGGCTCCCACGACATGATCATCTACCCCGCGATAGACATCCTGGACGGCAAGGTCGTGAGGCTGCGACAGGGACGCCTGGATGCGGTGACCGTCTATAACGAGGATCCCGCCGATCAGGCGCGTCGCTGGGTGGACGGCGGCGCCGAGTGGATCCACGTGGTCGATCTCGACGGCGCCGTGCTCGGCCGCCCGCAGAACACGGCGCAGGTACGTCGCATCATCGAGGCCGTGGACGTGCCGGTGCAGGTCGGCGGCGGCATCAGGAACCACGAGACCCTCGAGGAGTTGTTCGACGCGGGAGTCGACCGGGTGGTCCTCGGCACGACCATCATCGCAGCCCCCGAGTTCGTCGCCGAGGCGTGTGCGAGATATGGTGACGGCATCGTGGCAGGGATCGACGCCGAGGACGGTAAGGTCGCCGTCGAGGGCTGGCGTCAGGGCACCGAATACTCGGTGTTCGAGATCATCCACGAGCTCGAGATCCTGGGGGTGCGGCGGCTCGTGTACACGGACATCTCACTCGACGGCACGCAGGAGGGCATCAACTACGGCGCCTATAGGGTGCTCGCCGAGCAGCTCGACATCCCGGTGATCGCCTCGGGCGGGGTCTCCTCGCTCGCGGACATCGACGACCTGCGCGGGATCCGGGGGGATCTCGAGGGCGTCATCGTGGGTACGGCGCTGTACGAGGGACGTTTCAGCCTCGAGGAGGCGATCGCCGCCGGTCGCGGCGACGTGTCGGGATCCAGGAACGGCGGCCGGCGATCGTGCTGATGAAGCGCGTCATCCCGTGTCTCGACGTCCACGAGGGCCGGGTGGTCAAAGGCACCCGGTTCGTCGACATCCGCGACGCGGGTGACCCCGTCGAGTTGGCCGCCGCCTACGATGCCGCGGGCGCCGACGAGCTCGTATTCCTCGACATCACCGCCTCGCACGAGGAGCGCCCCGTCATGCTCGAGGTGGCGCGACGTACCGCCGAGGAGGTCTTCATCCCATACACGGTGGGTGGCGGGATGCGCTCGGCCGAGGACATCCGCGAGATGCTGTCGGCCGGCTCCGACAAGGTGTCGATCAACTCCGCGGCGGTGCGCGACCCCGAGCTGGTGCGCCACACCTCGCGCATCTACGGCTCGCAGTGCATCGTGGTGGCGATCGACGCCAAGCGGGTGAAGGGGCGCGACCGCTGGGAGGTGTTCATCAACGGCGGACGGGTGAACACCGAGATGGACGCCGTCGAGTGGGCGGCGGAGGTCGAGGGACTCGGCGCGGGTGAGATCCTGCTCACCTCGATGGACCGCGACGGCACGAACGACGGGTACGATATCCCGCTCACCCGTGCGATCACGCGGCGGCTGCGTATCCCTGTCATCGCGTCCGGCGGGGCGGGAGAGCTCGACCACTTCGCCGAGGTGGTGCTCGAAGCCGACGCCGACGCGGTGCTCGCCGCCTCGACGCTGCACTACGGGAAGCTCACGGTCGAGGACATCAAGCGACACATGTCGAGCCATAACATCCCGGTGCGGATCTGACGAGGGAGGACCGATGGACCGCGAGAAGGACCTGCTCGAGCCGGCGGACCTGAGGTACGACGAGGCAGGACTCATCCCCGCGGTCGTGCAGCAGCACGACGACCTGCAGGTGCTCATGGTCGCCTACATGAACGAGGAGTCGCTGCGCAAGACGCTCGAGACCGGCCGGACGTGGTTCTGGAGTCGCTCGAGGCGGAGGTACTGGATGAAGGGCGAGAGCTCCGGGCACGTCCAGGAGGTGGTCGAGATCCGCTACGACTGCGACGCCGACTGCCTCCTCGTCCTCGTGGACCAGACCGGGCAGGCCTGCCATACCATGGAGCGCAGCTGCTTCTACCGCCGGCTGTATCCGGAAGCCGCCGACCTGTCGGGCGGCGGGGGGACGTGCGAGACGTGAGCGACGTGGACGGTCCGGATGACGCGAGCGACGTGGGTGACGTGAGCCGCGTGGGCGACGCGAGCGATGTGAGTGGCCGTCGTCCGATCGGCGAGGTGCTCGAGGAGCTCTTCGCGCTACTCGAGTCGCGTCGCGAGGAGATGCCGGAAGGCTCGTACACCGCTGAACTGCTCGGTGGTCCGCAGGACAAGCTCCTCAAGAAGATCGCCGAGGAGTCGGGCGAGGTCATCATCGCCGCTCGGGACCGTGACGAGGACCAGCTCACGTACGAGGCGGCCGACCTCGTCTATCACCTGCTCGTGGTGCTGGTACGCGAGGGGCTCACGCTCGACGATCTCGCGGAGGAGCTCGACCGCCGCAGAGGTTAGCGGGCCGGGATCTGGAGGGGAGCTGAGGGTGTCCGGACCGCGACGGATGGACGACTCGTTCGAGACGCTCTGGCAGCGCGTCGAGCGCAACCGGCGCCGGTTCCGGGTGCTCGCGGCCGTCTACGTCCTTGTGGTCACGGCGTTCTTCGTCGTGCTCATCCTCGCCTCCATCGCGACCGTCTCACTCTTCGGTCTCGTGCGCGTCGGAGTGGCGAGCGGTGATCCTTCGCGGGACTGGGGCGACTTGGTCACCTGGGTGCTCGTGGGCACCCCGCTCGTCGTGCTCACCTACACCGGTGTGTCGCTCATGCGTTCCGAGCGAGCGGTGCTCGGCTATCTGGGCGCCGAACGCGCCGCCCAGGGAGTGTACCGGACGACGAAGCAGGCGCTCTACGACATGTCGATCGCCGCCGGATACGACCGGCCGCCGCCGCTGTACCTCCTCGACACCGCAGCAGTGAACGCGTGCGTGATCGGGCGCAAGCCCCGCAGCGGCGCGGTGGCGGTCACCCGCGGGTTCGCCGCGCGCTTCGATCTCGACGAGCAGCGGGCGGTGTTCGCGCATCTGCTCGTGAAGCTGCGCGCCCGCGAGACGCTCTGGGCGACCGCCTCGACCGTGCTGATGCACCCGCTCTGGATCTGGAAGCGTCGCTACTACGACGTGAAGCCGTTCGAGCCGGCGCGCGAGGAGGAGCACTGGAGCGTGACGTACTCGGCCGGGCCGCCGGGCCGGGCGGCCGTCGAGTCCGGCGAGGCGTTCTCCGACATGCGCGGAGACTCCCTGCTGCTGTTCCCTCCGTACACCATCGCGGTGGTGGCCGCGCACTACATGTTCCGCGGCCAGCGCGAGTCGCACCTCCACGCGGCCGAGTTCGCGGACGCGGAGGGGATGCTGCTGCTCAAGGACCCCCGCGCGATGGTGGCGGCGCTCGAGAAGATGGTCTTCAACGACAACCACGTGCGCACCGCCGGCGGTCAGTACACCCAGTTCTTCTTCGCGTGGAGCGGCGAGGACTCGAGCGACGACGAGCGCGATCCGGAGTACCGTCGCCTGGAGAGGATGCGTGAGCTCACCGGGGTGACGGCGGAGGACACGAAGCGCAACGTCCGCCGGCTGCTCGACCGCCCGCCGCCCGCCCCGCGGATCGAGGGTTGACTTGCGCTTCCATCCGTACCCTGCTATCGTCCGCCACAATCGAACAGCGTACAGGCCTGTGAAGGGGAAGAGTACCTCGCAGCGGAAGCTCCAGAGAGCCGGGGATGGTGGGAACCGGCGCGGACGCTCGAAGGGAATGGGCCCCCGAGGCTCCGGCACAAAGGCGAAGCACGACGCCGAATAGTGCCGGCGGATCCCCACCGATAGCGGGGGCCGGATATCGGGACACGGAGAACGTCCCCGTATCGACAGGAGTGGGCCCGCCGACGGCGGGCCAAGTAGGGTGGCACCGCGGGAGCAGACCTCTCGTCCCTTCGAGGACGAGGGGTCTTTTTGCGTTCCCGGGCCACCTGAGGAGGTAACGGCATGCGCATACCGAGCAGGGAAGAGTTCGTGGCACTCGCCGCCGAGCACGACGTCGTGCCGGTCGCGCGCGAGGTGTACGCGGACATGGCGACGCCGATCTCGGCCTTCATGACGCTCGCCGGGGGAGCACGACACGCGTTCCTGCTGGAGAGCGTGGTGGGCGGCGAGCAGCTCGGCAGGTACTCGTTCCTCGGCGTCGGCGGCGGCGCGCTGACCGTGCACGGCGCCGAGCCCGGGGTCGACCCGTTCGACCCGGTGAGCGACCGCCTGCGGGCCGGGAGCGTGGCCCGGGTGCCGGGCCTGCCGCGCTTCGTCGGCGGCGCGGTCGGTTACGTCGGCTACGAGGCGGCCTGTGCGTTCGAACGCATCCCGCGGCACCCCGAGGACCCGCAGAAGCTGCCGGACCTCTCGTTCATGTTCGCCGACGTGGTGGTCGCGTTCGACCACGCGCGGCGCGTCATGCAGGTGATCGCGCCGGCCCGCCCGGGCGGCGACCCGGAGCGCGCCTACGACGAGGCGCTCGAGCGCATCGAGGAGGTCACCGGCGAGCTGGAGCGCGGACATCCCGACGTCCCGCTCGGGTCGGTCGGCGAGACCGCCGAGGTGCCGCTCGCCGCACACACCTCCAAGGAGGGGTTCCTCGGCCAGGTCCGCGCGGCCAAGGAGCACATCGAGGCGGGCGACGTCTTCCAGGTGGTGCTCTCCCAGCGGTTCTCCGCCCCGTACGAGGGCGACGGGCTCGACCTGTATCGGGTCCTGCGCGCGGTGAACCCCTCGCCGTACATGTTCTACCTGCGCACCCCTGAGGCGACCCTCGTCGGATCGTCGCCGGAGCCGCTGGTCCGGGTCGAGGGCGATCGGGTGATGACCCGGCCGCTCGCCGGGACGAGGCCGCGCGGAGCGGACCTCTCCGAGGACGGCCGTCTGCGCGACGAGTTGCTCGCCGACGCCAAGGAGCGCGCGGAGCACGTGATGCTCGTCGACCTCGGGCGCAACGACCTCGGGCGGGTGAGCAAGCCGGGCTCCATCGAGGTCACCCAGCTCATGGAGGTCGAGAACTACAGCCACGTGATGCACATCGTGTCCACCGTCGAGGGAGACCTCGCCGCCGATAAGGACGCGTTCGACGCGCTCGCGGCCACGTTCCCGGCCGGTACGGTGTCGGGCGCGCCGAAGATACGCGCGATGGGGATCATCCGCGATCTCGAGCCGTTCACGCGCGGGCCCTACGCGGGCACCGTCGGCTACGTGGGCTACGACGGCGCGATGGACATGTGCATCACCATCCGCACGTTCGTCATCACGGAAGGTCAGGTCACGATCCAGTCCGGCGCCGGCATCGTCGCCGACTCGGACCCCGAGCGCGAGTACGAGGAGACGCTGCACAAGGCCCGGGCGCTGCACCACGCGCTCGAGCTCGCCGCCGGTATGAGCGGGGGCGCCGAGGACGGCAGCAGTACGAGCGGAGGCGCCGAGGACGGCAGGGACGCGGCGAAGAAGGACGCCGGGTCCGGGAGGAGCGTGGCGGCCCTATGATCATCGTCCTCGACAACTACGATTCGTTCACCTACAACCTCGTCCAGCTCATGATGGCCCTCGGCGCCGAGGTCGAGGTCGTGCGCAACGACCGCGAGTCCGCCGAGGAGCTCATCGCACGGGGTCCGGCCGGCATCGTGATCTCTCCCGGTCCGGGCACGCCGGACCAGGCCGGGATCTCGAAGCGGGTCGTCCGTCTCGCCGAGGAGGCCGGGATCCCGCTGCTCGGCGTCTGTCTGGGTCACCAGGCCGTCGCCGAGGAGTTCGGCGCGCGCGTGGTGCGCGGCGGCGTGCCGGTACACGGGAAGACCGACGAGATACGTCACGACGGCTCGGCGCTGTTCGCCGGGGTGAGCGATCCGTTCACCGCGACCCGTTACCACTCGCTCGTGGTCGAGCGCGAGAGCGTGCCGGACGAGCTCGAGGTGCTCGCCGAGACCGACGACGGCGTGGTGATGGCGCTCCGTCACCGGGAGGCGCCCGTGTTCGGCGTGCAGTTCCATCCCGAGAGCGTGCTCGCGCCCGAAGGGCCGATCATCG
This sequence comes from uncultured Eubacteriales bacterium, assembly GCA_964406675.1. Classification (GTDB taxonomy): domain Bacteria; phylum Actinomycetota; class Coriobacteriia; order Anaerosomatales; family JAUVQN01; genus CAYOSP01. The sequence goes on along the minus strand of CAYOSP010000009.1, from coordinate 7,778 downwards.
TGACGAACTTCCTCGCCATGACCGGGGAGATCGCGCTCGACGAGGCGGAAGCGGCGGCGAAGCCCGGCGGCCCGGCGTCGGCCTCGGGTACCGCCTCGGATGCGGTGTCGGGCGCGGCGTCGA
>CAYOSP010000009.1:1458-7555 GCA_964406675.1 uncultured Eubacteriales bacterium | reverse complement strand
CGGCGTCGAACCCGACGGGCGCCCAGACCGCTTCGGGCGTCGTGCGGGCCGCCGTCGACACGGCGGTCGGCGGCAGGTCGCTCAGCGAAGAGGAGGCCGCCGCCGCGATGACGGCGGTCATGGCTGGTGAGGCGACCCCGGCGCAGATCGCCGCGCTGGTGACGGCGCTGCGGATCAAGGGAGAGACGGTCGACGAGATCACCGGTTTCGCGCGGGCCATGCGCGAGCACGCCGAGCCCGTCCGCCCCACGGTCTCCGGGTACATCGACACGTGCGGGACCGGCGGTGACGGTGCGGATTCCTTCAACGTCTCGACGGTCACCGCGTTCGTGGTGGCCGGCGCGGGCGTGCCGATCGCGAAGCACGGGAACCGCTCGGTGTCGTCGAAGTGCGGGAGCGCGGACGTGCTCGAGGCGCTCGGCGTGCGGATCGACCTCTCGGCGGCCGAGATGGCCCGCTGTGTCGACGAGGTGGGCGTGGGGTTCCTGTTCGCGCAGGCGCTGCACCCCTCGATGCGCCACGCGGCCGGCCCGAGGCGGGACCTCGCGATGCGCACCGTGTTCAACGTGCTCGGTCCGCTCACCAATCCCGCGGGCGCGAAGCGCCAGCTGCTGGGCGTGTACGATCCCAAGCTCGTGCCGGTCCTCGCCGAGGTCGCGGGCAGGCTCGGGGCCGAGCGCGTGCTGGTGGTCCACGGATATCCGCGCATGGACGAGGTGTCCGTCTCCGGGCGGACGCTCGTGGGCGAGTTCGACGGCGGGTCGGTGAGGGCGTACGAGATCGATCCCGCGTCGGTGGGGATCCCCCGCGCGGGCATGGACGAGATCGCCGGGGGCGACGCCGAGGAGAACGCCCGCATCGCGCGCGAGGTGCTCTCGGGAGCGGAGGGACCGCGCAGGGACGTCGTCCTCATGAACGCCGCCGCGGCACTCCTCGCCGCGGGCGCCTGCGAGGACCTGGCGGCCGGGATCGAGGCCGCCCGCAGGTCCGTCGATTCCGGCTCGGCCCGGGAGCGTCTCGAGGCGCTCGCCGCGATGAGCGTCGAGCTGGCCGCGGCGCACGAACGCTCGGCGGTGGGAGCGTAGCCATGGAGCGTCTCTTCGACACCGGACCCACCGACGAAGGCTTCCTCGGCGGCATGATCCGTGCGCGGACCGAGGCCGTGGCGGTGCTCGACCCGGCGCTCCTTCCCCCGGCGACGCCGCGGGTTCGGGAGCGTTCCTTCGCCGACGCGCTGACGGACCGGGCCGACGTCGGGGTGATCTGCGAGGTGAAGAAGGCGTCGCCGTCGGTCGGCCCGATCGCTCCCGAGATCGACGTGGCGGTCCAGGCGCGGGCGTACGAGAAAGGGGGAGCGGCCGCCGTCTCGGTCCTCACCGAGCCGGCCCAGTTCGGCGGCTGCTTCGAGGACCTGCTCGAGGTCTCGGCGGCGGTGAACGTGCCGGTGCTGTGCAAGGACTTCGTGGTCGACCCGCTGCAGATCGAGACGGCGCGCGCGGTCGGGGCGGATGCGGTCCTGCTCATGGTCGCCGTGCTGGGAGAGCGCCTTCCCGACTTCGTGCGTCTCGCGTCGGACGCCGGCCTCGAGCCGCTCGTGGAGGTGCACGGTAAGGAGGAGTACGCCCTCGCGAGGGAGAGCGGCGCGCGTGTGATCGGCGTCAACTCCCGCGACCTCCGCACGCTCGAGGTGGACGTCGAACGCTCGCTCGGGCTGGTGCAGCTCGTGTCGGCCGAGGGTTTCGTCGCGGTAGCCGAGAGCGGTGTGAAGGGGCGGCCGGACGTGCGGGCCGCGGCGCGGAGCGGGGCGGATGCCGTGCTCGTGGGCGAGTACGTCATGCGCGCGGCGGATCCCGCCGGCGCGGTGGAGGGACTCACGGGCGTGCGCGGTCTCGGCCGCGGCGACCGTTCGATATAGCGAGGCGGACGACCGAAGACGACACCAGGAGGGATGCGACATGCCGGACAGGACGAAGTTCGTACTCGATGAGAAGGACATGCCGGAGGCGTGGTACAACGTGATGCCGGATCTGCCCAAGCCGCTCGACCCGCCGCTGCACCCGGCGACGAACGAGCCGCTCGGGCCGGAGGATCTCGCCCCGTTGTTCCCGATGGAGCTCATCAAGCAGGAGATGTCGCAGGACAGCTACATCGACATCCCCGGAGCGGTGCTCGAGATCTACAAGACGTACCGGCCGAGCCCGCTCATCCGCGCGAAGAACCTCGAGAAGGCGCTCGACACGCCGGCGCGGATCTACTTCAAGTACGAGGGCGTGAGCGCGGCCGGCTCGCACAAGCCGAACACCGCCATCGCGCAGGCCTACTACAACAAGGCCGAGGGCGTCACCAGGCTCGCTACCGAGACCGGCGCGGGCCAGTGGGGCAGCGCGCTCTCCATCGCGTGCGCGCACTTCGACATGGAGTGCAAGGTGTACATGGTGAAGGTCTCCTACGACCAGAAGCCGTACCGGCGCATCCTCATGGAGACGTACGGCGCCTCCGTGGTCGCCTCGCCGTCGACGGACACCGAGGTCGGCCGCGCGGTGCTCGAGGCGAACCCGGATTCGCTGGGCTCGCTCGGCATCGCGATCTCCGAGGCGGTCGAGGACGCGGTGAAGCGGGAGGACACGCACTACTCGCTCGGCTCGGTGCTCAACCACGTCTGCATCCACCAGAGCATCATCGGCGAGGAGTCCATCAAGCAGATGGAGATGGCCGGCAGCCGGCCGGACGTCGTCATCGGCTGCGTGGGCGGAGGCTCGAACTTCGCCGGGCTCGCCGCCCCGTACTATCGCGAGCGCAAGGAAGGTCGTCTGCCCGACGTGCGGCTCCTCGCGGTCGAGCCCAAGGCGTGCCCGACGCTCACCGCCGGCGAGTATCGCTACGATCTCGGCGACGAGGCGGGGCTCACCCCACAGGTGATGATGTACACGCTCGGCCACGATTTCGTGCCGGCGGGCATCCACGCGGGAGGCCTTCGCTACCACGGTGACTCCCCGATCATCTCGATGCTCGTGCACGAGGGCGAGATGGAGGCCGTGGCGCTGCACCAGACGAACGTGTTCGACGGGGCGGTGCTGTTCGCTCGCGAGGAGGGCATCCTGCCCGCGCCCGAGTCTTCCCACGCGATCCAGGCCGCCATCGACGAGGCGCTCGCGGCCAAGGAGGCCGGCGAGGAGCGCGTCATCCTGTTCGGCCTGTCGGGTCACGGTCACTTCGATCTCGCGGCGTACGAGGCGTACCTGAGCGGCGGGCTCGAGGATTACGACTTCGCGGCCGGCTCGCTGTGCGACGTCGAGTAGCCACGGCGACGTGACGACACCGATCGAGAGAGACGACCGGCGATGAGGCGTACACGTGTCAAGATATGCGGCGTGACCAGCCCTGAGGACGCGACGGCGGCCGTGGCGGCCGGCGCCGACGCCGTCGGGATGGTGTTCGCCGAGGGCAGCCCGCGCCGGGTCACCCCGGGGCGGGCTGCCGAGATCGCCGCGGCGCTCACCCCCTTCGAGGCGCGCGTGGGCGTGTTCGTCGACGCGGCGCCGGAGGAGATCCTCGAGGCGGTGGCGGTCGCGCGGCTCTCGGCGGTGCAGCTGCACGGCGACGAGCCCCCCGGGTTCTGTGACGAGCTCCCGGTCCCCGTCGTGAAGGCGTTCAGGGTCGATGAGCGGTTCTCGGCGGAGGCGGTGGAGCCGTACCGGGGTCACGTGAGCGCGATCCTGCTCGACACGTACCGATCGGGCACGCCGGGCGGCACGGGACACAAGTTCGCCTACGACCTCGTGGGTCCGCTCCCCGAGGGGATCCCGGTGCTGATCGCCGGAGGGCTGGATCCGATCGACGTAGGCGACGCGGTACACCGCTTCGAGCCATACGGCGTGGACGTCTCCAGCGGCGTCGAGGAGTTCCCCGGCCGCAAGGACCGCAACATGATGGCGGCGTTCTGCACGGCCGTGCGGGTCGCCGACGCCGAACTGAAGGCGGGGCGCCTGCAGGAGGAGCGGGAGCGGACCGTCTCGCGGGAGCGGGTCGATCCACGGGATCGGTCCGTCTCGCGGGAGGAGGGGGCGCGATGACCGACATCGACCCACACTCACGCGCGGGCCCCCCGGTGTCTCCCTCGATGCCGACGCCTTCCTCGATGCCGACACTTCCCGATGAGCGCGGCTACTTCGGCGCGTTCGGCGGCCGCTACGTGCCCGAGACGGTGGTGCCGGCACTGGAGGAGCTCGAGACGGGTCTCGCGGAAGCCATGGCCGACGAGGCGTTCCTCGAAGAGCTCGAGCGGCTGCTGCGCGATTACGTCGGTCGGCCGACGCCGCTGTATCGCGCACGGAGGCTCGCCGAGGCGGTGGGGCTCGCCGACGTCTACCTCAAGCGTGAGGACCTCGCCCACACGGGAGCGCACAAGATCAACAACACGGTGGGCCAGTGCCTGCTCGCCGCGCGGATGGGCAAGCGGCGGGTCATCGCGGAGACCGGCGCGGGACAGCACGGGGTGGCAACCGCCACCGCGGCGGCGCTGCTCGGGCTCGAGTGCGCGGTGTTCATGGGCAGCGAGGACATCCGGCGCCAGTCACTCAACGTGTACAAGATGCGTCTGCTCGGCGCCGAGGTCGTGCCGGTAGAGGAGGGCGCGGCCACCCTCGCCGAGGCGGTCACCGCGACCCTGCGTCACTGGACCGAGCGGGTCGAGGACACCTTCTACGTGCTCGGATCGGCGCTCGGACCGCATCCGTATCCGAAGATGGTCCGTGGCTTCCAATCCGTCATCGGGCTCGAGCTCCTGTCGGAGGCCGCTCGCCGCGACCTGCGCTTCGACGCCGTGCTCGCCTGCGTGGGTGGCGGCTCGAACGCGGTGGGGACGTTCCACCCGATCGTCGGGGGGCTTTCCGCGGAGGAGCGTCCGATGCTCCTGGGTGCCGAGGCCGCCGGGGAGGGGCTCGACGGCCGCCACGGCGCGTCCCTCGCGAGGGGTCGACCGGGCGTCATGCACGGCTTCCTCAGCTACCTGCTGCAGGACGAGGGAGGCAATCCGTTGGAAGCGCACTCGGTCTCTGCGGGGCTCGATTACCCCGGCATCGGACCGGAGCACGCCTACTATCGCGACGAAGGGCTGGTGCGCTACGAACCGGTGACCGACGACGAGGCGCTCGCGGCGTTCGGGCGGCTCTGCCGCCTGGAGGGCATCATCCCCGCGCTCGAGTCGAGCCACGCGCTCGCGCTGCTGCCGCGCATCGCAGACGAGCTGGGTCCGCGGGCGACGGTGGCGGTGACGCTCTCGGGCCGTGGCGACAAGGACGTCGACATCGTGCGGGAGGCGGGGCTCGGTGAAGGGTGACCTCGCGCGCGCCTTCGCGAAGGACCGTCCGGCGCTCGTCGCGTACCTCATGTCCGGGTATCCGGATAGGCGGACGTGCCTCGAGGCCGTCCGAGCGGCCGTCCAAGGGGGAGCGGACCTCGTGGAGCTCGGCGTGCCCTACGGCGACCCGCTCGCGGACGGACGGGTGATCCGCGACGCGGGACGCTCCGCGCTCGCGGCGGGCTGGTCGCTCGACGACACGTTCGGACTCGTGCGCGAGCTCGACGGAGGGAGTGCGGGCGCACGGTCGGCGGTGGCGCCGATCGTCCTGATGACCTACTACAACCCGATCCTCCAGTACGGGCTCGAGGAGACGGCGAGGGCGGCGCGAGAGGCGGGGGTGGAGGGCTTCATCATCCCGGACCTTCCGGCGGACGCGGCCGACGAGTGGCTCGCCGCGTCCGCGGGCCTGGACACGGTGTTCCTCGTCGCGCCGACCTCGACCGACGCGCGCATCCGGCTGGTCGCCGAGCGCTCGCGGGGCTTCGTGTACTGCGTGAGCTCCCTCGGCGTGACCGGCGAGCGCGCGGTGCTGTCCGAGACGCTCCCGAGGCTCGTCGAGCGCGTGCGTGCCGTCACCGACACGCCGGTGGCCGTCGGGTTCGGCATCGGCACGCCGGAGAAGGCCGCGGAGGTCGCGTCGTTCGCCGACGGGGTCGTGGTCGGCAGCGCGATCGTGGCGAGGCAGGGCGATCCGGAGGACGTCGGGGCGTTCGTCTCGGAGCTCGCGGGAGCCGT
>CAYOSP010000009.1:0-1358 GCA_964406675.1 uncultured Eubacteriales bacterium | reverse complement strand
CCGGCGAGCTCATCGTGCGGTTCGAGTCCGGGCTAACCGTGTCGGATGAAGCCGGACTCCTCGAACGGATGGGCGTGCGGCGGTCCGAGCGCTTCGGGGGCGATGCCGACTACCGCCTGGTGGAGTTGAGCAAGAAGACCCCGGTGAGCAAAGCCGTGCAGCTGTACGGGAACCAGCCGGGCGTGGCGCTCGCCCAGCCGAACTACGTCTACACCATCGAAGCGACCCCCTCCGATCCGCGCTTCGGCGAGCTCTGGGGGCTCCACAACACGGGCCAGGAGATCCAGGGGGACCCCGGCACGACGGACGCCGATATCGACGCGCCGGAGGCCTGGGAGTACGAGACCGGTGACGGGTCCGTGGTGGTCGCCGTGATCGACACGGGCATCGACTACGGCCACACGGATCTGCAGGCGAACATATGGACGAACGCCGGGGAGATCCCGGGCGACGGTATCGACGACGACAGCAACGGATACGTCGACGACGTGCACGGCTTCGACTTCTACCACGCTGACGGTGACCCGTACGACGACAACGGACACGGTACCCACGTCGCCGGTACGATCGGCGGGGTGTCCGACAACGGGGAGGGTGTCGCCGGGGTCACCTGGGACGTACAGCTGATGGGACTGAGGTTCTTGGCCGCGAACGGGTCCGGCACCACCGCGGACGCGGTGGAAGCCGTACGGTATGCGGAGTCGATGGGCGCGGACGTCATCAACGCGTCGTGGGTCGGCACGGGATACGATTCCGCGCTCGAGAGCGCGATCGCCGATTTCAGCGGTGTGTTCGTGGCCGCGGCCGGCAACGAGGGTTCCGACAACGACTCCACCGAGTTCTACCCCTGCGGATACGATCTCGCGAACGTGATCGCGGTGTCGGCGACCGACAACGACGACGCGCTCGCGAGCTTCTCGAACTACGGGGCAACGGAGGTCGATCTGGCCGCTCCCGGCGTGCGCATCCTCAGCACCGTGCCCGGGTCCCGCGTGCCCATCGACGGCGGCACGGTGTTCTCGGACTCGTTCGACGATCTCTCGTCCTGGGATACGAGCGATCATGTCCATCAGCCGTGGGCGCTCGAGAGCGGCGCATACGTGAGTCCACCCACGAGCGCGGGTCTGACCAGCTACGAGAATACCGAGTCGGCCTGGATGGAGTCGGTGCCGTCGCTCGACCTGTCCGCCGCTCCGGGTGATGTGAGAGCCACGTTGCGCTATCGGGCGTGGGTGGACGTCGAGTACTACTACGACATGGTCTACGCGCTGGCGGGGAATCCGTCGGAGACGCGCGGCTGGATGCATACCGGCGACAACGAAGGTTGGACCGAGTACTCGCTAGACCTCGAGCACCTC
>CAYOSP010000008.1:45242-68594 GCA_964406675.1 uncultured Eubacteriales bacterium | reverse complement strand
TCTCACGGTTGAAGTTCGCCATCTGCTCCATGAGGTAGTGATCGTGCATCACGATGGGTCCGTCGGGGCCTACCGTGAGGGAGAACTCGTCGCTCGACACGGGGATGCCGGCGTCATCGGTCGTGGGGTTGCGGTCGTCGTCTGTCATGGGGAGCACCTCTTTCGGCTGTCTGCTGGACTTCCGATGATCTGGTGGAGGCTCGACGAGCATCATCGCGGCCTGGCCCGATGGCGTCGCCGGCCTGGCCCGATGGCGGCCGAGTGAGACCGTTCGTGCGGTACTCGTACCCGCTGACGAGAACAGTGAATCCGGCGGCGCTACACGGTCGAATCCTCCCAGTCCTCCTCCGCCGTCTGAATCCTCGAGGCCGCGGCGAGCGAGGCGGGATCGTCGCACCAGGGATGTCGCTCGAACGCCTCGAAGGATCTCTAGCGTCAGGTGGTACGTTCTGAGCCGCGCTGTCGGTAACAGGGGTGAGAGGAAGGAGTGCGATGAGGCGTTCGAGGCGAGAGATGGACGAGTGGGCCGACCGGCTCGCATCGGGGAAGACCGATGACGGTACGGAGGCCGCGGCGTTCGTCGAGGGACTGCGTTCCTCGTCGGTCCACGCCCAGACGCCTGATGACTCCTTCGTGGGGATGCTCGCGGCCGAGGCGACGGAGGCTGCCGAGAACCTTCCCACGTCGACGACCAAGCCGGTCGATCGACCTGCCCGTCTACTGATACCGAGATGGAGGCGACGCGTTATGCTTGGGACCTTATTGTCCACGCTCTTCGGCAAGCTCGTACTCGGCGGTGCCGCCGTGGCGGTGGCCGCGAGCGGGATGGCCGCCACCGGCACCCTGCCCGCGCCCGCTCAGCAATGGGCCGCGGACACGCTCGACGCCGTCGGGGTGGAGCTTCCGAATCCCGATGCGCGGCCGGATCTGTCCGAGACCGCGACGATGCCCGCCCTGCCCGACGAACTGATGGACCGATCGGAACCGCCCACGGCCGCACTCGAGGCTCGCGAATCGACGGCTGCCGCCGAGCGCCAGGCGCCGAGCCTCCCGGCATCGGCTTCGCCTGTCGCCAAGGCGGTCGTCGGCAAGGTCTTCTCGGGCGATCCGGCTGACGGTAGCGAGTACGGCAAGGGTATCGCCGCCACCGCTTCCGCCGGTGCTGCGGATGCCGCTGAGACCGGCGAGCCGTCGTCGAGCGTGCCCGACGAAGCGCCTGAGGCGGCCGGTGTGCCCGACGAAGCGCCTGAGGCGGCCGACGTGCCCGAGGACGACCCCGTGACCCCGGCTCCGGCTGACCAGGGCGGCGAGCCCGACGCTCCGCCGGCCGACGTACAGCCCGAGTCCGTGCCCGCCGAGGCGATCCCGGACAGTGCGCCGGTGCCTCCCTCGACCCCATAGCGTCCACGCACGTCAAGCGACCGGCCACACAGCCCCGCGTTCCTGAGAGGGAGGCGGGGCTGTTCGGTGCCATCCGCTCATCGACCCCGTCCGTGTCCGGTCGAAGCACCGCTACGGCGATCGAGATACCCACCTGGGTAGACCGTATCGGGTCTTGACAGATCCCGATGTCGTCTACATACTTCGACGAAGTTCGAAGGATAGGATGACAGATGGCTACCACCGTACGCACCCCTCTCACTGAAGAGCAGTTGGATACGGCGATGAAGGCGCTCGCGTCCTCGCACCGCCGAGAGGTCGTGCGTCTGCTCAGCGAGGCTGCCGGTCGCGGGGAGACCTCGTGTCGCGATGCGGACGAGGTGTGCGCGTGCAAGCTGTCCGAGTGGTTGGAGCTCGCCCCATCGACCATCTCGCACCACATGGCCGGGCTCCGTGAAGCCGGGCTGGTTCGGGCCCGCAAAGACGGCACCTGGGTGTACTACTCGCTCGACCAGGACGTGCTTGCCGCGGTGGCGGCAGCCATCCGGTCTCTTTGATCCGATCCCCGTGATCCGATCCCGGCGGTCGACGACCGGCCGGGCGCGGCGGTAGAGTTCGATAGGTATCGAAGGATAGGCATCTAAGGACTGTGTAACGACACGTAGGGAGGACTCGCATGGTCATCAAGATCCTCGGTTCGGGTTGCGTGAACTGCCGGAAGCTCGAGTCGCTCGCAGCGAAGGCGGCTGAAGAGCTCGGCATCGAGGCCGAGATCGTGAAGGTCACCGACTTCGCGGACATCATGGGCTACGGCATCATGTCGACGCCGGGTCTCGTGGTCGACGAGGAGGTCAAGGTCGCCGGGCGCGTGCCGTCGCTCGACGAGATCAAGACCATCCTCAAGGGTTAGCGCGGCCCGTCGATGGACATCTTCGCGCCACTCCAGTGGCTCTCCGACCGCATCACGTACGACCTCATAGGGCTGTCTCCGGACAGCCACCTCGGCGCGGCCGTCAACTTCTTCATCTACGACGTGCCGAAGATCCTGCTCCTGCTCGCGGTGATCGTCTTCGTCGTCTCGTTCGTCCGCTCGTACTTCCCGCCCGAGAAGACCCGCAAGTATCTCGCGCACAAGCGCGAGTGGGTGGGCAACGTGATCGGAGCGGGCACCGGTGTGGTGACGCCGTTCTGCTCGTGCTCGGCGGTGCCGTTGTTCATCGGCTTCGTCGAGTCCGGGGTGCCGCTGGGCGTGACGTTCTCGTTCCTGATCGCGAGTCCACTGGTAGACCTCGTGGCCCTGTCGCTTCTCGTGGCCCTCTTCGGCTGGAAGATCGCGGTGGCCTACTTCGTGTCCGGGATGATCGTGGCGGTGGCGGGCGGCTTCATCCTCGGCCGTCTCAATCTCGAGGGCGAGATCGAGGAGTACGTGTGGAAGATACGGATGGCCGATGCCGCGCCCCCGGAGATGACGCGTGCGCAGCGTGCGCAGGGCGCGTGGATCGAGGTCAAGGACATCTTGGGACGTGTGTGGCTGTTCGTCGTGATCGGTATCGCGATCGGCGGGTTCATGCACGGCTTCGTGCCCGCCGAGCTGCTGAGCCGCTGGGCGGGCCCCGGCAATCCGCTCGCGGTGCCGATAGCCACCATGTTCGGCATCCCGCTCTACAGCAACGTGGCCGGCGTGATCCCGGTGGCCGAGGTGCTCGTCGACAAGGGCGTGGCGCTCGGCACGGTGGTGGCGCTGCTCATGGCGACGGTGGGGCTCTCGGCGCCCGAGTTCATCATCCTGCGCAAGGTCATGAAGCCGAAGCTGATAGCGATCTTCATCGGCACCGGATTCGTGGTCATCACCATCACGGGTTACGTGTTCAATCTGCTGGCTCCGTGGCTCGTCGGATAGCGCCTCGAGCACCGAGAACGACATGCGCCGCATCGTCGCGACGCGATGGATGACCGAGACTACGATGGATGACCGAGACTAGGAGGAGGATTCGAGATGCCGGACTTCACGGCTCCATGGCATGGTGTCGAACGAACGTCGATCGACTGGTCACCCCGAGTCGATGAGAGCCTGTGCATCGGGTGCGGGCTGTGCGTCACGACGTGTGGACGCAAGGTCTTCGACTACGACTTCGACCGAGAGAAGGCGGTCGCCGCGAGGCCGGTGCAGTGCATGGTGGGCTGCGTGACGTGCGAGAACCTGTGCCCGCAGAAAGCGATCGGTTTCCCGCCGGTGAGCTACATCGCGCACCTCATCAAGGAGAACCACGTACTCGCCGAGGCGAAGACCAAGCTCGAGGAGATGGCGGCACAGGCACGAGGGGGTGACGGGAAGTGACGGGATCACGCCTCGTCTTGTTGCCCTCGGACGGCTCACCGACCGCCCAGGCGGCGACCCGCTTCGCCGCCGATATCGCTCGAGCGGAACTGGACACGGTCCTCGTCCTGGGCGTCGCGCAGCGCGCGATGTACGGGCACATGGAGGACGAGGGCGTCACCGCCGCGCTCCACGCGTACATGAGCGATGTGGTCGCGCAGGAAGCTCAGCGCATCCGTGAGGCGGGCGTCGCCGCGGAGGAGACCGTCGTAGATGCCGAAGAGGTGGCCGAGGCCATCCTCGAGGTCGCCGAGCAGCGGGCGGTCGACATCATCGTGATGGGTACGCACGGCCGGACCGGGCTCGTCCGTGCCGTGATCGGCTCGGTCGCCGACCGCGTCGTCCGGCGTGCGAAGGCGCCCGTGGTGCTCGTGCCGTTGAGCGAAGAGGGCTGACGTGGTCGAGCGCTACGTCGGCATCGTCTACCTCGTCGTGGCGGGGCTCGGGTTCGCGTACACCTACGCCAAGAGCCGCGAGAAGGCCGCCAAGGCCGCCCGTAGCGGACTGAAGTCGTTCGGCGGTGTGGCGCTCACGCTGGTGGCGGTGTTCGGGCTCGTCGGTCTGCTCGAGGTCTATGTCCCGCCGTCGACGATCGAGCGTCTCTTGGGCTCTCAAGCGGGGGTCTCGTCCCTGCTCGTCGCCGGCGCCGTCGGCTCGGTCGCCGCGGGACCGCCCGTCGCCGCGTATCCGGTCGCCGCGTCCCTGCTCGGCGGAGGCGCCTGGTTGCCCGCGGTGGCCGCCTTCATCGTCTCGTGGACGCTCGTGGGGTTCGTCTCCTTGCCGTTCGAGGCGCGCATGTTCGGCGCTCGATTCGCGATCGGCCGCAACGTGCTGTCGTTCGTGTTCGCGATGGTGATCGGAGTGCTGATGGGGTGGGTCCTGTGAAGCGCGTCGTCAAGTGGGTGAGGCACGAGGCGCTGTTCGTGCTCGCGGCGCTGCTGTACGGATGGGCGTTCGTGGTCTCACCCGCGCGAGCGCTCGAGGCGCTCGCCGTCGGCTCGCGTGTCCTGCTGGGCGTGCTCCCCATCATCGTCGCGGTCTTCGTCGCGGTCGGGCTGTTCAACGTCTGGGTGGACCGCAAGAGGATCGCGGGCCTGCTCGGCAAGGGCGGCGGGCTCAAGGCCGTGTTCGCCGCGAGCGTGGCCGGGACGATGCTGGTCGGACCCGCGTACGTGATCTTCCCGCTGCTCAAGACGGTGCAAGAGCACGGCGCGCGTTGGGCGGTGCTCGGGGCGGTGCTCGCGGCCTGGGCCGTCAAGATCCCCATGGTGCCGCTCGAGATCGGCATGCTCGGCCTGCCGTTCTCGCTGGCACGGGTGGTGCTGGTAATCGTGGCCGCCGTCCCCATGGGTCTGCTGCTGGAACGGCTGATGGAGACGCGGAAGGAACGGCTGATGGAGATACGGAACGGCTGATCGAGGCGCGGGTCCGATGATCGACCGGCGCGAAGGAGGGGACTGCGATCGATGAGTAAGAAGGGCCACACATCGACGACGAAGGGATCCGGAGCCGCGCGGACGTCCGACACCGCGGGGCCGGACCGCACCAAGACCGCCATACTGCTCGTCGTCCTCATCGGCTTCCTGATGCTCATCGTCGGGAAGCTCGTGATCGGCGACAGCGGGCCGGCCGATACCTTGACGGCCGGAGAGCCCGGGGAAGAGACGATCACGTCGGTCCGCAACGACGCGGTCGCCGACTTCGAGGCGGCGTTCGGTTCGGATAAGCCGATCTATGTGCTCTTCCACTCGCTCACCTGCGTCCCGTGCGTCGAGATCTCGGAGGTGGCCGACGTCGTCGTCCCCGAGTACGAGGACGAGATCGCCTTCGTCAACGCCATCACCGACGATCCCTCGGGACGCGAGCTCGCGTCCGGGTTCTCCTTCCAGTACATCCCGACGTCGTTCTTCCTGGCGCCGGACGGGACCGTCGTGGATTCGTTCACCGGCGCGATGGACGAGACGCAGATGCGCGGCCATCTCGACGCGCTGGTTTCGGCGCAGTGAACATCGAAGCGCTCGCTACGCAGCTGACCGCCGGACAGGTCGGCGGGATCGCCGCCTTCGGCGTCGCGTTCCTCGGCGGAGTGGTGGCCGGGTTCGGGCCGTGCGTGCTCCCGATGCTGCCCGCCGTCTTCGGCTACGTGACCGGCATGGTCACCCGCGATCCGGAAGACGAGCGCCCGCGCGTGATGCTGCTGCACGCACTCGGGCTGTCCGCGGTGTTCGTGCTGGGCATGAGCCTCGTGTTCGCGGCGGTGGGCGCGCTCGCGGGGCTGCTCGGCCGGGCGCTGTTGCTCGGCGCCTGGGCCTACTACGTCATCGCCGCCGTCTGCGTCGTGATCGCGCTGCAGATGCTCGGTGTCATCAACATCCCCGTCGACCGCTTCAACGCATTGCTGCCCACGCAGCGGCCCGAGCGCCGTGGCATCATCGGCGCGCTGCTCTTCGGGATGCTCTTCGGCGTGGTCGCCTCGCCGTGCTCCACGCCGATCCTCGCCGCGATCGCCGCGATCGCGGCCACCACCGGCAGCGCTTCCAAGGGCGGTGCCATGCTCTTCGTGTACGGTCTGGGCAAGGGGGTGCCGCTGATGCTCCTCGGCGTCGCGTCCGGATCACTGGGCCTGATGCGCCGGATCTCCAAGCTCACCCCGGCGTTGACCAAGCTCGGCGGCGTGGGACTCCTCGGTGCCGCAGGGTATCTGGTATGGATCGCGTGAGAGAGTGGCAGGCATGAGCGAACGGCAGGCGTGAGAGAGTGTGAGGAGACGTGATGGACGAGCTCACCGTACTGGTCGTGTCGGCGCCCGCATGCGGTTGAGGCGACGGCGCCGACTGCTGTGACACTCCCGGGTCGGTCCTCGGCGAGATAGACGAGGGCGCGACTTGAGAGATGCCGCTGCGGTGGCGCCTCCACGTGTTGGAGGCACGTCTCAACGAGAGATACGCGACGGACATCCGGCTCGTCGAAGCCGAACTCCTCCGGCTGGACGAGACCCGGCGCGAGGCCGTGATGAACCGGCTGGTGATGGGGAGCCCATTGCCGATCGTGCTCGCCGGCGACGAAGTGATACACGCGGGCGAACTCGAACTCGAGCCGGTCTCGGCCGCGATAGGGCGGTTGTTGGGCGGCGGATCGTCCGACGACCCCGGTACGTCCGAGACCGCTCCCTGAGCCGAGACGGAGGCCCTGGACGGGATCCGGCGTCTCGTCGAGGGCCGTGCTTCGCGGGAAGACCCCACGTGCTGAGGTGCTACGCCTGACAGACTGAACGCTCCGGCGGATGTAGCGTCGGGGTATGGGATTCGAGTGCGGACGATCGGACGGCCCGTTGATCGATGCTACCGCGTCGGTTCTCGCCGGCGGGCGGTCTTCGCGCATGGGGACGGACAAGACGATCCTACCCGTGGGCGGGAGAACGATGGTCTCCAGGGTCGTCGACATCGTGTCGAGCACCTGCGCTGAGACGATGCTGGTGACCGATCGACCCGCCGGCCCGGCGGGCGCCCGACTGGGCCCGCACGTGACGGTCGTGACCGACGACGAGCCGGATCAGGGTCCTCTCGGTGGTCTCGTCACCGCGATCAGGCATGCTCGACACGGGTGGGTGTTGGCCGTTGCGGCGGACATGCCTTGGCTCTCGGCGGACGTGATACGAGTGCTGTGGGGATGCCGGACTCTTGGAGCCCAGGCCGTCGTCCCCATGACGGACCGGGGAGTCGAGCCGTTGCTGGCGTTCTATCGCCGCGACGCCATACATCGACTGGAGGCGTTCCTGACCGGCGGGGGCCGCAGGCTCGTCGATGCTCTGGACGATCTGAGGGTCGCATGGGTGCCTGCGGGATCGCTCGAAGCCGTGGATGAAGGTCTGATGAGCTTCGTGAACGTGAACACGCCTGAGGACTACGAACAGGCCTGTGCGGTAGGCGATCGCCGGTTCCTGCCGGTGGACGGGGGCCGGTTCGCGTCGGATGCGGTGATCGGCGGTCGGAAGGAGTACGCCTATGAGCGGCAACACGGTACCCGTCGCCGTCAGCGTCGTCGGCGAGAGCGATTCGGGCAAGACGACCCTTCTGGAGGGCGTCATCGCGGTGCTGGTCTCCAGGGGGTATCGAGTCGCCACGATCAAGCATCACAGGCATGACCAGGACATCGACGTCCAGGGCAAGGACTCCTGGCGTCACGCGAAGGCCGGAGCTCGGGTCACGGTCGTGAGCGGGGCGAACCAGATAGGACTGTTCCGGAAGACAGACCGCGAGTTGCCGTTGGATGAGCTGCTCCGGCTCGTCGAAGACGCGGATATCGTGCTCACCGAAGGCTACAGACAGGAAGGATCGGTCCTGATCGAGATCTCGCGAAGTGCGAGGTCCGGCGAGCTCCTTTGCAGTCGGGACGAGCTCTTTGCGCTGGTCACGGATGGGACTCATGACGTGGGGGACGTACCGGTGTTCGGGCTGGACGACATCGCCGGGCTGAGCGACCTGATCGAGTCGACCTTCCTCGGTCCGACGCGGAGCCGGGGCTGACGAGATGCGCCGGGACCGACGATTCGTACTGCGGGAGTTATCGGGCTCACTCGGTGACCTCGGAACGTTGTTCCCTCTGGTCGTCGCACTCGTGACAGTGAACGGTCTCGACGCCACCGCGGTGCTCGCCGGTGTGGGCGTCGCATACATGGCGGCCGGTCTCTACTTCAAGATCCCGCTGTCCGTCCAACCGCTCAAGAGCATGTCGGCCGTGGCGATCGCGCTGAGCCTGAGCGGCGAGCAGTTGCGCACGGCCGGTCTACTCTTCGGCCTGATCGTCCTGGCTCTGTCGCTGACGCCTCTGCCCAGGCTCATCGGCAAGCTGTTCTCGCGCCCGATCATCCGTGGGATACAGCTCGCAGTCGGGCTGCTCCTGGTGACTTCCGCCGTCCGCCTCCTGGGTGCGCAGCCGGAGGCCGCCGCCGGTATGGCCACACCCGTCGGACACATCGGGGGCGAGTTCTCGCTCTCGTGGCTCGTGGCCGGGGCGGTCCTCGTCATCCTCGCGATCGTGTCGCGCCGGAGGATCGACGGCACGCTGCTCGCTGTGATCGCCGTCGGCGTGCTCGCCGGGCTGGCCTTCACCGACTCGTGGAAGGGGCTCGGGACGCTGCGTCTGGGTATCGCGCTCCCGTCGCTCGGCATCCCGAATCTGGAACTCGCTGCCGTCGCGATGACCACACTGGTGCTTCCGCAGTTGCCGCTGACTCTCGCCAATGCCGTCTACGCCAGCTCGGACGTCGTGGGGCGGCTCTATCCCGACCGGACGGAGCGCGTCTCCCCACGGTCGCTGATGAGGAGCATGGGACTGGTGAACGTGTTCATAGCGGGGATCGGAGGCATGCCGGTCTGCCATGGTTCGAGCGGTATCACCGCGCATCACAGGTTCGGAGCCCGGACAGGCGTGTCGGTGGCGATGCTGGGCGCGGTCTTGCTGGCGATCGCCTTGATCTTCGACGGGAACGTGGTGCCGATCCTGGCCCTTGTGCCCACACCGGTGCTCGCCGCCCTTCTGGCTCTCGTGGGCGTACAGCACGCGATGCTGGCGAGGGATCTGGTCGATCGCACGGATGTCGTCGTCTGCCTCACGGTCGGAGTGGTAGGCGCCGTGACCAAGAACCTGGCACTCGGGTTCGTCCTGGGCCTGCTCATCAGTGCCGTCGCCCGGGCGTTCGACGGGATGCGTGGTGGAGCGGTCGACGGGCGCGGCAAGGGCTCGACACCGTCGGCCGCACCCCGCCCCGTGACGTCACATCATCGCAGCGTCTATGCTCTGAGTGGCGAGGACGACGAGCGATACCGCGCCACCGCGTGAACGGACCTGCCTCGTCGCGTCGGTCCGCGGTGAGTTCGAGGCGAGCTTGTGTGCAAGGGATCGGATAGTGGGATACGTGTACCGCCTGCCAACCGGCTCGTGGTGTCGGCGGGCATCCTGGCGTACGCCGTCGTCGCGGCGCTGGCCGTGACGCTGGTTCTGCGGACCACGCCGGATCGCCCCCCCGCTCTGGGGAGCGTCGATCTATCGGAGACCGGCGTGGAGCGCGGCGAGACCCCCTATCGAGACAGGACGCTGCGTGTCGCCGTCGCGGCGATGGCGAATCCGGACGAGACGTTCATCGCGTACCGTGACGTCGTGTCCTACCTTGGTCGCGCGGTCGGGATGCGGGGCGAGCTGGTGGTCCGTTCGACGTACGCCGAGGTGAATCAGCTGGTAGAGAGCGGAGCGGTCGACGTCGCGTTCATCTGCAGCGGCGCCTACGTGATGGGGAGACGCGAAGGCCGGATCTCGTTGTTGGCCGCGCCGGTGGTGGGGGGCGAGACGGTATACTACGCGTACGTGATAGTCCCGGAAGAGAGTCGGGTCGACCGGTTGCGCGATCTCGGCGGCGCGACGTTCGCGTCCGTCGACGTGATGTCCAACACGGGTTGGATAGCTCCCCGGTGCGCGCTCGCACGCGAAGGTCTCGACCCGGACACGTTCTTCTCCGATGTCGTGTTCACTCACAGCCACGACAGATCAGTGGTGGCCGTGGCCACGGGGGTGGTGGACGGCGCTTCGGTGGATAGTCTGATCTTCGATGCGATGCTGGGACGCGACGACGCCTATGCGAAGCACACCAGGATAGTCGAGCGTATCGGACCGTTCGGCATGCCTCCCGTGGTGGTGCCCGCGACGCTGGATCCCTCCGTTCGAGAGGATCTATCCCAGGCGATCCTCTCGATGCACGCAGACCCCTCGGGTCGCGAGGCACTCGGAGCGCTCGGAGTCGATCGCTTCCGGGTACCGGATGCCCAGGAGTACGACAGCGTCGAACAGTGCGTCGCGAAGGCGGCCTCAAGGCCTGGTGAGGCCCAGTGAGCATCAAACCCGCACTGCTTCGGGTATCGCGTCACCTGTCCCGTGCCGTTCTCAGTGTGCCCTTGCACGTCAAGGTGACCGGCATGGCCTTGCTGATCACGCTCATGGTCGGCGTGGTCGCCATGAGCCAACTCCGCACCGACACCTACCGCACGATGACCGCGGAACTCGATCACCGGGGACGGATGGTCGCGATGGGCTTGGCCTCGACCGGCAGTGAGGACCTGGTGCTCCGTGACCGGGTGAACCTGAAGATGCTTCTCCTCGATACCGTCGAACACGATCAGGACATCGCCTACGCGTTCCTGGTCGATGCGGACGGTAGGGTCGTGGCGAGCACGTTCGATGGAGCGGTCCCGGCGGGACTCGTCGATGCCGGCCGGAGGGTCGCCGCCGCATCCTCCGGCGTGGGTACGGTGTCGACCGATGAGGGATCCATCCGTCACATCGTCGCGCCGGTGCTCGACGGAAGGGCCGGTCAGGTCCACGTCGGGATGAGCGAAGCCCGGGTCATGAGCTTGGTGGACGACTCGACCGCGAGATTGCTGTATGCCGTCTCGCTGGCGACCCTCCTCGCCGTGGCGTTGGCGTTGCTTCTGGGCAGGATACTGGTCGCTCCCTTGCGATCGCTGGTGATGGCCATGGGCGCCGTCGGCAGGGGTGACCTGGAGCACCGCCTGGAGCCGTTCTCCGACGACGAAGTGGGCTTCTTGACGGACTCCTTCAACCGGATGGTCGATGAGTTGCGCGCCGAGACCGCGCAGTCGCACTCGTACCTGAAGCGCTTGGAGAGAAGGAACCGGGAGCTGGCCACACTCCACCTGTTGAGTACCGAGAACGCGGGATCCCTATCGCCGTCCGAGTATCTGGAGAGGGCCGTCGCGCTGACCGTCGAATCGCTCTCCGCGGCAGCCGGGTGGGCCTGCGTCCGTCGGCCCGACGGAGAGGGCGCGTGGGTCGCCGCGCTCGGGACCGCCGAGGACCTGGTGCGCTCCTCATGCGATCCGCAGACCTGCACTTCGATCGACTCGGTCGAGGGGGAGGTCCCAGAGGATGCTCGCGAGGCTGCGTGCGCCGGGAAGGACTTCGGTTGCCCGGTGCTCGATCGAGTCACGGAGGTCGGACACGGGGAGGATCCCGATGTGCCGGGGTGCGCCGTCCCGGGTGTGGTCGCGACCGAGGATCGACGTCTCGGGCTGCTGGTGCTCGTATGCAAGGCCGGGGGTCTCGGGTGTGAGGACGAGCATGTGGTGGAATCGTCGGCTCGCCGGATAGGGCTCGTCATCGAGAACCTGGTACTCAGGGAAGAGGGGGAAGCCCACGAAGCCCGGTTGGCGAGGCTGCTCTCGCACACGCTGGACGCCAGGGAGGACGAGCGCGGGAGGGTCGCCCGAGAACTCCACGACGAGACGGGCCAGCAGCTGACCTACCTCAAACTCGGCCTCAAAGTGCTGGCCGACGGGCTTGACGGTGACATCGGATCGGCGGGCTTGGTCGCGAAACTCCAGCGCACCGCGACCGAATGCATGAGCGGTATTCGCGCGATGGTGTCGAGTCTGCGCCCTGTAGCGTTGGGCGAGAAAGGTCTGGTGCCGGCCGTCGAATCGGTGCTGCGGGAATCGGCGGCCTCATTCGGTTTCAGGACGGACTTGCAGGCGATCGGCCTGGCGGACTGTCGTATCGACCAGCCGACGGAGGCCGCGGCGTACAGGGTGGTCCAGGAAGCGGTGACCAACGCGGGGATGCACGGCGGATGCTCGCACGTGTCCGTGGTGATGACGCGCAGCGAGGGTTCGCTCCTGGTCGTGGTGGAGGATGATGGACGCGGGTTCGATGTGAACCGCGTGTCGGCGGAGTCCGATCCGTGTGACCACTTCGGCTTGGAAGGCATGAGGGAGCGGGCCGATCTGCTGGGAGGCGACCTCGTCATCGAATCCACGCGGGGCGCGGGCACGGCGATCCATCTCAGGTTGCCTCTGGAGCGTGAGGATGTGGGAGAGTCGTGGAGCAAGCACGCGTCCTGATCGTGGACGACCACGCCGTGGTGCGGGCCGGGCTCAGGCTCTTGCTCGAGGCCACCGGTGAGGTGTGCATCGTGGGGGAGACGGGGACCGTCGACGAGGCACTGGAACTCGCCGCATCGCTGACGCCGGACGTCGTGCTTCTGGACCTGACCCTGGACGATCAGAGTGGATTGGACCTGATCCCCCGACTCGCCGAAGTCTGCCCGGACAGCGCGGTGCTGGTGCTCACGATGCACGAAGACGACGAGCACTTGCGTCTGGCGCTCCAGCGCGGGGCCGCCGGTTACGTTCTCAAGCATAGCGCCGATACGGAGCTCATGTCCGCTATCCGCAGGGTCCTCGCCGGAGACGCGTTCGTCGATCGCTCCCTGACACACGTCTTGGTCGGGGAGATCAGGGCGCCTGTCGTCGAAGGAGGCTCGGCGGGCACGCAGGATCGGGACGAGCCTTTGAGCGAGCGTGAGTCCCAGGTGGCGCGGCTCGTCGCGCTGGGGCACACGAACAAGGAGGTCGGCCGCACGCTCTACTTGAGTGTGAAGACGATCGAGACCTATCGGGCGCGGGTCATGAGCAAGCTGGGCCTGTCCAGCCGTGCCGAACTGGTCAGGTATGCCCTCGGCAGAGGGTGGCTCGAGGATATCGACGCGAAGGATCCATAACCGGCGGCGTGCGATATCGGGGATTACCCCCACACGGCGCGGTGTCTTCCCTCTCGCGCACAGCCCTTCGTCGCTTGCACCATACATATGAAGCGAGCTGTCCGAACGTGCGGCGCTGATATGGCGGAGGTACACCATGCCGACCGGGACCGGGATCGACGTCGTCGCCCGTATGACCACCGATCTCGAGAGGGCGCTCACCAAGCCGCTCGAGGAGCGGCATTGGGTGATGGTGATCGACGTGCTGAAGTGCATCGGCTGCGAGGCGTGCACCGTGGCGTGCAAGGTGGAGAACAAGACGCCGCCCGGCGTGGTGTACACGTTGGTCACCGAAGAGGAGATCGGTACCTACCCGAACGTCACGCGCCGTTTCCTGCCGCGGCCCTGCCAGCAGTGCGTCGAACCGCCATGCGTATCCGTATGTCCCGTCGGCGCCACGTTCAAGAGGCCCGACGGGGTGGTGGTGGTCAACTACGAACACTGCATCGGATGCCGCTACTGCCTGCCCGCCTGCCCCTACGGCGCCCGGTACTTCGACAAGGGCGACTTCTACACGGCGGAGGCGCCGGACGGGGTCGGAGCCTACGAGTCGGCGCCCGCTTTCGAGTACCAGAGGGAATACGTCCGGCGACCCGGCGCCGAGGAATCTCCGGTCGGCAATGCCCGCAAGTGCCATTTCTGTATCCACCGCATCGAAAGCGGCATCCTGCCGGCCTGCATCGTCACCTGTCTCGGGCGTTCGCGTCTGTTCGGGGATCTCAACGATCCGGAGAGCCTGGTCGCCGAGCAGGTGGCGTCCGGCAACATGATGCGCCTCAAGGAAGAGCTCGGAACGGAGCCGAGCGTCTACTACTTGCTCTAGGGGGTTGGACATGACACGCAGGACCTGGGTGATCCTCGCGCTCATCGCGGTGGCGCTCTTGGCGGGAGTTCCCGGTCTTTGGGACCGGTTCGCCAACGGCCACGTCAATACGGGCTACGGCTCAGCCACCCCGTGGGCGCTGTGGGTGGTCTTCTACATCTACTTCGTCGGTCTTTCCGCCGGAGCGTTCTTGATCTCGTCGCTGGTGTACGTGTTCGGTTTCAAGCAGTACGAGAGAGTCGGGAGGGTCGCGCTGTTCACGGCCTTGGTGTGCCTGGTCGTCGCCCTAGCCTTCATCGCTCTGGATCTCGGTCACATGTACAGGGCCTTCGAGGTGTACACGACTCCGGAATTCGCCTCGCCGATGGCGTGGATGATATGGCTGTATACGGCCTACTTCGTAGTGTTGGCCGGCGAGATCCTCCTGTTGTCGCGACGCGAACTGGCGGAGTGGAGCGGGCGCGGCGGCGTGCGAGGGGCTGTCGGGAAGGTACTGTCGTTCGGCAGTCGCGACCTGAGCGACGAATCCCACGAGCGTGACCTGAGACGGGTCAAGGTGCTCGGGAGTATCGGCGTCCCGGTGGCCGTAGCCTTCCACGGTGGCGTAGGCGCCCTCTTCGCCGTCCAGGTGGCCCATCCGTACTGGAACACGGGCGTGTACCCGATCATGTTCCTCGTGTCCGCTCTCGCCTCCGGCGGCGCGCTGTTGACGGCGATAACCGCCTTCGTGCTCAACACGGACGGGAGTTACTCCGAGACGGTGATCGCGCTGGGCAGGTTGGTGCTCGTCTTCCTCTTCGTGGACATCTTGATCGCACTCGCCGAGGTCATAGTCAACCTGTACGGGGACTCCCTGGGGCATGTGGAGCCTTTCTGGGCGCAGATGTTCGGTCCGAACTGGTGGGTGTACTGGGTGGTCGGGCTCGGCATGGCACTGATCGGACCGGCGATCGTGCTGGCCTTGCGCCCGAGAGATGCTCGCTTGGTGGGGGCCGTCTGTCTGGTGGCCGTGATCGGCTTCGTGGGCGTCCGCTGGAACATCGTGCTGCCCGCATTCGCCCACGAGATGCTGCCCGGGCTGAGAGAGGCCTACCAGGAGGGCGCACTCGCGTTCGACTACGCGCCCACCCTCACCGAGTGGTCGGTCACGGTGGGATTGATCGGTGTGTGGCTCCTGCTCTTCTTCGCCGGCTGGAGGTTCTTCCCGCTCGGTATCGGCGATGCGGATCCGGAGCCGACCGCGAGCCCGGAGGTCTGAGAGATGACGAACACCCGGAAGCACCCGACAGGAGACGACACGCCTCGCATGAAGGCTCCTCCGTCCCGGCGGGACTTCATCAAGGCGAGTGCCGTGCTGGGCGGCTGCGCGCTGTTCGCGGGGCACATGGAGAAGGTGAGGGCCATCCTGGACGGTGTGGCCTTCGCGGCCGAGGACGGGCAGGGGTTCGCCTATCGGCTCGCCGACCCCGAGAACATCCTGTACACGACGTGCTTGCAGTGCCACATCAGGTGCGACCTGAAGGTCAAGCTGCTCGACGGCGTGATCGTGAAGATAGACGGTAGCCCTTATAGCGCGCAGAACCTCATGCCGAACCTGTCCTACGAGACGACACCGACCGAAGCGGCTTCGGCCGACGGCAAGATCTGTCCGCGTGGTCAGGCCGGTATCCAGACGATGTACGACCCGTACAGACTGGTCAAGGTGTTGAAGCGCACGGGACCACGGGGTTCGAACCAGTGGAAGACGGTCCCGTTCGATCAAGCCGTGCGGGAGATCGTCGAGGGCGGGAGGCTCTTCGCGGATATCGGCGAGGACCACGAGATAACCGGCCTGAAGGACGTGTACGCCTTGCGGGACCCGGATCTGTCCAAGGCCATGGGGGCCGATGTTGGGAAGCTCAAGAAGGGCGAGCTCACCGTGGCCGATTTCAAACGGATCCACGCGGATCATCTGGACGTGCTGATAGATCCCGAACACCCGGACCTGGGACCGAAGAACAACCAGTTCGTCATGTTGTCCGGCCGGATCGAGCACGGACGAAAGGAGTTCAGCCAGCGGTTCCTCTCCGACGGATTCGGGTCGGTGAACTGGTTCGAGCACACCAGCATCTGCGAGCAGAGCCACCACATCGCCTACGACCGCATGACGTCGGAGTACGAGTACGACGACGAAGAGGGCGAGTGGAAGTGGGGCAAGGGCAAGACGAACCTGAAGCCCGACCTCCTGAACGCCGAGTACGTGATCTTCTTCGGCACCGGTGCGTTCGAGGCGAACTTCGGCGTGACGCCGATGGCCGAGAAGGTCACCCATTCGCTGAGGGAGCGCAGCTTCAGCTATGCGGTCGTCGATCCGCGTCTATCCAAGACGGCAGCGAAGGCACAGCGATGGGTCCCGGTGACTCCGGGGACCGACGGCGCGCTCGCGCTGGGGATGATCCGCTGGATCCTGGAGAATGAGCGCTTCGACAGGACGTTCCTGGAGAACGCGAACAAGGCCGCCGCCGGGGAGGATGGTGAGTCGTCGTTCAGCGACGCTTCCTACCTCGTCAAGATCGAGAACGACAGGCCTACGAGATACCTGCGCGCGGACGAGGTCGGCGTGGGCGCCGGTCATGAGTTCGTGGTGCGGCGCTCGGGGAACCTGTCTGCCGTGAATCCCGCCGACGATGAGGACGCGAGCCCCGCCGAGGGCGACCTGTTCGTCGACGCCACGGTAGGAGGCATCCGTGTGAAGTCCGCACTGCAGCTGCTGAGCGAATCGGCTGCCGAGATGAGTCTTGCGGGATACGCGGAGACATGTGGCATCTCGCAGGATGTGATCGAGGAGCTGGCGCGGGAATTCACCTCCCACGGCAAGAAGGCCGCGGTCGAGTTCTATCGTGGGCCCGCACAGCACACCAACGGTTTCTACGGCTGCACCGCCCTGGTCTCCTTGAACGTGCTGATCGGCAACATGGACTGGACGGGCGGACTATCCAAGGGCGGGGGTCACTGGCACGAATTCGGGGACAAGGAAGGCCAGCCGTACAAGATGGCCGAACTGTACTCGGCCAAGCACAAGGCATTCGGCATCCCCGTCAGCAAGGAGAAGTGGAAGTACGAGGACACGACCCTTGTCGACGGCTACCCGGCGAAGCGACCCTTCTACCCGTTGACCTCCAACGTCTATCAGGAGGTCATCCCGGCCGCGCGTGCGGGCTTCCCGTATCCGGTCAAGGTGCTGTGGAACCACATGGGCACGCCGGCCTACTCCACGCCGGCCGGCGACAAGTTCATCGACGCGCTTCTGGATACCGACAAGATCCCGCTGTTCATCAGCAGCGACATCGTCATCGGGGAGACGACGATGTATGCGGACTACGTCTTCCCGGATATCACGTTCCTCGAACGGTGGGCCTCCCCGCACACGGTCCCGGACGTCCAGAGCAAGAGTAGTCACGTGCGCCAGCCCGTGGGCCGACCGCTCACCGAGTCGGTCACCGTCGGTGAGGAAGAGATGCCGATCTCACTGGAGGCGATGTGTTTCGCGATCGCCGAAGCATTGGGACTCCCGGCCTTCGGCAAGGACGCGTTCGGCCCCGGCATGGATCTTACGCGGCCGGAGGACTATTACCTGAAGCTGGTTGCGAACATCGCCATGGGCGACGGGCCGGGTGACGAGGTGCCGAGCGCCGAGGATGCCGAGCTGGCCCTGTTCGAGACGGCGAGACGCCATCTTCCGAAGGTGTCCTTCGATCCTGAGCGCTGGAAGCGCGCGTTGGAGCCGTCGGAATGGGAGAAGGTCGTGTTCGTCCTGAACCGAGGCGGACGCTTCGAGGCATTCGACAAGGCGTATGAGGGCGATCATCTGCACCACGACTTCGGGAAGCTGATGCGTCTCTACTTGGAGGATGTCGCGGCGACCAAGCATTCCGGGACGGGCGAGGCGTTCTCGGGCTTGCCGGCCTGGATCCCGGTGGCCGACTCGTTGGGTCGACCACTGGAGGCGGCGGGCTACGACTTGCACCTCATCACTTACAAGGAGATCTTCCACACGCAGTCTCGGACGATGTCCAACTACTGGAATCTGCCGTTCGACCCGGAGAACCACGTCGTCATGAGCCGTCGCGACGCCGATCGTCTCGGACTGGAGGACGGAGAAGCGGTGCGCCTCGCGTCCGCCTCCAATCCGAGTGGGGAATTCGACATCGGCGGCGGTGATCGTGTGGTGATACAGGGACCCCTACGGGTGATCGAGGGGGTACGGCCCGGGGTCGTGGTCGTCTCCCACCACTACGGCCACTGGGCATACGGTTCCCAAGATGTCTTTGTCGACGGCGAGCTGATCGCCGGCGAGGCGCGCAGACGCAAGGGACTGAGTCCGAATGCCGTCATGCTCACCGACCCGGTGCTCAAGGATGTCTGCCTGACGGACCCGATCGGCGGCAGTGCGGCCTTCTTCGATACGTTGGTCACCGTGACCAGGGCCTGAGGCCACTCGGTATGGGTGGTCGCGACACGTGCCGCGATGCGTGCCGGAGTCCGAAGCCGTCCACGAGCCGCGGTATGAGCGAATGCCCTCGAGTGGTGACGGCGCTCAGCAGCAGCCCCCGCCACCGGCCGCTCCGAGGGCGACGAGGGCGGCATCGCGGATCTGCTCCACGCTGAACGATTCGTGCACCGTCCCGTGCACGGATGCCGCCGGACAGCACGTGCTTCGGCCCAGCAGGTCGCCGCACGACGGACAGTCGGTGGACACGCGCTCCGCCCCCATCCACTCCTCGATGGGACGGTCGTCGATCACGACGGAGTTCGAGGCCTC
Organism: uncultured Eubacteriales bacterium; assembly: GCA_964406675.1. Lineage (GTDB taxonomy): Bacteria > Actinomycetota > Coriobacteriia > Anaerosomatales > JAUVQN01 > CAYOSP01. The sequence continues at coordinate 49,606 of CAYOSP010000008.1, read as the reverse complement.
GACGCCGTCCGCCGCGGCGGCATGTTCGACCAGTGTGACGCGCACACCCAGCGGCGCGAGCACCCTCTCGAGTTCCTCGGCGGCCCGTCGGGCGGACCGTACCGTGTCGTCACAGCGGTCGCAGGTCTCCCCTTCGATCCGCAGGACGGTGGTCTCGATCACGAGGCTTGTCGGAGCGGTCGAGCAACAACCCATGGGTATCTCCATTCCCGTGCGATCCCGGACGCAGGCGGTCTCCAGCCGTGCCCTATCCTTGCGGTGCGGCCGGCACGAACAGCACCGATCCCTCGGCGTGCAGCGCCACCTCGCGAGCGACGCTTCCCCATACGGCCCGATACAGGGCGCCGTGGCCGCAAGGGCTCAGGGCGATCGTGGTGGCCCCCCAGTCGGCGGCGTCCTCGATGATGGACTCGGCGGGCGCGCCGACGAGGACCTCGGACTCGACCCCCACATCCGGGGGAAGCGCGCTCACGAGCGCCTCGAGTCGCGTTCGGGCCGGCTCGACCTCGTCGGATCTCCGCACGACGTAAATGACACGAGCGGAGTCGAGACCGGGCAGGGCGGACACGAAGCCGAGCACGTCCTCGGGGTCGTGGTCGAGGTCGACGGCCGACAGGACGCGTTCGAACGAACTCCCCTCGATCAGGCGGCAGCAGCTCGCGTCCTCGCCCTCGACGTCGCTCTCGGTGAGCCCCACCCGCTCGACGAGCACCGGTACCGACCCGGACGAGGCGACGCGCTCGGCGGTACTGCCGAACAGCCGTCCCGTACGCGCGCCCTTGCCGAGATTGGTCATGACGATGAGGTCGGCGCTCTCCTCCGCGGCGACGCGAAGGATGGTCTGCGCGGAGTCACCTTGCTCCACGCGGATGTTCTCCACGCTCAGGCCGCAGTCGGCGAGTCGCACCGACTCCGTGCGCAAACGTTCCTCGGCGAACTCCATGATGCCGGGCACCGAGCCGCCGGCGGTGTAGAGGTCGAGATCGACGACATGCAGCAGCGTGACGCCGCCGGGCTCCTTCCCCGCCAGCGTCCTCAGCGTGTCGAGCGCGAGCAGGCTCGCGTCGGACAGATCGACAGCAGCGAGGTATCTCATGGTCACCGCGCCCCCTCCGGTTGGAATCTGGGCTCACCCGCGCGAACGCCGTACCGCCGCCGCGTCCGATTCGCGATCCACACGAGCGAGAGCATGACCGGCACCTCGACGAGCACACCGACGACCGTGGCGAGCGCCGCGCCCGAGGTCAGGCCGAACAGCGCGATGGCGACGGCCACCGCGAGCTCGAAGAAGTTGGAGGCGCCGATGAAGCCGGCCGGTGCGCCGATCTGGTGGGGTATCCGCCACGCCCAGGCCCATCCGTACGCGATCGCGAAGATGAGGAACGTCTGGATCGTGAGCGGGACGGCGATGAGCAGTATGTGGAGCGGGTTGTCCACGATGATCTCGCCCTGGAAGATGAAGATGATGACGAGCGTGGCGAGCAGCGCGACGATCGTGACCGGCCCGAACGAGGGCAGGAACTCTTTCTCGAACCACGCCAGCCCCTTCGTCGCGATCAAACGGCTGCGCGTGAACCAGCCGGCGACGAGCGGCACGACGACGAACAGCACGACCGAGAGCGCCATCGTGTCCCAAGGCACGGGGATGCCGCCCACGCCGAGGAGGATCGAGACGATCGGCACGAACGCCACGAGCATGATGAGGTCGTTGAGCGCCACCTGCACGAGTGTGTAAGCGGGGTCGCCGTCGGCGAGGTAGGACCACACGAACACCATCGCCGTGCAGGGCGCCGCACCGAGGAGGACCGCGCCGGCCAGATACTGCTGGGCGAGGTCCGGCGTGATGTAGGGTTCGAAGACCACGTTGAAGAAGAGCCACGCGATGCCGAACATGGTGAAGGGTTTGATGAGCCAGTTGACGACGGTCGTGACGACGAGACCGTTCTTGCGCTCACCCACACGCTTGAGAGACGCGAAGTCGATCTGCAGCATCATCGGGAAGATCATCAGCCAGATCAACACCGCGACCGGGATCGAGATCTGTGCGTACGTGAGACGGGAGAGTACGTCGGCGACGCTCGGCCACGTGTTGCCGATGAACGTGCCCGCCAAGATGCAGAGCGCCACCCAAAGCGAGAGATAGCGTTCGAACACGCCCATGTGTTTCTTCTCGGTGCGCTCGGTGGTCGATACCGGTTCGCTCATCGATCAGCATCCTTCCTGTCCGTGAACGCAGGCGGCGGCGAGCTCGGTGATCTCCCCGACATCCCGGTGGAACTCCTCGAACACCGAGGGGACGAGGCAGTAGACCATGGAGGTGCCGAGGGGTCGCGCCTTCAGGAGCCCTGCTTCCTTGAGCACGCGCAGATGCTGCGAGACCGTCGACTGCGCGAGCGGGAGCTCGGAGAAGACGTCCTGGCCTCGACACTCGGTCTGCGAGGCCAACAGCCGGACGATACGGACGCGCGCGGGGTGGGCGAGCGCCTTCGCGACGAGGACCATCCGTTCGTCTCGTTCGTCCGTCATATCGGCCTCCTATATCGCCAATCGACAATGAACGATACAGGAGCCGTGAAGGAGGACGCAAGACCCCCTGGTCCACGGTATGCGTTCGACGATGTCTTCGGGTACCTTGGTCTCGTGAGACTGCGCTCGCCGATATCCCGGGTCACCAGCCGGTTCGACCGGTGGGAGAGCGGCCTGCTCTCCGAGCTCGCCGCATTCGGTCTGTTCATCGGCGGGCTGTTCATCCTGTCCGTCGTCATCGTCTGGCTGCTCTGAGATGTGGGTCCGGCTGCGCTCCGACGACGCACGGCTCGTCGCTCACTACGTCGGCCTGTTGATCGTCGGCATCGGCGTCGCGATGATCGTCCCTCTCATCACCGGCCTCGTGTACGGAGAACCGGAGGCGTCGGTGGACTACCTGCTCGGCATGGGGGTCGCGCTCGCCTGCGGGACGGCGCTCATGAACGCCGAGGCCCGTGAGCGCAACGTCACCCACGGCCACGCGTACGCGATCACCGCCCTGGGATGGCTGGCCGCGGCGCTGGTCGCGGCGATCCCGCTGGCGCTGTCCGGGACGTACGCCTCGTATCTCGACGCGCTGTTCGACGCGATCTCGGGTCTGACGGTGTCGGGTCTGACGGTGCCCAGCGACCTCGATCACATGTCGCTCGCGCACAACATGTGGCGACATCTCACGCACCTCATCGGCGGCCAGGGCATCATCGTGGCGGCCCTGTCGTTCGCGGTGGGTCTGCGGGGCGGCGCCTTCTCGCTGTATGCGGCGGAGGGTCGCGACGAGCGGATCCTACCCAACGTGCTGCACTCGGCGAGATTCATCTGGTTCGTCACGACGATGTACGTGGCGCTCGGGACGCTGGCGCTCTTCGCCATCCTGAGCTACCTCGGCATGGCGCCGGAGCGAGGCGTGCTCCACGCGTTCTGGGTGTCGGTGGCCGCGTTCGACACCGGCGGGTTCGCGCCCCAGCGCATGAATCTCATGTACTATCACTTCCCGCTGGTGGAGCTCGTCGCGCTCTTCCTCATGATGGCCGGGTCGCTCAACTTCGCGCTCCATGCACGGATCTGGCGCGGCGGGCGCGCCGAGCTATGGAAGAACCTCGAGACGAGGGTGCTCGCCGGGGCGGTCTTCGCGATGTCCGCGCTCGTCGTCGCCGGGGCGTGGGCGCAGGGGACGTTCACGAGTGCGTTCGGCACGTTCAGACGCAGCGTCTTCCACGTGATCTCAGGGCACAGCGCGGGACACCAGGCCCTGTACGGCAATCAGCTCCTCGACGACTTCGGGAACGCCGCGCTCATCGCGATCATCATCGGGATGGGGATCGGCGGCTCGCTCTCGTCCACGGGCGGCGGCATCAAGGCGCTGCGCCTGGGCGTCATCACCAAGTCGCTCTTCCAGGAGGTGAAGGGCGCGCTCGCGCCGCAGCATGCCGTCATCCAGGTCCGTTACCACCACCTGCGCGACAACATCCTGACTCCCCAGGTGACGAGTTCGGCCATGACGCTGTTCGTGCTGTACATGGTGACGTACGTGATAGGGGCCGTGATCGGAGCCGCCTACGGGTACTCGATGCCCGAAGCGCTGTTCGAGTCCGTCTCCGCCACGGCGAACTCCGGCCTGTCGATCGGGGTGACGTCCCCCGACATGCCCACCGGACTCAAGTTCACGTACATGTTCCAGATGTGGGCGGGTCGTCTCGAGTTCATCGCGGTGCTCGTGCTCGTCGCGCACGTGTTCCTCTCCTTCGGTCCGAAACGGTTCCGGGTCCGATGAAGCTGCCGGCTCGAACGACCCGGGACCGACGAGGCGCGCGTCTATCGCGGGCGGCACCGCGGGCGGC
>CAYOSP010000008.1:20200-45142 GCA_964406675.1 uncultured Eubacteriales bacterium | reverse complement strand
CGCGGGCGGCACCGCGGGCGGCGCCGCGGGCGGCATCGTGGGTGACGCTCATCGCCGCCGTGGCGGTATGCGCGGGGCTGCCCCCCTTGCCGAGCGCGTCGGCATCGACGCCGCCGGCCTTCACCATGGACGCCATGAGCCCCGCCGAGCTGGTCGAGATCGACCGGGAGCGCGACGGCGAGGTCGTCACCGTGCAGGGAGAGGCGATCGGGGAGTCCCTCCGGGCGATCGGCGGCGGGTACTGGGTCAACCTGCTCGGTGACGATGTGGGGCTCGGCGTGTGGATGACCGAGGAGATGGTCGAGGAGATCGAGCACTTCGGCGGCTATCAGCACACGGGTGACATCGTGCGGGTCACCGGGCCGGTCCACGTGGCCTGTGCCCGGCACGGCGGCGAGTTCGACGTGCACGCCGAGACCGTGGAGATCATCAGCCGCGGCCGGCCGCTCGAGCACGGGATCGTGCCGGTGCGGGGAGCGATCGGGGTGGTGGGGCTGGCCGTCGCGTTCATCTTGTGGCGGGTCTACATCGTCCGCCGCGAGCGCCTGTAGACGAGAGGCGTAGCCGCGGGCGCGCGTCACCCCGGCAGACCGCGGCCGGACAGCGTCCAGGCCGCGTTGATCAGCCCGACGTGCGAGAACGCCTGCGGCACGTTGCCGAGGAGGTCTCCGGTCGAGAGGTCGACCATCTCGGCGAGCAGGCCGAGGTCGTTGGCGTGTCCCGTGACTCGCTCGAAGTACTCCTCGGCGCGCTGTCTGTCGCCCGCGAGCGCGAGGCACTGGATCAGCCAGTAGCTGCAGATCAGGAACGCGTTCGGCTCCGCGGCCCACCGCCGGACGAGGCCTCCCTCGCCGAGTCGCTCGTCCACGGCGCGGATGGTGGCGAGCATGCGCTCGTCGTCCGCGGGCAGGAAGCCGACGAGCGGCATGAGGAGCACGGAGGCGTCGAGGTGGTCCGAGCCGAGCGCACCGCCGTACGCGCCCGCCTCCTCGCTCCAGCCCTCCCGCAGCACCGTGTCGCGGATCGCGTCGCGCTCCCGGCTCCAGGCGTCGACCCTCACCGAGGCGTCGAGCATGTCGGCCATGCGCACCGCGCGGTCGAGCGCCACCCAGCTCATGACCTTGGACGAGACGTAGTGGCGAGGGATGTCCCGCGACTCCCACATGCCGGCGTCCGGCTCGCGCCACGTGGAGGCGGCCTCGTCGGCGAGCCTCACGAGCATCGAGCGCGTGGACTCGGCGAGCTCGCCCAGCTGGTCCCGGAGCAGGTAGGCGGCATCGAGGACCTCGCCGGCCACGTCGTGCTGCGACTGGGTCCAGGCGTCGTTCCCGACGCGGACGGGCCGGCTGTCGCGGAAGCCGCGGAGGTGCGGCAGCGTGTGCTCGGTGAGGTCGGCCCGGCCCCGGACGTCGTACATGATCTGCAGGGCGCCGTGCTCGGTCCGAAGCCCCGCGTCCTCGATCCAGTGGAAGAAACGCCACGGTTCGTGCGGGCAGGTCGCCACCCAACGCGCGTTGAGCGTGAGGCTCGCGTCACGCAGCCACGTGTAGCGGTAGTCCCAGTTCCACTCGCCGCCCACGCGCTCGGGCAGCGAGGTGGTCGCGGCGGCCACGAGCGAGCCGGAGGGCTGGTACGTGAGGCCTTGGAGCACCAGGGCGCTTCGCAGGACCTGATCGGCGAAGGGACCTTCGTAGCGGGCGTGCATCTCCACCCAGGAACGCCAGCCCTCGACCGTGTCGGCGAGACTCGCCTCGCTCGCGGGGGAAGGGGCTGCGCTGCCGCCGTAGGCGTCCGAGAACGTCAGGCCCAAGGTGACCCGCTCGCCCTCGGACACCGTGAAGCGAGCGGAGGCCCGGTCCGGCCCCGGTTCGAGCGTCACGTCGGCGCGCACGTCGAGCACGACCGGCCCGCCCCGCGCGCGCAGGCCGCCCTCGACGGCCTCGATGCGTGGTCGGGTGAGGCCGTACTCGAGACGCGGCTCGATCACCGTCTCCATCTCGACGCGACCCGTGATCCCGCGGACCTCGCGCGCCAGCGTGTGCGGCACGCGCATGCCGATGTCGTGTTCGCGTGCGCCGTGCTCGAACAGCAGCGCGTCGAGCACCTCGACCGTTCCCGCCGACGTCGCGTGCTCGGTGCTCAGCACAAGGGAGTCAGGCAGGTAGCGCCTGGTGGTGCGGGTGGGCTCGCTGGGCGAGAGCGTCCACGTCCCGGCGTCGGGATCGAGCAGCCTGCCGAACACGGAAGGCGAATCGAAGCGGGGGAAGCACAGCCAGTCCACCGCGCCGTCGATGCCGACGAGCGCCGCGGATCGGCAGTCCGAGAGGAAGGCGTAGTCCTCGATCCTCACGCCCCCGGGAGACGCTTCCGGCGGTCGCATCAGGCCGGAGCCGCGCCCTCGGGCGTCCCACCCTCGAACGTCCCACCCTCGAACGTCCCATCCGCGAGCGCGCGGCGCACCTCCTCGGCGACGCGCTCGGCCGTGAACCCGAGCTCGCGCATGACCGTGTCGCCGGGCGCGGACGCGCCGAACCGGTCGAGTCCGACGGCGATCGCGCCTTCGCCGAGGTAGGTCCTCCAGCCCTGCGTCACGCCCGCTTCCACCGAGACGAGCGGCACGCCTGTGGGGACGACGCGCTCGCGGTACTCGTCGGGCTGCTCGGCGAAGAGCTCCAGGCACGGAGCGCTCACGACACGCACGCGCACGTCCTCGGAGGCGAGGAGCGAACGCGCCTCGAGCGCGAGGTGCACCTCCGAGCCGGTCGCCACGACGACGGCGTCTGGAGTGTCCGCCGCTGCGTCCGCGTCGGCCGCGTCAGCCGCCGTGTCGGCGTCGGGAGCGTCGGTCGCCTCGCCCGCCTCGGCGAGCACGTACGCGCCGCGCGCGGCCCCGTCGGCGACGGCGGGGTACTCGTCGGGATCGAGCACCGGGAGCTTCTGCCGCGTGAGCGCGAGGAGGGTCGGCCGGTCGCGTCGCGTGAGCGCCGTCTTCCAGGCGGCGACGGTCTCGTTGGCGTCCGCCGGACGCACGACGAGCGTGTCCGGGATCGCCCGCAGGGCGGCGAGCTGCTCGACGGACTGGTGCGTGGGCCCGTCCTCGCCGAGCCCGATGCTGTCGTGCGTGAAGGCGTGGACGACACCCAGTCCGCTCAGCGCGGCGAGCCGGATCGCCGGGCGCATGTAGTCGCTGAAGATGAGGAACGTAGCCCCGAACGGGATGAACCCGCCGTGATACGCCGTCCCGTTCACTATCGCGCCCATGGCGTGCTCGCGGACGCCGAAGTGCAGGTTGCGACCGGTCCGGTCCCGCTCGCCGAACGTGCCCAGCCCCTCGAGCCACGTCTTGGTGCTCGGCGCGAGGTCCGCGGAGCCGCCCATGAGCTCCGGCACCCGGGAAGCCAGCGATCCCATGGCCTTGCCGCCGGCCTCCCGGGTGGCCATCGGGCCGTCCTCGGCGGTGAACACGGGCGTGTCGACGTCCCAGCCCTCGGGCAGCACGGCGCGCTGACGGCGTTCGAACTCCGCGCCGAGTTCGGGGAACTCCCGGCGGTACGCCTCGAAGCGCTCGTGCCACTCCTCGCGCTTCCGCGAGCCGCGCGCGGCCGCTTCGGCGAAGTGCTCGCGTGCTTCGTCCGGTATGTGGAACGCGGGCTCGGTCGGCCAGCCGAGCGCCTCCTTGGTGCGCGCGACCTCCTCCGGCCCGAGCGGCTCGCCGTGCGCCGAGGCCGTGTCCTGCTTGCGCGGGCTGCCGTAGCCGATGTGCGTGCGCACTGCGATGAAGGACGGCTCGTCCGAGACCTCGCGTGCTTCCTCGATCGCCGCGGCGACGGCGTCCACGTCCGTGCCGTCCTCGACGCGCCGGGTGTGCCAGCCGTACGAGGCGAAGCGCGCGACCGTGTCCTCGGTGAACGCGAGGTCGGTCGAGCCCTCGATCGAGATGTGGTTGTCGTCCCAGAGCACGATGAGCTTGCCGAGCCCGAGGTGGCCGGCGAGTGAGGCCGCCTCGGCCGAGACGCCCTCCATGAGGTCGCCGTCGGTGCAGAGCGCGTACGTGTGGTGGTCGACGATCCCGTGGCCGGGACGGTTGAAGCGCGCGGCGAGGGAGGACTCGGCGATCGCCATGCCCACGGCGTTCCCGAAGCCCTGGCCGAGCGGGCCGGTCGTCGCCTCCACGCCGGGGGTGAGGCCGTATTCGGGATGTCCGGGGGTGCGGCTGCCCCACTGACGGAACGACTCCAGCTCGCTCATCGGGAGGTCGTACCCGGTCACGTGCAGCAGCGCGTAGAGCAGTGCGCAGCCGTGACCCCCGGAGAGCACGAAGCGGTCGCGGTCGGGCCACCTCGGGTGCGCCGGGTCGAACCGCAGGAAGCGGTCCCACACGGCGTAGGCCGTCGGCGCGGCGCCCATCGGCATGCCCGGGTGGCCGGACTCGGCCTTCTGGACCATGTCCACCGCCAGGAAGCGGAGGGTGTCGATGCTGAGATCGTCGATGCTCTTGTCCACGTCCATGCTCCTGTCCATGTGGGTCTCCCGTGTCCTCTCGTGTGGGTCCGGCCTCCCGTGTGGCCGGCCGTCGATCCGCGGGTTCGGGGCTCGTATGTCGCCCGGCCGGCGGGTCAGTGCTCGATCCGCACGATACGCGCCCTCCCGAACGGTCGCCCGCTCGCCACGCCGAGGCGTTCCCAGAGCGCCTCCGGCAGGCCGATGTCCGCGAGGTAGAGCGGGTGATCGGCGTCGCGCAGGCCGTGCTTGGGGAGCGCGAGCGTCAGCGTGGCCGTGGGCGACACGGCGCCCGCGTGGCCGTGTCCCGACGGGAAGTCGAGCGAGACGGTCGGGCGGGCCGACGACCAGCGGGCGAGCTCTGCCGCCCGCCCGCGCAGCGCACCCTCGAGCCCGTAGCCCACCAGGGCGTCGACGGCCACGTCCCCTCCCGGGTCCGGCGTCGGCTCGATCCCCATCGCCGATAGCGTACGAAGGTGGCGCCGAGCCGCCTCGCCGGGGTCCTCGGAGGCCACGACCACCTGCACGTCGCGACCGCCGTCGACCAGGTGTCGGGCGGCGCAGAGGCCGCCCGCGCCGTTGTTCCCGCCGCCCGCGAGCACCGTGACGGCGCCCTCGGGCAGGAGCAGGTCGACCAGTACGGCGAGCGCGGCGCCCGCGTGCTCCATCATCTGGAGCAGCGAGATGCCGAACTCCTCTGTCGCCAGCCGGTCCGCCTCGGCCATCTGCTCCGCGCTCAGCCATGCGACCGACGTGGCGTCGACGACCGGCGGAGGAGCGAACGCGCCGAGCCGAGTCTCCAGCCATCCCGCATACCACTCGGGCCACCGCGGGTCCGCTCCCCCCGTGGATGCGAAGGCTTCGTGATGGGCGTCCGCGGCCCGTCGCAGCAGCGTGGACAGGTCATCTTCGCCCTGCGTGTGGTGCGCCGTGCCTGGGGGGCCGTCTTCGGTCATGACGCTCGCTTCCGTCGGAGCGGTGCAGGGGCGGTCTAGGTGTAGATACCCGACGGGATACCGGCGGGAACGGCGTTGCGGACACCCTCCAGTGACGTTAGAGTGTCTCTTCGGTGTGGCGCAAGAGACTCCCGGGACGAGAGGAGATCGTATGACCATGGCCGCCGCGGTCGACACGGACGCGCGGTCCGAGGTGATCGCCACCGTGCGGCGACTGCCGAACGGGAGGTACGCCACCATGCGGGACGTGTGGGAGTACCTCGAGGACGTTCCCGTCGAAGCGACTTCGGTGGTGTGAGACACGTGACTGCCGGCGCCCGCGCGGACATACGGGATCCGCACGTCGCTTCGCACATGCAGATCGGGGAGGTCGCCGAGCGGGTCGGGCTCTCGTTGCGCACCATCCGTTACTACGAGGAAGCCGGCCTGGTCACCCCCTCGGATCGCTCCCCGGGAGGTTTCCGGCTCTACACGGAGGCGGACTGCGAGCGGCTGCGACTCGTACGCCGCATGAAGCCGCTCGGCTTCACGCTCGAAGAGATGTGCGAGTTGCTCGCCGTGTTGGAGCAGGCCGACCCGATGGACGGTGAGCCGGTCGACGACGTCATCCTCGAGCGGCTCGATCGGTTCACGCGCGTGGCCGAGGAGCGGTGCGCGCGATTGCGCGGGCAACTCTCGGATTCGGTGAGCTTCACGGACATGCTCAAGAAGCGGCTGGCTCGTCACGAGGTGGAAGGCGACACGTGAGCGGCGCCGAGAGGGCGACGCTTCGGCGCGAGACCGCGCGCCGTCGGACGTTCGCGGTCATCAGTCATCCCGACGCCGGTAAGTCCACGCTCACCGAGGCGCTCGCCCTGCACGCCCGGGCCATCACCGAGGCGGGGGCCGTCCACGGCAAGACGGGCCGTGCCGGCGTGCGCAGCGACTGGATGGCCATGGAGCGGCAGCGCGGCATCTCGGTCACCTCGGCGGCCCTGCGGTTCGAGTACCGGGACACCGTGCTCAACCTCCTCGACACCCCGGGGCACGCGGACTTCTCCGAGGACACCTACCGGGTGCTCTCGGCGGTGGATTGCGCGATCATGCTGATCGACGCCGCCAAGGGGCTCGAGTCGCAGACGCTCAAGCTCTTCGACGTCTGCCGCCGGCGAGGCGTGCCGGTGATCACGTTCGTCAACAAATGGGACCGGCCCGGACGAGAGGCCCTGGAGCTCCTCGACGAGATCGAGGACAGGCTCGGGATGCGGCCGACGCCGGTCACGTGGCCGGTGGGCATCGCCGGGGACCTGCAGGGTCTCGTCGACCGTCGCGAGCCGGCCCGGATGATCGCCTTCGACAGGACCCCGGGTGGTGAGAGCGCGGCCGTCGAGGAGTCGCTGGCCGTTAAGGAGGCGCCGATCCGCGCGCCGGCGTTGCCCGCGTCGCTCGAGGAGCTGGAACTGCTCGACGTGTCGGGCACCGATCACGACCCCGATCGCTTCCTCGCCGGGGAGACGACGCCGGTCTTCTTCGGCGCGGCGATCTCCAACATCGGTGTGCGACTGCTGCTCGACGCGGTCGTCGACATGGCGCCGCCGCCCGGTCCCCGGGTCACCCGCGACGGCGCCGGCCGTCCGGTGGACGCGCCCTTCTCCGGCGTGGTCTTCAAGGTGCAGGCCAACATGGACCCCGCGCACAGGGACCGGATCGCGTTCGTGCGGGTCTGCTCGGGGGTCTTCGAGCGGGGGATGACGGTGGTGCACGCCGCCACCGGCCGTCCGTTCGCCACCAAGTACGCGCACTCGGTGTTCGGCCAGGACCGCATGTCGGTCGAGACCGCGTATCCCGGCGACATCGTCGGGCTCGTCAACGCGAGCGCGCTGCGACCCGGCGACACGCTCTTCGCGGAGGAGCCCGTCGAGTACCCGCCGATGCCGTGCTATGCGCCCGAGCACTTCGCGACCGCGCGGACGACGGACCCCGCGCGGTCCAAGCAGTTCCGTCGCGGGGTGTCCCAGCTCGACGCCGAGGGGGTGGTGCAGGTGCTGCATTCCGATCGGCGCGGAGCGCACGCGCCCGTCCTCGCGGCGGTGGGCCCGATGCAGTTCGAGGTGGCGCTGCACCGGCTCGAGCACGAGTTCGGGACGCCCGCGCACCTCGAGCGGCTGCCGTACAGGATCGCGCGCCGCACCGACGATGAAGGCGAGAAGGCGCTCGCCTCCGAGCGCGGTGTCGAGGTGCTGACACGCACGCGGGACGGAGAGTTGCTGGCCCTGTTCACGGACCCGTGGCGGCTCGGCACGGTGAGCCGCGACGATCCCGAGCTCACGCTCGAGCCCCTGTTCGCGGACGCGGACTGACGGCCCGTCCCGGACTGACGGCCCGTCCCGGACCGACGGGCGCGTTCCGGCAGGCCCGTCCCCGCCCGCGCACTATTCGGAGGTCGAACCTCTGCTATCATCCCGTCTTATGTTGGCCGCGGACGCCTCCGCGATCCGAGAGACCCGATCCGAGAGACCGGCAGCGTGAGGGGAAGACACCATGGGTAAGCGGATCCTGATCACGAGCGACACCTTCGGGAGCTCGGACGAGCGACTCGGCCGGACCCTGATGGAGAGCTTCCTGGGCGCGCTGTCACACGAAGAGCGGCGCCCGACGGCGGTGATGCTCGTGAACGAGGGCGTGCGACTCGCGTGCACCGGGTCGGAGGCGCTGGACGCCCTGCAGCGTCTCATCGACGCCGGCGTGATGGTGAAGGCATGCACCACGTGCCTGCGGCACCTCGGACTCCTCGACGCGCTCGTGGCCGCCGAGGCGAGCAACATGCCGTCGCTCGTATCCGCGGTCTGTGGACCCGACGAGATCGTCACGATCGGCTAGATCGGGATCGTTCGTTTCGGTGAGGGGACGAGGATGAGGGACCCGACGAACGGGCGACCGGGTGCCCGTCCCATCCCCATGTGGGAGCGGGCGACGGTAGTCACGGGCGGTGCGGGTCTGCTCGCGCTCGCGGCGACGTACGGTATCGGTCGTCAGGTGTTCGGCCTGTTCGTCCCCGCGTTCCGGGCCGAGTTCGGCCTATCCCTGGACGTGCTCGGCCTGTACGCCAGCGCGGCCCAGCTCGGCTATCTGGCGATGGTCGCGGTCACGGGAGTCGTCACGGCGCGCTTCGGCGTGCGTCTCCCGGTGGTGGCCGGTTGCCTCGCCCTCGCGGCGGGCGCCGGGCTCGTGGCGGTCGCTCCCGGTCCGGTCGCCCTCGCGATCGGTGTGGTGGCCGCGGGCGCGAGCGCCGGCGGCACCTGGGCCCCGTTCTCCGACGCCGTCCCGGAGCAGGTACCCCTGCGAGGGCGAGGACGCGCGCTGGCCATGGTCAACGCCGGCTCTCCGGCCGGGCTTGTCATCGCGGGCGCCCTCGTGTTGGCCGTCGGTGATCGGTGGCGGATCGCGTGGGCCCTGTTCGCGCTGGTCGGGTTGGTCGCGGCACTCGTGAACCTGTGGGTGCTGCCGGCGCGTAGCCGGTTGGCTCGAGCAACGCGGCCTTCGCGGGTGCGGCCGCGGTGGTTCCTCGGCCCCCGCTCGCTCCGTCTGTTCGGCGTGACCGTGGGGCTCTCGATCACCTCGGGCGCGTACTTCACGTTCGCTCCCGATGTCGTCCAGTCCGCGGGGCTGCCGCCCTGGTCCGGTCCGGTCATGTGGCTCGTGCTCGGGAGCGTGGGGGCCGCGGTGGGCGTGTTCGCGAGCGACGCCGCGGACCGCTTCGGGATGTGGAGGTCGCTCGCGGCCGCCCTGGCCTGCGTCGCCGGCTCGATGCTGCTCCTGCTCGTCGCCCCCGGCCGACTCCTCGTCGCCTGTCTGTCGGCCGCGCTCTTCGGCGTGGGTTTCACCGGTGGTTTCGCGTTGATCGTGCTGTGGAGCCAGGAGGTGTTCGCCGAGCGTCCCGCCACCGGGTTCACCGCGACGATCCTGTTCGTCGCCGCGGGGTTCTCCCTGGGGCCCGCGATGTACGGGGTACTGGCCACCCAGGGCGGGCAAGTGCTCGCGCTCCTCGCGACCACGCTGCCGGCGGTCCTCGCCGCGCTCGTCCGCCCGAGGGTGCGCTGACGGGCATGCCGCGTGCTCTCGGGACGACTGGTATCGTGGGCCGGGCCGACCGGCCCACGAGGGACGTCGCGAGAGTGGAGACGCGCATGCCGTCGAAGGTCGCCGTCGTACGCTGCCAGGGTTACGGCCACGCGGAGGTCGAGAGCGCCGTCACGCGCGGGATCGACCTGCTCGGCGGGCCGGACGCGTTCGTCCACGATGAGGGCGAGCGCCTGCTGCTCAAGCCCAACCTGCTGGTGGGAAGCGCCCCCGAGAGGTGCGTGACTACGCATCCCGAGGTGTTCGGGGCGGTCGCCTCGAGCCTCGAGGAGGCCGGGGCGCGACTGACTTTCGGCGACTCGCCGGGGTTCGGCTCCACGAAGGGGGCCGCGAAGCAGGCGGGGATCCTCGAGGTGGCCGACGGGCTCGGCATCCCCGTGGCCGAGTTCTCGGACGGCCGGCAGGTGTCGTTCCCGGAGGGCGACCTGATCAAGACGTGGTTCCTCGCCGACGGCGTGCTGGACGCCGAGGGTATCGTGTCGCTCTCGAAGATGAAGACGCACGGGCTCACGCGGATGACCGGAGCGATCAAGAACCTGTTCGGCTGCGTCCCGGGGATGCGCAAGGGGGAGTTCCACGCGCGCATGCGCGACGTGGAGCGTTTCAGCCGGATGCTCGTGGACCTCGCTCGGCTGCTGGAGCCTCGCCTCCACGTGATGGACGCGGTCATGGCGATGGAGGGCAACGGCCCACGGAGCGGCGACCCGAGGCCGACGAACGCGATCCTACTGTCCACCGACCCGGTCGCGCTCGACGCGACGGCCTGCCGGATGATGGCCCTCGACGTCTCGCTCGTCGAGCCCATCGTCATCGGGCAGGAGCTCGGACTCGGTACGTACGAGGACATCGAGTACGTGGGGGATCCGGTGGAGGACTTCGTCGCGAAGGACTTCGTCGCGGACCGCAGCGCACGCTCGACGACGGAGAGCGGGTCCGGCCGCTTCTCGGCGTTCATGCGCCGGTTCGTGGTGCCCAAGCCGTATGTGGTCGAGGAGCGCTGCACTCGCTGTGGCACCTGCGTCAAGGTGTGTCCGGTGGAGCCGAAGGCGATCGACTGGACGGACGGGGCGGCGCGCACGGCGGACGGTGCGGCGAAGCGTCCGCCGCGTCACGACTACTCGCTGTGCATCCGCTGTTACTGTTGTCAGGAACTGTGTCCCGAGCGAGCGATCGAGGTGCGTACCCCGCCGCTCGGTCGGCTGATCCACCGCTGAGGCGCCGGTGCGGGTGGCCGGCGTGTGCGTTGTGGCGCCGGTGCGGTGACCGACGTGTGCGCTGTGGCGACGTGGGGTGACGTCGGAGTGGGTACCAACCGAAGCAGCAGCAGTCGCCGAGGGAGAGGTACATGATGACGCGTGAGACGACATGGCGGCCGTACGGCACCCACGGCAAGCTGTCGCCGGCCCGGGAGGCCGAGCTGCCGGACGAGGTGTTCGCCTTCCCCGAGCAGCGTGCGCTGCCTCTCACCAGCGAGGGTCACGTGCGCAGCGCGATCGAGGACTTCGACCGGGTCGAGGACGTGTCCGATGAGGACCGCGAACTGGCTTTCGCCAACATCCGAAGAGCGGCGCAGTTCTACCGCGTGCCGATGACCGAGACCGACTGGAGGCAGCTCGGCACCCGGCAGGTCCGCCCGGGCTACAAGCGCCCGAACCGCGACGAGGCGTGAGGCCCTCCGACGCCCGCGTGTTCGCCGACGATCCCGCGTCGGCTTCACGCCGCTCGTGACCCCCGCTGCCGCTCGTCGCCGTACCCTAACGGGTACGCCTCGAGCTGCCGATACATCCAGTGAGCGAGCCGATGCGTGGCCGACACGTGGGCCGATACGTAGCCGATACGTGGGCCGATAACGCAGGCATCCGCCGAGGACCGTCAAGGCTCGCTCGAGGAGGCGCTCCATGAGCGGCCGGCAGACGGCTCGACGTACATGCGATCCCACCGTCACCCAGGCGATCGCGCGATTGACGCGAGACGCGTGCCTGGTCATGGACCCGGACGGCGTCATCCTCGTCGCCAACGACGAAGCGGCGCGACTGTACCGCTACCGAGCCGAGGAGCTGGCCGGCATGCACGTCTCACGGCTGTGCGCCGACGGGTCGTGCGCGGGGCTCGACGGGTGGTCGTCGAGCGCTCGCCGCGAGGGTCTGCTCGTCACGTCCACCCACGTGCGCAGGGACGGTACGCCGTTCCCGGTGGAGGTCGGGTGGAGGTCGGGCTCGACCGGCTGTTGTGAGCTGCTCGTGGCGCACGTCCGCGACATCAGCGAACGGGTGGGACTCGAGAGGGAACTGCGGTTGCGGTCGGACGTCCTCGACGCCACCCTCGATGCGATCATCGTCCACGATCTCGAGGGCAGGCCGGTGTTCGCCAACCGCACGGCCGTCGCGAGGGCGGGGATGACCCACGAGGAGTTCATGCGGCTGGACAGGTGGGGGTGGCTCGCCGAGGAGGCACGCGAGGCGACCGCCGAGCGGCTCGCGCTGCTGCGCGAGGAGGGCGAGCACGTCTTCGAGAGCCTGGATACCGCATCCGACGGTTCGGTGTACCCGGTCGAGGTACACGCCCGCGTGGAGCAGCTGGACGGGGAACCGTTGGTGGTCGCCGTGGTGCGGGACATCACGGAACGCGCCGAGGCGATGGAGGCGCTGCGAAGGATGGCGTCGAGCGATCCGCTCACCGGCTTGGCGAACCGCGCCCATCTCATGGAAGCGCTCCGGCAGGCGATCGAGGACGCGCGACGGCACGGGGACGTCCTCGGCGTGCTCTTCCTCGACCTCGACGACTTCAAGCCGATCAACGACCGCTTCGGGCACGCGGCCGGCGATCGGGTCCTCGTCGACATCGCCGACAGGATGAAGGCCGGGGTGCGCGCCACGGACACGGTGGCTCGCATGGGCGGTGACGAGTTCGCGGTGATACTGCCGCGGCTCGCCGATCCCGAGGCGCTCGTGAAGGCCGCCCGCAAGGTCGCCGCCTGTGCCGCGACGTCCACGGACCCTTCCGAGGAGTACGCGACGGTGACCGCCAGCATCGGCGCAGCGCTCTTCGACCCGGCGAGCGACGACGCCGACACGCTGCTCGCGAAGGCGGACACCGCCATGTACGAAGCGAAGCGGGCCGGAGTCGTGTGGCGCGTGTGGGGCGAGGAATGGTGAGGCGGGTCTAGCTCGGGGCCGTCTCGATCTCGAAGAGGTCCTCGTCCTCAGAGGCGTCGAGCCCGCTGCCGGCCACACCGTCACGGCTCGCCACCCTGAGCCGGATCGTCTCCGTCTCCCACTCCGTGACGCCCGGCCCGGACCGTTCCACGTAGGTGAAGCGAGGCGGGTTGGAGAAGCGGGCCCTCGTGAGTCCCTGGATCGTGTCGGCGAGGCAGCGCGACCCTTCCACCCGCACGCGCAGTTCGGGCGAGGTGAGCTTGCCGACGCGTTCCTCGGCGACGAGCGCCATGCGTACCCCCAGGTGGAGCTCGTCGCACTCCTCCTGGTGGTGCTGCAGCGCGAGGCGGACCATCGCGTCCAGGCGGGCGTCCCGGGAGGGCGGCCTGAGCACCGGGGCCCTGGGCGAGAAGACGCAGTCGCGTTCGAAGTACGACTTGATGTCGAGCACCGGGGTCCCGTCGACGGCGTCCAGGCCCTTCACGTGCAGGACGGCGCCCTCGACGCGTTCGAGCGCGACCAGGGACAGCCCGATGGGATTCGGCCGCCGGTACGCGCGCAGGCCGAAGACGCCGTAGGTCGGCGCGTCCGGGTCGATCCTGCTCGGCTGGACCTGCAAAGTCTCCCGGTCACCGAGGTGGAACCAGCTCAGCACCCAGATGTGCGAGTGCTCCTCGATACGCAGGAGACCGTCCGTGTAGCGCGGATCGAGCTCGATCGTCGCCTCGACTCCTCCGCGCGGCATCTCCTTGGGCTCGCGGATCCTCGAGCGGACCACGCCGATGGGGCGGATGTCCGGATTCGGCTCGGGCGTCATGTCGGCTCCTGCCGTGTCGGTCGTGATCGACTCGGGTCGGTCGCGGTGCGCTCAGCGTAGACGATGCGGGGATGCCGCTCTCACCTGCGCCTCGAGAGCATCGTCCGCCCGAGGCCCGCCATCACGCTCGCGAATCCACGGTGCTTCTTCAGGATCTGCTCGAAGCCCTCGAGAAGCCGGTCGATCTCCGCGTCGGTCACGATGAGCGGCGGTTCGAGACGGATCACGTTCGGGTTGTTCAGGGTGTAGGCGGTGATGATCCCGTGGTCTTGGAGCAACAGACCCGCGACCGACGCGGCCAGGTACTCCGCGCTGAGCTTCTTGACGACGCGTGGCTCGTAGAACCGGACCCCGATCATGAGTCCGCGTCCGCGCACCTCTTCTACCAGGTCGCCGTCCGATACGATGCGTTCCATCTCGTCCTTGAGCCGTGTCCCCTTCGCTTCGGCCTCCTCGGCGAGCCCGTCTCTCACGAGGACCTCTATCGCCTTCAGGCCCGCTGCCATCGCACGAGCGTTGCCCCCGAAAGTCGAGGTGTGCAGGGTGCACTTGTCGGTGCCGCCGTATGCTCGGTCCCAGACGGCCCGCGTGGTCGAGAAGGCCCCGAGCGGCATCACCCCGCCGCCGAGGCTCTTGGCCGTCGTCATGATGTCCGGGACGACGCCGTCGCGCTCCGCGCCGAACACCGTGCCGGTGCGCCCCAGGCCGGTCTGGATCTCGTCGACGATGAGCAGCGTGCCGGTCCTTCGGCACGCGTCGGCCGCCGCTCTCAGATATCCGTCGGGCGGGACGATGATGCCGCCCTCGCCCTGGAGCGGCTCGACGATGAACGCCGCACACTCGTGGGTCGTGAGTGCGTCCTCGAGGGCGTCGATCCCACCGTAAGGCACGACGTGACAGCCCGGGACCAGCGGCTCGAAGGGTTCCTGGTACTTGGCCCTGCCGGTCACGGAGAGCGCGCCGAAGGACTTGCCGTGGAACGAGCCGTCCGTGTACACGAAGTCGCTTCGCCCCGTGGCGATCCGGGCGAGCTTGAGCGCCCCCTCCACCGCCTCGGCGCCGCTGTTACAGAAGAAGCTTCTGGTGAGATCGCCGGGCATGATCGCCGAGAGACTCGCGGCGAGCGGCCCCACGAGACAGCCGACCGAAGCCTGCAGGATGTTCGGCATGGACTCCACCCGGCGGACCGCCTCGACGATCTCCGGGTGGTTGTGGCCGAAGTTGAGCGCTCCGTATCCGCCGAGGAAGTCCAGATATCGGCGTCCCTGGTCGTCGACGACCGTCGTAGCGTGCGCCTCGGTGAAGCGCCGGTCGAAACCGATCAGGCCGAGCAGCGTGCAGAGCCCCGGGTTGACGTGCTCCCTGTAGAGCGCCACGGTCTCGCGACGCGAATGCTCGAGCGCGGCCTCCAGTGTGACGATGCCCGGTGGCGCATCCATGACGATCCTCTCGTGATATGTGGCGACGAGCGCTCGCACGTCCTGTTCCCCCGGCGACGGTGCGGATCGTCGCCGCTGTCATCAGGATACCCGGTCTCGCGTCTCGCTGAGCGCTCGGCGCAGGTCCTCGGCGACCCGCACCGCCGCCGCGTTCTGGCGTTCGATGCGCAGCGCGAGCGTCTTCATGTCGCGCAGCAGCAGGTAGGCGGCCGCGGGATGCAGGGTGGCGCCGTGGATCTCCCGGCGGTGGTAGACGCGTCCGACGCGCTTCGCCGGTCCGCACACCACCCCGCCGAGCGCCACGTCGCGCCATCCGTCGAGGTCGTCGTAGTCGAACGACACGCTGTGCACCACCGGCACCTGCGTGACCGTGTCCATGAGGTAGGTCTCCTCGCCGCCCCATACGGCGAGCTGTGGTAGATTCCCGGCGAGTACGCACGCCGGGGAGACGCACGCCGGGGTCACACACTCGCCGAGGACGCATCCGCGCGGACCCACGGTCCGTAGAGAGGAGCCGCATGCCCAGACGCGACGACATCCGCAAGGTCCTCATCATCGGATCGGGCCCCATAGTCATCGGCCAGGCGTGCGAGTTCGACTACTCGGGCACGCAGGCGTGCAAGGCGCTGCGCAAGCTCGGCTACGAGATCGTGCTGGTGAACTCGAATCCCGCCACGATCATGACCGACCCCGTCATGGCGGACGCCACCTACATCGAGCCGCTCAACCTCGCCACGCTCACGCGGATCATCGAGATCGAGCGGCCGGACGCGCTGTTGCCGAACCTGGGCGGTCAGTCCGCGCTCAACCTGTCCTCCGAACTCCATTCCGCGGGCGTGCTGGACGAGTTCGACGTGCGCACCATCGGCGTGAGCTCGGGAGCCATCGAGCGCGGTGAGGACCGGCTCGCCTTCAAGGAGACCATGGCGACCGTGGGGGTCGAGACGCCGCGCAGCGAGATCGTGACGGACGTCTCGGACGCTGAGGGGATCGCGGCCGAGCTCGGCTATCCGGTCGTGATCCGGCCCGCGTACACCATGGGTGGGACCGGTGGGGGGCTCGTCTACAACGTCGAGGAGCTCCGCGTCATCGCGGCGCGCGGGCTGCAGGCGAGCCTCGTGGGACAGATCCTGGTGGAGGAGTCGGTCCTCGGCTGGGAGGAGCTCGAACTCGAGGTCGTCCGCGACGCGAACGACCGTTTGGTCACCGTCTGCTTCATCGAGAACGTCGACGCGATGGGCGTGCACACCGGCGACAGCTTCTGCACCGCGCCCATGCTCACCGTCGACCCCGAGCTGCAGGCCCGCCTCCAACGCCACGCCTACGACATCGTCGAGGCGATCGAGGTCATCGGGGGCACGAACGTGCAGTTCGCGCACGACCCGGGGACCGGGCGCGTGGTGGTGATCGAGATCAACCCGCGCACGTCGCGCAGCTCCGCGCTCGCCTCCAAGGCCACGGGATTCCCGATCGCGATGGTGAGCTCGATGCTCGCCGCCGGGCTCACCCTGGACGAGCTCCCCTACTGGCGCGAGGGGACGCTCGACAGGTACACGCCCTCCGGCGACTACGTGGTCGTGAAGTTCGCGCGCTGGGCGTTCGAGAAGTTCCCCGGCGCGATCGACGAGCTCGGGACCCAGATGCGCGCGGTGGGCGAGGTCATGTCCATCGGCAAGCACTACAAGGAGGCGCTGCAGAAGGCGATCCGCTCGCTCGAGATCGGGCGCTACGGGCTCGGCTTCGCGAAGGACTTCCACGAGAGGACCGCCGAAGAGCTCCTCGAGCGCCTGGCTGAATCGTCGAGTGAGCGCCAGTTCCTGATGTACGAGGCGCTCCGCAAGGGCGTCTCCGTCGAGGAGCTCCACGAGCGCACGAGCATCGGAGCGTGGTTCATCGAGCGGATGAAGGAGCTCGTCGACCTCGAGGAGGAGATCCTCGCGCACGGGGATCTCGCGGATGTCCCCGACGACCTGCTCGTGCGCGCCAAGAAGGACGGGTTCGCCGACGCCTACCTCGCGCGCCTGCTCGGCGCCGAGGAGCGCGAGGTCCGCGAGCGCCGGACCGCGCTGGGCCTCGTGCACGGTTACGAGCCGGTCCCGGTGTCCGGCGTCGAGGACGCCGCGTACTACTACTCCACCTACAACGCCCCGGACTCCGTGCCGGTGAGCGACCGTCACAAGATCATGGTGCTCGGCGGCGGCCCGAACCGTATCGGGCAGGGCATCGAGTTCGACTACTGTTGCGTGCACGCCGCGTTCGCTCTGAAGGACGAGGACTTCGAGACCATCATGGTCAACTGCAATCCGGAGACCGTCTCCACCGACTACGACACCTCCGACAAGCTCTACTTCGAGCCGCTCACCGTCGAGGACGTGCTCGCCGTCTACGAGAAGGAGCGCCCCGAGGGCGTGATCGTGCAGTTCGGCGGGCAGACGCCGCTGAACATCGCGCGCGAGCTCGAGGAGGCGGGCGTGCCGGTGATCGGGACCTCCCCTGAGACGATCGACCTGGCCGAGGACCGCGACCGTTTCGGGGGCATCATGGAGCGCCTCGGCATCCCCATGCCGGAGTCGGGGATGGCCTCGAGCATCGAGGAGGCCCTGGACGTGGCCGCGCGCATCGGCTACCCGCTCATCGTCCGTCCGAGCTACGTGCTCGGCGGGCGGGGCATGGAGGTCGTGCACGACGAGGACATGCTCGCCGAGTACGTCCGCTCGGCGGTGGACGTGGCGCCGGAGCGCCCGATCCTCATGGACCGCTTCCTGGAGGATGCGCTCGAGTGCGAGGCCGACGCGATCTGCGACGGGACCGACGCGTTCGTGCCCTCGGTCATGCAGCACATCGAGTACGCGGGCGTGCACTCGGGCGACTCCGCGTGCGTGATCCCGCCGGTGGGTATCCCGGAGACGCATCTGGCCACGATCGAGGAGTACACGCGCAGGATCGCGATCGAGCTCGGGGTGGTCGGCCTGATGAACATCCAGTACGCGATCGCCGACGACACGGTGTACGTGCTGGAGGCCAACCCGCGCGCGTCGCGCACGGTGCCGCTCGTCTCCAAGGTCTGCGACATCGGGATGGCGAGCCTGGCCACCCGCGTGATGCTCGGCGCGAAGCTCTCCGACCTCGACATCGAGCCGCGCGAGGTCCCGCATTTCGGGGTCAAGGAGGCCGTCTTCCCGTTCAACATGTTCCCCGAGGTCGACCCGCTGCTCGGACCGGAGATGCGCTCCACCGGCGAGGTGCTGGGGATGGGCGACTCGTTCGGGCTCGCGTTCTTCAAGGCGCAGGAGGCCACGCAGAGCCGTCTTCCGCTCGAGGGCACCGTGCTCATCACGGTCGCGGAGCGGGACCGCGAGCGCGTGCTGCCGGCGGCGAGCGAGTTCGCTGGACTCGGGTTCCGGATCCGGGCGACCGCGGGGACGTGCGCGTTCCTCGCGGAGCGCGGCATCGATGCCGAGCCGATCCTCAAGCTGCACGAGGGTCGCCCACATATCGCCGACGCGATCAAGAACGGCGAGATCGGCCTCGTGGTCAACACGCCCGCGGGCAAGACGAGCGAGTTCGACGACAGCTACATCCGCAAGGCCGCCATCGAGCACCGCGTGCCCTACATCACCACCACGGCCGCGGCGCTCGCCGCCGCGCGGGGCATCGCCGCCTATCTCGAGCGCCCCGGGGAGGTCCGGTCGCTGCAGGCCTACCACGCGGACATCCGGTAGCGCGCCTCACCGGCGGGACGCAGGATCGCCGCCCGAGTGACGCTCGACCCGGTCGTCCGCATACTCCGTCGCGCCGAACCGTCCGGCCCGTGGTCGCGGCTCACCGCACGCTTCCCGGGTCCCAGTCCTCGGGGCCGATGACGAACAGCACGTCGCCCGCCTCGAGGACGGTGTCGCCCTTCGGGTTTCCGATCGACTCGCCCTCGCGCGTGACGGCGAGCACCGTCACGCCGTGCTCGTCCCGTAGCCCGCTCTCGGCGATGCTGACGCCGGCCAGTGGTGACGACGGGCCCAGTCGCAGCGTGTGCGTCATGAGGTCCGGCACGTCGACGCGCAGGTCGGGTACCGAGGTGGCTTCCTTGGCGAAGGTGCGCGCCATGCGGCGCCAGTCGCCCCGTATCTCCCCGATGAGGCGCTTGATGTCCTCGCGCGGGACCAGCATGCGGGCGAGCACGCGCGCGAAGATCTCCACCGAGACCTCGAGCTCGTCGGCGATCACCTCGTCGGCGCCGAGCCGGTGCAGCGTCTCCACCTCGTGGAGGTAGCGGCTGCGCGCGAGGACGTAGGCGTCCGGCGCGATCCGTCTCGACAGCTCCACGATCCGTCTGGCTGCCGCCGGGTCGTCGATGACCACGACGACGGCCCGCGCTTCGTCCGCGTCCACGTGGCGGAGCACGGTCTCCTGGGTCGCGTCGCCGAAGTGGACGGGCTCGCCGCGCTCGGACGCCTCCCGCACGGTGGAGGCGTTCAGGTCGACGACGGCGTACGGCACCTCCGCGAGTCTGGCGGTGCGGGCGACGTTCGACCCGGTGACGCCGAATCCGATGATGAGCACGTGCCCGGAGTAGGAGTGGGCCGCGTCTACCCTGGCGGTGGGGAACCCCGGGCGTTCGAGCGAGAGGAGCGGCGTGCGGCAGACGAAGTCCGCGAGGACCGGGGCGAGTGTGAACAGCAGCGGCGTCACGAGCATGCTGAGCACCGCCGTGTCCAGCACCGTCTGGTAGACGTCGGAGCCGAACAGCCCGGCGCTCATGCCGGCTCCGGCGGCGACGAGGGAGAACTCGCCGACCTGCCCTAAATAGAGCCCGGCGCGCACCGAGTTGCGCAGGGGCAGGCCCACCACGAGGGACGCGATCGCCCCCACCAGCGGCTTGATGGTCAGTATGCCGAACGTGAGCAGCGCGATCCGTGCGGGATCGTCCAGGAGGTACTGCACGTCGAGCAGCAGTCCCACCGAGATGAAGAACAGGCTCATGAACACGTCGCGGAACGGCAGGATCGACGCCACCGCCTGGTTGGCGTATTCGGATTCGGAGACGATGAGTCCCGCGATGAACGCTCCGAGTGCGAGCGAGAGCCCCAGTGATTGCGTGAGGAGGGCGATCCCCACGCCGATGGTGATCACGCCGAGGAGGAACGCCTCCGAACTGCGCGTGTCGGTGATCCGCCTCAGGAGCCACGGCACCACCCATCGGTACGCGACGAACGCGAACACCCCCACGGCGGCTACTCGAGCGACGAGGTCCGCGATGGAGCCGGCGACGGACCCGCCGAAGGAGCCGGCCAGGAGAGGGGCGGTCAGCATCAGCGGCACCACCGCGATGTCCTGGTAGATGAGCGTGGCGAGCACCGTGCGGCCGTGCGGGGCGTCCAGCTCGGCCCGTTCCTGCAGCAGCTTGAGGACGACGGCCGTGCTCGAGAGGGCGACCACGAATCCGAGATAGACGCTCTGGCCGAGGTCGAACCCCCACCACAGCGTGGCTCCGCCGACGACGGCGGCCGTGCCGAAGAACTGCATCGAGCCCCCGATGCCGAACTGCCTGCGCAGATGCCCCAGGTCGGCGAGCGAGAACTCGAGCCCGATCACGAACAGCAGGAGGACCACGCCGATCTCCGCGAGCAGCTCGATCTCGTGGGCGTTCCGTACGAGACCGAGGACGTCGGGTCCCGCCACGATACCGGCGATGAGGAGGCCGACAGCGGTCGGTAGGTTCAGCCGGTGGCAGACGATGGCCGCCACCACCGCGAGGGCGAAGATGATGGTGATGTCGAGTAGGATCCCGGTCACGTGACCTCCACACGCATCGACACCCACGGACGGGACGTACGGTTCGGACACGCCCCCATGGTAGCGGTTACCCGGGTTCCCGGCGCCCGTCGAGAGTGTTCCCGCAAGGGGCGTCGTTCGTCCGCGTGGTAGCTCGTCCAGGCTGATGCTCGTGCGGGGGCATGCCGATACAGTGTGACGTACCGGTCACGATCGGGAGCCCGATCACGATGACGCACGACGAGCGATTCGGGTCGATCCTCCGGGCCGCCCGCCAGGGTGCGGAGTGGGCCTGGGAACTGTTGGTGCGCGACATCGACGGCGTCCTGCGCGGCTACCTGCGTCGTCAGGGAGGGATCGACGTGGATGCGCTGGCGGGCGACACGTGGCTCCAGGTGGCCCGCGGCCTCCGTCGCTTCGAGGGGGATGAGAAGGCGTTCCGTTCCTGGGTGTTCATGATCGCCCATCACCGGCTCGTCGACGAGCGCCGTAGACTCCGCAGAAAGCCGACGGACCCCGTGGAGGACGAGGAGCTCGACGGCCGCCTCGCCCCGGCGCGTTCGGCCGAGGCGGACGCGCTCGACCGCCTCGACGATGAGAGGATCCACCGGATCCTCGAGGGACTCACCCGCGATCAGCGTGAGGTGATCCTGCTGAGGTTCGTCGTGGGATTCGGTCCGACCGAGATCGGGCGGGTGATGGGGAAGGCGCCGGGGGCGGTACGGGCGTTGCAGCGCCGTGCGCTGAAGCGTCTCGAGGGGATCCTGGAGCGAGACGGTACGGTCTGAGTGCGTCGCGACGGTCACAGGAGTGAGATGAGACGTTCGAGGCGATATCAGGACGAGTGGGCGGATCGGTCCGCCGACGCCGAGCGTGTTCCCGGGGACACGGACCGGACGAAGGCGTTCATCGAGACGCTCCGCTCGTCGTCGACCGGGGCGAGCGAGGTGGACGACTCCCTGATCGAGGGACTCGCCGCCGAGGCCCGGTCGGTCGCCCAGGACGTCGGGTCGTCTCGTCCCACGCGGGGCAGGACGACTCAACCGCTGATCGGGAGATGGAGGCGACGCGCGATGATCGGCACATTCATATCGACGCTTCTCGGGAAGGTGGCCGTGGGGATCGCTGCGACCTCGGTGGCCACGAGCGGCCTGGCCGTGACGGGTAACCTGCCCGAGCCGGCCCAGCAGTGGGCCTCCGACACGATGTCCGAGGTCGGCATCGAACTCCCCGCTCCGGGCGAACGAGCCCGCGAAGAGGGTATCGAAGAGGGTATCGATGAGCGGCAACAGCCTGAACTGCCCGAAGAGACCGCGGATACGGCCCGCGACGTCACCGACGAGGTGTTCGAGGGTGATCCCCTCGACGGCGCCGAGTACGGTGAGGGCGTGGCCGATACGGCCACCGAGGGGACCGAAGGCGCCGATCGCGGATCCGACCTGCCCGAAGAGGTCCCCGATATCGGTGACGAGGTCGGGACCGACGTGCCGGTGGACCTCGACGATCCAGCCGCGGAGCGAGGAGACGGCGCTCCCGATGATCCCGATGACGTGACTCCGCCGCTGCCCGAGGCCCACGATCCCGGCGACGAGGGCGACCCCCGATAGCCGTGGTCGAGGCCGATGCGGAGACCCCGATGCGGAGACCGCATCGGCCTCGACGGTTCCTGCCGCGATGTGTTTGACTTGAGTGCAGATAAGGGGCCCGGATGTTCGTGGGAGGGTACGAGTCCCGATCCGTGCGCGATGACTCCGGTCTCGACCGGGGTCATCCCGTATGTTCGGGTCCCGTGAGTACTCGATCCCGACTCAAGGGGGCGGTATGGATACTGTCAGAGGAAAGGGCATGCGACTCATCCTGAGTCTCATGCTGGTCACGGCGCTCGTCGCCGTATCGACGGCGATGATCGGCTGCGGGACCGACGAGCCGGCCGACGACGCCGACACCGGAGCGGCCGTCGACGCCGAGCCCATAGAGATCGGATGGGTGGCGTGGGACGAATGCATCGCGGTCAGCTGGCTGTGGAAGGACGTCCTCGAGGAGCAGGGCTATGAGGTCGAGCTCACCCAGCTCGACATCGCGCCGGTCTACTCGGGTCTCGCCACCGGCGACCTCGACCTGTATCTGGACGCGTGGCTCCCGATCACCCACGGCGACTACGCCGACGAGTACGGCGATTCCTGGGAGTACATCGGCGTCTGGTACGACAAGGGCCTGCTCACCTGGGCGGTCCCCGAGTACGTCGAGGCCCAGTCGATCGCCGACCTCGCCGACCAGGCGGACACGTTCGACAGCCGTATCGTGGGCATCGACCCCGGTGCCGGCCTCATGAGGATCTCGAAGAACGACGTGATGCCCGGCTACGGTCTCGAGGACTGGGAGCTCGTCGAGGGCTCGACGCCGGCGATGCTCGCCGAGCTCGAGCGCGCGGTCAACGACGAGGAGCCGATCGTCGTCACCCTGTGGCGTCCTCACTGGGCCTACGGCGCCTACCCGGTCCGCGACCTGGAGGACCCGCAGGGGCTCCTGGGTGAAGCCGAGGAGCTGCACGTGGTGGCCCACGAGGGCTTCAGCGAGGAGTATCCCGAGGTGGCCGAGTGGCTGAGTACCTGGGAGATGGACGACGACTCGGTCGGCTCGCTGGTGGACACCGTCATCAACGAATACGGCCAGGGTCAGGAAGCCGAGGCGGTCGACGCATGGCTCTCCGATCCCGACAACCGGGCGCTGGTCGACAGCTGGCTGGAGGGATGATTCGGTCGAGGTGATCGTGTGAGCCGACCGGCGGATCCCGCCGAGACGGCTCATCCTGAACGTTCCAGGGCGGCCCCGTCCCCCTCAAGGGGGGCGGGGCTCTTCACGTAGCGAGGGCCCTCGTCCGCTCGGTCTCGTGACGCGGGGCGTCCCCGTCAGTAGTTCTCGGCGAGCAGTTCGTAGTAGGACCGCGGATGCTTGCACGCCGGGCACTCGGTCGGCGCTTCGGCGCCCTCGTGGACGTAGCCGCAGTTGCGGCACTTCCACCTGACGACCTCGTCCTTCTTGAAGACATGGCCCGACTCCACGTTGGCGAGCAGCGCGCGGTAGCGCTTCTCGTGCTCCTGTTCGACCTCCGCGATCTCGCGGAACGAGTGTGCGACCTCGGCGAAGCCCTCCTCGTCCGCGACGGCGGCGAAGTCGGGGTAGAGTTCGCCCCACTCCTCCTTCTCGCCCTCGGCGGCGGCGAGCAGGTTCTCCGCGGTGGCGCCGATGACACCGGCGGGGTAGGCGGCGGTGATCTCGACCGGCCCGCCCTCGAGGTACTTGAAGAAGACCTCGGCGTGCTCCTTCTCGTTCTCGGCGGTCTCCATGAAGATCGCCGAGATCTGCTCGAAGCCTTCCTTCTTCGCCACGCTCGAGAAGTACGTGTAGCGCATGCGGGCCTGGCTCTCGCCGGCGAACGCCTTGAGCAGGTTCTGCTCCGTGCGGGTGCCCTTGACGGTCATGTGTCGTGCTCCCTCCGTGTTCATAACGATTATGGACTGACGGGTATGATACCCGGAGCGCGCCGTTCCTCAAACCCGGCGGGCGTTCAGCGATCCGCGCGGCAGTCCGGGCAGAAGCCTCGCAGCTCGAGTCGGACGTCGGCGAGCTCCCAATCAGGATGATCCCCGGCGAGCTCGGTCGTGGTCCGTTCGAGATGCCGGGCGTGGTGATCGGTCACCCGGACGTCCTCGACCGTGCCGCAGGCGGCACAGAGCAGATGATGATGCGGTGAGACGTCGGCGTCGAAATGCATGACGCCCCGGGAGTCGACGAACCGCAGCACGAGCCCCTCGTCGGCGAGCCGGGCGAGGTTCTGGTACACGGTCGCCAGGCCGACGTCGTGTCCTTCGGCGGTGAGTGTGGAGTGGATCTCGTCGGCGCTCGGGTGTGCGGTGGTGGATCGCAGCGTCGACAGGATGAGGCGGCGCGGCTCGGTCGGGCGCATGCCTCGTGCGCGCAGGTCGGCGTCGACCGATCGTGTTCGCGGCTCGCGGGTGCTCGCTTCGTCGTCGTGCATGAGTGCGCCGTCCGTTCCGGTGGTCGGCCGTCATGCACCCAGCATAACCCCGCCGTCCGGTCGGTGACGCGGATCGCGGTCGGGAGCACCGGCAGAATGAGGCCGAGCGGCGCGGTTCTTGCGATGGCCCTCCAGCGAGAGACGTGCT
>CAYOSP010000008.1:6393-20190 GCA_964406675.1 uncultured Eubacteriales bacterium | reverse complement strand
AGTGCGCCGTCCGTTCCGGTGGTCGGCCGTCATGCACCCAGCATAACCCCGCCGGCCGGTCGGTGACCCGGCCGCGGCCGGCGCCGGGATGCCGAGCGGCGCGATTCTTGCGATGGCCCTCCAGCGAGAGACGTGCTAACGTTCCTCGGCCGGCTTCCCGGGACCGCATCGGAGAGACATGCTCCAGACGGACATCCGCAACATCGCGATCATCGCGCACGTCGACCACGGCAAGACGACGCTGGTCGATCGGCTGCTGTTCGCCTCCGGCGTGTTCCGCGAGAACCAGCAGGTCGACGAGCGCGTGCTCGACACGAACGACCAGGAGCGCGAGCGCGGGATCACCATCCTCGCGAAGAACATCTCGATCCGGCATCGCGGCGTGAAGATCAACGTCATCGACACGCCGGGGCACGCCGACTTCGGCGGCGAAGTGGAGCGCGTCCTCAAGATGGCGGACGGCGCGTTGCTGCTCGTCGACGCCTTCGACGGACCGATGCCGCAGACGCGTTTCGTGCTCAAGAAGGCGCTGGAGCACGGCCTCAAGCCGCTCCTCGTCGTGAACAAGATCGATCGGCCCGGCTCGCGCCCGCACGAGGTGGTCGACGAGGTGTTCGACCTCATGGTGTCGCTCGGGGCGGACGACGAGCAGCTCGACTTCCCCATCGTGTACACGAGCGCGCTCGGCGGCTACGCGCGCCTCGAGCCCGAGGACGAGGGCGAGGACATGCTGCCGCTGCTCGACGCGGTGATCGACCACATCCCCGCTCCGGACTGCTCCGCGGACGGCCCGGTGGCCATGCAGGTATGCACCGTGGACTACTCGGACTACGTCGGCCGCATCGGCATCGGCCGGATCTTCTCGGGGACGATGCACGAGGGGGAGCGGATCCTCGTCGTGAAGAACGACGGCAGCCGTTACCACGCGGAGATCAAGCAGCTCTTCACGTTCGAGGCGCTGGGTCGCGAGGAGGCGGAGAGCGCGCACGCGGGGGATATCGTCGCGGTGGTGGGCGTGGAGGACGCCGACATCGGCGACATGTTCACCTGCCGCACCGACCCGGTCGAGCTCGAGCCGATCCATCTCGAGGAGCCCACGATGTCGGTGGTGTTCGCGGCGAGCACGAGCCCGCTCGTGGGACAGGAGGGCGACATCGTCGGCGGACGTCAGCTCAAGGAGCGCTTGCGGCGCGAGGCCGCCTCGAACATCTCCATGCGCATCACCGAGACCGAGGGGCGCGACGGGGTCGAGGTCGCGGGACGCGGGGTGCTGCATCTCTCGGTGCTCATGGAGACGATGCGTCGCGAGGGCTACGAGTTCCAGGTGGGCCGTCCTCGCGTGATCCTCAAGAAGGAGGAAGGCGTCACGCTCGAGCCGATCGAGCTCGCGGTGGTGGACGCGCCGAACGAGTACGCGGGCAAGGTGATCGAGATCTTCGGCGCCTCGGGCGGGCAGATGCGCGAGATGGAGCGCGTCGAGGACCGCGTGCACCTCGAGTTCCTCATCCCGTCGCGCGGCGTGATGGGACTGCGCACGCGCGTGCTCAACGCCACACGTGGCGAGGCCACGCTGTTCCATCACTTCCACGAGTACGGGCCGCACCAGGGCGAGATGCCCGGGCGACAGAACGGCTCGCTCATCGCCATGGCCAGCGCGGAGGCGGTCGCATACGCCCTCGACGCGCTGCAGACCCGCGGGACGCTGTTCGTCGGCCCAGGCGAGATGTGCTACGAGGGCATGGTCGTGGGCGAGCACGCCAAGGACAGCGATCTGGTGGTCAACGTGGCGAAGGCCAAGCAGCTCACCAACATGCGCGCCGCCGGTTCGGACAAGGGCATCCAGCTCGCGCCGCCGGTGCGCTTCACGCTCGAGGAAGCGCTCGAGTACATCGAGGAGGACGAGCTCGTCGAGGTCACGCCGAAGAGCGTCCGGCTGCGCAAGCGGCTCCTCACCGAGAACGAACGCAAGCGGGCGGGGCGCGGTTAGGCGCGCCGGGGCTGCCCTCGGGAGCGATCGTCGAGTGTCGGCCGCACGCTTGATCCCGTGTCACACTCGGATGATATGGTGTCACACATCCGGCTTGCTACGGGTGACATCGCCCCTCACCCCGTCGGGAGTCGCGTGACGCAAGCCATCGCGAAGGGGGAGCATCTCATGAGGAAGACGCTTTGGGTACTGTCCGTAGGAGTCATCCTGGCCGCATTGGTGGCCGCACCGGCGCTCGCGGCCGAGTACTTCATCGACGGGTTCGATTCGCAGCCCGTCACCGCGGAGGACCAGACGGCGGGGGCGTGGTATGTAGACCGCAAGGCGCCCGCGTCGTTCGAGGCGACCTCGTTCGACGGGGACATGCGTCTCCGTCTGGGGGTGGCTGCGGAGGACCATGACGTCAACGCGTTCTACAATACCCAGGGGCGTGCGTACGACCTCGGCAACCCGACCGGCACCTACCTCACCGGCAGTCTCTACGTCGGGGAGGACTGGGATACGGAGACCCGCAGGTCGGATCTGTGGGCGCGGACGAAGGATGCGTCTGGTACGACATCCGGCTATCCGATCATCGGGTTCGCGAACTCCGAAGACGACTACGAGGGGTTCGCGTGCTTCACCCAGGATGTCGACCAGGAGCCCACCACCATCACGCCGGGCTGGTACGAGGTCGGATTCCCGGAGGGGTTCGAGTACGGTTCCTGGTATGACCTCCGTATCGAACTGACGCCCGACACGTATCGGTTCTATGTGGACTCCGACCTCGTCTTCGAGGATACGTTCACGTACGGGAGCGTCGAGTTCGCACAGATGTTCCTGCAGGCCAAGAACTACGCGGAGACCTACGACGCCTACTGGGACGATGTGGGTGCCGGTATGATCGACGATATCTACTCCACCGAGCTCGCCGTGGCGCGCACGGACGAGGCCGACGCATCGGCGCACGTCGACGAGATGGTCGACGTGGCTTTCGAGGTCACCAACACGAGCGAGGGGATCGTCGAAACGGGTACCGTGACAGCCGACTGGGACCCGGCCATCTTCGAGTTCGTCGATGCGGGCCCGATGGCGGTCGCCGTCGGTTCGGGTGAGGCGACGTTCACGTTGCCGGCCGTGCCCGCCGGCGGCACAGAGACGTACGCGATGCGCCTCAAGGCGAAGGCTCTCGGGGCGGACACACTCGGATTCGAGTCGACGGCCGTGGCCGCCGGCTACATCGATGTGACTAGTTCCGCTTCGCTCGACCTCGAGGTCGTCGATAGGGGCAGCGGTCGCATCTGGGGTGTCGACCGATACCAGACCGCCGCGCAGGTGGCGAGCGAACACTTCGATGTCGCCGACGTCGCCGTACTGGCGCGAGGTGACGACTACGCGGACGCCCTGTCCGCCTCCGGTCTCGCTGGCGCGCATGAGGCCCCGATACTCCTGACCGACCCGGATGGGCTCTCAGCCGGCGTCTCCGCCGAACTCGAGCGACTGGGTGTCGAGCAGGTGATCATCTCGGGCGGCACCGGCGCTATCGGCGCCGCGGTCGTCGATGAGTTGGAGGCGCTCGGCTACACGGTGCAGCGCATCGGTGGAACGGACCGGTACGAGACCTCTGCCATGCTCGCTTCCGAGATCGAGAACGTTACCGGGAGCACGCCGGAGCTCGCCTTCGTGGCACGCGGCGACTCGTTCCCGGATGCGCTCTCCGCATCCCCGATCGCGTGGGCCAATGCGGCTCCCGTGGTCCTGACCCGTCCCGATGAACTGGTCGATCCTGCTGCGGACTACTTCGAGCATGCGCTGCCCGATGCCACCCTGCTCGTGGGCGGACTCGCAGCGCTGGACGTCGATGTGGACCAGGCGGTCGAGGCTATCGTCGGCCCGACTCCGCGTGTCGGCGGTGTCGACCGCTATGACACCGCGGCCCGTATCTGTGAGTGGGCGACCACACGTGGCATCGCGGATACCTCCTTCACGGGAGTGGCCATCGGCACGGACTTCCCGGACGCACTCGCCGGCGGTCCCGGTGTCGGGGCTCGTGGCGGCGTCATGTTGCTGACACGACCTGACAGCGTACCCTTCCACACCATGGATTTCATCACTACCGCAGCGGTGGACATCGACACGCTGCAGGTCCTGGGCGGACCGGGTGCGGTGAGCGACGATGTCGTGGATGCCCTGATGGACCAGGCCGACGTCACACCGTGACGCGAACCTGACATGCGGACGACCAGGAGTCGCCCGTGACGAGTACAGGACGAGTGGCCTCGTCTCCATCGTGGAGGCGGGGCCACTCGAGACTCGACGGCACCATCCGTGCTACACTCCGCCAGGCGTCACGATCGACGCCATCCACCTAAGACCCGGTTGTCCTGAGTCGCCGCCGACGGCGACACCTTCTTGAGCAACTGCGTCTGAAAACGCGGTGCCGCCCGATAGGGCAGGCACGCTCGAAGGAGACGACCACATGTCATTCGCACCACTCGGCCTCGAGCCGCGCCTTCTGTCCGCCGTGGACGAGATGGGCTACACCGACCCCACCCCGATCCAGCGCGAGGCGATCCCGCACGTGCTCGCCGGACGCGACGTCGTGGGCGTCGCGCAGACCGGCACCGGAAAGACCGCGGCGTTCGTCCTGCCGATGCTGCAGCGCACGCCGACCAAGCGCGGCGTCCGCGCGCTCGTCGTGACGCCCACCCGCGAGCTCGCGAGCCAGATCGCCGAGGTCACCCGTGACGCGTCGCGCGGCACGCACCACCGCTCGGCCGTCATCTTCGGCGGTGTGAGCCAGAAGCCGCAGGTGGAGAAGCTCCGTCGCGGCGTGGACATCGTCATCGCCTGCCCCGGCCGGCTGCTCGATCTGCACGGGCAGGGCCTCATCGATCTGTCGAAGGTCGAGACGGTCGTGCTCGACGAGGCGGACCGCATGCTCGACATGGGCTTCTGGCCCGACGTGCGCCGCATCCTCCGCTTGCTCCCCTCGGAGCGCCAGAACCTGCTGTTCAGCGCCACGATGGACCCGGCGGTCGTGAAGGTCGTCGATTCCGTGCTGACCGATCCGGTGCGTGTCGAGACGTCGCCGCCGGCCAAGCCGGTGGACCGTGTCGACCAGTCCGTCTACCCGGTGTGCCGCACGCAGAAGACCGACCTGCTCGCCGAGTTGCTCAAGCGCAGCGACACGACGCGCACCCTCGTGTTCACGCGCACCAAGCGTCGGGCGGACCGGGTGAGCAAGCAGCTCTCGAAGCGCGGGCTGCGCAGCGAGGCGATCCACGGGGACCGTTCGCAGAACCAGCGCGAGCGCGCGCTCGAGGCGTTCCGTTCGGGCCGCTCGCACGTGCTCGTCGCCACCGACGTGGTGGCGCGCGGCATCGACATCGACGACATCACGCACGTCGTCAACTACGACATGCCGCACACCGCCGAGGACTACGTGCACCGCATCGGCCGCACGGCGCGCGCGGGCGCCGACGGCAGCGCCATCAGCTTCCTCGCTCCGGAGGAGATGGACACGTTCCACGGCATCGAGCGTGGACTGGATTCCGTGCTCGGCTGCGAGGACCTCGAGGGGTTCCGCTACAGCGCCCGCACGGTGCCGGACCCACAGCGGTCGGCGGGCAGGTCGGCAGGTGGGTCGGCGAGCGGATCGGCCGGCGGGTCGGCGGGGCGCTCAGGCGGCGGCACCGCCAAGCGCGGCTCGAACCGTTCGGGCGGCGGCAGCCGCCGCGGCGGTCGCGGCGGGCGCGGGCGCGGAGGACAGCGGGACCAGGGTCGCCGCTGACGGCGGACGCCGACCTACCCGCGCCGGAGGGCCCATGGGTGTAACATCCTTCTCGGTCCTGTGGTGGCGGCCGTGACGTAGGTCGCCCGCTTGGGAGGGGGTCCGATGGACAGGCGCTCGTGGTACCGATGGGCGGTCCTGACGCTCGTCGCGATCGGATTGGCGGTGGCTCCGCTCCTCGCCGTCGGATGTTCGAGCGAGAGCTCGGACGCGCCGGACGAGGATGCTGCCGGATCCGTCGAGGACGGCGCCGGCTCGGAGGGCGACGAGGGAGATCCGACCGTCGAGGAGGACGCACCCGCGACGTCGGAGGCTGAGGACGCACCCGCGACGTCGGCGACCGAGGACGTGGGCGAGTGGCCGGCCGGCCGGTGGATCGTCGACTTCACGCTCGACTCGGTCGACCCGGACGCATCCTGGTCACGCCAGGCGGCCGATCAGCCCTCGGCGGAGTGGGACTGCAGAGTGGACGGGTCGGAGATGATGATCGACACCGGCCTGCATATCTACTCGGGCACCCTGGCGGTGGATCCGACCGACGACACCTGGAACTACGACGCCACGGCGACCTATCCGGACGAAGAGGGGGTCGTGTGGACGAGCCACATCATCGTCGAGGGGACCCGCATGGGTGAGGACGCGTTCGAGGCCGAGCAGTGGGGCGAGATCAGCTCCGATACGGAGGGCGTCCTCTACACGGCGACCTGGGACGCCATCGGCACGAGGGTGGAGTAGCGCGGGAGACGTCGATGGTGGGCGCGGAGGCGCGGGGCGTGTCCGCGGTTCGCCGACTACGCCTCCGGCGGTCCGCCGAGCAGGTCCTCGAGCGGCGTGTACTCCATGCCGTGCGCCTCGGCGACCGGTCCGTACGTCACTCCGCCCTCCGCCACGTTCACCCCACGGGCGAGGGAGCGGTCCCTTCGCGCCGCCTCTCGCCATCCGTGATCCGCTAGGGCGAGGACGTAGCGCGTCGTCGCGTTCGTGAGCGAGTTCGTGGACGTGCTCGGTACCGCGCCGGGCATGTTGGCGACCGCGTAGTGCAGGACGCCGTCGACCTCGTAGACGGGATCGTGATGGGTGGTGGGGCGGGTGCTCTCGACGCATCCACCTTGGTCGACCGCCACGTCGACGATCACCGCGCCGGTCTTCATCCCCGGGAGCATGTCCTTCGTCACGAGCAGCGGCGGGCGGGCGCCGGGCACCAGGACGGCGCCGATGACGAGGTCGGCGGCCAGCACGGCGTCCTCGATGTTGGCGCGGTTCGAGAAGAGCGTCTTGAAGCGGCCGGTCCAGATCTCCTCGAGATAGCGCAGGCGGTCGATGTCGATGTCGAGGATGGTGACGTCGGCGCCCATGCCGGAGGCGACGAACGCCGCGTTCGTGCCCACCACCCCGCCGCCGAGCACGACGACCCTCGCCGGCAGCACGCCGGGCACGCCGCCCACCAGGACGCCGCGGCCGCCCTTGGGGCGCTGGAGGAACTCCGCTCCCGCCTGCGCCGCCATCCGCCCCGCTATCTCCGACATGGGAGCGAGCAGCGGGAGCGTGCCGTCCTCGAGCTCGACCGTCTCGTAGGCGACGCAGACCGAGCCGGAATCGACGAGGGCGCGGGTCAGGCGTTCGTCGGGGGCGAGGTGCAGGAAGGTGAAGAGGACCTGACCCTCGCGCATGAGCGGCCACTCGGCGGCCAGAGGCTCCTTGACCTTGACGACGAGGTCCGCGGTCCTCCAGACCTCGATCGCGCTCGGTACCACCACGCCGCCGACCCGCTCGTAGTCGGAGTCCTCGATCGCGGACCCTTCGCCGGCGCCGCGCTCGACGACGACCTCGTGCCCGGAGGCGATGAGCTCACGCACTCCGGCGGGCGTCATGCCGACGCGGTACTCGTCGTCCTTGATCTCGCGCGGTACTCCGATGATCACCGGTGGTGCCCGGTCCTCTCGGCGGTGTCGGCATCCGTGGTGTCGCACAGGTATGTACCCAGGGCCGCGGACGTACCCGGACCAGAGGACGCGTGCGAGGCGACGAAGCCCCTCGCCGTGTCCCGTCGTATCCGGCGAGCGGCCGCGTCTCGCGGGCGGCTGCGGGTATCGACAAGACGTGACCACCATGGGAGGAGACGAACATGGCGGAACGACTCAGCGGTACGTACGTCATCGCTCTCGAGGACATGCCCGAGCCCGACCGTGGACTCGTGGGCGGTAAGGCGAAACACCTCGCGACGCTGGTCGGGCACGGCTTCCCCGTCCCGAGAGCGGCCGTGCTCACGACGCGGGCGTATCGCGAATCGACCTCCCGACCCGAGGTGGGTGTGGACATCCCCGAGGCGGTGACCGCCGAACTCCACCGGGCGTTGGAGGTGCTGGCCGGTGATGACGGCGCGCTGGCCGTGCGCAGCAGCGGCACCTTGGAGGACGCCCCGGAGATGAGTCTCTCGGGGATGCTCGTGTCGGTGACCGATGTGCGGACGCCCGACGAGCTCGATGAGGCGGTCGAGCGCTGCTGGGCCTCGGCTTGGCAGCCGAGGGTGGTGGACTACGCGAGGAGTCGCGAGGTGGACGCGGGCGGGCTCGAGGTGGCCGTCGTCCTGCAGCGCCTCGTGCCGGTCGAGCGCGCCGGTGTCATCTTCACCCGCGATCCGGCCAATCGTTACGCGAGCGGGGTGGTCGTCGAGTCCACTCACGGTGTGGGCGAGGAGGTCGTCTCGGGCGAGGTCACGCCGCAGCGCTACGTCTACCACCCCCACGAGCGGCGCGTGACGTTCGTGCGGGGCGAGGATGGCCGAGCGGCCGGAGCGGGCGCTGGAGCGGCCACGGGCGCCGGAGCGGCCACGGGCGGGGGGCGTGACCTCAGCGATGAGGAGGTCGCGGAGCTGGCCGACTGGGGACGGCGGGCGGAGGAGTTGTTCGGCGGGCCCCAGGACCTGGAATGGGCGTACGGCGACGGGCGCTTCTGGATCGTACAGTCGCGCCCGCTCGTCTTCAGCGAGAGCGAGGAGCGGTCGTTCTTCCCGCAGGTCGCCGAGGAGACGGTCCTGCTCCAAGGGGTGGGAGCCAGTCCGAAGGTGGGCTCCGGAGAGGTCCTGGTCGTGCGCGGGGACGTCCCTCAGGGCGCGGCGGGCAGCGTCGTCGTGCTCGAGCGGCTCACCAACGACCTGGCGGTGCGTCTGCGCGACGCGGCGGCCGTCATCGCCGACGAGGGCGGGGCGACGAGCCACGGCGCGAACATCCTGCGCGAGTTCGGTGTCCCCGCGGTGATCTCCACCGGGAGCGCTACGACGGACCTGCGTCCCGGCGCGACCGTGACCGTCGACGGGTTCCGCGGCAATGTCTACGAGGGCGATCTCGCGGTGGGGCCGGAGGCCCTCGAAGACGTTCCGGAGACCGAGACGCACGTGTTCGCCTCCGTGATCGTGCCCGAGAAGGCCGAGCCGGTCGCCCCGCACGCCGACGGGGTGTCCTCCCTGCGCAACGACTACTTCCTCCTGAAGAGCGGGATCCATCCCCTCGAGATGATCGAACGCGGTCAGGCCGAGGAGCTCGAGGAGACCGTCTACCAAGGGATATCCACGACCGCGCGGCTCTTCTCCGGCAAGCCGGTCTGGTACAAGACGATGGACGCCCCCACGGATGAGTTCCGGCGGCTGGCCGGCGGCGAGCGGGAGCCCGAGGAGCGCAATCCGCTCCTCGGGTGGCGCGGGATAGGACGAGAGCTTCGCGAGCGTGAGATGTTCGAGGTGGAGCTGCGGGCGCTGGCGCGCGCGGTCGCCGACGGGCACGAGAGTCTCGGGGTCAAGCTGCCGTTCATCCGGTTCGTCTCCGAGTACGAGGAGGCCGTCGACGTCGTACGCGGCCTCGGGCTGACGCCGCACGAGGATATCGAGGTCGGCATCTCGGTGGAGATCCCCGCCGTGGTCCTCCGGCTCGCCGACTTCCTCGACGCGGGCGCGGACTTCGTCAGCGTGGGGGTGAGCGACCTCACCATGTGCACGCTCGCGCTCGACCGGGAGAGCCACAAGGTGGCGGAGGCGTTCGACCCGGCGCATCCGGCGGTGATCGAACTGCTCGAGCGCATCGCCGAGACCACGCGGGAGGCCGGCATCTTCGCGTGCGTGACCGGCGAGAGCGCTCGCGACGAGAAGCTGCTACCCCACCTCGTGCGCATGGGCTTCGATGCGATCGGGGTCTCGGTGGGATACTTCGCCGAGGTCAAGCGCCGCATCAGCTGGATCGAGGGCGGCTAGAAGGCGGCTCGGAGCACCGCGCCGGACCATCCTCGGCGGAGGCGTCTCCCGTCGGTCACCGGACGAAGAGCGCGATCGTGTACATCACGTACAGCGCGAGGAGTCCGGCGCCCCGAAGCCGCCCCATCCGCTTGTCGCCGACGAGCAGCGGCAGCACGAGCAGGGCGGCACCCAGCATCACCCACGCGTCGAACCGCGCGAACCGCGTGTCGAAGGTGATGGGCGTGACCATCGCGGCAGCACCGATGACGCCGAGGCTGTTGAAGGTGTTGCTGCCCACGACGTTCCCCACGGCCACGTCGGAGTGCCCTCGCACCGCGGCCATGACGGTGGTGGCGAGTTCCGGCAGCGACGTGCCGAGCGCGACGAGGGTGAGACCGATGACCGCCTCCGGCACCCCGAGGGCGAGTGCGATCTCGGTGGCGCCGTCGATCATCAGTCGCGATCCGATCACGAGCGCCGCGAGCCCTCCCGTGAGGTAGACGGCTCCCCTGACGAGGAGCTCGCCGCCGCCGAAGAGCAGGGCGAAGCCCGCGAGTGCGTACAGATAGGGCATGTGCTCCCTCCTCGTCGGTCATAGCCGTGTGTGGCGGCCGGCGGTACGTCGATCGCAGGACGGGTACGTCGATGAATGTAGCCGAAGCGCGAGGACGATGGTCGGGCGGTCGACGACGTCCGGTATGATCACGGCGGCTCGACGATACGTCCGGGATCGGCCCGAGGGGTGGTGAGACGTGATGGACAAGCAGACGCTCGATGTCGAGATCAAGCAGGCCATGCGCGACAAGGACAGGCTGCGGCTCTCCATCCTTCGCCTGGTGAAGAACGAGGTCGACGCGAAGGAGAAGGAGACCGGACAGGAGGCCTCCGAGGCGGAGGTCACCTCGCAGCTCAAGAAGATCCTCAAGCAGACGACCGAGACCCTCGAAGCCTCCGAGAAGGCGGCCACCGACGACACGCGCACCGATAACCTGCAGGCGCAGGTGGACATCCTCGCCGGATACCTGCCCGCACAGGTAAGCGGTCCGGAGCTCGAGGCGATCGCCGACCGGGTGATCGCGGAGAACGGCTTCAGCGAGAAGCGCGACATGGGCCGCGCGATCGCGCTCGTGGCCGAGGAGACCGGCGGGAACGTGGACAAGGCCGAGGTGGCCCGCCTGGTGGGTGCGAGGCTGGGCTGACCCCGGTATCGTGTGCCGCATGGTGCTCGAACCGGACATGGACGGACTCCGCGCGCTCACGGGGATCAAGTGGACGCGCTTCGACGCGGACGTCATCCCCGCCTGGGTGGCGGACATGGACTTCCCCACGGCGCCCGCGATCACCCGGGCGCTCCGAGAGCTCGTCGACCGCTCCGACCTCGGTTACTCGTTCGCGGAGGTCGAGCGCATCCCCGAGGTGTGGGCGGACTGGAGCGAGCGGCGCCACGCGTGGCGGCCGGACGTCGAGCGCGTGCGGGTCTTCTCGAACGTGCTCCAGCCCATCGCCGCCACCCTGCACGTCGCGACCGAGCCGGGCGACGGCGTCGTCGTGTTCACGCCGGTCTACCCGGTCTTCTTCGACCTCATCGCGGGTGCCGGTCGGCGGGTGGTGGAGTGCGAACTCGACTCGGAGGGCTGGACCTTCGACGCCGGGCGACTCGACGCGGTCGTGGACGACACGACGCGCGTGATCCTGTCATGCAGTCCGCATAACCCGACGGGACGGGTGTTGGACGAGACCGAGCTCGAAGCGGTCGCGGAGGTCGCCGAGGCGCGCGATCTCGTGGTGGTCGGCGACGAGATCTGGCAGGACCTCGTCTACGAGGACGCCCCGCGGCGGCACAGGCCGTTCGCGTCACTCGGCGGGAAGGCGGCCGAGCGCGCCGTGACCGTGACGGCCGCGAGCAAGACCTTCGGTCTCGGCGGACTGAGCTGCGCCGTGGGCCATCTCGGGGACGAGCGCGTCCGAGAGGGGATCGAAGCCCTGCCGCCCAAGATGCTGGGCGGCATCGACCGGCTGGGCGCCCAGGCGACGCTGGTGGCCTGGACCGAGGGAGAGGAGTGGCTCGCCGAGGTGCTCGAGGCGCTCCGCGCGAACCGCGACCACCTGGCGCGACGACTGGCCGTCGAGCTCCCCGACGCGGGGTTCGACGTGCCGGAGTCGACGTATCTGGCCTGGCTGGACCTGCGCGAGTACCAGTCGGGGCCCGATCCGGCGGAACACCTCCTCCGCGAGGCGCGGGTCGGACTCTCGTCGGGCCCGAGGTTCGGCGGGTCGGGAGAGGGTTTCGCGCGGCTCAACTTCGCCACGCCGACGGCGGTGCTCGACGAGATCGTGGACCGGATCGTGGCGGCGATGACATGAGGGCGCTCTGGCTCGAGGACGCCGACAGGGACGACGGGTCCGACGACGGGGTGAGGGTGGCGAGAGGCCGCTTCAGGAGCGAATGGGTCAGGCGAGGCGTCCAGGCGGCGTCCTTCGTCGCCTTCGTGGCGCTCACGGTCGGCGCGGAGCGGCTCACCGGCGACCTTCTCTACGCTCAGCTCTTCTCCCGCCTCGATCCGCTGGTCGGGCTCACCGCCGTGGTCGCGTCGCGCGCGCTCGTCGCGTACGCGCTGCTGGGCGTCCTCGGCGTGGCCCTCGGCGTGCTCTTCGGCCGGGTCTGGTGCGGATGGGCGTGTCCGGTGGGGGCGGTGCTCGATGTCGTGCCGGCAAGGAGGCGACACGTCGACCGGCGCACCGCACGGACGCTGCGCTTCGGGAAATACGCCACGTTCGCCCTCGTGATGGGCGCCGCGCTGTTCGGCACGCTCGCGCCGATGATCCTCGACCCGGTGACCATCGCGATGCGCCCGCTGCAGGAGCTGGCGATGCCCGCGCTCGGCAACGACGCGATGGGCGCCGCGGTCGGCTCGTCGATCTCGCGAGACGCGATAGCCCTCGTGGGCTACATGTCGATCCTCCCGCTCCTGCTCGTCGTCGCGACGAATCTCGTCTCGCGGCGGTTCTGGTGCAGCTCGCTCTGCCCGCTCGGCGGGCTGCTCGCTGTCCTGTCGAAGGCGGCGGTGCTGCGCCGGCACGTCGACCCGGGCCTCTGCGTGTCGTGCGGGAAGTGCGCGCGTGAGTGCCCGACGGCCGCCATCCGGCCCGAGGAAGGGTACGCCTCCGACCCGGGGGAGTGCGTCGTGTGCCGGAGATGTGCCGATACCTGCCCCTCGGACGCGATCTCGTGGGAGCCGGGAGCCGGTCGCGGCTCGACGCTCGCGTACGCGCCCGAGCGCCGGGAGGCGGTCGCGGCGGCGGGTGCGGGAGCGGCCACGCTCGGGCTGACCCTCGTCCTGCCGGGCGCGCTTCCCGCCGGACCCGTGCTCCGGCCGCCGGGCACCGACGAACGGAGGCTCGCCGAGCTCTGCGTACGCTGCGGCGCCTGCTACAGCGCGTGCCCGACGGGCGCGCTGCGGCCGAGCACCTCGCTGCGGACCCTCTCGGGACTGTGGACGCCGATGCTCGACGAGCGGCCCGCGCACTGCAGCCTGGACTGCAACCTGTGCGCGGAGGTCTGCCCCACCGACGCCCTGCACACGCCGACCAGGATGGAGTCGCTGCTCTGGGGGCTCGGCGGGTCCGCGGCGGTCGACCGGGGTCGTTGTCTCGCGTGGAGCAGGGGCCGCCAGTGCATGGCGTGCCAGCGGGTGTGTCCGATCATGGGCGCGCTCACCTCGCAGCAGGTGACCGTCGTGTATCACGGGCGGCCGCGTACCGTGCCGGCGCCGGTGGTGGACCGGGATCTCTGTGTCGCCTGCGACGTATGCG
>CAYOSP010000008.1:0-6293 GCA_964406675.1 uncultured Eubacteriales bacterium | reverse complement strand
GCGGCGGGCCACGAAGGCCCTCACCGGCAGACGCATTCCACGAGCACGGACCTCGAAGGTCCACGGCGGCGCGATGCCGCGGGATCGGCGAGGTCTTTTTCGTGCCCTCCCCGTCTCGCGATCGGGCCGCGTGTCCGATAGGTGTCGAGTCCGGGGAGGCTCACATGATACGCACAGGGAAGATGCTCGGCGCGGCGAAGAAGGATCCTCGCGCGCTCACCGCGCTCCTGCTCACGATCGCGCTCGTGCTGGCGCTCGGCGCCGGCGGGTGCGCCGGGGACGACGGCGGCGCGGCGACCGAGGGCGCGTCGGATGGTGAGGCGACCGGGTCCGAGGACGGGTCCGCCGCACCCGACGGACTGGTCCTCGCGATAGGCGGCGAGCCCGACGACGGCTTCGACCCGACCGTGGGCTGGGGCCGCTACGGCTCTCCACTGTTCCAGAGCGCGTTGCTCGCGCGCGACGACCGGCTCGAGATCGTGAACGACCTGGCCACCGATGTACAGGTCTCCGACGACCACCTCACGTACACCGTGAGCATCCGTGACG
The DNA here is from genome assembly GCA_964406675.1 of uncultured Eubacteriales bacterium. GTDB lineage: Bacteria > Actinomycetota > Coriobacteriia > Anaerosomatales > JAUVQN01 > CAYOSP01. The sequence continues at coordinate 5,744 of CAYOSP010000008.1, read as the reverse complement.
ACGTGGTCTTCTCGGACGGTGAGCCGCTCACGGCCGACGACGTCGTGTACACGTTCGAGACCGCCAAGGAGTCCGGCAGCGCGGTCGACCTCACGATGCTCGAGGAGGCGGTCGCACTCGACGAGTACACCGTCGAGTTCACGCTCGACACGCCGGCGAGCACGTTCATGAACCGCCTCGTCGAGCTCGGCATCGTGCCCGAGCACGCCCACGGTGCCGACTACCGCGACGCGCCGATCGGGTCGGGCCCGTACGAGTTCGTGCAGTGGGACGTGGGCGAGCAGCTCATCGTCGAGGCGAACCCCGAGTACTACGGCCCCGAGCCGGAGTTCGAGCGCATCACCTTCCTCTTCCTCGCCGAGGACGCCACGTTCGCCGCGGCCAAGGCCGGCGAGGTGGATGTGGCCGCGGTGCCCCCGTCCTTCGCACGGGAGACCGTGGAGGGCATGGGGGTCCTGCCGGTCGACAGCGTCGACAACCGGGGCATCATCTTCCCGGTCGTGCCCGACGAGGGTGAGACGACCGAGGACGGCTATGCGATCGGCAACGACGTCACGGCCGACGAGGCGATCCGCCGCGCCGTGAACGTGGCGGTCGACCGCGAGGCGCTCGTCGACGGCGTGCTGTACGGCTACGGTCGCGCGGCGTACAGCCTGACCGACGGCCTGCCCTGGGGTCCCGAGGGTGTCGAGGTCGATGACGGGGACATCGAGGAGGCCGAGGCGATCCTCGCCGACGCGGGCTGGACCGACGCCGACGGCGTGCTCGAGAAGGACGATCTCGAGGCGCGGTTCACGCTGCTGTATCCGGCCGAGGACAGCCTTCGCCAGGCGCTCGCGCTGTCCGTCTCGGACACGCTCGCCCCGATCGGCATCGACGTGCTCGTCGAGGGCAAGAGCTGGGACGAGATCGAGACACGCATGCATTCGCAGGCGGTCGTGATGGGGTGGGGAAGCCAGGACCCCTCCGAGGTCTACTACGTCTATCACGGCTCGTACGCCGGAGAGGGGTTCTACAACCCAGGCTTCTACCGGAACGACCGGGTGGACGAGCAGCTCGACGAGGCCGTGGCCGCCGGTCCCGAGGAGGCCGCGATCCCGCACTGGCGCGAGGCGCAGGAGTTCGTCGCCGAGGACCTGCCATGGGTGTGGCTCGTGAACCTCGACCATGTGTTCCTGGTGCGCGAGGGGCTCGACCTCGGGACCCAGCGCGTCCAGCCGCACGGTCACGGCTGGCCGATCACGGCGAACATCCTCGACTGGTCCTGGGGCGGGTAGGGCGCGCCGGAGATGCTGCGATTCCTCACCCGCAAGACCCTGCGCCTGGTCGCGCTGCTGGCCCTGGTCAGCATCGCCTCCTTCGCGCTGGTCAGCGCCTCTCCCATCGACCCCGTGCGGGCCTACGTGGGCGCCGACGCGATGCGGGTGGGGCCCGAGCAGCAGGAGCTGATCGCCGAGCGGTGGGGTCTGCACGACCCCCCGCTCGAGCGGTTCGCCGCCTGGTTCTCGTCGGTGGCCACCGGCGACCTCGGCACCTCGCTCATCTACCGGCAGCCGGTCACCGACGTCATCGCGGAGCGCTTCACGGCCTCGCTGTGGCTGATGCTCTCGGCATGGCTGCTCTCGGGGGTGTTCGGCTTCACGCTCGGGGTGCTCGCGGGCGCGCGTGAGGGCTCGTGGGTCGACCGGGCGGTGCGCACGTACGCGTTCACCCTCGCGTCGACCCCGACCTTCTGGCTGGGGCTCCTGCTGCTCGTGGTGTTCTCGGTATGGCTCGGGTGGACCCCTGTGGGACTCGCCGCTCCCGCCGGCATGCTCTCGGGTGACGTGACGTTCGCCCAGCGGCTGCAGCACCTCGCCCTGCCCGCGCTCACGCTGAGCATCATCGGGATCGCCAACGTGGCGCTGCACACCCGTCAGAAGCTCATCGAGGTCCTGCGCAGCGACTACGCGCTCTTCGCGGTGGCGCGCGGCGACAGCCGCCGCCAGATGGTGCTCCGGCACGGGCTGCGCAACACCGCGCTGCCCGCGCTGACCCTCCAGTTCGCGATGTTCTCCGAGATATTCGGCGGCGCGGTGCTCGCCGAGACGGTGTTCTCGTACCCGGGGCTCGGTCGGGCGACCGTGCAGGCGGGACTGCGCGGCGACGTGCCCCTGCTGCTCGGTGCGGTGATCTTCAGCGCGGCCTTCGTCTACCTCGGCAACACCATCGCCGACCTGCTCTACCGGGTCATCGACCCGCGCATCCGGCTCGAGGGGAGGGTGTAGCGCCGTGCCGTGCGTGGACGCATCCGCCGAGCGAGCGTTCGATACCGTCGGAGCGGGTCTGCGCTTCACCCGACGCACCCGCATGATCGCCGGCGTGGTGCTCGCGGTCGTCGTACTCACCGCCGTGGTCGGGATGGCGGCGGTGCTCCCGGAGGAGGGCCTTCGCACGTCGCTCATGCAGGCGAGCGAGGCGCCCTCGCTCGAGCATCCCTTCGGGACCGATTGGGTGGGGCGGGACATGCTCACCCGCACGCTCAAGGGGCTCACGCGCAGTCTGGTCATCGGCGTGGTGGCCTCGGTGGTGAGCGCGGTGATCGGGCTCATCCTCGGACTGATCGCGGCGACCGCGGGCCCGCGCGTGGACGGGGTGGTCACGTTCCTGGTGGACTCGATGATGAGCGTGCCGCACCTCATCCTGCTCATCCTGATCTCGTTCGCGCTCGGAGGCGGGACGGTGGGCGTGATGGTCGCGGTCGCCTCGACCCACTGGACGTCGCTCACCCGTGTCATCCGCGCCGAGGTCCTGCAGCTGCGCTCCTCCGAGTACGTGCAGGTGAGCCGGAAGACGGGTAGGTCGAGGGCGTGGATCGCCCTGCATCACATGCTGCCGCATCTCATCCCCCAGTTCCTCATCGGGCTCGTGTTGCTCTTCCCGCACGCGATCATCCACGAGGCGGCGCTCACGTTCCTGGGCTTCGGGCTCGCGCCGCATCTGCCCGCCATCGGCGTGATCCTCGCCGAGTCGATGCGCTACCTCTCGCTCGGCATGTGGTGGCTCGCCGTGCTGCCGGGCGTGGTCCTGCTCGTCGCGGTGATGGCGTTCGCCGCGCTCGGCGAGGGTGTGCGCGACCTCATCGACCCGAGGACGGTGCAGGAATGAGCGCCGAGCGAGAGCCGCTGCTGACGGTCTTCGGGCTGTCGGTGTCGTTCCTCCAGTACGAGCGAGGGCTCGGGCGTCGCGTGCTCAGGGTCATCTCCGACCTCGACCTGGACGCGGACACCGGTGAGGTGGTGGCGGTGGTCGGCTCGAGCGGCTCGGGCAAGAGCCTGCTCGCGCACGCCGTCCTCGGCATCCTCCCGAGCAACGCCCGCGTGAGCGGCACCATGCGTCTCGGAGGCGAGCCGCTCACCCCCGAGCGGCAGGCCCGATTGCGCGGGGACGGGATGGCGCTCGTCCCGCAGGCGGTCACGTTCCTCGACCCGCTCGCGAAGGTGGGCACGCAGGTCCGGCGATTCGCCGGCGCGGGGGTCGGCGCGGGGGTCGGCGCGGGGGTCGACCACGCCGGCGAGCGCACGAGAGGCGACCGGAGCGCGCGCAAGGCCCAGCGCCGGGTCTTCGCCCGCTACGGGCTCGACGAGCACGTCGAGGACCTCTATCCGTTCCAGCTCTCGGGCGGGATGCTGCGCCGGGTGCTCGTGTCCACCGCCGCGCTCAGCGGCGCGTCGCTCATCATCGCCGACGAGCCCACGCCGGGTCTGCACCCCGAGGCGCTCGCCGAGGCGCTCGGCAACCTGCGGGAGCTGGCCGACGAGGGCGCCGCCGTGGTGCTGATCACCCACGACCTCATGTCCGCGCGCACCGTCGCCGACCGCATCGCCGTCTTCTACGCGGGGACCACGATGGAATCCGCCCCGGCGAGCGCGTTCGAGGGCGACGGGGAGGGGCTCCGGCACCCCTACTCCCGGGCGCTGTGGCGCTCGCTGCCGGAGAACGCGTTCGAGCCGGTCCCGGGAGCGCAGCCCCTGCCGGACCGGATGCCCCCGGGGTGCGCGTTCGAGCCTCGGTGCCCGTATGCCACCGAGGAGTGCCGGGAGGCGCCGCCGCACCACGAGCACTACCCGGGCGGATGGGTGAGGTGTCTGCATGCTCGAGGGTAAGGGACTCTCTTTCCGCTACGGTACCGAACTGCCGTGGATCGTCCGGGGGCTCGACGTGGCGGTCGCCCCCGGGGAGGCGGTCGGGGTGCGCGGCTACTCGGGCAGGGGCAAGACGACGCTCGCCCGACTCCTCGCGGGCTACCTCGATCCGCTGGAGGGCGACGTGCGGGTCGACGGCGCCCGTCTCGCCGCCCTCGAGGGCTTCTGCCCGGTCCAGCTCGTGTTCCAGCACCCGGAGCATGCCGTGAACCCCCGGTGGCGGATGCGCAGGGTCCTCGCGGAGAGCGGCGGGGTGTCCGAAGAGGCGTGCGCGCTGCTCGGCATCGAGGACCTCTGGCTCGACCGCTACCTCAACGAGCTGAGCGGCGGGGAACTGCAGCGCTTCTGCGTGGCCCGCGCGCTCACGGAGCGCACCCGCTACCTCATCGCCGACGAGATGACCACGATGCTCGACGCGCTCGAGCAGGCACGCATCTGGCGCGCGGTCCGTGAGTGGACGCACGAGCACGAGGTCGGCCTGCTCGTCGTGAGCCACGACGACGCCCTGCTCGGGCGGCTCTGCGACCGCGTGATCGACGTCGCGTAGCGGCTCACCCGATGACCGCCTGCGCTCCCCAGAGCACGCCCATCCCCACCACCAGCGTCGCGATCATGTTCCGGTAGCGAAGCGCCACGAGGAGCGCGGCCAGCGCCGCGAGGATGCGCGCCGGCGCGAGGTGGTACGCGCCGTCCTGCGTCGCGTACAGCGAACCCGGGACGACGAGCGCGGTGAGCGCCGCGGCGGGGACGTGAGCGAGGAGCCGTTCGAGCCACCTCGGCATCGGCACGCGCCCGTGCGTCCAGAGGGGCACGCTGCGCAGCAGGAAGGTGCCGGCCGCGAGGGCGACGATGACGATCCAGAACGCGGTCCGCTCGCTCATCCCGCGAGCCCCTCTTCGATGGGTGCGTCCGTGTGCCGTACCGCGCCCCACGCCATGCCGAGCACGATCGCCGCGAACAGTCCGGTCCGCATCGGCAGGACGGGGACGAGCAGCGCCACGGACACCGCGGTCACCAGCGCCGCCTCGACGTCGGCGCGCACCTTGAGCGCCGGGACGAGCATGGCGAGGAAGACGAGCGGCACGGCGAAGTCGAGCGACCAGGAGTCGGGCACGAACGAGCCCGCGAGCGCCCCGGCCACGTTCGACACCTGCCAGACGGAGGCGAGGATGAGCCACGAGCCGACGTAGTAGGGGACCACGTCCACGTCCCGGTAGCGGCCCTCGGTCATGACCACCGCGTACGACTGGTCGATCAGCGGGTGACCGAGCAGCGCCAGGCCGAGCCCGCTCTTCGTGTGCGGCACGAGCACCGGCGCGAGCGAGGCGCTGTAGATGAGCATCCGGGCGTTGATCACGAGCGCGGTGCCGATCGCGACCACGAGCGGGGCGCCCTCGGCGAAGAGGGCGGTGGCCGCGAGTTGTGAGGCGCCCGCGTTCACCAGCAGCGACATCCCGACCGCCTCGGCGACCCCCTGGCCGGCCTCGACGACCGTCGCCCCGGCCACCAGGCCGAACGGGATGATGCCGAGTATGATCGGCGAGACGTCTCTCGCGCCGA
>CAYOSP010000007.1:49607-74735 GCA_964406675.1 uncultured Eubacteriales bacterium | reverse complement strand
AAGCATCCCACAAAGAGGTCCTGCCTACACCGTCAGTACGCGTACAGCTTCCCGTACGGTCGATGACTCACCGGCACGAGGCGGGTGAACGGCTCGGAGAGGACCTCCTCGACGTCCATGTCGAACGCCTCGCAGAACTCCTCGAGCACCGGGCGCAGGCGCGCGAGATCGTCCTCGTCGGCGGTGAACACGCCGCACTCCTTGCCGATCTGCCACTCCGCCACGTCGGTGCCGCGGATGAGGATCTCCCCGCCGTGCATCCCCGCACCGAGGAACGAACCGCTGATGGGCTGCTCCTCGAACTGCGAGTTCATCCCGAGGAGGACGAGCATGCCCCCGGCCATGTACTCGCCGAAGAAGTCGCGCGACTTGCCGCCGCACACGAGGACCGGCACCTTGCGCTCGTAGGCCTTCATGTGGATGCCGACGCGATAGCCCACGTCACCCTTCACGAACACCTCGCCGCCGCGCATCCCGTAACCGAGCACGTCGCCGGCGTCGCCATGGACGACCACCCGGCCCTTGTCCATGGTGTTGCCCACGCCGTCCTGGGCGTTGCCGAACACCTCGACCTCCGGTCCGCCCATGAACATCGCGAGGTCGTTGCCCGCGCACCCGTGCACCTCGATGCGCACGCCCGCCTCGCGGATACCGGTACCGATGTAGCGCTGGCCGTTGACTCCCTCGACCACGATCCTCGTCGCGCCGTCGGCGATCGCGCTCCGTATCGCCTCGTTGAGCTGCTTGTAGTAGACGCCCCTCGCCTCGATGGTGACGGTGTCGCCGTCGCGCGAGACCTCGGGCGCTCTCCGCGCGTAGCCCTCGATGGGAGCGACCGTCTTCGGGGCCGCCGCGCTCGCCGTGCTCGTGCCGCTCATGCCGCTCATCTCGCTCCTCCCCTACATCCCCGCCGGCTTGACGCCGAGGATCTCGTTGGTCTGCTGGTCCAGCCCTATCGAGCGCAGGCGCTCCCGCGAGCCGCGGAGCGACTCGACCGCGTTCACGCCCAGCGCCCCGAGGATCTCCTGCAGCTCGTGGCTCCAGGCCCCGATGAGGTTGGTGAGACGCTCGGCGCCCCACTCGGGATCGATCCTGCGCGTGAGCTCGGGCTTCTGGGTGGTGATCCCCCAGGAGCACGAACCCGTGTGACAGCTCTGGCACACGTGACAGCCGAGCGCGATCAGGGACGCCGATCCGATCGCGACGACGTCGGCCCCGAGCGCGATGGCCTTCGCCATGTCCGCCGAGGACCTGATGGAGCCGGCCGCCACGATGGATGCCTGGTTGCGGATGCCCTCGTCGCGCAGCCGCTGGTCGACCACCGCGATCGCGATCTCCACCGGGATGCCGACGTGGTCGCGGATGACGGCGGGGGCGGCGCCGGTGCCTCCCTTGAAGCCGTCGAGGTACACGTAGTCCGCGCCCGCCCGCACGATGCCCGAGGCGATGGCCGCCACGTTGTGCACCGCCGCGATCTTCACGCCCACCGGCTTGTACCCGGAGGCCTCCTTGAGCGAGTAGATGAGCTGGCGCAGGTCCTCGATCGAGTAGATGTCGTGGTGCGGCGCCGGTGAGATCGCGTCCGAGCCCTGCGGGATCATCCGCGTGGTCGAGACCTCCTTGTCGATCTTCTCGCCGGGCAGGTGCCCGCCGATGCCGGGCTTGGCGCCCTGCCCGATCTTGATCTCGAGCGCGGCGCCCCGGTCGAGGTATTCGGGATCGACGCCGAAGCGGCCGGACGCCACCTGGACGATGACGTGGTCCTGGTACGGATAGAGGTCGGCGTGCAGCCCGCCCTCGCCGGTGTTCATGAGGATGCCGGCGCGCGAGGCCGCCATGGCGAGCGACCTGTGCACGTTGAGCGAGACCGACCCGTAGCTCATGGGCGAGAAGATGATCGGCGTCGCGAGCTCGATGTTGTTGGTGACGCCGGCGCCTTCCTTGAGCTTGAAACCGCCGTTCCCGTCCGTCTCCACCTCGACGCTGTCGGGCTTGCGGCCCAGGTACGTGCGCAGTTCCATCGGCTCGCGGAGCGGGTCGATGGACGGGTTGGTCACCTGACACGCGTCGAGCACGAGGTGATCGAAGATGCGCTGGTACGGCTTGTCGTTACCCATCCCGGTGAGCAGCACGCCGCCGGTCTCCGCCTGCTTCCACACCGCCTTGCGAAGCGACGTCTGCCAGTTGTCGGAGTCCTTGTAGGCGAGCTCGCTCTTCTTGATGGTGATGGCGCCTGCGGGGCAGTACGTCACGCAGCGGTGGCACGCCTTGCACTTCGAGTCGTCCGGGATCGGACGCTCGTTGAAGTCGTACACGCCCCAGCCGCACTGCTGCACGCAGCGCCCGCACTTGTGGCACTTGTCGTAGTCGATCTCGACCTTGAACTCGGGCCTGATGAGCGTCTTGGGCATCTAGCCCACCTCCACGGTCTCGCACACGTCCGCCGTGCCGGTCACGGCACAGGAGATCTCGTCGGGGGTGAGATGCAGGTCGCCGTGGATGGGCCAGTCCATGCCGTCCACCCTGGCGATGACCGGCTCGCCGGCCTTGGGCATCCACACCTGGTCCGGGTGTTCCATGATCTCGTGGATCGCGCTCTCCTCGGAGGCGACCACCACCCTGCCCTCTCCGCGCGCCGCGACGAGCGGGCGCAGCTTGATGCGGTCGTTCAGCGCGACCATGCCGCCGTTGAAGCCGAGCACGACGGCGAAGGGACCGTTGAGCATCGCCGGCCCGTACACCGCCCGAAGCGAGCGCATGAGGGCGCGCTCGTCCTCCGGCATGCGCTCGATGTCGTCCCACAGCGGCGAGGCGAGCGCCTTACAGGCGAGTTCGAGCGGCAGCTTGTGGCGGCGCAGCATGAGGTCGAACAGGTACGCGGCCACCTCGGTGTCGGTCCCGAGCGCGCAGCGGTAGCCGAACTGCTCGAGGTAGCGGCTGTTGATGCCGTACGAGCTGATCTCGCCGTTGTGCACGATCGACCAGTCGAGCAGCGTGAACGGGTGCGCGCCGCCCCACCAGCCCGGCGTGTTCGTCGGGAAGCGGTTGTGGCCCACCCAGGTGTGCCCCTCGTACTCCTCGAGCTTGTAGAAGTGCCCGATGTCCTCGGGGAAGCCGACGCCCTTGAACGCGCCCATGTCCTTGCCCGACGAGGCCACGAAGGCGCCGGTCACCGACGAGTTGATCGTCATGACCGCGTGCACCACGAAGTCCTCCTCGCTGTCCTCGGACGAGGCGAGCTTGTCCGGGTCGGGCTTGAGGAAGTAGCGCCACAGCAGCGGCGACTCGGTGATGCCGTGGACCCCGCGTGTCGGCATCGGCTCTGCGAGGTCGACGATGAACCAGCGGTCGAACAGCGCCTCGGTCTCCTCCTTGGCCTGTATGTCGTGATACATCATGTGGAACGCGAAGTGGTCGGAGAGCTCCGGATAGATGCCGTAGCCGGCGTACCCGGACCCGAGTCCGTTGCCGCGGTCGCGCTGGACCGCCATCGCGCGGATGGCGACCTCCCCGCTCATGTGCGCGCCGGTCTCGTCGCACACGCCCATGAGACCGCAGCCGCCGTGGATCTTGAACGGCGCCTCCTCGCGGTACTCCGGCCGCTCGGTCGTCACTCGCCTCATGACTCGTCCTTTCCGCTCCGGTCGTGTGTGAGTACGCGCTTCAGCGACTCGCCGCCCGCTTCGGGGAGTGGGTCGAGCCCCAGCTTCTTGCGCGCGCCGGCCTTCGGCTTGCCGAGCAGTCCGGTGTCCAGGAACTGCGCGTACGCGGCGGCCACCGAGTCCGGGCCCTTGCCCTGCGCGGCCGCGATCTCCTTGAGCTTGCGGAACGTCTCGGCCATCCCGATGTCGGAGTGGCAGAGCTCCTCGCACGTGTAGCACTCGAGGCACTTCCAGACCTGCCCCTCGTCGAGGACCTCGTCCAGTTCGCCGCGGATGAGCCGAGCGATGATGCCCGTCGGCGAGAAGTCGGTGTCGATCTTGGCGACCGGACAGTCGTCCTCGCACGCCTGGCAGCTGTAGCACTTCCCGAGCAGGCTCACGTCGAAGTGTTCCTGCAGCGCCGTCCGGTCGCCCGTGCGCGCGGCCCACTTCTCGAGGAACGGCTCGACGGAGACGCGGTGCATGCCGAGCCCGATCTCGTCGGGTTCGTGTCCGTAGGTGAGCGCGAGCAGCTCGGAGAGGTAGAAGACGGGGACGTGCACGTCCTCCTGGTTGCGCTGCAGCGCCGCCTGGTTGAGGTCGAACTGCTGGAAGCACGAGGGGCACACCACGACGAGCGCGTCGGCCTCGTGCGACTCCACGTCTCGCAGCTTGCGCCGCGCGAAGCTGAGGGATCCCTCGCGCTCGCCTACGCGGTCCAGGGCGCTGCCGCAGCACTGCATCTTGCTCGGGTAGTCGACGACCTTGGCGCCCATGGCCTCGAGCAGCTTCTCGACCTTGGTCGGCTGCAGCGGGTCGTCCCAGCGCACCGCGGGCTGCGGGCGCAGGAGGTGGCAGCCGTAGTGGACGGCCACGTTCATGCCCCAGAGCGGACGCGTCACCTTCGACGCGACGATACCGGGACCCATGTCGTCGGCGATCCACTCGGCGAAGTGCTCGACGACGAGGTCGCCGCGATAGCGCAGGTCTTCCTCGGCGAGCCGCTCGTTGATGCGTTCCTTCGCCCGCCAGTCCGTGGTGAGCCGGCTCTGGGTCTCCTTGAACGTCGAGTAGCAGCCGTTGCACGGGGTCACCATGCCGAGACCCGCCTTCTCCACGATGGCGAGGTTGCGCGCGGCGGCGGTGAAGTACACGTCCTCGTCGTTGGCCTTGACCAGGACGCCCTCGGGGCAGCAGGTGTGGCCCTCGAGGTCGTGGACGTTCGCGCCCATGTCCTCGAACACGATGCGCGTGGCCTTCTCGATGAACGGGAAACGCGCCGGGATGGTGCATCCCCAGAAGACCGCGAATTCCTTCATGTCCGTCCTCGCTTCCGTCGCGTGCGCGGCTCCGTCGCCTGCCGGAGGGCGCCCGTCCCGGGGAGGTCACCGAGAGTCCACGGTCCCGGACACGAGAAAACGCCCGCCGCCGACCGCTCTTCTCACGGTCGATGGTCGAGCGCCTTTGCTCGCACCTATGAAGATGCCCCGGCACCCCGTCGTGCCAGGTGGACACAGTGTAGCAAGCCCTGTTCCGGTCGGCTAGACCCCGAGCGGAAATGACGACGCAACATCCAGGCCACGTAGCCGCCCGGGCGACGGCCACAGCAGGACGCGTAAATACACACGTCGTGTGTACGCGTGCTAGGATAGCGGCATGAAGGAACGGATCAACATCACCATCGATCCCGATCTGCTCGAACGCGTCGACCGGGCTGCGGCGCGGGAGCACACGACGCGCAGCGCGTTCATCCGCCGCGCCGTACGGGGCCTCGTCGATCGTGGCGAGCCGGACCGCCCCGGTCACGTCGCCGAATCGCGCGCGGCCTACGCGACCGCCGTCCCCGTCCATCCTCCCGACGTGGGTCCACCGCCAGCGACCTCGGCTCCACTCCTCTCGCTGTTGCGTGGCTTCTTCGCCGCCCGTGACGATATCGCGGCCGCATGGGTGTTCGGCTCCGTAGCGACGGGACGCCTCGGTCCGATGTCCGACGTCGACGTCGCGATCCTGCCCGAGACGGACGGCGATCGGACGATCGACACGCTCGATGTCTCCTCCCGCCTCAGCGACCTGCTCGGCGGACGCCGGGTGGACGTCGTCGTGCTCGGAGAGGGATCGACGCTGCTCTCGTACCGCATCGCCTGCGAGGGCGTCCTCATCACCGAACCGAGCGTGCGCGCCTCCGAGGCCCGCCTGCGCGCGCTCACCGAGCATCTGGACCTCCGACACGTCGTGCGCGAAGCGGACGAGCGGTTCGCGGCACTGGTAGCGACGTGGGGTCCGGGGAGGGAAGACGGATGACCCCCTACGACGACGAGGTCGTACGCAGACGACTGCAGTATCTCGCGCACGTCGTCGACCGGCTCGAGGCGGACCTGCCCGACCGGATCGAGGACCTCGCGGCGGAGGCGGGCGGCATGGCGATGGACGCCGCGCAGCACCGTCTCGTCGTCGCGGTGCAGGCGGTCGCGGACACGGCCGCGCACATCGCCGTGTGCGAGGGCTTCGGACCACCCGAGAGTTACGGCGCGGCTGTCCGATCGCTCAGCGCCGGAGGCATCCTCCCGGACGACCTCGCGGAGCGCCTCGCGAGGGCGGTAGGGCTGCGCAACGTGCTCGTGCACCTCTACCTGGAGGTCGATCCGCAGCGGGTCATCCGCGCGATCGAGGCGCGAGACGACTTCCGGCGGTTCATCTCGCACGTGTGGGAGTGGCTCGACGCGGAGTGACCGGCACGCCCGCGTCCCCTGGCTCGGCGGACTACGCCTCCGAGGCGAGCAGGACCGCCTCGGCCACCTCCTTGAGCGACATCCGGCGATCCATCGCGAGTTTCTGCAGCCGACCGAACGCATCCGCCTCGCTCATGCCCTTCTCCATGAGCACCCCTTTGGCGCGCTCCACGACCTTGCGTGTCTCGAGACGCTCCTCGAGGCCGGACACCTCGTCCTCGAGCGCACGCATCTGCTCGAAGCGAGCGCGGGCCACGCTCATGGCAGGCACGATGTCGCGGGGGCTGAACGGCTTGACCAGGTACGCGAGCGCGCCGGCATCCGACGCTTCCTCCACGTAGGACCGCTGCGAGAACGCGGTCACCATCACGACCGGCGCGATCCGCTCGCCGGTGATGACGCGCGCCGCCTCCAGTCCGTCCATGCCGGGCATCTTCACGTCCATGAACACGAGGTCGGGCTCCGCCTCGCGCGCGAGCGCGACGGCTTCCGCGCCGTCCTTGGCCTCTCCGACGACCTCATGGCCCTCGGACTCGACCATCTCGCGCAGGTCCATCCTGATGAGCGCCTCGTCCTCCGCGATCAACACCCGCACGCCGCAACCTCCTCGTCTCAGCGTTCTCGCCGGCCCGTCCGCTCGAGCGGTACGCGGACCGTCACCGACGTGCCCTTCCCGGTCCCGAACGACAGCGTACCGCCCAGGTCGTCCTCCACGACGGTCCGCACGATCTCCAGCCCGAGGTGCGCCGAACCGATGAGGGAGAAGTCCCGGGGCAGACCGGCCCCGTCGTCGCGCACGACCAGGAGCACCTCCTCGGGCAGACGACGCATGGTGACCGCCACGTGACCCTCCTCGCGGCCCTCGAGTCCGTGCTCGATCGCGTTGTGCACGAGCTCCGCCACCACCAGCGCGAGCGACGTCGCCGCCGCGGCGTCGACCTCGCCCGTGGAGCCCTCGACGAGCACCTGGATCTCGGAGTCCGGAGCCACCAGCCCTCGACGCACCATGTCCACGACGGTCCCCGCGGCCTCGGCGAGGTCGACGAGCTCCTCGGTCGAGCCGGCGAGCAACTCGTGGACGGCGGCCATCGAGCCGATGCGCTCGACCGCCTCGCCGAGCGCCCGGGACGCCTCCTCGCTGTCGGTGCGGCGCTCCTGGATCCGCAGCAGCGAGGCGATGGTCTGCAGGTTGTTCTTCACCCGGTGGTGGACCTCGCGGATCGTGGCCTCCTTGACCTTGAGCTCCTGCTCGCGGAGACGCTGCTCCGTGATGTCCTCGACGAGCACGAAGGCGCCCTCGCCCAGCGCGATCGTCCGGTAGCTGAGGGTGCGCCCAACGGCGTCGATCCCCACCGCGTACGATCCGCCGGCGCCCGAGGTGAGCACCGGCGACACGGCGATCGCGCTGCCGGGCAGCGTGCTCGCCGGCTCCCCGGGACCGACCGAGGACGCGCCCGCCGCACGCAGGATGTTGATGGCGTTGGGACTCGCGTATCCGATGCCGCCGTCCGCCCCGATGCGCACGACCCCGTCGCCCGCCTGACGGCGCGCGCTGAACGGCGCTCCGTCCCGGATGTCGACGAGCGGACCGTCGCCGAGGACCTCCACGAGCTCCTCGGCGATCCCCATGAACGCGCGCTCCATCTTGCCGGGCGCCTCGACCACCTGCTGGGTGAGGTCGCGGATGAGGACGGCGGCTGAGCCGACCGGGTAGGCGGACGTGGTGTACGAGAGCCCCCGGGTGCTGCGCCACCGCTCGGCGGGGACCGGCTCGCCTCGCCCGAGCGCCTTGTACGCCTCCGGCTCCTCGCTCTCCATGAGTTCCACGCCCACGCGCGAGGCGGCGATCGCGCTCACCGCGGTGGTCGGGCGCGCGTCGGCGACGATGCGCAGCACGCCCGCGTCCCGCACGTCCGCATCCTCGACCGCCAGCGCCACGTCCCCGTAGCCCATGTCGGCGACGAGTTGGAGGTTGTCGGCGACGTTGTCCAGATGCCGACGCTCCTCCTCGCTGAAGGACGCGGGCAGGCCGAGCGGCGCGTCGTTTGCTGTGTCTGGGCGATCCATGCGATGAGTATAGGGCTTCCAGGTACCCTATAATCGTGCGGGTCGCCCGGCCGCGCCGGATGATCGGCAGGCGGGGCGACGTCGTCGGATGCGGCGAAGTGCCCGGGTGGCGGAACCGGCAGACGCGTCGGTCTCAAAAACCGGTGGGGGAAACCCCGTGAGGGTTCGAGTCCCTCCCCGGGCACCAACACCGCTGGTCCGCGTTCAGCGTTTGCGCGTTCCGGCTCTTCCGCGTTCAGCGCTTGCGGAAGAGAGCTTCCTGCGCGAGCGACTCTATCTCCTCGGTATCGGCTTCCGGCGAACCGTGCCACGCGCCGGCCACGTACCACGCCGTCTCTTCGTCGTCTATGGGACCGATGCGGGCGTCGCCACGAATGACGTAGAAGACGCTCCTGTTCGGATCGATCGAGATCCGTACGTCCCCCATGATCACCCCGTCGCTGCTCAAGAACACCCCCGTATGCTCGACACCGGGACCGTCCGTGATCTCCGTGACGTCCTCGGCGGGTCTGGCGTCGGCTTCGGGACCCCCTTCACCCTTCTCGCGTACGAGCCCGTACGCCGCCCCCATCACGTCGGCGGGATCGTCCCATGACGACCACACCGTCCCGTCATGCTGGATGTGGTAGTGACCCGCGCCATCCTTGTGGATGTAGCACGTGGGCCTCATGTCCACACACCTCCTCTGTCGAGTCCTCGGTCGCCTCTGGACCGACGTCGGGCCCGCTCGGGCCCGGGCATGACCCGCCCCCGGACGACGCCTTCCTCGAAGCGCTCCTTCCCCTACTCATCTCCCCACGCGGGCACCCCGGGCAAACCTGGGCGGCGATCGCGGGGCCGAGCGGCCGGGCCTCGGGCGGCGAGTCACCCGGCAGTCAGCGGATGGGTCAGCGGGCGGATCGGCAGGCGATTCAGCCGGCGAGGATGACGAGCACCGCCGCGGCGAGCACGAAGAGGCCCGCGGCCACGGTCCACGTGGTCCACGTGCGCTCGAACCGGATCAGCCACGGCCCCACGACCCCTCGCCGATCCGGCACGGCGGTGACGGACGGCACGACCCGCTCGGACGCCTCGGACAGCGCCGAGGCGGCCCGCCACCCGGCGAGGAGCACGTCCCCGGGGGTCACGAGATCGAGACGGACGCGCTCGAGGGAGCGACTCGCCCGCGATGCGGCCCATCCGACAGCCAGAGCGACGAGCGCGGGCCAGGTGGCCGACAAGAGCGAGTCGAGGTGTGTGCCGCTCTCTGCGGCCGACTCGGCCCAATCCGCGGGCCACAGCCACACCAGCCCGGTCACCAACACCAAGAGCGCGCCCCAGACCGCGGAGGGCGCGAGGGCGGAGCGCCTCTCTGCCGCTGTCGTCGCCTTCGCCGGTTTCGCGTCCGCCGTCCGCCGCCTCGACCGTGCGTCCGGCAGCAGCGTGAAGAAGCGCAGCATCAGCAGCGCGGTGGCCACCGCCGCCCACGGCAGGAGCGCCTCAGCCGCGACCACGGCTTGCCCGCTCGCCGCGTGGACGGCGTCCTTCAGCGCGTACTTCGCGACGAAGCCGCTCGTGAACGGCACGCCCACGAGCGCGAGCGCCGGGAGCGCGAGCGCCACCTTCGTGATCCCCACCGAACGCGCGGTCGGGCGACCGGCCGAGTCCGCCGCCGAGTGCCCGCTGGAGCGTACGGCTGAGCGCCGCACCACGTCCTCGCCCATGAACAGCGCCGCTTTCGCCAGGCCGTGGTGCAGGGAGTACGCGACCGCCGCCGCCACGGCGTACCGCCCCGCCTCGGGCGCGGCGAGTCCGGCCCCGATGCCGATGAGCACGAGTCCCATCTGACTCGCGCTGGAGTAGCCGAGCACCGCGCGGGGGGTCGTGGTGAGCACGCCGAGCAGGGCGGCGCCGAACGCCGAGGCCAGGCCGAGCACGATGAGCGCGGTCGACCATCCGGACGCCGAGAGCTCGCCGAGCGGAAGGAGACGCACGAGTCCGAGCACGCCGACCTTGACCGTCGCGCCGGCGAGCGCGGCGGCCGCGCCGGCCGGCGCGTGCGCGTAGGTGAGCGGGAGGACGCCGCTCGCCGGGAAGGCGCCGAGCTTGAGCGCGAACGCCGCGACCACCAGTACGAAGACCGTATCCGCATGGCTCACGGTCGCCCAGGCCCCGCGCAGCGCCTCGAGCTCGATGGTCCCGGCCTCAGACGCCAGCACCATCAGCGCCGCGAGCAGGAGCGCTTCGCCGATCACCGTCGCGGTGAGGTAGATCGCTCCGGCACGGCGCGCCTCGCCGGTGCGCTCGAAGGCCACCAGCCCCCAACTCGCCAGCGCCATGAGCGCGAAGCACAGGTAGAAGGAGACCGCGTCGGCGGCGAACGCCACCCCTATGCCACCCGCCGCCGCGGGGATGAAGTACGCGAACAGCCGCGTGCGGTCGCGCCCACGGACGGTCAGCGCGGCGTACAGCCCCGACACGCCCCACAGCACGACGAAGAGCACGCCGAACGCCACGCCGACCCCGTCGACGCCGTACGCGCCGCCGTCGAGGACGCGCTGGAACCCGGAGATCACGGCGACCACCCCGCATACGTCGGCCCCACGGCACGCGCCGCCCAATCGAGCGGACTGCCGGGCACCCCGGCGAGCACGCCCAACGCGATCACGAGGACGGCCGTCGTCACGATCGGCCACAGCAACCTCGGATCGCTCTCCGGCCCGCGGCGGCGCTCCACGCCCGGACGAACCGCCCGGAGCAGGATCGGGAACAGATAGCCTGCCGCGAGCGCCCCGCTCGTGACGAAGAGCAGGGTGGCCCACACGTCACCGCCCTGCGCCGCGCCGGTCCCGAGCGGCCACTTGCTGAAGAAGCCGGCGAACGGCGGGATCCCCGCGAGCCCGAACGAGGCCACCGCGAAGGAGGTCATCGTGAGAGGCATGAGGCGCCCGATGCCG
This sequence comes from uncultured Eubacteriales bacterium, assembly GCA_964406675.1. Taxonomy (GTDB): domain Bacteria; phylum Actinomycetota; class Coriobacteriia; order Anaerosomatales; family JAUVQN01; genus CAYOSP01. Next base: position 63,362 of record CAYOSP010000007.1, on the reverse strand, counting down.
TCGAGCTCGCTCACCTTCTTGACGTGACGGGTCTCCGCGAGACTGCCCGCGGTGAAGAACATGGTGATCTTCATGACCGCGTGATGCGCGAGATGCGCGACCGCGCCCACCGCGGCGAGCGGGGTGCAGAGCGCGGTCCCGAGCGTGATGTAGGACAGCTGGGCCACCGTCGAGTACGCGAGCCGCTTCTTGAGGTCGTCCTGGCGCATCGCGACGATCGAGCCGAACAGTATGGTCGCGGCCGCGACCGCCGCGAGGGGCGCGGCCAGGCCGAGCGACTCGGTCAGTCCCGGGCCGTAGACCTCGTTGACGAGGCGCACGATGCCGAACACGCCGGCCTTCACCACCGCCACCGCGTGGAGCAGCGCACTCACCGGCGCGGGCGCGACCATCGCGCCGGGCAGCCACCCGTGCAGCGGCACGAGCGCCGCCTTCACCCCCAGCCCCACCACGAGCAGGGCGAAGATGGCGCGCAGTTCCGCGGCCCGGTCCGCGACGTCCCCCAACGCGCCGCCCGGCGTGAACGGCACCTGACCGGCGAGCGCGTAGAGCCACACCACCCCCGCGAGCAGGGCCGCTCCCCCGCCCAGCGCGTAGAGCAGGTAGCGTCTGCCGGCGGCGAGCGCTTCCTCGGTCCCGGAGTGCACCACCAACGGGTAGGTGGCCAGCGACAGCACCTCGTAGAAGACGAGGAAGCTCAGCAGGTCGGCGGAGAGCGCGACCCCGTTCGCCGCGGCGATGCAGAGCGCGAAGAAACCGAAGAACCGGGCACGGTCCCGATGGTGCTCCATGTAGCCGACCGCGTACACGAGCGTGACCAGCCACAGTACCGTGGCGACGGTGGCGAACAGCAGTCCCAGCAGGTCCGACTCGACCCCGAGCCCGAGTCCCGGGAGCATCTCGACGACGCTCCCCGCCACCCGTCCCCCGTACGCGTCGACCGCGAGCAGGACCACCGACACGGCGGCGGCCACCGCGCCCGCGAAGCCCACGAGCCTCCTGCCTCGCTCTCGCGCTTCCCCGAGGAGGAACGTGACGACCGCGGTCGCCGCCGGGATGAGGATCGGCAACCACGCGCTCACAGCGGGACACCGCCCAGTCGCGCGAGCACGATCCCCACCTCGGCGAGCACGCTCCCCGCCTCGGCGAACCGCATAACGAGCGGCACGCCGAAGAGCATGAAGGACGAGGCCGCCGCGAGCGCGAGCGGCACCCACTCGGTCCTGCCCGCATGCGTCGCGTCGAGCGGCGTATTGCGCGGCTCGGGCTCGGCGAGGAACACGCGCAGCACCCGGAACATGTACGCGGAAGCGAGCAGGCCGCCGAGCACCACGACGACCGCCCACCACCAGTCACCGGAGCGGATCGAGGCCGAGGCGATCAGCCACTTCGCCGCGAAGCCGCCGCTCGGAGGCAGGCCCATCATCGTCACGCCGGCGAGCGCGAACGTCGCGGAGAGCACCGGCGTCCGGCGTGCCGCGCCCGCCAGGTCGCGGATCCGATCGTGCCCGAACCGCTTCAGGAACATGCCGGCGGCGAGGAACATGGAGCCCTTCGCCAGACCGTGCGACACCACGTGCACCAGCGTGCCCAAGAACGCGAGGGAGAGCACCTCATCCCCCTCGCCGACCAGCGCGAACACGATGAACAGGTACCCGACCTGCGCCACGGTCGAGTACGCGACCATCAGCTTCAGCCGCTCCTGGAGGAGCGCCTGCAGCGAGCCCCACACGATCGCCACCGCGCCGAGCACGGCGAGCAAGGTCCCCCCGCCTCCGAGATACCCCGGGGGCATCACGTCGAGGAACAGGCGGAGGACGACGAACAGCGAGCCCTTCACGACGAGCGCCGACAGGACGGCGCTGACCGGCGACGGCGCCGCGGCGTGCGCGGTGGGCAGCCAGAAGTGCATCGGCACGAGGGCGGTCTTGAGCAGCAGCGCCGCGACCATCAGTGCGAGACCGGTCCGGGCCGCCGTGGTGGGCTCCAGGGTGGCCGCCAGCACGTGCATGTCGAGCGAACCCGCCGAGGAGTAGAGCAGCGCCACCCCCATCAGGTACGTCATCGCGCCCATGATGCTCGCGAAGAGGTAGCGCATGCCCGCGCGCAGCGCCTCGGCCTTCTCCGCGAGCGTCACCAGCGCCACCGCCGAGAGCCCGACGAGCTCGAGGCACACGTACACGTTGAACACGTCCCCCGAGAGCAGCAGCGCGTTGAGCGACGCCCACATGAACAGCCACAGCGTCCAGAACAGCCCGTGCCCCGGACCGGGTCGTCGCTCCTCGGCCGTGTCGAAGTAGCCGGAGGCGTACAGGGTGACGGCCACGCCCACGACCGCGACGAGACCGAGGAACAGCGCGGCCACGCCGTCGGCGACCAGCGGGATGCCCAACGGAGCGCCCCAACCGCCGATCTCGTAGCGATACGGACCCTCGCGCACGACCCGGACCGCGAGCAGGGCCACGGACATGGTGGTGAGCGTGCCGGTCACCACGGTCGTCGCCGGGGCCCTCCTCGGTCCCGCGACGAAGGCCAGAGCCGCGCCTATCAGCGGGAGCATCACCACGAGGGCGGGCAGGTGGTGGGCGAGGCTCATGACCGCCCCTCCTCGTCGACCTCGAACGTGACACGTCCGGTAGCCGAGAAGTACCGCTTGATCAGGGCGAGGGCGAGAGCGGTGAGCGCGACGGTCACGACGATGCCCGTGAGGACCATGGCCTGGGGGACGGGATCGGGCTGCTCCTCGGCGGTGCGGCCGGCGAGCCCGATGAGCACGAGGAACACGCCGGAGCCCAACAGGTTCGCGGCGATCACCTTGTGCAGCAGGTGCCGCCGCGCCAGTAGCCCGTAGACCCCGAGCGAGAACAACAGCGCGCCCGCCACCGGGTAGAGCACAGACGCGTTCGTCAGTCCGCTCGTCATCGTCGACCACCCTTGCCGCCGGAGGCCGACGAGAGGAAGAGGATGTCGAGACTGGCGGCGATGGACAGCGTGAGGAGCGCCTCGATGACCAGGATGGCCGTCTTGCGCGAATCCTCCGGATATTCCAGCAGATCGCCGCCCGCGGTGATCGCGAGAAGAGCGATGCCGATGAAGGTGAGCAGGCCGACCGAGAGGATGGAGCGCATGGCCGTGCGGCCCACCCACTGCGGTCGCACGTGGCCGCTCAACGCGAACAGGATACCCGCGGCGCCCAGGACCGCGCCGGCCTGGAACGCACCGCCGGGCAGGGACGAGCCGATCCACACGAGGTGCACCCCGACGAGCAGGGCGACCGGTACGAACATCCCCGTGAGGGTCGCGAGCACGGGGGACGCGTGCTCGCTCACCTGACTGAACAGTGCCCGAGGATCCTCCCGCAGGGAGAGCACCGTGACGGTCGCCAGCATGAGCACCGCGATCTCGAGGAGCGTGTCGTAGCCGCGGAAGTCGAGCAGGACGGCGGTCACCCGATTCTCGATGCCGCTGCGGGCCGCGGCCTCCGCGACCTGTGGACCCAACCCTTCGCCGACATCCGGGAGCGAGAGGATCGCGCGCACGAGCACGAACGCGATCGACACCGCGACCAACGCTCCGAAGGTCCCCGAGGCGCGTACCCGCTCACGCATGCGCGTCGGCCTCCTCGGTCCCATCCGCGTCGTCGTCACCCTCGACGGACTCGTCGGATCCGGGAGCGCCGTGTCCCTCCGGGTAAGGCGTCGGACGCGCTCGCAGGTGGCCCACCGCATCCAGCATGAGCGCCCCCGTCACGCCGGCCCCGATCGCGGCCTCGGCGAGCGCCACGTTCGGCGCGCCCAACCTGACCCACCCCACGGCGAGGAACAGTCCGAACACGATGAACATCACGACCGACTTGAACATCTTCAGTTCGCCGAGCGCGCCGTACGCGGCCCAGAAGAGCATGGCGATGAGCAGGACGTCGAAGATCGTCGTCACGACTCCGACCCCTTCGTCCAGGGCCGGATCCCGCTCTTGTGAGCGGCCTCGGCGACGAGGTAGCACGCCGTCGAGCCCGCGATCAGTACGAGCACCCAGATGAAGAACAGCTTGAGGGTCACGACCAGGGAGCCCGAGCGCACGGCCAGGCCGGCGGCCACGAGCCCGAGCCCCAGGTTGTCCGCCTTGGTCAGCGCATGGAGCCGGGTGTAGACGTCCGGGAACCGGAGGAGACCGACCGAGCCCGCGGCGAAGAAGAAGGTCCCCGCGGCGTAGAGGCCGTACTCGAGGGCTCGTACGACGAAGTCCAGCACCTCCATCACTCGCCCGCCTCCCACGCGCGCTTGACGAAGGTGACCGCCGTGACGGCTCCGAGGAGAGCGAACACCAGCCCCACGTCGCGAAGACTCTCGGCGTCCACCACCTCGGAGAGCACCAGCACGAGCGTGACGCCGCTGGTCCCGAACAGCATCGCCGCGAGCATCCGGTCCGCGCCGGTCGGCCCTCTCTCGATGCGCAGGATCCCGAGGAACGCGGTCACGATGACGGCGGCGGCGAGGCCCATGAGCACGGGGTCCATCAGGCCGTCCCTTCTGCTGAGGGAGGCAGTTCGATGCCGAACACGTCGGCCACCCGGGATTCGACTCGTCCGATGTCGCGGATGACCGGACCACCGCGGTCGAGGACATGCACCACCAGCGCGTCCTCATCCAGGTGCGCGCTCAGCGTCCCCGGCAGCAGACTCAGCGTGTCGGCTAGGAGGACCCGTGGGGCCGTGTCGGCTAGGCGCAGACGATACGTGACACACGCGGGATCGAGCGGCATCGAGGGCCTCAGCGCACGCAACGCCACGTCTACGCCGCCGATGACGGATTGGACGAAGAAGAACAGGGCGTATCCGGCGGCGCCGCGGACCCTGACCGTCGAGAGCCGCCCGGGGCGTAGGGCGACCGACATAGCCGTCGCCGCCGCCGCGACCGGCACACCGACCCACAGGGACGCGGAGTCGCCCTCGGAGATGATCCACCACACCACGGTGAAGACGCCAAGCCTCACGACGAATCGCCCGACCCGGCTCATGAAGGTCGTCACATCCGGCACGGATCCTCCCTTTCGGTGGCCTGTCCCGATCCTCGACCGGAGCGGCAGCCGCCAGTGTACCGTCAATGCCCCGCCCCCGGACAACCACACCGTGACATCCTTCGACCGGCATCGAGTACGGAGAGACCACCGGGAACCGAGACCGGAAGCGGGGCCGTGACCACGCACCGGGAGACAAGGACACCGGCAGAGACGGGGTGAGTGGCGTCTCCCGCGTCGGTTCGGCTAGCCGCGCCTCGCCATCGGCACGTAGCCCCTCTCCTCCGACACGCTCTTGTACGCCGGGCGGATGATCTTCCCGCCGCTCGCGATCTCCTCGATCCGATGCGCGCTCCAACCGGCGATGCGGGCCATCGCGAACAGCGGCGTGAACAGCTGCGGCGGGATCTCCAGGAGTCGGTAGAGGAAGCCCGAGTAGAAGTCGACGTTGGCGCTCACGCCCTTGTACATCGTGCGCTCATGCGCGATCACCTCGGGAGCGAGCTCCGCGACCTTGGCGTAGAGCCGGTACTCCTCCTCCAGTCCCTTCTCCCGCGCGAGCCGCTCCACCTGCTTCTTGAGGATCTCCGCTCGCGGGTCCGAGATCGAATACACCGCGTGACCGACGCCGTAGATGAGACCGCTGTGGTCGAACGCCTCCTTCCGGAGCAGCTTGAGGAGGTACTCCTCGATCGAGCGGTCGTCCGTCCAGTCGTCGACGTGCTGCTTGAGGTCCTCGAACATACGCAGGACCTTGATGTTCGCCCCACCATGCCGGGGCCCCTTGAGCGAGGCGAGCGCGGCCGACATCGCGCTGTACGTGTCCGTCCCGCTCGACGTCACCACGTGGGTCACGAACGTCGAGTTGTTGCCGCCGCCGTGCTCGGCGTGGACGACGAGCGCGAGGTCGAGCAGCCGCGCCTCCAGCGGGGTGTACTCGGCATCATGACGCAGCATCCGAAGGAAGTTCTCCGCAACCGACAGGCCGTCCATCGGAGAGTGGATCACCAGGCTGCGACGCGCGTACCGGTGCGCGTACGCCTGGTAGCTGTACGCGAGCAGGAGCGGGAACGCGGCGATGAGCTGGATGCACTGCAGCATCACGTTGCGGATGCTCGTGTCCTCGGCTTCCTCGTCGTAGGTGTGGAGCGCGAGCACCGCCCTCGAGATGGCGTTCATGATGTCGCGTCCCGGGATGTCGAGGATCGCGTCGTGCACGAATCCCGGCGGCATGATGCGGTACGAGTCGAGCAGCTCCTCGAATCGCTCGAGCTCCTCGGCGCTCGGCAGCTCGCCGAACATCAGCAGGTAGCAGACCTCCTCGAAACCGAGGCGGTCCTCCTCGAGGAACCCGGCGACGATGTCCTCGACGTCGATCCCGCGGTAGATGAGGTGACCGGGCGTGGGGACCGGTTCCCCGTCCTCGAGTCGGTAGGCCCGCACGTCGCCGATGCGCGTGAGGCCGGCGAGGACCCCTCGGCCCGACAGTTCCCTGAGACCCCTCTTGACCTCGTACCGCGCGTACAGCTCCGGATCGATCAGACTGCTCGCTTCGGCGCGTTCGCTCAGTCCGTCGAGCCAGTCCTGTTCGAGTTCGGAAGACATGCGCGCACTCCCTCCGCCGACGAACGAAGCATGCGGTGTGTTCCTACCCGCGCAAGAGCGACGAGAGGCGGAAACGCTGCCCGGGTTCGGTCGTTCGACGATCAGCCCTCGTCGAGTACCTCGGTCTCGATGAACTCGTCCATGTCTTCGATCGCGCCGGTGGCGGCATCGACACGGAAGGCGTGCCACTGATCCCGGCCGACCTCCCAGTAGACGGTCCCCTCGCGCGTGAGCACGGTGCCGTCGGGCTGGGTGACCGTGAGGAGGATGTCGGCCTCGGCGATCTCGTCCGTCTCCTCGGCGAAGTAGACGGACACGACGTACTCGCCCTGCGAGAAGTCACCGGTCTCGCCGTGATCCACGAAGTCGAAGTACTCGGAGCCCTCCGTGCCGTCGAAGACGTCCTCGTTGGTCAGTCCGGCGGACGTGAGCGCCCCTTCGCCCGTGGGGTCCCATATCTCCAGGTCCATGTCGACCGGCTCGTCCCACGAGAGCACCACCTGCGTCGCGCCTTCGGCGTCCCCGCCGCACCCCGCGAGGAGCGCGGTCAACGATAGTGCGAGCGCGAGTGCGAGCAGCGCCGCGAGCAGCGTGCGCAGAGCAGGAACGAAGCGAGCCGTGGTCTTCATGGTGCCTCCCCCGCCGTGGTTGGATGTCCAAGAGATTACCATCATCGTGACCATCGGGCTCGGCTCGCCCGCGCTCGGGTAACATCTGACCAGCACCTTCGTATCACGGCATGGCTTCGTATCACGACGTATCGGGAGTGACTGGGGATGGACCTGCAGCAGATCGGGAGACTGGTGCTGGTCGCCGCGGCCACGCTCGGCGTGATCGGCCTCCTGCTGCTGGTCGGAGGCAAGCTCGGACTCGGCTCGCTGCCGGGCGACGTGCGCCTCGAGGGGGAGCGCTGGAGCTGCTTCTTCCCCGTCGTGACCTCGATAGTGCTGAGTCTGCTCCTCACGATCGTCCTCCACGTCGTCTTCAGATGGTTCAGATGAGCGAGCGAAGGACATGCGACGCTCAGCGGTCCTCGTCGCAGTCCTCATCCAGGGTGATGCGCTCCACCATACCCGGGCCCACCTCGTAGTGCTCGTCGCCCACGAGGATGTTGATGGACGCGGTCGTCTCGCCCGGATCGGTGGTGATGACCAGTTCGTCGCAGCGGAACCGGAGGTTGACCCACTGACCCCTGTAGCGCACGTTCAGCGAGATCTCGTCGAGCTCGGCCGGAAGCTGAGGGTTCACGCGCAACTCGTCCTCCAGCGTCACGATGCCCGTGTAGCCTCGCTGGACCAGATCGACCGTGCCCGCCATCGCGCCCAGGTGGATGCCCTCCTTGGTGGTGCCGCCCTGGATGTCGGCGACGTCGCTCTCGAGCGCGTCCAGGAACAGCTCCCAGCTCTGCTCCCGGTCCATGCGCGCGAGCACCCACGAGTGCACGATGCCCGAGAGCGTGGATCCGTGCGAGGTCCGCCGGGAGTAGTACTGGACGTTGCGCTTCACCATGTCCTCGTCGACGCTCAGGCCGATCCTCTCGAAGAGGTCCTCGAGCTCGTCGAGTGAGAACAGGTAGAACAGCATGAGCACGTCCGCCTGCTTCGAGGCCTTGTAGCGATTGACCGAGTCACCCTCCGCGCCGAGGATGCGGTCCAGGCGGTGGATGTCCCCGTACTTCGCGCGGTAACCATGCCAGTCGAACTCCTCGAGCTCCTCATAGCCCTCGAACTGGCTGATGACCCCGTCGTCGTGGAAGGGCACGAACATCTTGCGCGAGACGTCCTCCCAGAGCTCCATCTCCTCCGACGTGATGGTGAGCCGGTCGCGCAGCGCCTCCCACCGGCTGTGGGGCATGATGTCCTGGATCCTCAGCGCCCGCGTCATGAGCCACACGGTGAGCACGTTGGTGTAGGCGTTGTTGTGCAGCCCGTGCTCGTCGGAGTCCGGGTAGGCGTCGTGATACTCGTCCGGCCCCATCACGTTGCGTATCTCGAAGCGGTCCTTGGCGCGCTCGTAGGTCGCCAGGCTCGCGAAGAAGCGCGCGACCTCCAGGATGATCTCGGCGCCGTAGTACGACATGAACTCGAGATCGCCGGTGACCTGGTAGTACTGCCACACGTTGTAGGCGATCGCGAGATTCACATGACGCTGCAGGTGCGTGTTGTCGGGCACCCATTCGCCCGAGCGCGGATTGAGGTGCACCACCTGCGATTCCTCGCGCCCGTTGCTCCCCGACTGCCACGGGTACATCGCGCCGCGGTATCCCGCCTCGTTCGCCGCGTTCCTCGCCTCGGGCAGACGCCGGTAGCGATACATGAGCAGCGCGCGGGTGAGCTCGGGCAGGCGCAGGTTCAGGAACGGGAAGATGAACAGTTCGTCCCAGAAGATGTGCCCACGGTACGCCTCGCCGTGCCAGCCCCTCGCGGGCACGCCGACGTCGAGGTCGATCGAGTTGGTCGACACCGTCTGCAGCAGGTGGAACGTGTGCAGATTGAGCACCATCTGCTGGCGTTCCCCGGGTTTGATGCGCATCCGGAACCGGTTCCACAGGTGGTCCCAGGTGAGCGCCTGGAATCGCAGCAGGTCCTCGAACGTCCTCGAGCGGCCGACGTGATGGATCGCCTCGGTGAGCGGCTCCGTGATGGCGCGGTCCATCGACGTGAAGAGGCACGCGATCTTCTCCACGGTGACCGAATCGCCCTCCGCCAGCCCGGTCCCGAACTCCTCGGCCACGTACCCCGCCTCCCGCTCGCGGTGGCGGCGCACGATCATCTCCTTCTCGCCGTCGTAGAGGCGGGTCCGCGCCGCGACCGCCACGCGCACCCGTGACTGCTTGGTGCGCGCGACCACGTACATCGTGTCCGGATCCTCGAAGCCCTGCTCGACTTCGGTCATATGATCGCTCTCGAGGTCCCGGTAGCGCTCGACACCGGTGTTCTCCACGGTCCCGTCCAGCGCGGTGCGGAACCGCACGGTGCCCGACCAGTCCTCGGCCACGAGCGTGCTCTGTAGCGCCGCCACGTGCCTGTGTCCCATGTGGACCACCCGCCGCTGCGTGTACAGGGAGGTGCGGCCCTCATGCTCGAAGCGCACCTTGCGGGTGAGCACCCCACGCTTCATGTCGAGTTCCTGATGGAAGTCGAGGATCTCCACGGCGTCGATGTCGAACCACTCGCCGTCGTCGACCTTGAACGTGAAGGGCAGCCAGTTCGGCGCGTTCACCAGATCCTCGTTCGTGATCTCGCGCCCCGAGATCTCGGTGACCGCGCGGTCGTAGAGACCGGCCACGTACGTGCCCGGATAGTGCACACCGTCGGCCGAGGTCTCGGGCGCGGCGCCGCGGGTCGCGAAGTACCCGTTGCCCAGCGTGCAGAGCGCCTCGCGGTGCTGCTCCTCGTCGGGACGGTACTCGTCGTACTCGAGGAGCCAGCGGATCATCGTCCGCCTCCCGCCGGCGCGCGATCGGCGATCGCCTCGGCCATGCGGCCGAGGAACTCGGCCACCTCTCCGGTGTCCGCGAGCGCGTAGTCGGCCTCGGTGGGCCGGGACTCGGCGCCCACCGCCACGCCGACGCCGCGTCCCTCGAGCTCGGCGAAGGCGTCCTCGTCGGTGAGATCGTCGCCCACGTACAGCGGCATCACGCGCCCGTCGGCTCCGAACGCCTTCTCCAGCAGCCGGACCGCCTTGCCCTTGTGCCAGTCGACCGCGGGACGCATCTCGAACACCTTCTTGCCTCCCGCCTTCTTCAGCCGAGGCCGCGCGCGTATCGCCTCGTCGACCGCCTGCTCCACCAAGGGCACGTCCTCGGGTGTCACCTGACGGTAGTGCACCGCCACCGAGTACTTCTTGCGCTCCACGTTCGCGCCCTCCACCGACGCGAGCCGACCGCGCACCTCCTCCTCGGCGGAGTCGAGCGCGGGGAGATAGTCGCGGAACCGCGCGCCCGGGTCCGATCCGGCGGCGAATCCCTCGGGGCCCACGATGTCGAACCCGTGACTCCCCGCGTAGATCACCTCGTCGAGGTCGACCTGCTCGCGCACGAACGAGACGTCCCGCCCGCTCACCGCCGCCACCGGCGCGACCCGGGCGAGCCGGCGCACCACCTCGCGCGTCTCGGGCGGCATCACCGCGTCCTCCGGTCGCTCCACGATCGGGGTGAGCGTGCCGTCGTAGTCGAGGAAGAACGCGAGTCGGTCCTCTCCGGCCGTGGCCAGGATGTCGTCCACGTGCTCGAGCGCGGAGGGCAGGTCCCGTACGAGGCGGACGTCCCGGACGGCCACATCCGCGTCGACCGTCACCTGACCGAGGTCCCGCACCACCACGTCGGCGCCGTGCTCGGCGAGGTCCTCGGCATGACCCACCCGGTCGACGCCGATCACGAGCGCGAAACCCCCGGCCTTCCCGGCCTCCACACCCGCGAGCGCGTCCTCCACCACCACCGAGCGCTCGATCGGCGCCTCGACGCGGCGTGCCGCCTCCACGAACACCGCGGGGTCGGGCTTGCCGGGCAGGTCGAGCTCGCGAGCGACCAGGCCGTCCACGCGCGCGTCGAAGAGCCCGCTCACCCCCGCGGCGTCGAGCACCGCCGCGCAATTCTTGGATGCGGAGATGATCGCGGTGGCGAGCCCGGCGTTGCGCAGATCGCGGATGAGATCGATGGTCGTCTCGTACGCCTCGACCCCGTCCTCCTTCAAGCTCTCGACGAACGCCTCGTTCTTCCGGGCGGCGACGCCGCATACCGTGTCCATGTCCGGTGTGTCGTCGTGATCGCCGCGAGGGAGCTCGATGCCGCGAGACTCCAAGAAACGCTCCGCGCCGTCGCAGCGCGGCATCCCGTCGACGTAGCGGCGATAGTCCGTATCGATATCGAACTCGTCGAACTCCTCACCGGTGCGCTCGGACCACTCCCGCAGATACTCGTCGAACATCCGCTTCCAGGCCTTGGCGTGCACCCGCGCGGTATCGGTCACCACGCCGTCGAGATCGAATATCACCGCGTCGTAGTCGTCCGGCGAGATGCTCGGCGCGGACTCGGCTGCGTGCTCCTGGGTCATGGGGGGTCCTCCGGGGGCCGTGTTCATCGGGCGTCTGTCGAGGCAGGGGTCGCTTGGATGCTACCCAGCCGGCCCCGAGCGAGCAAGCCGCCCGCGCCTGAAGGTCCGCACGCCCTCGCCGTCCGCCATGAGCACGACGTCCGCGGGACGCGCCGCGAAGATGCCGTTCTCCACCACGCCCGGGAGCGAACCGAGCTCGCGTTCGAGCCCCTTGGGATCGGAGAGGTCGAGGCCCGACACGTCGACGATCGCGTCCCCGTCGTCCGTGCACTCCCCACGCACCCCGATACCGATATCCTCTCCGTAGCCTGCGAGCAGGCGCGTCACCAGCGGCACGGCGAACGGCACGACCGCGAGGACCACCGGCGAGGAGGCGCCGAGCGCCGGCACCCGCTTGGTGTCGTCCACGATGCACACGAACCGACGGCTCGCCGTGGCCACGGCCTTCTCCCGGGTGTGCGCTCCCCCGCCGCCCTTGAGCAGCCGCAGATCCGGATCGAACTCGTCCGCCCCGTCGACGTAGACCTCGAGGGGCTCCTCGGGGATACCGACGACCGCGAGGCCCACCTCTCTCAACAGCTTCGCGGAACGCTCGGAGCTCGCCACGCACGCCGTGACCTCCAAGTCGGAGGCGGCGAGCTCCTCGATGAAGCACTCCGCCGTCGAGCCGGTGCCCACGCCCAGCACACGGCCTGGGGGCACGTACCCCAGTGCGGCTCGTGCCGCCTCGCGCTTGCGCTCTTCTACACCCAACCGCTGCGCACCCTCTCGTCACGGACGATCGATGCCAGGTCCAGCTGCGCGCGCCCCCGCCCGAAGCGCGCCACATGCGTGAGCGCCGCCACCACGAACCCTTGGGCGGCCACGACCGCTTCGCCGACCCCGTGCCCGTCGCCGAGCGCGGCGGCGCATGCGGTCGAGAACAGACAGCCGGTACCGCGAGGGTCGCCCGCCTCCGTCACGACCGGGTGCGGCAGGATCGTGCGCTCCCCGTCCGCCCAGAGCACGTCGGCCACCGGCGCCGCCTCGTCGCCGTGAGCCACCCCCGTCACGCACACCGCGCAGCCCCACTCCCGGGCCAACCGCTCCGCCGCCCGCACCGCGGACGCGATGTCGCCCACACGGACGTCGGAGAGCTCCTGCGCCTCCCGTGGGTTGGGCGTGACCAGTTCCGCCATGGACGCGAGCGTCCGGACGGTGTCCGCATATCGCGAGGCGAGCACCCCGCCGCTCGAACTCGCCCGCACCGGGTCGACGACCACCGCCGGCGTGCCCCCGACCTCGTCCGCGACCACCCGGGCGTTCTCCGGTCCACCCACCGCGCCGATCTTCGCGCACGCGGGACGCGCATCCTCGGACACGGCACGGATCTCGTCCCTGAGGAAGTCGGGCGGCACCGGGTAGGAGCCGCCGAACGAAGCCGAGTTCTGAGCCGTGAGCAGCGCCGGCACGCCGTACGGCCGGTAGCCGAGCAGGGCGAACACCGTCACGTCCAGGAGCAGGCCCGCCCCGGCGGTCGGATCGATCCCCGCGATGCTGAGCGCGCTCCGTCTCACCTCATGCTCCGCTCCGGCCCACTCATGCCCCACTCCGGTCCGAGAAGTGGTCCCACCCTCCCCGACGTTCCCTGTCCTCGTGTCCCACCACGGTCACATCCGCGCCCTCGACGGTGTGTCCTATCACCGAGAGCACGCCTCCGCACGCCTCGATGGCGGCACGCAGGGACTCGAGTCGCTCCCGGGGCACGGTCATCGCCAACTCGTAGTCCTCGCCACCGTACAATCCCCACTCGACCGGGTCGACACCGAAGCGTTCAGCGACCGCCTCGATACCGTCGGCCAGCGGCACACGGTCCGCGTCCAAGCGGATGCCGATCCCGCTCTCCTCACAGATGTGGGCGAGATCCGCGACGAGCCCGTCCGAGACGTCGATCATCGCCGTGGCGCCCTCCCGCGCGGCCGACTCTCCCTCATCCACGCGAGCGCGCGGGCGCACGTGCATGGACACGAGGCGCGCCTCCGCCCGGCTGGACCCCGTCGGCGCGGAGCCCGTCGGTCCGGAGCCCGTCGGTCCGGAGCCC
>CAYOSP010000007.1:0-49507 GCA_964406675.1 uncultured Eubacteriales bacterium | reverse complement strand
CCGGCGTCCGCTCCGGCGTCCGGTCCGGCATGGTCCTCTCGCACCTCACTCGCCGTCCAGCAGTTCGTTCATGAGTCGCACCGCGCAGAACGGCCCGCACATGGTGCATACCGACTCGTCGGAGCCGCCTCGCGACTCGTGCAGATCACGAGCGAGCCCCGGGTCCACCGCGAGCTCGATCTGGCGGGACCAGTCGACGTCCTTGCGCGCGGCCGACATCGCGTCGTCCCACTCGCGGGCCCCCGGGATCCCCTTCGCCACGTCCGCCGCGTGAGCCGCGATGCGCGCCACGATCACCCCGCGGTGCACGTCCTCGGTCACCGGCAGGCAGAGGTGTTCCGTCCGCGTCACGTAGCAGAGGAAGTCCGCGCCGGCCATGCCCGCGACCGCGCCGCCGATGGCCGCGGTCACGTCGTCGTAACCCGGAGCGACGTCGGTGACGATCGGACCGAGCACGTAGAACGGCGCCCCGTCGCATATCGACTTCTGCATCGCGACGTTGGCCGCCACCTGGTCCAGCGGCACGTGCCCGGGCCCCTCGACCATCACCTGCACGCCGGCCTCGCGCGCCCGCTTCACAAGACGACCGAGCACGACGAGCTCGTGCACCTGCGGCGCGTCGGACGCGTCTGCGAGCGCACCCGGCCGCAGACCGTCCCCGAGACTCAGCGTGACCTCGTGCTCGAGGCAGATGTCGAGCAGTTCGTCGAACCTGGCGAAGAACGGGTTCTCGGCCTCGTTGGCGAGCATCCACGTGGTGAGCATCGCCCCGCCGCGCGAGACGATGCCCGCGAGCCTGTCTGCGGCGCGCACCGTCTCGAGCACGTCGAGCGTGAGGCCCGCGTGGATGGTCTGGAAGTCGACGCCTTCCTCCGCCTGGCGTCTCGCGGCGGCGAGCATGTCGTCGCCGGTCATCGACACGATGCCCTCGTCGTCAGCCGCGGCGCGCACGGCCGCCTCGTAGATCGGCACGGTACCCACCATCACGTCCGAATGCTCGAGCACGGCGCGACGCGTGCGGGTCAGGTCCGGGTCCGTGGACAGGTCCATGACCGCGTCCGCACCCGCGTCCAGCGCGGCCCGCAGCTTCTCGAGCTCGTGCTCGAGGTCGGAGGCGGTCTCCGAGGTGCCGATGTTGGCGTTCACCTTGGTGCGGAGACCCTCGCCCACCGCGATCGGGCGGACCGCCTCCCTCCGGTGCGCGTTGAGCGGCAGGACGACGCGGCCGGAGGACAGCCCCTCGGCGAGCTCGTCCGGTCGCACCCCTTCGTCCTCGGCCACGCGTGAGAGGAGCTCGCCCTCCCGGCCTCGGCGGATGTCTTCGAGCAGGCTCATCGACCCATCACCATCCCTCGGTGCACGGAGAGGACACCATCCCTCGGTGCGCGTCGACGGTCCGACGCAGCTCCCTCGCCGCGACGACCATGTCGTCGGCGGACGCGATCGCGGATATCACACAGACGCCGTCGGCGCCCGCCCGCATCACCGGCCCGACCTCGTCGGGACCTATCCCGCCTATGGCGACGATCGGCAGGGAGGTCCTACGGCGCACCTCGCGCAGCCCGTCGAGCCCCATGGGCGGCGCGGCGTCGGGCTTGGACGGGGTGGCGTGGATCGGTCCCACCCCCAGGTAGTCGGCCCCGAGTCGCTCCGCCTCCGCCACCTGGCTCGTGTCGGTGACCGAGACGCCCAGGAAGCGGGGCGCCGTCCCTCGGTCCTCGGCTGAACGCCACGTCACCGACTCCTCGAGCTCGTCCTGGCCCACGTGCAGCCCGTCGGCGTCGAGCGCGAGTGCCGCGGCCGCGTCGTCGTTCATCACGAAGTCGACGTCGTGCTCGCCGCACATCTCACGGACCGGACGGGCCGCCGCCAGGAGCGCCTCGCCGCTCAGCCGCTTGTCGCGGAACTGCACGGTCGTCGCGCCCCCCTCCACGGCCGCGCGGGCCGTGTCGAGGTGGCCCAGGCCGCGGTCCGAGACCTCGCAGGTGACGAAGTACAGGCCGAGGTCCAACGCGTCACCCTCCGTCACTCGGACACCACGTCGGCTCGCTCGTCGACCGCGTCGGCATCCAGGCTCGCGACGGCGTCGTAGAGCGCGACATGGAACGAGCCCGGCCCCTTCGCGCCCACCGCGGCGTCCTCGCCGGCGATCCCGTAGGCGACCAGTGCCGCGACCGCCGCCTCGAAGGGGCTGTCGTTCGCCCCTGCGAAACAGGCGATCGCCGTCGTGCACATGCATCCGGTGCCGGTGACCGTGCCCATCATGGGGTGTCCGTTGCGGACCCGTACGGTGCGTCGCCCGTCGGTCACCAGGTCCTCCGCGCCCGTCACGCATACCACCGCGCCGAGCCCGGCGCCCAGTGAGGCCGCCGTCTCGCCTACGGTCTCGTACGTACCCACGGACTCGACGCCCCTGACCTCGGCGGTCCCTCCCGCGAGCGCCGTGACCTCGGCCGCGTTGCCTCGCACGAGTCCCACGTCCACCTCGGACAGGATGCGCGCGGCCGAATCCGTACGCAGTGTGGTCGCCCCCACCCCGACGGGATCGAGCACCACGGGGACGCCTTTCGAGTTCGCCGCCCTGCCCGCCAGGATCATCGAGTCGACGAGTTCCGGGGTGAGCGTCCCGATGTTGAGCAGAAGCGCCGAGGCGAGTCCGACCATCTCCTCGACCTCCTCTTTCGCGTGCGCCATGACCGGCAACGCGCCGAAGGCGAGCGTCATGTTGGCCGTCTCGTTCATCACCACCAGGTTGGTCATGTGGTGCACGAGCGGCTTGGTGGAGCGCACGGCCGAGAGCATCTGCCCGGTCTCGCGCCCCGTCTTGTCGGATGCGTCCGTCACGGAACCCTCCGTTCCTCGGACGCGAAAGACCGCCACGCTCGAACCAGAGCGACGGCGGCCCGCATGGATGCTGCTCCCTGCGCCGGAATTACCCGGTGGCGCGACCGCGCCCCATCAGGTTCGAACGGTCGGAAGGCGTACCTTCCCTCTCAGCCGTCTGCGCGACAGCTCCCGCGTCGATATTCGTGTGTACTCGACGGATGATACCAGACGCTCGGCAGCGCGACTCCTCAGGCCTCCCCGAGGTACGCGCGCCGGAGCTCCTCGTTGGCCAGCAGTTCCTTCGCGGTGCCGGAGATGACCACCTGGCCCGTCTGCAGGACGTAGCCGCGGTCCGCGATGCCCAGCGCCGCGGTCGCGTTCTGCTCGACGACGAATATCGCCACACCCTGCTCGTTGACCTGCTGGATCGTATCGAAGGTCTGGTCGACGAGCGCGGGCGCGAGACCCATCGAGGGCTCGTCCATGATGATGAGCTCGGGCCGCGACATCATCGCGCGCCCGAACGCGACCATCTGCTGTTCCCCGCCGGACAGGGTTCCCGCGCGCTGGCTCCTCCGCTCGTGCACACGAGGGAAGAGCGAGTAGACGCGCTCGAAGTCCTCCTTGATCGCGTCCTTGTCCTTGCGGGTGTACGCGCCCATCTCCAGGTTCTCGAACACGGTGAGATGGGGGAACAGCCGGCGGTTCTCCGGTACCGTGGCGATGCCCCGCTTGATGCGCTCCGCGGTGCGCACGTGATTGATGGCCTCGCCCTTCCAACGCACCTCGCCGGAGGTCGGCATGACGATGCCGAGGACGGTCTTCATCGTCGTCGACTTGCCCGAGGCGTTGCCCCCGAGCAGGCAGACGATCTCGCCCGGCCATATCTCGTAGTCGACGTGCTTGAGGATCTGGATGCGGCCGTAGTGCGTGACCACGTCGTCGAACTCAAGCAGTCTCTGCGCCTCGTTTGCCAAGATATGCCTCCACCACGCTCGGATCGTCGGCGACCTCTTCGGGCGTCCCCTCGGCGATGCGCTCACCGTGGTCCATGGCGATGACGCGATCCGAAGCGCCCATGATCACCTTCATGTCGTGCTCGATCATCAGTATGGTGTAGCCCCGCTTCTTGAGCTCCTTGATCTGCTCCATCACCTCGAGCGTCTCGGCGGGGTTCATCCCGGCCACCGGCTCGTCGAGCAGGAGCAGCGCGGGGTCGGGGGCCAAGGCTCGGGCGATCTCGAGGCGTCGCCGGTTCGCATAGCTGAGCGAGTACGCGGGGTGATCCTGTCGCGGTCCGGAGAAGCGTCCCGGGAACATCGCGAAGATCTCGCGGGCCTTCTCGCGCATCTCCTCTTCCTCGCGACGGACGGACGGCAGCCGGAACATCGAGGCGAGCACGCCCGAACTCGTCGTCGCGTGCATGCCCACGAGCACGTTCTCCATCACCGTCATGTTGTTGAACAACCGCAGCGTCTGGAACGTCCGCGAGACGCCGCGCTCCTGGATCTGGTCCGGCCGCAATCCCGCGATCGACTCGCCCTGCAGCATGATGTCGCCGCTGTCCGGCTCGTACAGGCCGGTGATCAGGTTGAACGTCGTGGTCTTCCCCGAACCGTTAGGGCCGATGATCGAGAGGATCTCGTTCTCGTGGACCTGGAACGAGAAGTCGTCGACCGCCGTGAGCCCGCCGAAGGACAGCGTCACGCCCTGGAAGTCGAGGACCACCTTGCGCTCGTCGGGCATCCGTCAGGCCTCCAGGTCCTGTTTGCCCTCTTCGTAGTCGAAGAGGGTCTGGCGTGTGCGTTCCTGTTCGCGCGGGTCGTCCTCGTGCGCCTCGCGACGCCACAGCGTGTTCGGCAGCAGACCCTCCGGCCTGAAGATCACCACGATGACGATGACGAGTCCGAACAGCAGCATCCGGTAGCGGTCGAACTCGAAGAAGAACGTCTGCATAGCCTGGGGCAACGAACTCGTGATGCCGGCCGGCAGCGCGGTGAACGACTGCCGGATGATCTCCGGCGCGGTGTCGAGCGCGACCGCCCCGAGGATGGCGCCGGGGATCGACCCCATCCCGCCGAGCACCACCATGCAGACCACGATCACCGACTGCATGAACAGGAAGTACGTGGGGTTGATGAACTGCTGATAGTAGGCGAACAGCGCGCCGGCGAGTCCCGCGATGCCCGAGCTGAGCACCATGGAGAGCATCTTGACGCGCATGCCGTGGATGCCGGAGTGATCCGCCGCGATCTCATCCTCGCGCAGCGCGTTCCACGCGCGCCCGATGCGCGAGTCCTTGAGGTTCACCAGGAGCACGGTCACCACGACCAGGAGGACGAGGAACAGGTAGTAGAACTCGATCGGGCGGTCGAACACGAAGCCGAACATCTCCGGGTTGTGGATGCCCGGGATGCCGCCCGGTCCGTTGGTGAGCGTCTCCCAGTTGTTGAAGGTGTGACGGGTGATCTCGCCGAACGCGAGGGTGACGATCGCGAGATAGTCGCCGCGCAAGCGCAGCGTGGGCAGCCCGATGAGGAACCCGAAGAACATCGCGAGCACGATCGCGATCAGCAGGATCGCCCAGATCGGGAAGTGCAGGTCGAAGCGCGGGGATGCGAGCAACGCCGTGGTGTATGCGCCGATGGCGAAGAACGCGATGTAGCCCAGGTGCAGCAGGCCGGTCTCGCCGAGCACGAGGTTGAGACCGAGGGCGAGGAGCGTGTAGATGAGCACCCGGACACCGACACGCAGCCACAGCATCTCCATCATCCCCGCCTCCTGGAACAGCGGGAACACCACGGCGAACACAAGCGCCGCGACCCCGTAGACCCAGCGGGGCAAGCGTGCGAACGTGCGCCTCATCGACGTCGTCACCCGCGCCACGTCACACCTTCTCCTGTACGTGCTCGCCGAGGATGCCCGAGGGGCGGAAGGTGAGGATCACCATCAGCACGCCGAACGCGATCACGTGCTGCCACATGGTGTCGAACTTGTAGTCACCGTTGAGCGCGAACACCACCGCGAGGATCAGCACCAGCACGTTCGCGACGGTGAGCCGCAATCCGTGCTTGGCCGAGACGTAGAGCAGCGCGTCGGTCCGCTCCCGCAGCAACGTACGCACCGCGAATACCGGCGCGGCACGATACAGGAGCTTGAGCTCGCGCACGTACTCGGGGGTACGCCACTCGTCCCGGATGTGTACGAGGCGCTGCGCCGGGGCGCGCACCATCTGTATCCACAGTCCCAGCCCGAGTAGCGCCACGAACATCCACGCGATGAAGCCGAGCCGCATCCCCACGCCGTAGTTCTCGGCCAAGCCGAGCACGAGCGACCCCACGACCGCTCCGGGGATGTTGCCGATGCCTCCGAGCACGGCGGCGGTGAACGCCTTGAGCCCGTATAGGAATCCGGTGTCGTACTGCAGCGACCCGTAGTACATCGCCACCAGGAAGCCACCGACCGCCGCGAGCGCCGAACCCACCACGAAGGTGAACGCGATGGTCCGGTTCGTGTCGATGCCCATCATCTCGGCGGCCTCCATGTCCTGGGAGGTCGCCCGCATCGCCTTACCGATGCGGGTCCCCCTCACGAGCCACGTGAGCAGCGCCATGAAGCCGACCGACGTGCCGATGATCACGAGCGCCAGGACGCGTATCTGCGCACCGAAGATGGTCACGAAGCCCGCCGGCACGACCGCGGTCGGCATGATGATCGGATCGGGCCCGACGGTCACGAGGATCAGGTTCTGCAGGAAGATGCTCACACCGATCGCGGAGAGCAACGGGATGATGCGTGACCGACCCCGGAGGGGCCGATAGGCGATACGTTCCACCAGCCACCCCAGGATCGACGTGAGCACGACCGAGATGAGGAACGCCGCCACGAAGAAGAGGATCTTGGTGCCGATCGGGGTCGACGCGTCGACCCCGATCCACACGAGTGTCATGGCCCCCAGATAGCCCCCGATCGTGAAGATCTCGCCGTGCGCGAAGTTGATGAACTCCAGCACGCCGTACACCATCGTATAGCCGAGCGCGATGAGGGCGTAGATCATCCCCACCGTCAGGCCGGAGACCGTCAGTGCGAAGAAGTGCTCGAAGCTCATCCGATCCTCTCACGGACTCGTGACCGCTCGTCGGGCGACGACGGCCGCTTCGGACCTGCGTCACGGTAGCAGAACCGCCTAAGGCGAGCAAAGCTCACACACGAGGGGCGCAGGGAGGTCCCCTGCGCCCCTCGTGAACGGAGGACGGGACGACCGCGGCCGCACCCGTCCACACGCACACGTACTAGCCGCTGTCACCCAGGTAGGCCCAGGTGTCGCCCTGGAACTCGAACCGCGGGATCAGATCCACGCCGGTCGCGCCGGGCACGGCGATGTCGCCCTTCTCGTTGAAGGTGAAATCGCCGACCAGACCGTCGACCGTCACCTCACCGAGCGCCTCGATGATGCTCCCGGGATCAGCGGAACCAGCCTCCTGGACGGCCGCCACGACAGCCGCGAGCGCGTCGTAGTTGTTCTCGGCGTACGGGCCCGGCTCCTCGCCGGTCGCTTCCCTGAAGGATTCCGCGAACACGGGGAACGTGTCCATCCCCTCGCGCGCGGGCGAGCCGAAGGTCGAGAAGATGCCCTGGACGTTCTCCGCGCCACCGGCTTCCTCGGCGATCTCGTCGGACTTGATGCCGTCGCCGCCCATGAAGGTGATGTCGCCCAGACCCGTCTCGATGAGCTGCTTGCGCATCAGACCGGCCTCGCGATGATAGCCCGTGAAGATCAGGGCGTCGGGTGCGAACTCCTTGACGTTGTTCACCTGTGCGGAGAAATCGACGTCGCCTTCCTGGCACTGCTCCCGCTGTACCTCCACGCCGTCCTCTACCAGGTTCTCCTCCACGAGGTTACCCAGGCCCACGGCGTAATCGCCGCGATCGTCCATGACGACGGCCTTCTCGACGCCCATCTCGACCGCCCAGTCGGCGAGCGCGGCGCCCTGCACGTCGTCACGCAGGCACGTGCGGAAGAAGTTCTCGAACTCGCCACCCTCGGTGATGTCCGGGTTGGTCGCCGAACCGGAGATGAGCGGTATGCCCGCCTCCTGGTAGATCGGGAGCGACGCATTCGTGTTACCCGAGGTCAGGCAACCGATGACCGCCACGACCCCCTCGTCGACGAGCTGCTGCGCCACGACCGGCGCCTCAGCGGGCTCGCCCTTGTCGTCCTTGATGACGAGCTCGATCTCGTACACGTTCCCTTCCGCGTCCTCGAACCCGTCGTAGTCCTCGGCCGCGAGCTTGAGCGCCTCGGCCGCGGCGAACCCGTAGTCGGCCAATCCGCCGGTCAGCGAGGTATGGACGCCGATCTTGATCGTCTCGGCCTCACCGGACTCCTCTTCGGTCTCCGTCCCGTTCTCTTCCTCTTCGGTCCCGGTGTCCTCATCCTCGCCCTCGGTCTCGCAGCCCGCGACGAGGAACGTCGCCAGAGCGAGAGCCACGACGAGGAAGAGCGCCAGGAACCTCCTCATGCGTTCGTTCTGCATCAGTCCTGCTCTCCTCCCACGTGTCACCACTGCAGATACGGTCAGATGGATATTGTACCGGACTCGGTGACATCGTCCAGGCGAAGCGCCGGGATGGGTATACAGATAGGTCGGACGGATGATCGGCGACCGAACACTACCGCTCGGATCCGCGCGACTCCACGAGATCGAGGATCCGGCACGCCACCTCGAGCACGGAGACCGCCTGGAACGCCTCTTCGAGGGTGCCGGCCGCGGCGAACGGACCGTGCCCCCGCACGACGAGGACCGGCGATCCCCGGAGGCACTCGCCGCAGACGCGCGCCACCTCCTCGGACCCGATGGTGTGCTCGAAGGCGTGCACGGCCACGTCACCCACGACCAGCCTCGACTCCGAGTCCACCGGTGAGATGACGTCGTGCGCGAGCGAGCGCGCGATGGTGTGCACCGGATGCGCGTGACAGACGGCCGCGTGCTGTGTGTGCCGGTAGATGTCACGGTGCACCACCAGCTCCCGGCTCGCCCGCTCGTCCTCCGGGCCGGCCTCGATACCGCACTCGACGAGGTCGTCGGTCCCGAGACGGCCGAGCATGGCGCCGCGGCGCGTGATGAGGATCCGCTCGCCCTCCCTGACCGAGAGATTCCCGCCGTGTGAGGAGACCGCGCCGCTCGCGAACAGGTCGGCGCCGACGTCGGCGAAGGCTCGATGGTGCCGCTCGACGAGGGACGTCACGCCTGCCCACCCACGGCCTACTCGACCTCCGGCATCTGCCTCTGGTACTCGAGCGCGCGAGCGAGCTTGTAGAAGTCGCTGCCCCGCTCGATGAACCGCACGCGGGTCTTGAGGGTATCGGGATCGACGAGCTCGCCGAACGGCACGTACCGGAGATCGAGCTGGCCGTGCACGCTCACCATCACGCCGGTCTCGTCCTCCTCGACGAGCGCGCGGAAGGCTCCCACCCCGAGCTGGCTGCCGAGCAGGACGTCGAAGGCCGACGGCGCCGCGCAGCGGGTCTCGTAGCCGATCTGCTTGTGCCGCACCTTGAAGCCGCCGCATCCCTCGGCCAGTTCCTGGACGCGCTCGGCGAGCATGCGACCGATCTCAGCCTTGCCGAGACGGATGTTCCCGTGCATGTCCGTATCCGTGGGACGCAGGTCGTCGGGCAACTTGTCCGCCAGGCCCTCGGCGATGCACACGGCCCCGTAGCAGCGCCCGTCGTCCCTGCGATGGCTGATCAGCTCGACGATCTCCTCCGCCAGGCGCTCTATGTCCAGCTCGCCGTCGATGTCCTCGATGCTCACCATCTTGTTCGCCATGCCGGCGATGCCCGACGCGTACGTGAGCCAGCCGGCCTTGCGGCCCATGATCTCGAGGATCCACCAGGAGTTCGTGGACTTGGCGTCGTCGAGGAGGTTGCGTATCTCACGCGAGGCGAAATCGGCCGCGGTGGTGAAGCCGAACGTCCAGTCGATCCCGAAGTAGTCGTTGTCGATGGTCTTCGGCAGGTGCACGATCCGCAGCGGGGGCACGTCGTCGCGCAGCTCCTGCATGCGGTACAGGTAATTCGCCGTCTTGAGCGTATCGTCGCCGCCGATCGAGATGAGCGCGTCGATCCCGAGACTCTCCAGCGCGTCGTACACGCGCTTGAGCCCCGCGCTCTTCTCCGGGTCGGCGAGGTCGGCCTCGACTTCGATCGGCTTGCCGGGGTTCGAGCGGGACGTGCGTATCAGGATGTGTCCGGTGTGCCGGTGGCCGGAGACGTCGTCCACGCCCAGCCTGCGGTAGTGTGTACCCTCCTCGAGGGACACCCCGTCGAACTCGGCGAGGTGCTGGTATCCGTCTAGGAGCCCGTACACCTCCACGCCGGCGTTGACCAGGTTCATCACCGCCGCGGAGATCACGGCGTTGGCGGCGGGCGCGGGACCCCCGCTGAACAGCATCCCCACGCGCTTCAGGTCGGTCTCGGGCATCACTCAGTCCCCCTCGGGATCGGTCGTCTCTTTCACCATACCCACGCGATGGAGCCGTTCCCGGCGTCGCGCGAGCAGCGCGTCGACCGGCTCGGCGCCGAGTCCGTCCAGCGCGCGGACGACGGCCTCACGGACGCTACCGAACACCTCGTCGTGATCGCAGTGCGCGCCGCCGAGCGGTTCGCGCAGCACCTCGTCCGCGATGCCGAGTTCCCTCACCTCGTCGGCGGTGAGCCACAGCGAGTCGACCACGTCGGGCGCGCGTCCCGGATCCTTGAACAGGATCGACGCGCAGGCCTCCGGCGTGATGACCGAGTAGTAGGAGTTCTCCAGCATGATGAGCCGGTCGCCGTAGCCGACGGCGAGCGCCCCTCCGCTGCCTCCCTCACCGATGCCGACCGCCACGACGGGGACGCGCACGCCGGTGATCGTGGCCAGACATTCGGCGATGGCCCAGGCCACACCACGTTCCTCCGCACCGACACCGGGGTAGGCGCCCTGGGTGTCGATGAAGGTCACCACCGGCAGCCCGAACCGGTCCGCGAGCCGCATCGCTCTGATCGCCTTGCGGAAGCCCTCGGGGTGGGCCATGCCGAAGTGATAGGCGAGGTTCTCCTTTGTCGTCCTGCCCTTCCTGTGACCGATGACCATCGTCCCCCGACCGTCGATCGAGGCGATGGCCGTGACGATGGCCTGATCGTCCCGGAACGCGCGGTCCCCCCGCAACTCGACCACGTCCTCGAAGAGCTCGCGAAGGTAGTCCTGCGTCTTGGGGCGGTCCGGATGGCGGGCGACCTGTACCTTCTGCCACGGGGTGAGCGAGGTGTAGAGGGTGCGCTTGAGCTCGTTGATCCGGCGGGTGAGCGCCTCGATCTCCGTGGCGAGCGCCGGGTCGCCCGAGATGTCGATGTCCTTGAGCCCCTGCAGTTTCCGCTCGAGCTCGGCCAGCGGGCGCTCGAACTCCATGACGTAGCGCCCGCTCATCGCGCGCCTCCCGCGAGATGACCGCCGAGATGACCGAGGACGGTGGCCACGCGGTCCCTGAGCTCGGTGCGATGGACCACCTCGTCGACGAAGCCCTGCGACATGACCGCCTCCGCCGACTGGAAGCCCTTCGGCAGCTTCTCCCGGACGGTCTGCTCGATGACCCGCGGTCCGGCGAATCCGATGAGGGCCCCGGGTTCGGCGAGGGTCACGTCGGCGAGCGCCGCGAACGACGCGGTGACGCCGCCGGTGGTGGGATGCGTGAGTATCGCGACGTATGGAAGCGCGCGACCGGAGACCCGGCGCTCCGAGAACCTGCGCGCCGCGTCGGCCGTCCGCGCCATCTGCATGAGCGAGAGCATCCCCTCCTGCATCCGAGCGCCGCCCGAGGCGATAGCGAGCACGACCGGAAGACCGTCCGCGGCGGCCCGGTCGAACGCGCGGACGATCTTCTCCCCGACCACCGAGCCCATCGATCCACCCACGAACCCGAAGTCCATCGCGCCCAGCATGACGGCGTGCGAGTCGATACTCGCCCGGCCGACCGCCACCGCCTCGTCGAGGCCGGTCTTCTCGCGAGCGTCCTCGAGACCGGCCGCGTAGGGCTTGCCCGCGTCGAAGGCGAGCGGATCCCCGGAGCGCAGATCGCCCCATGACTCCACGAACGAGTCGTCATCGGCGAGCATCTCGATCCGCCGGCGTGCTCCGAGGCGGCCGTGGTGATCGCACTTGGGACAGACGCCCACCGTCGAGGCCAACTCGCCCTCGAACAGGATGTGACCGCACTCGTCGCACTTGGCCCATGCGCCGTGGGCCTTGGCCGAACCGCCCTCGGGCTGCTTGCTCAAGGTGTAGCGATGCTCTTCACGGGATCTGAACCAGTCGGAGATCGGCATAGGCTCCCTGACCGAAGCACCGCCGGCATGGGCGCCGACGGTGCCGTCATGTCGTCGTATGCGGTCGAGCGTATCCTACTACACCGGTCCCCTCACACCAGTCGAACGGGTCCCGTCACAGAAGCCGCACGGACCTCGTCAGACGAGCTCCGACGCGCCCTCCAGGGAGGCGAAGTCCTTCTCGCCCTGGAAGACCGCGAACGCCGTCTCGACGTCGCTGTCCAGCAGGGTGATCGCGGAGATCGCCTTGGTGAGGCGCACGGCCTCGTCGAGGTCGCGCTGGTGGAGGTTGCGCCCCGTCGCGTTGCCGATGGCGCCACCGGTGTGGATCTGATCGTAGAGCTGGGTGAGGAACCGGTCGGCCGCCACCGTCGAACCGCCGGCGCACACGAGCCCGGTGCCCTTGACCGGGGTCGAGCCCGCGTCCGCGTCGCTGCCCAGCGACCCGCAGGCCATCGCGGCCTCGCGCAGCGCCTTCGCCGGGTCGTCGGCCTTCGGAGGGTTCACCTTCACGAAATCGGCGCCGAGGCAGTGCGCGACACCGGCGGCGCCGGCGATGAGGTGCGCGTCCTTCTCGTCCGCGACGGCCTTGCCGCGCGGGTAGAGCCACAGTACGACGACCAGGCCGAGCGCGTGAGCGTCCGCGATGAGCTGGCCCGCCTCGAGCATCATCTGCGACTCGTACTCGGACCCGATGTAGACGGTATAGCCGAGGCCCACCACGTTGACGCCGGACTCCCGCATCTCGACCACGGACATGATGTCGTAGAGCTGGGGGGAGTAGGGGTCGTCCTGGCTGCCCTTCACCAGGTTCGTCTTCGAGTTCATCTTCACCAGGTAGTTGATGTCCGGGTAGTCCCGCGCCCAGCGTGCCACCAGGCCACGCTGGCCGGCGAGCACCCCGATCTCACCCTGGTCGCCGATCCTGAAGAGGTGCTCGGGCTCGGCGTCGTCGGGCGAGATGCCCTCGCCGTGGAAGTCGTCGTTGAGGTGCTCGATCTTCTGGTCGCAGGCGAACAGCATGAGCCTGCCGGTGCCCCGGGTCGCCTTGAGGTAGCTGTCCACGTAGGTGTCGCGAGCGTCCTGCGGCACGTCCCCGGGCACGCGAACGGTATCGGCGGTGAGCTTCGGCATGGTCCCCTCCTGTGCGTCGACTGACGAGACGGCTCCCCTCGCGGCCCCGACGAACGGGGCGCTCAACAGAACGGTAGAGGAAACCTCGGTATCCTATCTACCCTATCTCAGGACCGGAACACTTCCACCGTGGCCGGCTCCGCTCCTTCGGTCACAGCCCCAAGAGCGCGCGGATCTCGCTGAACACGCCGTCGGACAACACGCCTTCTCCTCCGTACACCTCGCAACGGCGGATGTCGGCACGCCTCTCCGACATCCATCCGGCCACTTCGTGATGCAGCGACGTCGACCTCGTGGTGAGCAACGGCCCGCCCGATCGACCGACGGCGCCCCCGCCGGTCAAAGCGTCCGGGAGCATCGCGGCGACTCCGATCGTGCGAGGCGTCAACCAACCGCGCGCGATCGCCTCCCGAGCGATGACGACGGATGTCGCGTACCTGTCCGCTCCACCCCACCGGAGGCATGTGGTCGGGACCACTGCGTCGATCGACCGCTTCGTGGTGTCCGAGATCGCGCCCTCACCGCCGGCGAGCACCACCGTACCGGGAGCCAGGGTCTCCAGTTCATTCCGTGTGACCTCAGGAAGCTCCGACGGACGTACCAGTAGGACCGGGGCCCCTCGTCTCGCCGACAAGGCGGAGAGCGCGAGCGCGTCGAACAGATTGCCGTCCGTGACGGCTGCGGCCACGAGCGCCTCGTTCGGCGTCGCCTTTCCCTCGGATCCCGCGCGAGCATGTATCCGACGCGCCACGGCCACCGCCGTGGCGTATCTGTCGGGCCCGGCGATCCGATCCGGGGCCGTCGCGGATCCCGGAACGACCGCGGCCAGATCCCGGTAGACCGCGTCGCTGACCGAAGCCGTGCCTCCGACCACGTGCAGGTCCACCGAGCCGTTCGCCGCCACGATCTCCGAGAGCACCGACTTCGCGGCCGAGTTGCTCGCGGGGTCCGGATGCGCGATCAGCAGCGGCGCGTCGTAGAGCCAAGAGAGTCCCGCGGCCGGAAGTGAATCGACCATATGGTCGTCGGCTCCTGAGGCGATGACCACGTGTGCGACCCCCGGCCACTTCCCGTCGCCGCCGGGATCGAACGCCTCTCGGGCGATCGCGACAGCCGTGTCGTAGCGCGTGGCGCCACTGAGACGCTCGATGCCCTCGTCCTCATCCGCAGGGGAGCCGTCGTCCTCTCCTGTCATCGAGTGGTAGAAGACATCCGAATCCAACGTGCTCTCATCGACGACCTCGGTCCAAGCGAGCAGTCCGTCCTCGAGACTCGTCGATCCGACGACGCCGTCCGCCGTGTGAAGCCGCCGTGTCTCCGAGCCTTCCGATACCCACACGGACGGGGTGTCGGACCAGTACCCCTCTACCCAAGCGACACGCGTCCCGTCGGTGACCGGGAGTCGGGAACTCGAATCCGACGAGCTCGTCGCCTTCGTCGTCCCGGCACTCAGATCGCGCACGTATACCCTGTCGATCCCGGACGCTCTCCCGGTCCAGCAGATCAGGTCTCCAGACGTCCTCGGCCGAGGCTTGGAGACCCCGCCGGTCGACCCGGCGACCGTCACCTCCGTGGCGCCCGGAGGATCCGGCTTGCGCATCACCCGAACGTCCCCGTCCGCTTCTTCGGCATACACCAATCCCGCGCTCCCAAGACTCGGCGAGCGGGCTCCGGGGCCGGTGACGACGACCTGAGGCGCCGACGGAGCGGGACCGTCGCTTTCCGCGAAGTCCGGCACGCCGTCGTCGTCCACGTCGAGGTCACAGTAGACGATGGAGCCGCTCTCCCCTTCGTCGACCTCCACCCACGCGACCCGTCCGCCGTGAACCGTCGGGCTCGATCGCAACCCCTCTTCCACGGAGAGCTCCCGGGTCGCACCAGTGATGAGATCCCGAGCGACGACCCTGGAGGTCACCGGCGCGCCTCCGCCTGGATCCGGAGGGGCTTGATCGACATACACGAGGACTCTGCCGTTCACGGCGGGTTGCCACTGGTTGCCGGGACCACTCGCGATCACGGTGGTCCCCGCGGTCCCGAGCATCTTGCCTATGAGATCGTGATCCCCGTCCCCGTCCTCATCGGACCCGAAGTACAACGCTTCGTCGCCGACGGCCACGTAGACCTGCGGACCGGGGATCGGGAGTCGTTCGACGTCCGAGGTCGCGGCGGCTGAAGGAACGCCACTCACGACGAGGGCGGCTAACACGATCGTGACGAGTGCGGCGTACGCGGCGCCGTGGAACGGCTTCACCATGCGAATCCCTTCCTGCATCGGTAGATTCCCTCCTCAGTACGGAAGAGCGGCCACCGCACCCAGGATCTCCTCGCGAGCAAAGACCGCGCCGCCCGGCCGCACCGGTACGGCGATGCATCGGATCAGGTAACGTCCGTCGACCCATGCGAACTGGAGAGCGGGCGGGAAGTCCTCCGGATGCTCCTCGAGTGTGGCCCCCTGCCTGATCGAACGAGTCCCCAGATCGAACGAGAGTCGTGCATCCGGATACCCCTCCAGGCGCCCTTCGAGTTCCTCCGATGCCGCCTCGGAAGACCCGGCGTCGGTGATCGTGACCTTCGCGATGTCGATCGCCGATCCCTGAGTGCCTGCATAGTGGGCTTCCAGCTGATCGCCGTCCCCTGAGACCTGCGTCTTGACGAGCAGCGATCCGAGCATCTCCGGGAGCGCGTCCTGCCCCCATCGCGCCTCCAGGTACTCGGCTCCGAACGGATCCTCCGAAGGACCGCCGTCCTGACCGCCGTCCTGACCGCCGTTCAGATCCGCGGGGTCCTCGCCCGTGGCGGGGCCGGACGGATCGTCGGGCTCCGAACGGAGACCCTCGAGGTCCGCGGCGATCTCCGCTCCCGAAGGGTCACCGTCCGAAGGGTCGTCGTCCGCGGGCACAGCCTGAGTCGACTCGGCGCCTGCTCCGGACAAGTCGGCCAAGCTCCTCGACTCGGACGACTCGACCCCCCCTGCCGCCGCGTCCGGATCGAGCGATCCGATCGGACCGTCACGCGGATCGGCGCCGGGCGGATCACCGATCACCGTGGCGATCCCCAGAGCGAGCGCCAGGACCGCCGACACGACCAGCATCGCGGTCAGTCCAGCCCTGGTCGCGTCACCGCCGAACCATCTCGCGAGGAATCGTCTCATCCGTCCTCCAGAACACGCCGTCGAGACACGGATCGTCGAGCACCGGACCCCGGAGCGGGTCCGCGTGATCCGCGCTCATGCCCGCTCAACTCAGTCCCAATTCTCGTCGAACGTCCGCGGTCACCCGCCGACTCACCGGGATCTCCGTCCTGTCCTTGTCCGCGAGGACCAGGTGGTAGGAAGAGTTGTTGACCCAGCGTCCACCACGGACGTGGATGCCGTTGACGATGAACGAGCGATGGACACGCATGAAGTGGTTCGGAGCGGCCTCTTCCACCTCATGTAGGCGCAGC
Source organism: uncultured Eubacteriales bacterium (assembly GCA_964406675.1). Lineage (GTDB taxonomy): Bacteria > Actinomycetota > Coriobacteriia > Anaerosomatales > JAUVQN01 > CAYOSP01. Next base: position 32,736 of record CAYOSP010000007.1, on the reverse strand, counting down.
TTGCACAGACGCTTGTCGTCCCATGTGTGTGCGTAGGAGTAGTTCCGGACACCGTCGAAGTAGAAGACGTCGTCCGCGGCGAGCAAGACCTGACCCGATGCGCCGTTGACCACCGTGAACGTGGCTCTCGACCCGGCCCGATCACTGGTTCCGTACCTGCGCAGCAACGCCGCCACCCGCAAGCGGAGTTCCTGCACGCTGAACGGCTTGACCAGATAATCGTCGGCGCCCAGAGTGAAGCCGGTCACCTTGGACTCCAAGGAGTCCTTCGCCGTGAGCATGAGGACGAGCGCACCGGAGACCGGCGCGGGCTCCTGGCGCACCGCACTGAGGATCTGCCATCCGTCGACGTCCGGCATCATCACGTCCAGGACGATCAGATGTGGGTTCGTCCGACGGATGACCGGCAGCGCTTCTACGGAACTGCCGACACATAGTACGTCGTAGTCGGCCGCGGCGAGCGAGAGTCGAACAGCCCTGAGCAACTCGGCATCATCATCGACCACGAGGATCCGGGGATGCTCGGGCACCTCCGTCTTCATCCTATCGGCCATCTCGACCACCCTCCCCGTCCAGGATCAGCACCTCGCAGCGCGATATCTCCAGGGATCCGTCCATCGATGGGATACGCACCTGGAACACCGTCTCGTCGAGGTCGTCCCGAGAGCGCCAGGTGATCGTCCCCCCGTGCGCCTCGACGATGCGTGCACTGATCGCGAGTCCCAGGCCGAGTCCGGCGGTTCTCCTATTGTCCGCTGAGTCGAGCCGCCCGAACAGGGTGAACAGGCGTTCGGCTTTACGTGGATCGATCCCCGTGCCCCGATCGCATACCTCGACCACCGCCTGATCCTCGTCCTTCAGACACCTCACATCGACCGGCATGCCATCGAACGAGAACTTCATCGCATTCGAGGTGAGGTTGTCTATCACCTGACGCAGGCGCACCGCATCACCGTACACGGGGAGGGAGTCCACCTCCGTCTCGAACCCGACCTCGATCCCTCGCGCCTCACCGAGACGGTTCGCGTCCGAGGCGGCTTCGCCGGCTACCTGCACCAGATCGATGCTCGCGCGAGTGAGCGGCATGATCCCTCGCTCGAGCATCGCGGAATCCAGCAGATCCGAGGTGATGGATGTCAACCTGAAGACCGAGGCACGGAGCCCGCTCACGAGTTCGCCGACATCCTCTCGTTCGGTGATGTCGTCCCTCTCCGAGAGCAACTCGGAATACATCCTGATCGCAGCGAGAGGCGTCTTCAGTTCGTGCGATGCGACCGCCATGAAGTCGGACTTCATCCGAGACATCTCTTGGAGCTCATCTCGCGCGCGCCTTTCGAGCGCTAGAGCTTCACGTGTTCGCGCGAGCGCACGCGATCGTTCCGCCTCGCGTCGCTTCAGTTGACCCGCGAGATCATCGAGGGTCCGGGCCAGGCGACCGATCTCGTCGTTCCGTTCCACGCCGACGTCGATGTCCCTCTCGCCCGCGGAGAGACCGTCCGCGGCGTCCTGGACTTGAGCGAGCGGCTCCAACAACAGACGTACGGACAACCACGCTACCCAGGGAACGGAGACCAGATTCACGGAAGCCATCACGATCAGCGACACGAGCACGGCCGGGAACAGCGTCTCGGAGAGGGGGACCGCCTCGAACTGAGCGGTGACGGTACCGAGCTCGACATCGTTCACCGAGAGGGGGGACGCGATGATGTCCGCTTCGAGCCACCCCGCCAGGCCTTCGGATCGCTGCGTTTCGCAACAGTCCGGCCCGGTCGATCCGGCCTCGGCGATCAGGCGACCGGTGCCGTCGACGATACGCAGACACTCCAGACGTGACTCCGGCGAGAGTTCCACGAGACTCTGGATCTGCATCTGGACCGCCGCGGCATCCTTGTCCATGACCATGGGGATGAAGCTCGCGGCTATCGCGCTCGCCGTGTGCCTATAGCTCGCGAACGTATGCTGCCTCATCTCCTCCGCCACGTACACGCCGACCGCCACCCCGAGGGTCAGTGAGAAGACCAGTTCGCCGAGCAGGGTCAGGACGACGAGCTTGTACGCGATCGAGCCGGAACGCCGCCCGGAGGAGCGTTCCGGATCCGACCGGGGGCCCACGGGAAGCCTCATCCGGTCACCACCGCGTAGCGCATGAGGCCTCGGGGGTACTCATAGAGGTCGGGGGTCGGGACCGAGAATCCCTCCACCGCGCCGGTGATCGGTGTATCCCGACCGAGTTCGAGGTCCACGAGCGCCCGGGACACCTCGTCCGCTTCCTCCCGACTCACCTCGGGACCGCACATGATCGGCGGCATGCCGTACTCGGGGGAACGTGCGATCATGCGGAACGCGTCCTCAGGGTAGGCGGCGAGTTGCGAGCGATTCACCGTGGTGCAATCGAGCTCGCCCGCGAGCACGTCCCTCAGGTTCGAATCCTGAGAACGACCGGCGTCGACAGAGCCGAAGAAGCCCTGGAGCGTACCGTATCCGGATTCGTCCAGGAGGCGAAGTAGGTATGCCGTGCCCGCGAGTGAACTCGGATCGGACACACCGACCCGCCGCCCCCTCAGATCCTCCAGGTCCTCGAACCGGGACGACTCGGACACCACCACGCAGGCCGATTCCATGGTCCTTCCCAGGATGACGGGTGCGGCGATCAACCGCGGCTCGAGTCCTTCGGCCTCGGCGTACAGGTACGCGTACGTCGTCGAGAAGAAATAGGCGTCCTGCCGCTCTCGCAGGAGCTGCTCCAGCTCCGAGGTGCTCTCGGCATACGCGACCGCTACGGGACGGCCGGTCACCCGCGAGACCACCTCGACGGCCTTCATGTAGGAGCGCCACTCGGTGGGCCCGCCAGGCAGTCGAGCGACGACCACGGTCGTCACAGGACCGGAAGACAGGGGTCCGCATACGGTTCGATCGGCTCGCGACAGCACCTGGACGGCCAGGAGTATCCCCGCCGCCATGGCGAGGATCGTCCCGATCACGGACACCCGCAGCAGCAGCCTCGTGAGTGCGTGGATCTGTCGGTATCTCGGCGTGTCCGGATCGCTCATCGCTCGGTCTTCGTATGACATCGGCCGACACAGTACCGCGGGTCGTGACACTGATAGCAATCTACCATGCTGACCTCCCCGTTCCGGATCTCCTCGTGGTGCACGGACCCGTAGAGCGTGGGATGCGGAGCGGGATGACACCGGTCACAGAATCCACTCGAGGTGTGGCAGACCTCACAGCCCGCTTCGTCGGTCGCCGAGAAGGCGGGCATGTCGTGTGCACGTGGAGATGCGAGACGGACGGATGGCGGATGACACGTCTCGCACGCGTCGGCTATCGAGCGGCTTCCCGACAGTTCCGCTCCGTGGAACAAGGAACCCGGCGGATGACACTCGACACACGAAGCCGAGGACCGGATCCATGTCTCGTGGCATGACCCGCACCCTTGCATCGGAGGGACGCGATCGCGCGCGAGTCCGATCGGTTCGTGACAGTCCGCGCACTCGCTTCCCGCGGTCGTGTGCGTCTCGTGGTCGAAGTACACCACGCTGTGCAGCGGACGACTCTCCCAATGAGGATGACACTCGGAACAGCCCTCCCACAGGCGGTCGTGCTCCTCATCGGGCTCCGCGAGCTCTTCTCGTTCGTCGGGCTCGGCCGCCAGACCGAGCGGCTGGATGACCCGGGCCCTCCACCGAGCGGCGACGACGACCGGGAGGGATCCGACCTCGGAAGCCAGCGAAGCGAGCGGCGATACCATGCCCGGATACCCGGCTTGGAGACGAGCGCCGATGGCGCGAGTCCCCGCCGGGAACGACAGCGCGATGACGAGCACCGCCGCCATGAACACCACCGAGAGAGCGAGGAGCGCGACGAGCGACTTGCCGAGGGTCCCTCGTGTGCGTGTCCGACTCACGGAGACGCGCCTCCCCATCCGTGCGATGCGTGCGCATCATGACAACCGTCACAGTCCGTCGAGAGGTGGCACGTACCGCACGCTTCGATCACATCGCCGCCGCGCGAGTGGGTGCGAAGATAGTCCTCCGGGTGAGGCATGGTGACCCCCCCGTGACAAGGGTCACAGAACGAGTCCCTATGGCACAGGCTACATCCTCTGAACCGCATCGCGAGCGCCTCGGCGCCATGACGTCCCTGCCAATCCTGCGGGTGCGGGTAGTCGACAAGGTGACACGTGCGACAACTCATCGGCTCGTGGCACCCGTCGCATCTCGCCGAGTCGCGCACGTACTCGCGGCCGTGGAGCCACTGCCACTGATCGGTGTGGTCGTCAGGCTTCTCGGTCTGTCCCGCGGCCACGGCGATCGCCGACGATACGCACACGAGGCAGGCCAGAACGACCGCCCACGTGAACACCTTCCGGCTCCTCTCGGTATGCCGGGCATGCGTCGGCATCACTCGGCTCCCATCGATACCGGGACCTCTATCCGTTCCGAGGGTCCCATGTCGTGAAAGACCACGCACAAGGTCGCCTCGACGGAGGCCTTCGGAACGGCGAACGCGAGACTCACTCCGTGCGACATGCCCGCATCGAGCGCGTCGGGTACGATCGCCCGCGAGATACGGGATGCATGCGCATCGGTCCGCAGAGGGGGGATCCTCACACCATCGACGTCGAGCGAAGCGAGCTCCGCGGCGAACGGGCGATCCCGCCCACTCGCGAGCGAGAACGACACCAACCACGCCTCGCCCTTCCGGCCGACATCCACGTCGGGGAGCGATTCCACGCGGACATCCCCGATCACGACGGGCGCGGTCGAGGGCGTTCGGCCCGACCCGGACTCGGTCCCCGGCGAGCCGTCGCCGGGGTCCGGCAACGGCCGGAACGAGACCCAGCAGCACGCGAGGAGCAGCAAGACGACGATCGCGAGGACGACGATCGTCGCGCCCCGTCGCGTACGCCGCTCGCCGACCTCACTGTCCAACGAAGGACTCACTCCACTTCTCCTTCGTGGCGCCCGTCGGGGGCACCGGATCGTCCAGTCTTACCACCTGGACCCTGTCGTTCTCACGATCGGCTACGTACACCAGGCCGTCGGGCGCCACGGCGAGACCCTCCGGGAAATTGAACTGCAGGTCCGTCACGCCACGGTCACCGTAGGTGCCGAGGAACTCGCCCCGAGCATCCAGACGCACCAGCCGATGCTTGAAGGTGTCGGAGACGAGCACGTCTCCGTCGACCACCTCGACGCCTCGCGGCAGAGAGAAGAAGCTCACTATCTCCCCGTCCTCGTCCGGCCGACCGAGGATCCACTCGACCCCACCCTCGGAGTCGTACGCGATCACACGTCGGTTGAGCACGTCGCACACGTAGACCCGTTCGCCCGGATCGTCCACCGCGATACCGTTCGGATACGCGAGCGGGATCCCTCCGGGCCGATCCTCTCCGAAGCGGCCCACGTGTTCGAACTCCCCGAGGGAGAACATCTCGATCGACGTGGGCGTGGTCACGAGCGCGGCATCCTTCGTGAAGGCGATGTCGTACGGCGAGAAACCGTCGGGGCCGTACCGGGCGGCCATGGGATCCTCGGGGAAGTGACCGACGAGCGCCGCTGTCTCGTCGAACACCCAGATACGCCTGAGTATCCAATCACAGACGTACCAACGGCCGTCGTGGAACTCCAATCCGTACACACCGAACAGCCTGTCCTCGGGATCGTCTCCACCCAGCTGCGCGGTCCACTCGCCCGAAGGATCGAACAGCAACGCCTTCTGCACGCCGGTATCGGCGACCGCGATCTCCCCCTCGGGACCCGCGGCGACCGCCAGGGGCTGGTGAAGGCCGTACACGCTCATCGCGAACCGCATCCCGTGCAGGCTCTTCTTCCCGGTCGTCCCACGCGGGGTCGGAAACAGCAGATGGACGATGCCGCACGCGAGAAGAAGGAGTAACAGGAGGAGGACGAGCGCCCACCACCAGCGACGCCTGCTCGAAGCGGTCTCGCCCCTCTCGTCGTGCCCGTGTTCACTCACGCCTGTCTCCAACTCCGCTACCCTCCCGCCGAGGTCGGCGATACGTCGGGCGAGATCGTCGCGCCCCGCGCTCGCAAGCGCTCGATACGCTCGACGAGGTCGGGTCGTCCGGGCATGAAGCGTTCGGCCATGACGGCGGCCTCCAGTGCGTCATCGAAACGACCCTCCTGCTCGTAGAGTCCGGCGAGGGCGTAGTGAGCGTTGAAGTACGAGTCGCGGTCCGCGACGGAGGCTTCGTAGGCCCGGATCGCCTCAGGGATGTCGCCGGCCCGTTCCTCGATCTCGCCGAGTCGGAAGTACGCATACGCTCGACCGCCCTCGGGCAGACCCTCGAGCGCGGTCACGACGTGCTCGCGAGCGGCGTCCAGGTCCCCCGCCTCGACGTACGCCCGAGCGCGACGAAGATTCGCCGCGGGGTCGGATGGGTCCAATTCCAGTGCGCGTGCGAACGCCTCGTCCGCGTCCTCCTCCCGTCCCGCCTCACGGTAGAGTTCCCCGAGTGTCGACCACACGAGCGGGTCTTCGGAGTCCTTCGCGAGCTGTTGTTCCCACCTGTTGATCTGGAACGAGTAGTAGTCCGACGGCGCCCGATCGTGCCAAGCGACGTAACGCCACGTGAGCGCGACCGCACCCGACAGCACCACAAGCAGTAGGACGGCCGCCGTCACAGGGAGATCGAGTCGTCCGGCCATGGACGAGATCAGGTCGCGCGACGTTCGGAAGTCCGGCACACGAACCCTTCCGACGAACAGACAAGAAGACAGGGAGGTGTCACCGCTTCACCTCCTTGTCGAGCATGAACCGAGCTTGCTTATCATCCTACGCGTTCCACGCAAGAGAACCCACAGGCTGTTACGGATGGCTCTGATGTCGTACGAACTGTTGATCGGCCTGCTCAAGGGCGAATGCCCGTCAACGGCGCCGGTTGACATCCGGCCCCGGAAGACGGCAAATGGACGGTGTGGAACCACTCGAAGCCATCCAGGCGCGATTCGACCGCGACGGAGTGACGCTCGACCCTTCGACTTGCTTGCGCACGGCGGTGGGGCGAGCGTGCGACGCGTGCGTCGAGGCATGCCGAGCGGGCCTTCCGTTCCGTGACGGCGACGCATACCTCTCAGAGGATGCTAGGACGTCGTGCTCCGCCTGCGGCGCGTGCGTCTCGGCCTGCCCGATGGGCGCCGTACGCAGACCGCCGGGACTCCAGGCGTCCATCCGCGAACTGCTCGCGAGCGCACGGCAGAGGACCCGGACCGTGCTCACGTGTGCGGCACACCCGGACCCTTCCGGGGAGGACATGGTGGACATAGGGTGCCTGCACGCGGTGAGCGACGGGGTGCTGTTCGCTCTGGCGGGATCCGAAGACGGAACGACGATGCTCGCTCCCGGAGACTGCGCCGGGTGCGGCATAGCCCCCGCCTCGAGATCGTTGCTGCTCACACGCATCGAGTACGTCGGGGCCGTACTCCGATCCATGGGCGCACCCGGCGTTCTCCGGCTCGACCCGGATCGCACCTCCTTCACGCGCCCGGGACATGCCGCGGACCCACGGGTCACAGAACCCGCCGATCGATCGGTGCCGATCGGTAGGCGGGAGGCGTTCGGCATGGTGGCTCGAGACGTCCTCTCCCTCGTCCGCGACCTCGCTCCGACCGGCGAGGCTCCGACCGGCGAGGCCCCGAGCACGGGTCCCCCCGAGCCTCCCGCACGAGGAGGGACCTCGGACAACCTGGATCGACTGCTGTTCGTGCGAACGCTGCGGAGCCTCGAGCAGGCCGGCGTGCTCCGACTCGAAGCCCGGAACCCCGAGCCGGGCGCGCTGTCCACCCTCGGTCCGCGGGTCTCCGCTGAACGGTGCATCGGCTGCGGGGACTGCGCGCGCCTCTGTCCCACGGGAGCTCTGGTCCTGAGGGATACGGACGATTCGTGGTGTCTCGGCCTGCGACCCGACAGATGCGTCGGATGCGGCACGTGCGCCGCCCTGTGCCGGGTCGACGCCATCGACATGGTGGCCCGACCCGTGCGACGACTCCTCGGCAACCCGCTGCGGCTCCTTTCGCTGGAACACGCGATCTGCGAGACGTGCGGCGCCGGGTACGGAGTGTCCCACGGAGACACGGAACCGGTGAAGGATGCGCGATCCACCGGGAGGGACGTGCCTGTGAACGCCGTACCTGTGAACGACGTGCGCGCCCGAAAGCTCTGTCCTCCGTGCGCGGCGCGCGAGAGAAGGTTCAGCGGCTTCTACTGAGCGCTCGTCCCTTGACGAGGACCGCTACGCGGTCCCGCGATCCTCCGTCAGCGCGTCGCACAACTCGAGGAGCAGATCACTCGCGGTTCGAAAGAAGTCCGTCCGCGCGTGCTCCCCCGCGGCGGTCGCGAACGAAGGCCACCACGGCAAGCAATACGTGTCTAAGAACCCACGCGTCGCTTCCTCCACCGCTTCGACGGCCTCATCGTCTCCGGCGTCCACCGCCTCGGTGTACCTCCGGTACATGTGCGCGACGAACTCCAGTTCGCGCGAGAGGTGGTCGGGGATGGTGTCCGCGGTGTCCGTGTCGACCTCCACGCCCTGGATCTTGTAGGCGAGCGCCACCGAAGCGGTCGTCTTCCCCATCAGCAGACCCTCCGGCTCGAGCCACACCGAACCGTACGGAGGAGCGGGCAAGTCCTCGAAACCGATCTTGAACAGATACGTGGCGTCGACGTTGAGGTCGCGCTCGACCACACCGATCTCCGAGTCCCGGAGTCGATCCTTCAGCCCGGCGACGTGGCGTGAGACGTCCTTCCCGAGGACTCCGAAGAACTCGGACAAGTGGTCCAACTCGTCTCCGTCCCGCATGGCGAGGAGCGTGTCCCGGGTGAGCGGGGTCCAGAACAACCTGGACAACATGACGGCGGCTCCCGCCAGAGCGAGCGCCCGTTGCGACATCCGTGCCGTGGTCTGCTTCGTCAAGGTCGATCCTCTCACTCGGAAGCGGCGTGCATGCGGGGTGACGATGGACGGTGTGGTGGAAAGGGCGACCCCGGTCGACCCGTCGGACCGGATCGACCGGGGTACTCCACACCCTCATACGGTAGGGAAGAACGATCCCTACTTGTACACGTTCAGAACGACGTCGGTCATCCGCGCACCGGGCTGCGGGGTGTTCTCGGAGAGGATCTCCGTCACAGACACGGTGGGGATATGATCCCCGTCGTTCTGGCCTTTCTTCGCGTAGTCGGCATAGTCACGGCTCCAGTGACCGAAGCCGTGCGGGATGCACACGACATCCGCCATGAGCCGCTCCGTGACGAATGCACGCATCTGGTACGAACGCTCCGCGCCACCACTGCCTCGCGACATGGACTCCACGGTCACGGTATCGCCGTTGCCGATGCCCTTGGCCGCTGCCGTCGTCGGATTCATCCACAACACGTTCTCGTCGTAGATCTCGGAGCTGTAATCGAGATCCTGCGTGGTCGAGTGGATGTGGCTCGGCGGACGATCGGTGACCATGTAGAGGTCGAAGTCGCCCGTCTTCTCCTGACGACGCTCCTTCCACACGGGCAGCGGATCGTAGCCGTATGCTTCGAGCATCGGTGAGTAGAGGTACACCGGCTTGCCCGTGACACCGTACTTGGGAGCGAACGTCTTCTGATCGACCGGGAACGTGCCGCCGACCAGGTTGAAGTTATCGCCTCCCGAAGCGGGATACAGGCCATCGGCGAAGTTCGCCTGATCGGCGATGTAACTCCATCCGCCCGATGCGAGCGACGAGTCACCGAGGTCGGTACCGAGCTGCTTGAGGACCTCGTCGTCGTAGGCCTTGCTCGCCCCGCGAGGATCCTCGTAGATCGGGGTGCCGCTCGGATCGAACGTCCCTCCGCCGACGTTCATCCGGAAGAAGTCCTTCACGGTATGTCCGGTGTCGGGGTTGACCCATTCGCCGAACGCCTTCGGGAACGCCGTCATCAGGATGTCGCGCCAGCCCTTCTGACCGGCGCCCGCGACGGTCGAGTCATCGGTGTTCGGATGGAGCTTGGGCATCTTGCCCTCGGTGACCATGATCTGCGGCCACAGGGCGAAGTAGGTCGCCTTGTCCCAGCCACGGCCCTCGAGCCAGAACGTCTCCGGCAGCACGACGTCGGCCATCTGTGCCGTCTCCGACATCTGGAGCTCTACGGCGACGACGAAGACTCGTTTGAGCGCCTCGTAGTACTTGGGGGCGTCGGGGAGAGCCAGCAGGTTGTACTTGCGGAAGAGCACCACATCGATCGGATACGGCTCCTCGTCGAGGATCGCGTCCGCGATGTACTGGAACGAGCCCTTGTTCATCTTCCACTGGATCGGATAGCGATGCAGGTGGTCGATCCGCTCGTACGTGGGAAGGTGCACGTCCGGGGCCGGACACAGCCAGCCGAGGTTCTTCGTCGAGTGCTGGCGCTGCTTCACCGAACCGCCGAGGCGGTCCAGCGACCCCACGAGCCCGTTGAGTATGACCAACGAATGGGCCAGCTCGAACGAGTTGCGATAGTTCGGTCCGGCGGCGTCACGCTTGTGGCTCGGGACGTACGCGGGCCAGTTGGATTCGGTCGAGAACTCCTCGGCGATACGCTTGATGTCGGCCGCAAGAACCCCGCTCTTGGTCTCGGCCCACGCGCACACCGCATCGATGTCGGCAGGGGAACCATCGCCGAGACCGCCCGGGATCGAGCCGTCCTCACCGGCGAACGCGTTGGTCTTGATGTGGTCGATGAGCTCGGGAAAACCGGAGACGCCGTCGGCTGGAGCGGCATAGGTGCCGCAGTAGGTCCTGTTCCAGCGGCCGTTGCCGCCGTCGATCGTGTGGATACCGTTGCCGATGATGACCTTCATCATCGCGAACGCGATAGCGAGATCCGAGCCCGGCTTGACCTTGATCCACTCGCCGCCGGCGTTCTTGGCGGCCGCGGCGGTGCTCGACAAACGCGGGTCGAACAGCACGGCTTTGGCGCCGCCGTCGTTGATCGCATACAGGAAGTCCTGCGCCATCATGTTCTTTGCCTTGCCGGGCATATCCCAGCCGAAGCCCACGATGTACTTGGAACGCGCGATGTCGTGCGTCCAGTTACGGCCGGACTTCTTCGTCGGCTTGCTCCGCACCTCGGGCGTCTTGGCGCCACGATCGATCGGCGCACTCAGATCCTGGGTGTCGGTGTCGAACTCGACGAAGTCCGTGTAGCGATTACCGTCGGTCCCGACGTACATCACGTACGCGTAACCGCCGGCCTCGATGGCGCCGCCGCCGACACGAGTGATGGTGCCGGCGCCGTCATCGAGCGTGTAGTCCGTCGTCTCGGTATAGGTCGTCCAGGCGCCGGCGACATCAGCGCCGTGAGCCGTGACGGCCCATGCGAGATCCTGACTCGTGTAACACGTGTCGTGGTGACACATGTCGTTGGGCGTGCCGAGCGAGACGGCCAGTCGATTGGTCACGTCGCCCGGACTCGGACGCATGGCCAGCACGATGGACTTGCCGCCGTGATCCGCGACCGCGGTCTTCATCCTATCGGCGATCACTCCCATGGCTTCGTCCCACGAGGCTTCGCGCCACTGGGGATCGACGCCCGGGCCCTTGCTCATGTTGGTACGGATGAGCGGCTTCGTGACGCGCCGCGGATTCTTGTACAGCCGTACCGCCGAGTGCCCCTTGGTGCACACGCGACCGCGAGCGGTCTGGCTGGCGTCGATGCCGAAGACTTCGGTCACGACACCGTCCACGACCCTGGCTTGCGCCTTGCAGCCGGCCGAGCACATCTTGCAGACGTAGTTGACGTGCGTCGTGTCCGCCAGGGTCGACTCTGTGCCGGACGTCAAGAGATTCAGCCGCCCCTCCATCGCGAGGAGCGCGGCGCCGGCGGTGACACCTTTCATGAAGGTCCTACGGGTGATTTGCACGGAATTCACCTCCTTGTTACTCGACGAACTCGATGTTCGGGTCGGTCAGGGTCATGTCGACACCGGTGACGGCATCGGCAGGTGTGACGTCGGTCCACTCGATGGCGCCACCGGGACAGTTGGCGACGCACTTGGGGCCTTCCGCGTAGCGGTAGCAGGCCTCGCACTTGTCTACCTTGCCGGTCTCGCTGTTGAAGGTGACCGCGCCGTAAGGGCACGCCCACTCACAGCGGCGGCAACCGACACATGCGGCCTTGTCGTGCTTCACGACTCCGTCGACCTCGTCACGGACGAGCGCGCTCTTCGGGCACGCAGCGACGCATGCGGGGCTGGAGCAGTGGTTGCACGCCATCGAGACGAATCTCACTGAGGTATCCGGATACGTACCGGTCTCCTCGGTGTAGACACGACGACGACGGTCGCCGAGCGGCAGATCGAAGCGGGTCTTACACGACATCTCGCAGACCTTGCAGCCGACGCACTTCTTGAGATCGACCTTGAATCCCATGGCCATGTTCTACACCTCCTCTAGTTCGTCTCTTCTGCCGCGAAGAACGGCAGTCCGCCATGACACTTCGTGCAGTAGGTCCTGGACAACACGAAGAACTGGTTGACGTACTCGACGCTCGCATGGATCGCGCCCGGGTCCGTGTGGCAACCCGACGCCGTGCAGCCGCGCGGGCTCGTCACGGCCAGGTTCTCTCCGCCGTGCAGTGATGCGGGGAACTGCCCGTGGCAGGTCTGACAGAACGCAGCGTCGACCTGCTTGTTCACCGTGGCGCCCGAGCCTTGCTCGATGTCGGTCGAGACATGACACGTGCCACAGCCGTCGTCCATGACCTGGAACCGCAGGAACGCGGTCTTCAGGTGCTTCTTGTGCGCCGAGAACGTGAAGGGGTCGAGCGAGGGCTGGTTGGCCTTCTGCCCGTGGCACCCGATGCACTCGGCGTTGGTGATCGTATTCGAGTCGAGATGCGACTGCTGGTAGTTGCCGCTATCGAAGGCGGCGAACACGGCGGTCGCACCGAGACCGACGACGAACAGTGTGGTGGCGATCGCCACGAGCGCGATCTTGTTGCTCAGCTTGTTCATGTCTATCTCAGTCCTCCTTCCGGAGATTCGACCGCCGTCACTACGGCAGCGTGCCCTCGGTATGGCACTGCAGGCACAGCATGTCGGGTTCCAGCGTGAGTAGGTTGGCGACCTCGCCGGTATGCGGGAAGTCGGGCGTGGAATCGCCGAAGGCGTCGCCGTGACAGGTCAGGCAGGCCTCCGACGGATGGTTGTGATTGGTATCGCCCTCCATGTCCACCCCGTCGATACGCTTGTCGTGACACCCCGCACACCACTCTCCGCCGTCGTCGATCCAGTTGGCCATCGGGATGGCGGTGTCGATGTGGTTGGGTTTGGACGACAGGATCGCGGGGGACACCAGCGCGTCCACCACGTTCCCGAACGTGCCGTGCGGCGCGTGGCAACTCGCGCAGTAGAGTCCGTCGGTCGCCGCGTACGAGAGGGCACTGTCGGTCACAGGGTAGGACAGGTACGCGATGGCGGTAAGCGCCTGGGTACCTCCCGGGATATATGAACCGTCACCGACCACTCCGTCGGCGAACGTGTAGGCGCCGGAACCAAGACCGAGACGGTGGCCTTCGTGCGTGAGCGCGTTAGCCGCGTCGGTCTTGTAGGCCTGGGCGCCCGCGGCCGTGCCGGCCTCCGTACCCGAGTAACCGGGATCGAAAGCGCCGGTGGGCGCGGTCTGGTAGATCGTGTGACACGTGGCACAGGTCGCGGTCACGGTCGCCTGGCGCATCAGTACGTAGTCGCCGGCCGACTCATGTATGTCATGACACTGCAGACACGCATCCGTCGATGCCGAGTAGCCGCCGTGAGGGATCGTCTCGCCGTCTATCGCGAAAGCCGGAGCGGCGAAGACGAGCACCACAACGACGACGACGGCGGCACACATCGCTTTCCTCATGATTCACCTCCTGAACGATTCGAGAATCGGACCGTCGTGCGAACACACGTCGAACTGATCATCCGGCAGAACACCCTTCGAGTTCACGACCTCCCTCCAGAGACTCGACTCGGGTACCGGGTACCGCAACGCGCGAGACTATGCTCGAGACTATGCCCGAACTCGGCCCGAGGCTTTCCGCGCATCGATAATGCACGTACATCTTCCTACATCGTTCAAGCATTTTCTCGACTGTTACCTGAACTGCAGCCATGTTTGATGAATCACGGGACGTCTGTGACGGACCGTGAGGGCGACCGTACGAACACGGAGACTCCTGCCGGATATCCGGGCTCGCAGGCCTCATGGGCGGCCACGCACGGACCGAGGATCGTCCCGCACGCCGACCCCCCTCATCGAGGGGCCCCGTCCGCGAGCGCGCTCATCCTCGTTCGCCGGGCGCACCCGCGACACGCGTCGAACCGCGTCGCAGACCATCGTCCACACTCGCGCACACGTATCCTCCGCACACGCTCTGTCCGCGATCCGTGATCCACGGGTACCGGTCATACCTCCCTATCGCATTCCGTGGATTCGTGTACGCATATGGACCTGAATGAAGGAGACTGTATGGATGATCGGATAACGGTGAGTGCCCGGACCGTCCGTCACCGAGTCGAGGCGAGCCCCTACTATCGGACGAGCAGGTGAGAGCGGATGCACTACGGCATCCTTCGGGCCGACGATGGTGTGGGGATCAGGACGACCGCGCCGACGTGCTTCGAATCCGGGGACGCTGTCGACGCTCGGCCGCCGGTCCCGCGTGAGGGGTCGCGCCGGGCGACCGACGCCGTGAACGAACCGGTCGAGCTTCGCGGTCATCATCTCGTCTGCATGCATTTCCTTCACGGTGACGGCTACTCGGCCGATTTCGCCCTCAACATGCTCCGCCTCCGCGGGCACGCCGAAGACGCGGGCGTGATCGTCGGCATGGGCCGAGACGCGGTGTGTGCCGTGTGCCCCTCGCTGGACGAATCAGGGACCTGCGAGAAGCGCATCCACGGCGGGATCCCGATCGAGGAGCTGGATAGGCTCGCGCGTCATCTACTCGGCCTGGCTGTGGGAGAGAGCATCGGGGCAAGGGATCTCGAGCGCCTGATCACGGGGATCCTTCCGGAGTGGCGGGCGAGCGTCTGTGCGTCGTGTGACGGGGCGCATGCGTGCTCGACATCGATCGACCTGATGATCCGTGCCTGGGACGACCCCATCCCTTGGTGACGATCACAGCCGAAGTATCGCCTCACCGGAAGGTCGTCCGGGACGTCGTACGTCCGCCCCGCGGGAGCCGGGGGAGCTCGAGCGTCACCGTCGGCTCAGCCCCCGTAGCGATTGGTGATCGGCATGCGCCGGTCCCTGCCGAAGCCCTTCGGGGTGATGCGGATACCGGGAGGCCCCTGACGCCGCTTGTACTCGGCCGAGTCCACCATCCATGCCACCTCGTCGGCGAGTTCCCGCGAGACGCCGGCGCGCTCGGCGGCGGCGTCCTTCGAGAGATCGTCCTCCACGTACGCGCGGAGCAGTGCGTCGAGCTCCTCATAGGGCGGGAGGCTGTCCTGGTCGACCTGGCCGGGACGCAGTTCCGCGCTCGGCGCCTTGTCGATGATCGCCTGAGGGATGACCGCGCCGCGCTCGTCGGCTCCCTCCCCGTTCCGCCAGCGGGCGAGTTCGTACACGTTCGTCTTGAAGACGTCCTTGAGCGGCGCGAATCCCCCGACCATGTCGCCGTACAGCGTGGCGTACCCCACCGAGAGCTCGGACTTGTTCCCGGTGGCGAGCACGAGCCGGCCGAACTTGTTCGACAGCGCCATCAGCACGGTCCCGCGGATGCGCGCCTGCAGGTTCTCTTCCGTCACGTCGGCTTCCCTTCCCTCGAAGGAAGGCGTGAGCGCCTCGAGGAACGACGAGAACACGTCGTCGATGGGGGTCTCCCGGAACCCGATGCCGAGCCGGCGCGCCAACTCGCGAGAGTCCTCGACACTGCCTTCCGAGGAGTGGCGCGACGGCATCGTCACGCCCCGCACGTGCTCCGGCCCGAGCGCGTCGGCCGCCAGGGTCGCCGTGAGCGCGGAGTCGATCCCGCCGGAGAGCCCGATCACCGCGTCGACGAACCCGTTCTTGTGCACGTAGTCGTGCAGGCCGAGCTCGAGCGCCCGGTAGACCTCGGCAGGCCCCTCGAGCGGCTCCTCGACACGATCGGGAGCGCCGAGACGGCCCTTGGTGGAGAAGTCCAGCGTGAGGAAGTCCTCCTCGAACGACTTCGCGCGCGCGACCACCTCGCCCTCCGGCGAGACGATCACCGAACGGCCGTCGAAGACGAGCTCGTCCTGACCGCCGACCAGATTGCAGTACGCGAGCCACGTGTCGTTGTCCCGGGCCCGCCGCACGAGCATCCGTTCGCGCTCCGCCCCCTTGCCCGCGTGGTACGGCGACGCCGAGATGTTGACGACGAGGTTCACCCCGAGGTCCTTCGCCTCGCTCACGTAGTCGTCCGTCCAGATGTCCTCGCACACGGTCACGGCGAACATCTCCCCGCCGAGCTCGAACAGGCCCTCCTGCTCGCCGGGCTCGAAGTAGCGCTTCTCGTCGAAGACGCCGTAGTTGGGCAGCCTGCGCTTGTGGTAGATCTTCAGCACCCGGCCGTTGCCGCACACCGCGGCGGCGTTGTACAGGTCGTCGCCGGAGCGGTCCACGAAGCCGACGACCGCGAGGTGCTGCGCGACCCCCGCGACCTGCTCCAGGGCCATCAGGTTCTCCTCGACGAAATGCCGCTTGTGCACGAGGTCCTCGGGCGGGTAGCCGGTGAGTGTCAGCTCCGGCAGCAGCGTGAGCGTGGCGCCCTCCTGCTCGGCCCGACCGATCGCCGAGAGCGCCTTCATGGTGTTCCCCTGGATGTCGCCGACGACGGTGTCGATCTGTGCGAGGGCCAGGCGCATGGGGCATCATCCCTTTCGAGGCGGTATCCGGACCCGCGGACCACAGCCGGACGCGGTCACGAACGCAGTCTCGGACGTAAGCTTCGCATACGAGTATGTCCGTTGCGCGCATGGATGTCCCGACGGAGGCGGCCGGAGGCGGCCGGAGGCGGGACCGACGTCGCATCGGTTCGTCGTCGCGTACCGCCAGGGGTCTCCGCGAGGAAGGAGGGCGCATGCCGATAGTCGTATACGGCTCGGATCCGAGTACCTATCGCCGCGTATGGTGGCCGTTCGCCGTATGGGGCGCAGCCCTGGTGGTCTTCGGCCTCGTGCTGGTGATGGCGCCCGAGTTGACGGCCTCGCTCATGGTCATGGCGTTCGGCTGGGTCTCGTTGGCCGCGGGTGCGCTGCAGGGCGCGGCGGCGGTCACGGCCCGACGACAGCTGCGCGGCCTCGCCCTCCTGCCGGTCATCGGCGCGATGATCGCCGTCTGCATCGGTCTCGCCGCGCTGCTCTTCCCCGAGTTCGTGGCCTCGGTGTTCGTGATCCTGGTGGGATTCGCGGTGCTCGTCTGGGGCGTGGCGGACACGCTGGTCGGCTGGACCGGCAGACGTCGGCTCCCGACCTGGGGCTGGCATGTGCTCCGCGGCCTGCTCATCACGCTCGCGGGGGTCTTCATCGTGACGCGCCCGCTCCCCGCGATCATCACGGCGTCGTGGGTCCTCGGAGCACTCGCGATCGTCACGGGTCTCATGACGGTCGCCCTAGCGCTCGCGGCGAGACACCCCGGTGAGCGGTAGAGGCTAGGGCCGCGTCATCCCGGGGAGACCCCGTGGCACGCCCTCGCAGCGATCAGGACGATCCCGAGAACGTCAGCCCGACGTGGCGCGCAACGACGCCTCGAGGTCGGGCAGCGCCTCGCGTGCGGCTTCCCGCCCCCGCGCGATCAGCGGCGGGCGGTCGGCCAAGGCGAGTTGGCTGAACCCGATCACATCGGGAGCGATGACCACGTCGGCCATCTCGAGCGCCCGCAGCGAGATGCGGCGCTGCATCACCTCCGCGGCGGTGAGACCGATCTGCAGCCGCGTGGGACCGAAGCGATCGAGCAGCCCCTGCTCGCGACCGTTGCGTATGCGCGACCGGACCCCCGTGAGGGTGACGGCGACGACCTTCTCGGCGCCTCGCTCCTTCGCCGCTTCGACGGGTACCGGCTCCGTGAGTCCGCCGTCGGCGAGAAGCCGGTCCCCGACCTCCACCGGCGGGAAGATGACCGGGATGGAGATGCTGCCCATGATCGCCTCGACGAGGTCCCCGTCGGTGTGAAGGATCCGCGATCCGGTCAGCAGATCGCTGGACACGCAGGCGAACGGACGCTCCAGGTCCTCGAATCGGGGCGGGAGATGCGCGCGCAGGAACGCCTCGATCCCGTCACCACTCACGAAGGCGCTGACGAACTGCAGGTCCGCCATGGGGAACAGCCGGCGAAGCTGCAGTGTCCGCGACACCTCGATCAGGTCGGAGGCGGAGTACCCCGCGGAGTAGAAGGCCCCCGCCACCGCGCCGATGCTCGAGCCCGTGATCAGGTCCGGTATGAAGCCGGCGGACCCGAGCTCGGCGAGCACGCCTATGTGCGCGAAACCCCGCGCGCTCCCGCTGCCGAGCGCGAGCGCGAACGGCGCGTGGTCCTGAGTCGCTTCATCCATGGGAGGAGCATACCGCGACGAGGCGACGAGTGAGACCGCGGCGGGACCCCTGGCGGGCTCATCGCCGGTCGGGGAAGCGGATGCGCTCTATGGCCGCCGAATGCTCGAGCCACCGCTCTTCGGCCTCATCGAGCCGCTCGCGCACGTTCCCGTACTCGGCCACGAGGTCGCCGAAGTCGTCGCGCTGCGAATACGTCTCCTCATCCGCGAGCATGCGCTCGAGTTCGCTCTTCCGCCCGGTCAGCCGGCCGATCTCGACATCGAGCGCGGCGAGCGCGTCCCGGTGCTCTCGGGTGGCGCGAGAGAGCGCCTCGCGCGCCTCGGCTTCCGCGCGCTTGCGCTCCTTCGATTTGGGACCGGACTCGGGCCCGCCCGTCGAGCCGTTCGCCGAGCCGCCCGCCGCCCCATCGGGAGAGCGGCCCCCCGCTTCCTCCGCGCCGACGGCCGCCACCCCGGCGCCTCCCACGCCGGTAGCGGGTCCCGCCACCGTGCGCACCCGAGGCGCCTGCCCGTCGGCGCCCTCCTCCCCCATCCGCTCGCGCTTGAACAGGTAGTAGTCGTAGTCGCCCTCGAAGACCGTGAGCCGACCGTCGACCACCTCGATGATCTTGTTCGCCACCGCCCGCATGAGGTGCCGGTCGTGCGTGATGAGCACGAGCGCCCCCGTGTACGCGTCGAGCGCCTGCTCGAGCACGTCACGACTCGCGATGTCGAGGTGGTTGGTGGGCTCGTCGACGCACAGGAGCGAGGCGGGCTCGGCGAGCATCTTGGCGAGGGCGACCTTCGCACGCTCGCCGCCGGAGAGCACGCGCACCTTCTTCTCGACGTCGAGGCCCTCGAAGAGGAACGCGCCCGCGAGTCTGCGGCGCTCGGCATCCTTCCAGCCTTCGGTGACCGTCTCGAGCTCCTCCAGCACGGTCTTGCCGTCATCGAGCGCTTCGCTCTGCCGCTGCGCGAAGTAGCCGACGCTCACGTGGTGTCCGAGCCGGACGTCGCCGCCGTCGGGTTCGATCACGCCCGCGATCAGCTTGAGGAGCGTGGACTTGCCCGCGCCGTTGGGCCCGACGAGCGCCACCCTGTCGCCCCGGTACACGGTCAGGTCGAGCGAGTCGTACACGACGTGCTCGCCGTACGCCTTGCGCACGCGCTCGAGCACGGCGACCTCCTTGCCGGTGCGCCGGGGCTGCGGGAACCGGAAGCGCACCCGCTTGCGCTCGGGCGGCAGCTGGATGCGCTCCATCCTGTCGAGCGCCTTGACGCGGCTCTGCACCTGACGCGCCTTGGTGCTCTTGTAGCGGAACCGCTCGATGAAGCCCTCGGTCGCCTCGATCTCGCGCTGCTGCTGCTTGTGCGCCTGCTCGAGCCGCTCTCGGACCGCGACCCTCTCTCGCTCGTAGTGCGAGTAGTTCCCCGCATAGTGGGTCGCCCGCCCCATCTCCAACTCGACGACACGTTTCACCAGCGCGTCGAGGAACGCCCGGTCGTGGCTCACGAGGAGGAGGGCGCCGTCGTAGGAGGCGAGGAACGACTCCAGCCACCGCAGCGACTCGAGGTCGAGGTGGTTGGTGGGCTCGTCCAGCAGCAGCAGGTCGGGTCCCCGCAGGAGGACCTTCGCGAGCGAGAGGCGCATCGCCCAGCCGCCCGAGAACTCCTCGGTGGGCCGGTCCATGTCCTCCTCGGCGAAGCCGAGGCCGGTGAGGATCGTGCGGGCCTGGGCCTCGAGCGTGTACCCGCCCATGCGCTCGTAGCGTTCCCGGGTCCGCCCGTACGTGCGCAGGACACCCTCGAGCTCTTCCCCCTCCGGGTCGCTCCGGCCGAGCCGCTCCATCGCGGTCTCGAGTTGCGCGAGCCTGTCCTCGAGCTCGCCGACGTCCTCCGCGGAGGCGACCGTCGAGTCGAGCACGGTGTCTCCCGAGAGGTCGCCGGCCTGCTGTCGCAGGTAGCCGACCGTCACGTCCTTGCGGCGCTCGATGACGCCGTCGTCCGGCATCTGCAGCCCCGCGGCGATGTCGAGCAGCGTCGTCTTGCCCGAGCCGTTCGCCCCCACGAGCGCGATGCGGTCGCCCTCGCCCACACGCAGGTCGACGTCGCGGAACAGGGTCCGCTCGCCTATCGACTTGGAGACGTCACGCAGAGAGATGAGCATGCGCGGAGTGTACCAGCGAACGGACACGCTACAATCGGGGGGTCCGTCACGCGTACCCCAGGGAGATCCGCATGCCCTTCGAACTCGAAGACGATTGGCTGGACCGGCTCGCCGGGCTCGCCGAACACAACAGTCAGATCGACGAGGAACTCTACGACCGCTTCGACGTGAAGCGCGGCCTTCGCGAACGCACCGGCCGCGGCGTCCTCGCCGGCCTCACCCACGTCGGCGACGTACGAGCCTACGAACTCCGCGACGGAGAACCCGTCCCCACGGAGGGGCACCTGATCTATCGCGGCTACGACCTCGACCACATCGTCCACGGCTTCCTCGACGAGGACCGGTTCGGCTTCGAGGAGGTCTGCTACCTGCTCCTGTTCGGCGAGCTGCCGAACGACGAGGAGCTTGACCGCTTCCAGGAACTGCTCGACTCGTACCGCACCATGCCGCCGGGCTTCGTCCACAACGCGATCCTCGACATGCCCGGCCGCGACATCATGAACTCCATATCGCGCGCGATACTGGCGCTCTACATCTACGACGACGAAGCGGAGGACACGAGCCTTCGCAGCGTGATGCTGCAGTGCATGCACCTCATCGCCGCGTTCCCGCTGCTCCTCACCTACGCCTATCAGGCGTACGCGCACAGGCACAAGCGTCGCAGCCTGGTGATCCACTCACCCGTCCCCGGCCTCTCCGTCGCCGAGAACTTCCTGCACATGCTCCGGCACGACAGCGAGTACACGCCGCTGGAGGCCCGGCTGCTCGACCTCGCCCTCGCCGTGCACGCCGAGCACGGCGGCGGCAACAACTCGACGTTCGTCACGCACGTGGTGACGTCGAGCGGGACCGACACGTACAGCACGATGGCGGCCGCGCTCGCCTCCCTCAAGGGGCCCAGACACGGCGGCGCGAACATCCGAGTGCTGAGGATGTTCGAGGACCTGAAACAACACGTCGCCGACTGGTCGGACGACGCGATGATCGAGGACTACCTACACCGGCTCGCCCGGGGCGAGGCGTTCGACCGCAGCGGGCTCATCTACGGGATGGGCCATGCCGTCTACTCCGTCTCCGACCCTCGCTCCGAGATCCTGAAGACGCAGGTCAAGCGACTCGCACGAGAGAAGGGGCTCGAGGACGAGTACCAGCTCTACGAGCGCGTCGAGCGCCTCGCGCCCGAGGTCATCGCCAAGGTGCACAAGGTGTACAAGGGAGTGAGCGCCAACGTCGACTTCTACTCGGGGTTCCTGTACAGACTGCTCGAGATCCCGCCGGAGCTCTACACGCCGCTGTTCGCGATGGCCCGCATCGCCGGGTGGAGCGCGCACCGGATCGAGGAGGTCGCCAACGGCGGCAAGATGATCCGTCCCGCCTACAAGAGCGTCGCGATGGAGCGAGACTACCTGTCCATGGCGGAACGGGACGAGAACCGTGCGGCGAAGCGGTCCGTCAGGCCGCCCTCCGACGGCGGCTGGCCCACGGCCGACTGAAGGGCGAGGGACGAGCACGAGCTCGGACGGCGGACCCGGACGGCGGACCCGGACTCAGAGGTCGCGGTAGCCCCACCGGGTGAGCAGGTCCGTCCCCAGCAGGTCGCCGCACGCCTCGACCTCCGGGGCGAACCTGCGCTC
This sequence comes from uncultured Eubacteriales bacterium, assembly GCA_964406675.1. Classification (GTDB taxonomy): domain Bacteria; phylum Actinomycetota; class Coriobacteriia; order Anaerosomatales; family JAUVQN01; genus CAYOSP01. Next base: position 10,416 of record CAYOSP010000007.1, on the reverse strand, counting down.
GAGCTCGCGTCTCGTCTCGGCGGACAGGGTCGGCTTCTCCGCGTCCTTCATGATGAGACGCTGCACGCGCATCTGCAGCGGCTCGTACACCGACGTGGGGAGCATCGCCTTGAGCCGGCGGCGAGGACCCGACGAGCGGACGATGCGGTTGAGCAACTCGGACCGGGGCGCCTTGGCGGCGTTGACGAGCTGGAAATCGGGCGTGAACGACGGATCGACCCCCAGGAATCGAGCGGTCTCCCGATAGACCCGCTCGTTGTCGGCCTTGAAGTCGTCGAACAGGATGATCCGGATACGCTCCTCGGGGAAACGTTCGGTGAAGCGTCGGATCTGCTCCGCGTACCTCACGCGCTCGGAGTAATAGAGCACCGAGGGGAACCGGACGCGGTCGTTCAGGTGTCTGCCGCGCTTCCGCTCGGGCTCGGCCTCGAGCGCTTCCCCGAGCGTCTCGAGGGTCTCCACCGTCTCGTTGCGCTTCTGCACGAACAGCGAGTGCAGGAACGAGACCGGCTCGCGGATCATGATGATGATCCTGGCGTCGGGGTTGAACGCGGCGATCTCCTCGGCGGAGGTCTGTGAGTAGATGTAGTGGACGGACGCCTCACCGGCAGCGGCGTGCCCCTCGGCGCCGTCGAAGATCCGCAGGTACTCGTCGAGCGTCCGGAACTCGAACCACTTCCTCTTGCCGAAGAAGCGATCGCTCTCCTCGTGCAGGTCGCCGCAGAAGAAGTGCGGCTCCTTGGGCAGGCATGTGAACACGTCCGGGTGTCGGCCCAGGAAGTCGAAGAGCGCGGTGGTGCCGGACTTCGCCTGCCCCACGATGAAGAAGTCGGGGATGGTGCGATGCACGTGGACGCGCTCCTTCCCGTCGGTCCGCTGAGTCGCCACCCGGTGACGATAGCAGAGCGGCAGCGTCTTGACCCTCGCGCGACCGCAACCACCCTTTCACGAGCGAGAAACGCTTCCGAAACCTAGCGACCGCATCCTGCTTCCGTGGATGACGGCTACGCGGCCGACGTGCGTCGAGCGCATGTCGGTCCGGATATAGGAGAAGGAGGCAGCGCATGGACACTCCCGTCGTACTCGACACCCTCTGGGTGGTCATCGCCGGGATGCTCGTGTTCTTCATGAACCTCGGCTTCGGGCTGGTCGAGTCCGGGTTCGCTCGAGCCAAGAACACGGTCAACATCATCTCGAAGAACTTCGTGGTGTTCGCCATCGCCACGATCGCGTTCTTCGCGGTGGGCTGGGGCCTGATGTTCGGAGACGGCAACGGCCTGTTCGGCGCCCAGGGACTGTTCTTCCTCGGCGGAGCGGACAACAGCCCCGCCGTCGGCGAGGCTTACCAGGGCGCCTACTCCGCCATCGGCTGGGCGGGCATACCGCTGCAGGCCAAGTTCTTCTTCCAGCTCGTGTTCGCCGCGACCGCGGCGACCATCGTGTCGGGAGCGGTGGCCGAGCGCATCAAGTACATCTCCTTCATCGTGTTCTCGGCCGTGCTCGTCGCGTTCGTGTACCCGACGATCGGTCACTGGATCTGGGGCGGCGGCTGGCTCGCCGAGATGGGCTTCTGGGACTTCGCCGGCTCGACGGTGGTGCATTCCACCGGAGCGTGGGCGGCGCTCGCGGGCGTCATCGTGCTCGGACCGCGACTCGGCAAATACCGCAAGGACGGGAGCGTGCACGCGATACCGGGCCACAACATGACCTCGGCGTTCGCGGGCGCGTTCATCCTGTGGCTCGGCTGGTTCGGCTTCAACCCGGGCAGCACGATGGCCGCGGACCCCGGCGCCATCTCGCACATCGTCGTCACGACGAACATGTCCGCGGCGGCCGGGGCGCTCGCCGCGACCGCGCTGGGCTGGATCCTGCTCGGTAAACCCGACATCGGCATGACCATCAACGGCGCTCTCGGCGGGCTCGTCGGCATCACCGCCGGCTGCGCGTTCGTCGGCATGGGCAGTTCGCTGATCATCGGCGCGGTCTCCGGCGCGATCATCGTGCTCGGCGTGCTCCTGCTCGACAAGGTCCGCATCGACGACCCCGTCGGCGCGATCGTCGTGCACGGCATGGGCGGGATCTTCGGAACGATCGCCGTCGGCCTCTTCGCCCAGGACGCGATCGCCCCGGGCACGACCGGCGACGGCCTGTTCTTCGGCGGTGGGACCGAACTGCTCGTCAACCAGTTCATCGGCGTCGCCGCGGTCGGCGCGACCGTGTTCGTGGTCTCGCTCGGGCTCTGGTACGCGATCAAGGTCACCATCGGCGTGCGGGTGAGCGAGGAAGAGGAGATGGAAGGCCTGGACATCGGCGAACACGGGAACCGGGCGTATCCTGACTTCGTCCAGACCGACTTCGTCGCATAGACATAGAAGGACCGCGGACCGCATGGGCGGGCCGCACGGATACCCGACGATCGCAACGAGAGGAGCGCGACCGTGAAGAAGATAGAAGCGATCATCAAGCCTCACCGCCTCGACGAGGTCAAGGAGGCGCTGCACGGACTCGGTGTCGCCGGCATGACCGCCTACGAGGTGCGCGGATTCGGCCGACAGAAGGGCCACTCGGAGGTCTACCGCGGCGCGGAGTACACCGTGGATTTCGTGCCGAAGCTCAAGCTCGAGGTGGTCGTGGACGACGACCTCGCCGCGAAAGCGGAGGAGGCGATCGTGAAGGCCGCCCGTACCGAGAAGATCGGCGACGGCAAGGTGTTCACCTACGACTGCGAGGCTGCGGTCCGCATCCGCACCGGAGAGCGCGGACCGGAGGCGCTGTAGGCAGCGGGTGCGCCTTCCGCGAGGTGTGGCTGCCGGCGAGAGGTCTCTCGGATGCACCGAGCGAGTATGCATGCTGCATAGACCGCCCATGCGGATGGAGTGAGCGCCATGAGTCCCGAGTTGCGCGAACCCGGACCCGGACAGGAGTCGGTGTGGGACTACCCGCGGCCGCCGAAGGCGGTGCGGCTCGAGCGCCACGTCGAGGTGCGTCTCGGCGGTGTGACCATCGCGGAGAACGACCGGCCGACAAGGTGATGGAGACCTCGCTCGCCCCCTCCTACTACCTGCCTCCCGGCGACGTGCCCATGGACCTCCTCGATGCCACCGACCACACGACCTACTGCGAGTGGAAGGGCGAGGCGGCCTACTTCACCGTGCGCGCCGGCGACGAGGAGACCGCCAACGCGGCGTGGACGTACCCCGATCCCGACTACGCCGAGCTCGCCGACCACGTCTCGTTCTACCCGCAGCTGGTCGAGTGCCTGCTGGACGGCGAACCGGTGCGGCCCCAGCCCGGACACTTCTACGGTGGCTGGGTCACCAGCGACGTGACCGGACCGTTCAAGGGGGCGCCGGGCACGCAGGGCTGGTGAGGTGCGGGAGCCGGATGGAGATGGCGTTCGATCGATGCGCTCAGAGCGACGCCACGTACTCCAGGTCCGCACGCAAGTCGTCGGGCGTCTTGAGGTTCTCGGCCCCGAGCATGTAGCCCACGGCGGCCCGCAACTCGGCGCCGAGGCCCTCTCCCTGTGTGCGGAACAGCTCAGTGAGGTGACGTTTCGTCTGCAGGACCTGGGTTGAGACCGGACGCTGCTTGACGAGATGCAACGACGGGTCGTGCGTGTGCCTGGCGAGTTCATCGAGCAGGAAGACCGGCTTGCCGGCCGCGTTCGCGTAGAAGACCGCGCTGCCCAGATCGTTGGAGGCCGCATAGCGATGCTGGTGGAGCAGATGTAGCCAGCGGTAGATGAAACGCGGATCGTCGCCGTGCCCGGCCGCGACCACGGGGATGCCGCGGTGCTCGAACGGGAGGTGGAGTCGCTTGGTCACGTCGACGTGATACATGCACACCGTCACCGGCTGGTAGCGCTCGTCGAGCTCGAGCAGCTGGTCGGCGATCCGACTCCACTGCGCCGTGGTCCGCATGGCGCTGACCGTGTGCGCGGTGAAGAAGATCGTACCCTCCCCCGGATCCGGCGTCCCGAACCGCTCGTGGAACAGTTCGAGCGCGTAGAGGAAGGGACTCGCGGAGGGCACTACGACCTTGTCGGTCTCCTCCTGCCACACGCGCGCCCGGTAGGCAGGATAGTTGAGGACGGCCTTGAGGCTGCAGTCCTTCTCGCCCGAGCACCACCCCCGCGCGTCCAGGTACACGCCGTGCGGTATGACGGCCCTCACCGGCTGGCCCAGCGGATGCCCCGCGTACGCCTTGAGCGTCCAGGCGAAGCCGTACGAGACGTTCGGACCGAATACCTCGACCGGATGTTCGATCGGTTCCTGCTCGCAGAGTCGCTGGAGATCCTCCTGATCGGCGAGCGCCTGGTCGAGATCGATGATGCAGTCCTGCACGGCCGGTCCTCCATCGGTCGACACACCCGGTCCTCCTGCGATTCCCTTCCTCACCGCCGCTCAGAGCGACGCCACGTATTCCAGATCCTCGCGCAGACCGTCGGGCGGCTTGAGGTTCTCGGCCCCGAGCATGTAGCCCACGGTGGCCCGCAACTCGGCGCCGAGGCCCTCTCCCTGTGTGCGGAACAGCTCAGTGAGGTGACGTTTCGTCTGCAGGACCTGGGTTGAGACCGGACGCTGCTTGACGAGATGCAACGACGGGTCGTGCGTGTGCCTGGCGAGTTCATCGAGCAGGAAGACCGGCTTGCCGGCCGCGTTCGCGTAGAAGACCGCGCTGCCCAGATCGTTGGAGGCCGCATAGCGATGCTGGTGGAGCAGATGTAGCCAGCGGTAGATGAAACGCGGATCGTCGCCGTGCCCGGCCGCGACCACGGGGATGCCGCGGTGCTCGAACGGGAGGTGGAGTCGCTTGGTCACGTCGACGTGATACATGCACACCGTCACCGGCTGGTAGCGCTCGTCGAGCTCGAGCAGCTGGTCGGCGATCCGACTCCACTGCGCCGTGGTCCGCATGGCGCTGACCGTGTGCGCGGTGAAGAAGATCGTACCCTCCCCCGGATCCGGCGTCCCGAACCGCTCGTGGAACAGTTCGAGCGCGTAGAGGAAGGGACTCGCGGAGGGCACTACGACCTTGTCGGTCTCCTCCTGCCACACGCGCACCCGGTAGGCAGGGTAGTTGAGGACGGCCTTGAGACTGCTCTGGTTCTCATAGTTGCACCACGACCGCGCGTCCAGATACACACCGTGCGGTATGACCGCCATCACGGACTCGTCCATCGGGTATCCAGCGTAGCGCTTGAGGGTCCACGCGAACCCGTAGAGCGCATTGTACCTGAAGACCTCGGCCGGTTGCTCTACCGGATCGCTCTGGCAGAGGGCGATAGGGTCCTCTTGGTCCGCGAGCGTCTGCTCGAGATCGATGATGAGATCCTGCATGTGGAGGATGCACTCTTCCCTCGCCGCTGCTCGCACGCATGCCTGCTCAAAAGGATAGCATCTGTCGAGGGATTCACCGCTGCGTCTGCAGCCGCTCCAGATACCGCGCGTAATCCGGATCGCGCATGAATTCGCGCACCCGACGATATCCTGTGTACAGCGCGCTCAACGGGGCGAGCTTGTACTCGAGGTGGAGCTTCGCCCACCAGACGAGCCGTTCCCGCCCGCTGAAGCGCTTCAGGTACTCGCGCTGGGCCGCGGTGAGCCTGCGGTAGCGAAGGAACAACGCCTCGAGCACGGCCACGACGACCCGGTGCAGGGAGTAGAACCTCCTGTATTCGCGGGTGACGAGGTCCTGCATGCGTTCCGGGAGCATCTCCGAGGGCCGGACCACGAGATGCATGCCGTCGTACAACCGGAGATCCGGCAGGCCGCGGAACATCAGGCGGTCCCGCTCCTCGTGCTCGCGTGTGCGCTTGGTCCCAGGCAGCGGGACCTCGAACAGGTACTGCAAGGAGGTGACCATCCTGCGGGCGAAGCGGCCGTTGCGCCGGATGACGGCCTGGGAGTCCTCGGCGAGCGCGATGAACATACCGTGCACGAGCAGGCCGTAGCGCTTCATCGCCCGGAGACCCTTCGCCATGCGCGAGCGGTCGACGCCCTTCTCCAAGCGCTCGAGCCCCTCGTCGTCGGACGTCTCCACGCCCACGCACACCACGGTCACCCCGGCGGCCCTCTTGAGCAGCCGGAGGAGTTCGCGGTCGGGCCGCCCCTCGCGCGTGAGCACCGAGTCGGCGCGCATCTGCACCACGAGCGTGCGGGCGAACCCGCGCTCGCAGACGCGTCTCAGGAAGCCCTTGAACGCGTCCTTGCGCGCGGCCGCGTTGTCGTCGATGAGGAACGCGACGGGATGGCCGGTCTCCTGCGCCCGCATGAGCTCCTCGACGCTGTGCTCGTCGCCGCGGAACACGTAGCGAGGCCAGATCTCGCAGACCTCGCAGAAGTCGCAGCGCATCGGGCAGCCGCGGGAGCGCCAGACGGGCGCGCTCGTGCCTCGCTTCGCCGCGTGCACCACCGACCAGTCGACGAGCGGTAGCGAGTCCAATTCCTCCGGCGAGAGCTGCCGGGGCGGCGGGCCGCTGCGGGTCTCGCCGCGCTCGCGCCACATCGTCCCCGGGATGTCGGCGAGCGTCTCCGCGCTCTCCCCCGCCAACACGCGGAGCAGGCGCGGGAACGTGTCCTCGCCCTCGCCGCGTAGGACGATATCGACGACGTCGAGACTGCGCTCGGGCGCGCAGGTCGGCTCCGGCCCGCCTGCCACGATGGTGGCCGCCGGGTTCAGCTCGCGGGTCCGGCGGATGAGCTCGCGGGTCCGGGGGAGCGTGCAGGTGATGGCGGAGAAACCGACGACGTCCGCCGAGGCCACGAAGTCCCAGTCGATCTCGTCCTTGCCGGAGACGTCCTCGACGAACGCCTCGACCTGCCAGCCCGCGTCGCGGACCACGGTGGCGAGCAGCGCCGTGCCCCGGCCCATCGCCACGTGCGAGAAGATGTTGAGTCCGGGCGAGCCCGCCTCGATGAGCGCGACCCGCCGGATCGTAGCGCGCGTACCCATGCGTCCGTCCCTCGATGTGCCTTTGCATCAGTCTACCCCGGTGTGTCCTCGCCGCAATCACCGCCCGTGGGACCGCGCGACGATCGTGCGACCGGCGTGACTGCCGGTGACCGGACCGGTGGCGCGACCGCGGGCGATCAGGCAAGCGACTCCTCGAGCACCCCCAGGAACGCTTCACGGGCCGCTCGCTCGGCCCACGGCACGTGGCCGCACTGCCGGAACGCCCGGTACGACAGGTCGGCGACATGCCCCGCGAGCGAGTCGCGGATCGCGGTACCCGGATGCGGGTCGTCCATCCCATGCAGCATGACCACGGGCGCGGTGACGGCGCGGAACGCGGCCGGCTCGACACCGATCCGCTGCAGGCGCAGTACATCCGCCCACGTCTCCACATGTCCGAGGTAGTCGGGCTCGATGTCCACATACGGGTCGAACGCGAGATCGACCGATTGCGCCTCGAGCAGGGCCCGCGCCAGTTCGCCGAACAAGCGATCCTCCTCCGAGCGCTCGCGAGCGTGCTCCAGCGCCTCCTCGAGTTCGGCCACCCGTGCCAGCCCACCTCTCCCGAGCCTGTCGGCGACGCCGCTCCGGTACAGACGCCGCGACTCCTCGTCGTAGGTGCCGCACCCGATGAGGACGAGCCGGGTGACCCGCTGCGGATGACGCGAGGCGTATGAGAGCGCGAGCATGGCTCCCCAGGAGTGACCGATCACGGGGGCGCCGTCCGGAGCGACGCCCGCAAGGTCGTGCACGTGCCGCTCCACCGTGAGCGGTACGTCTCCGGCACGCCGCTGAAGCGGCTCGAGGACCCGGTAGTGCCGGGACAGGTCCTGAGCCAAGCGGGAGACGCTGCGCCGTCCACCGGGTCCGCCGTGCAGCAGAACGACCGAGGGCAGGGCGTGATCGCCGTGGAAGCGCACGTCTATGCGGCGGTCTCCTATGGGATCGCGTCCCATGGACTCAGCCAGAACCATCGCGAGCATGTCTCCGATCATGCGATCACTCTCCGGGTACCGGCATCCATGAAGACCCGGAGCCTCGTCAGCCTAGACACGGCCCCGGCTTCGGCACGGAGACACTCGCCCGGACGGCTACTCCAGGACGGCTCGCACCTGCGTGCGCACCGCCGGCGAGAGGGCGCCGTCACCGCCGAGGAAGTGCACCCGTATGACCAGGTCGCGGTTCGTCGACAGAGCGGCTTCGACGCTCGGGGCGAGCGCGTCCCCCGGCGTGAGCAGGGTGACCGTGCCCATCGAGCCGAGCATCGCCCCGCCCGCGAGCGCGTCCGGGTAGTCGCCGCCCGTGGCGATACCCACACCGCTCCATACGAGCCCCGCAGCCACCCCGTACTCCGCCACGCGCACACCGGTCTCGTAGCGGTCCGCGCCGCCCCGGCGCACCACGTCGGACCGACCCAAGCGCGCGACGAACTCGTCCTCGATCGACCCCGAGACCGCCCCCTCGCCACCGAGGACGAGCACGCTGTCCGTCTCGGCGGGCAGGACGAGCGCGCGACCATCGTCGGCGAGGACGATCGGCCAGCCGAAGGCGGCGGCGAGCGGCGAGCCCGCGAGCGCGTCGGGGAAGTCGGAGCCGGTCGCGATACACGCCTTGCCGTCGTACGAAGCGCCCTGCAGGTCGATCACCTCGCGGGCGACCCGCTGCGCGGTCGCGTAGCGATCCGCTCCGGCGAGCCGACGCACGCTCAATCCGCGCTGCTCGAGCGCGTCCACGACACCGTCGCTCACCGCGCCCCTGCCGCCGAGCACGTACGCCTTCGTCGCGCCGAGCCGATCGATCTCGGTGGCCACCCCGGACGGCAGGGCGCTAGGGTCGGTGAGGAGCAGCGGCCCGTCCACCACGCCGGCGAGCGCGGAGCCGCCCAGGGCGTCGGGCCAGTTCGCGCCGGTGGCGATCACGACCGTGTCGGCGCCCCCCGAGAAGCCCCGCTTCGAGGACTCGACGGCGGTCTCGTACCGGGTCGACCCTTCGACCTCGACGTAGTCGACCGGACCGCGGACGATCTCGAACCCGACCGAGGCGACCGAGGAGTCGTTGCCGCTCGGGTCGACGGCACGGTACTCGAGCACATGCTCGGCGACGGTCTCGACGAGCAACGTGGCCGAGTCCCCCGTCACCGTCTTCCACGAGCCCCCGTCGAGGCGATACAGGATGCGGTCGACCGCGTCGTTGTCGGTCGCGGTCAGGCGGATGGTCGCTGAGTCCGTGTACGTGGCCTCGGCGTCGTCCGCGACCGTGGGCGCCGTGACGTCCTCCACCTCGAAGACGACCTCGGTGGTCGCGCTACGGTTGCCGGATCCGTCCTCGGCGTGATAGGCGAGGGTGTGCGTGCCGATCGCTGAGGTGAAGACCTCCACCGACATGGTGGTCGCGCCCGATGCGACGGACACCGTCTCGGTCGGCTCGGAGTCGAGCCGGTAGGCGATGTGGGACAGAGCCACCGAATCGGTCGCCTCGATGGTGACGCGCGCGACGTCCGAGTAGACCGCTGCGTGATCGTCCCACGCATACGGGTCCCTGGCATCCTCCACCGCGAACGTCGCGGTGCGCGTCGCGCTGCGGTTGCCCGAGACGTCCTCGGCCCAGTAGTGCAGGGTGTGGGAGCCGACCTCGGAGGTGGACACGACCGCCGAGGTGCCGTCCACGCTCGTGAACGGATCTCCCTGGGCCCCGTCCAGGCGATACCCGATACGCGAGACCACGTCGTTGTCGGTGGCCCACAGATCGATCGCGGCCGAATCCTCGTACACGCTCACGTGATCGTCATGCGGGGTGGGCGCCGTGACGTCCAGCACCTCGAACGCGGCGGTCCCCGTCGCGCTGCGGTTGCCCGAGACGTCCTCGGCCCAGTAGTGCAGGGTGTGGGAGCCGACCTCGGAGGTGGACACGACCGCCGAGGTGCCGTCCACGCTCGTGAACGGGTCGCCGTCGGCGCCGTCGAGGCGCCAGCCGACGTGAGAGACCGCGAGGTCGTCGGTGGCGCTGAGCGCGATCGTGGCGGAGTCGTCGTATGAAGCCTCCGCGTCTGAGGTCACGGTGGGTGTGGTGGCGTCGGCCTCGAGAAGCGCCGCGTACACGTTGAGGCGCCCGCCCGTCAACGAGGTGCCCGCGAGACCGGGGACCGGATCCACCGATTCCATCAGAGCGGTCTTGAGCTCTGCGGCGGTGAGGTCGGGGAACCTCGAGAGCAGCAGCGCCGCCGCGCCGGCCACATGTGGAGCCGCCATCGACGTGCCGTTGAAGTATGCGTACGCATCCGTGTAGTCGCCCACGGTGTACTCCACGCTCACGTCGTCGACGTACGCGCCGGTGTAGCCATGGTCAGAGGCTACCGAGACGTCCGATTCGAGACCGAAGACGATCACTCCATCCGTCGTGCCGGCGAGGTGCTCGAGGTCTAGCGAGTACTCGGTCCAACCTTCGTTGTCGCCGGTATGC
>CAYOSP010000006.1:78576-79686 GCA_964406675.1 uncultured Eubacteriales bacterium | reverse complement strand
CGGAGCCACCTCGCGGCATCCTTGGCGTGGTAGGTGAGGATGAGGTCGGCGCCGGCGCGCTTCAGCGCGGTGAGCGTCTCGAGCACCACGGCCCGCTCGTCGATCCAGCCCTTCTCGGCGCCCGCCTTGACCATCGCGTACTCGCCCGAGACGTTGTACGCCGCCGTCGGGTAGCCGAACTCGTCCTTCACCCGTCGGATCACGTCCATGTAGGCGAGCGCCGGCTTCACCATCACGATGTCGGCGCCCTCCTCGATGTCCAGCATCGTCTCGCGCAGCGCCTCGTCGGAGTTCGCCGGGTCCATCTGGTAGGCGCGACGATCGCCGAACTGCGGCGTCGACTCGGCGGCGTCGCGGAACGGTCCGTAGTAGGCGCTCGCGTACTTCGCGGAGTACGCCATGATCGGCGTCCCGGACATCGCCTCGGTGTCGAGCAGCGCCCGGATCGCGGCGACGCGACCGTCCATCATGTCCGAGGGCGCCACCATGTCGGCCCCGGCCTGCACGTGCGTGAGCGCGATCTGCGCGAGCATCTCGAGGGTGACGTCGTTGACGACGCAGCCGCAGTCGTCGAGGATCCCGCAGTGCCCGTGCGACGTGTACTCGCACATGCACACGTCGGTGATGACGTAGAGCTCCGGCCGTTTCTCCTTGAGCTCGCGGATCGCCCGCTGGACGATCCCGTGCTCGTCGTACGCGCCGCTGCCGACCTCGTCCTTGCTCTCGGGCAGCCCGAACAGGATGACCGCGGGCACGCCCAGTTCGAGGAGCTCGTCGGCCTCGCGCTCGAGCTCGTCGACGCTGAGCTGGAACACGCCCGGCATCGACGGGACCTCGTCACGCGTGCCCTGACCGGGCTTCACGAACAGCGGGTAGATGAGGTCTTTCGCGTCGACGGCGGTCTCGCGGACCATCGCGCGAAGGGTCTCGGAACCGCGCAGCCGGCGTGGTCGGTAGTAAGGGAACTGCATCGTCATCTCCTCCGGATATGCATCGGGGCGCCTCCTTCGAGACGCCCCGACATCCTGATCGAGTGGTGGAGATGAACGGATTCGAACCGTCGACCTCTGCGTTGCGAACGCAGCGCTCTCCCAGCTGAGCTACATCCCC
>CAYOSP010000006.1:74365-78476 GCA_964406675.1 uncultured Eubacteriales bacterium | reverse complement strand
CCTGCTCGCGGGCCACCATAGGATGCCGAGCGTCTCTTCGTTTGTCAATCCTACCTGCGGCGTCAGTGATGCGGACGTCCACCCCCGTAGTGGCTCGCCAGCGCGTCGACGAGACCGGGGATCGTGTACTCCTCGGCCTGCACCGCGACCTCCAGACCGTACTCCCGAGCGGTCCCGGACGTGATCGGCCCGATCGACGCGGCCACGAAGGTCCTCGAGGCCTCGTCGGCGCCGACACCGGCCCGCTCGAGCAGCGCCAGGAACTCCCGCACCGTCGAGGAGGACGTGAACGTGACCGCGTCGACCTCGCCCGCCCTCACCCGCTCGATCACCCGCTCGTCGGGCTCCGCGCCCACGGTGCGGTACACCGGCACCACGTCCACGTGGACGCCCCGCTCGCGCAGCGTCTCGGGCAGGACCTCGCGCGCCTCGAGCGCCCGCGGGACGAGCACCCGGGAGCCCTCGCCCAGGCCCGCCTCCTCGAGCGCCCGCAGGAGCCCCTCGGCGACGTACTCGTCGGGCACGACGTCGGCGATGAGGTGTCGCTCGCGAAGACGCGCGGCCGTCGACGGGCCGATCGCGGCGACGCCGGCCCCGCCGAACACGCGAGCGTCCATCCCGCGCTCCGCCAGGCGGCCGAAGAAGCGCTCCACGCCGTTGGTGGAGGTGAGCACGACCCAGTCGTAAGAGGCGATCCGGTCGATCGCCTCGTCGACCGGCGACCAGTCCTCCGGGTCCGCGATGCGTATCGCCGGCTGCTCCAGCACCTCCGCGCCGAGCGCGGCGAGGCGCTTCGTGAGCGACGCGGCCTGCGCCTCGGCCCGCGTGTTCACGATGGTGCGCCCGAACAGCGGCCGGTCCTCGAACCAGCGCACCCGCTCTCGCAGGCGCACCACGTCGCCGACGACCACCAGCGAGGGCGGATCGCACGGGTCGCCCTCGCAGCGGGGGACGATGTCGCTCAGCGTGCCGGTCACGGTGGACTGCCGCGGCGTCGTGCCCCGGCGTATCACCGCCACGGGCGTGTCCGGGTCGCGCGCGCCGTCCAGCAGGCGCTCCACGACCTCGGCCAGGTGCTCCTCGCCCATGAAGAACACGAGCGTGCCGACCGCCGTGGGCACCTCGTCCCAGTCGATACCGGGTTCGTCCTCGACCCGCTCGGCGTGCGCGCTCACGAAGGCCACGCCCGCCGACCCGCTCTCGGCGCCCTTGGCGTCCTCGGCGCCGTCGTCGGCGGCGCCGTCGGCCGCGGTCCCCAGTCGCGTGACCGGGATGCCCGCGTACGCCGGGACCGCGTGCCCGCTCGTCACGCCGGGCACGACCTCGAACGGCACCCCCGCCTCGCGCAGGGCGAGTGCCTCGTCGGCGCCGCGGCCGAACACGAACGGGTCGCCCCCGTGCAGACGCGCGACGACCCTCCCGCCGCCCTCGCGCGCCTTCTCGACGAGCAGCGCCTCGAGCTCGGGCTGGGTGAGTCGCTCGGCGCCGCCCACGCCGGACCCGCCCGCGCCGGACCCGCCTGCGCCGGACCCGCCCACGCCCTCTCTCCCGCCGCCGGCCGTCATGCGCGGCACGGGGATGCGCTCCGCCGAGGCGTCGGCGAGCGCGACGATACGGGGATGCGTGGCGTGATCGTAGACGACGACGTCCGCCGCCGCCACGCACTCGGCGCCCCTCACGGTGAGCAGGCCGGGATCGCCGGGGCCCGCGCCGATCAGGTAGACGAGTGGGCCGCTCATGTCTCGAGCAGCTTGTCGACCCGCCCCTCGGCGACCTCCGCCGCGTCGCGGATCTCGCGCAGCACCTCGGCGGCGCCGAGCTCGAGCAGGCGGTCGACCATCATGAGGCCGAGCGCGCCCGGGTCGTCGTAGGCGCCGACGAGCCGCTCGCGCAGGATCGTCTCGCCGTCGAGGCTGCCTACCATGCCGTCCATGACCAGGCCCCGGTCCCCGACGCGCGCGTACGCGCCGATGGGTACCTGGCAGCCGCCCTCGAGACGGCGCATGACCACCCGCTCGGCGGTCACGCAGGTGAAGGTGAGCTCGTCGTTGAGCGCGCGGCAGGTCTCGGCCATGAACGAGTCGTCCTCGCGGATCTCGATGCCGATCGCGCCCTGCCCGACGGCCGGGACCATCCGCTCGGGATCGATGTAGTGGGTGATGCGGTCGCCCCAGCCCATGCGACGGATGCCCGCGGCGGCGAGGATGACCGCGTCCATCTCGCCCTCCTCGGCCTTGCGCATGCGCGTGTCGAGGTTGCCGCGCACGTCGACGATCTCGACGTCCGGACGCAGAGCGAGCGCCTGCGCTCGGCGGCGAAGCGAGCTCGTCCCGAGACGGGCCCCCTCCGGGAGCGAATCCAGGTCGAAGGCCTCGCCGGAGACCATCACGTCGCGCGCGTCCTCGCGGGGAGGCGTGGCCGCGAGCGTGAGCCCCTCGGGCAGCTCGGTCGGGACGTCCTTCATGGAATGCACCGCGAGGTCGACGCTGCCGTCGAGCAGCGCCACCTCGATCTCCTTGGTGAACAGCCCCTTGCCGCCCACCTTCGCGAGCGGCACGTCCGTGATGCGGTCGCCCGTCGTCTTGATGCGCTTCAGCTCCACCGGCAGCCCGGTGATCCGCTCGAGCTCACCCTTCACGAACTCCGACTGCCACAGGGCGAGCTTGCTCCCGCGCGTGCCGATGACCAGCTTCTCGCGATCAGCAGCCAACCGACTCACTCATCCCGTCCTGTTGATCTCGCTTCTTCTTCTCACCCAGGCCGAGGATCCCTCGGATCAGCTGCCCGTACGAGCTCTTCTGCTCGGGCTCTTCCTCGAGCCCGTAGAGGTGCCTCACGGCGTCGACGTACACGTACCCGTCCTTCTCGCCCGCGAGGTCCTTCAGGCGACAGGTGGGTTCGTGCATCATCTTGTTGACGATGGCGCCGGTGAGCGCCTGGACCGTCTTGATCTCCTTCTCCGAGAGGCCGCCGAGCCGCTTGAGCGCCTTCTCGAGCTCGGCCTGGCGGATGCGCTCCGCCTGCGCCCGCATCGCGGCGATCGTGGGCACGATCTCCATCGACTCGAGCCAGGACGCGAAGCCCTCCATCTCCTCGTCGATGATCCGCTCGGCGCGACGCGCCTCGCGCATGCGCTCCTCCAGGTTGGATTCGACGACGCCGTTGAGGTCGTCGATGTCGTAGAGGAACACGCCGCGGAGTTCGTTGACCTCGGGCTCGATGTCCCGGGGTACCGCGATGTCGATCATGAACAGCGGCCGGCCGGCCCTGCCGTGGAGCGCGTCCTCCACCTTGTCCTTCGTGATCACGTGATGCGGCGCGCCGGTCGAGGAGATGACGATGTCGGCGTCGGTCATGCGCTCGAACAGCACGTCGTAGCGGATGGCGTCGCCGCCGAAGCACTCCGCGAGCTCCACCGCGCGCTCGTACGTCCGGTTCGCGACGAGCACCGTCTTCACGCCGCTGGAGACCAGGTGCTTCGCGGTGAGCTCGCTCATCTTGCCCGCGCCGACCACCAGGACGGTGCGTCCCTCGAGCGTCTCGAACACCTTCTTGGCGAGCTCGACCGCCGCATAGGAGATCGACACCGCCGCCTCGCCGATGGCGGTCTCGCTGCGCACGCGCTTCCCGACCTCGAAGCTCTGCCGGAACAACTTGTTGAAGACGCGCGCCGAACCCTCGAACTCGAACGCGTAGTCGTACGCCTCCTTCGCCTGGCCGAGGATCTGCGCCTCGCCCACCACCATCGAATCGAGCGAGGCGACCACGCGGAACAGATGGCGCACCACCGGCGCCCCGTCGATCAGGTAGAGATAGCGCACGAGCTCGTGCCGGTCGATGCCGTGATGCTCGCACAGGAACTCGAGGATGGCGTGCTTGCCGGCCTCCTCGGAGATGACCACCGCGTAGATCTCGGTGCGGTTGCAGGTGGAAAGGATGACGCACTCCGCCACCTGATCGGACTCCATGAGGCCGCGGATCGCCTCTTCCTGGCGGTGTGGCGGGAAGGTCAGCTTCTCACGGATCTCCACCGGGGCGGTCTTGTGGCTGAGGCCGACGAGTGTCAGATGCATGGGATCACCGTGTACGCGTGTCGCGGGACGGCGTGTCG
>CAYOSP010000006.1:66623-74265 GCA_964406675.1 uncultured Eubacteriales bacterium | reverse complement strand
TGGACGGCGTGTCGCTGGACGGTGTGCCGGGGAACGGGTACGCCCTCGCCGGAGCAGTGCGTTGTGTTCAGGCAAGCAGGCCCGGCGAGGGCGGTGTCACACGTCCCGTATACACACTGCATACCGCTCAGCCTGAACGCCCTCACTCTACCTCACACCCCGAAGATGTGGAAGCCCGACGGGACGGTGCGCGCCACGATCATGAGCGCGATCACCACCACGAGTCCGGCTATGGCGACCAGCGCGTACGCGCGGGCCGAGGCGTTCGCCTTGCGGTAGCGGAGCAGCAGGTAGAAGCCGAAGATCATCCACACGATCCCCGCGAGCATGACCCGGGGGTCGAGGTACCAGCCCTCGACGTCGAACTCGACCGCACGCAGGGTGCCGAGCAGGATCGCGGCCGTGTAGGCCGGGAACGCGTAGGCGATCGCCCGACGCGCGAGCTTGTCGGTGGACGCGAGCGGCGGAAGACGACGGAAGAGCACGTTGGTGGTGTGGTGCTTGAGCTGGCGCTCCTGGATCAGGTAGAGGATCGACGCCGCGGCTCCCAGAGCGAATCCCGCGTTGGCGAGGTTGACCAGCACCACGTGGATGCCGACCCGCCAGTTGTCGAGGACCTCCCCGGCGTGACCCACCGGCGTGCTGAGGTAGAACTGCGCGATGATCATGCCGACCAGCGCGGCCGGCACGAGCAGCGCGCCGAGCACGCGGACCTTGGCCAGGTGCTCCACGACGAAGTAGATGAGCACGAGCGCCCACGCCGCGAGGGACAGCGAGTCGAATACGCCCTGCAGGGGGAAGCGACCCTGGTCGACCCAGCGAAGGGCGATCGAGACCGTGTGCACGACGAAGCCCGCGCCGGTCGCGAAGGTCGCGTACAGTGCGAGCTTTCGCCGCTTGTCGGTGAAGTAGTAGACGTAGAGCACGGTCGCCGCGGCGTAGAGGGCCAAGGCGAACCAGAACGCTATGAACGTCGCCTGCTGCATCTCTCCCCCGGTCGGTCACGGGCCGGCGGTCCGGTCACGGGCCGCCGGCTCGGTCGTCGCTACTGCTCGGCCTGACGGCGCTCGATGGAGGCCTCCACGACCTCGAGCTCCTTCTCCAGCCGGGTCACCCGGCGGAACGTCACGCCGATGTAGGCGACCAACGCCACCCACAGTAGAGCGTACGCGCCGATGACGTACGGCGCATCCGGCAGCACGTTCTCATACAGTTCGAGCATGGCTCTCCTCCAAGTCCAGCTTCACCGCTTCGAGACGGTCCTTCGCCACTTCCTGGCGCATACGTACCTGGTAGAACGCGTAGCCCAGCGCGAGCATCCCGATCTGCGCGACGATGAACGTGATGAGCATCGGCGGCTCCAGCGTGGACGCCTCCCCCTGGGTGGCGAACACCACCGGGTGCCGTGACTGGAACCAGCGCGTGATCAGGAACGACAACGGCGCGTCGAGGAACGCGATGATGCCGAACACCGCCGCGTACGTGGCGCGACGCTCGGGATCCTCGACGGAGTTGCGCAGCACGAAGTACGCGACGACCAGCAGGGTCATGATGAAGTACGTGGTCAGCCGGGGCTCCCAGGCCCACCACACGTTCCAGCTCGCACGGGTCCACAGGATGCCGGTCGCCATGGTGAGGATGACGAACAGCAGCGTCACCTCGGTGGCTATGCGCGCCTTCGTGTCGTAGATGCGCTCCCGGCGGGCCAGGAACAGCCCCCCGTACAGCGCGGTGAAGAAGAACACCAGGAACGACGCCTCGGCGACCGGCACGTGGAAATAGAAGATCTTCTGCGAGAACCACGCGCGACCGGCCGGAAACATCACCGGGTCCGCCCACAGGAAGGCCATCAGGAACGCGGCCGTCGTGAGCGTGCCCCCGATCCCGAGCGCGGCCCACACGATCCAGTCCCGGACGACCCGCCGTTTCTCGATCCGTTCCGCCATCCGTCTCCTCCACTCCGCCGCCGGATCATGATCCGGCGGCTCGCGCCCACTCTCCCTCAGGCCCCTATTATGAACTCGTAGAGCCCGAACGCGGCCAGGAGCATGACCACGTCGAACCCACCTACCCACGCCATAGCCTGCCAGAATTCCGTCGTCGCGTCCGCTCCGCCGATCATCGCGGCCGACGTGGCGGCCACCGCTCCCAGCAGCAGGGGGTAGATCAGCGGCACGAACAGCACCGTGAGCATGAAGTCCTTACCGCTCGTGTTCACCGATATGGTAGCGAGCAGTGTGCCGAGCCCCGAGATGCCCACCGCCCCGGCGAACATCGCGAGCACGATCATCCACAGCCCGCTCATGAACTCCGTCATCGTACCGAACAGCAGGCCGAACACGGGGAGCGTGAGCAGCTCGACGATGAGGAGGAAGATCAGGTTACCCGTGGCCTTGGCGAAGAAGATCACCGGTCGGTCCACGGGGGAGAGCAGCAGCGCCTCGATGACCCCCTGGTCCTTCTCGTGGACGAGCGAGCGGTTCAGGCCGAGCATGCTCGTGAAGATGAAGGCGAGCCAGAGCAGCCCCGCCGCGATGCGCGCCACGTCGAACCCGCTGCCGGCCGTGGACAGCGCGACGAAGTAGACGACCATCGTGAGCAGGGCGTACAACCCCATCGAGGTGATCATCTCGCGCGTACGCAGCTCCATCACGATGTCCTTGCGCAGCATCGCGCGGAACTGGCGGCCGGACAGGGAAGCCATCTACGCCACCCCCATCCCGACGGTCTCGCCGTACACGCGCCGGAACTCGGCGCGGTCCATGTCGCCCTTCTCCTCGAAGCGCACGACCCTGCCTCGGGAGAGGATGACCGAGTGGCTGCAGAGCTCGAGCCCCTTGTCGAGGTCGTGGCTCACCATCACGAACGTGTGACGCTCGCGGATCTGTGCGATGAGCCCGTCGAGGATGTCGACGGCGTGCGGGTCGAGGCCCGAGTAGGGCTCGTCGAGGAAGAGCACCTCGGGACGGTGCAGCAGCGTTCTGGCGATGGAGAGCCGCTGCAGCATGCCGCGCGAGAAGCCGCGCGTCACGTCGAGCCGGCGATGATCGAGCTCCACCGCGGTGAGCAGCTCCTCGATGCGCGCCTCCGGGTCCTCGAGACCGTACATCTCGGCGAAGAACTCGAGGTTCTCCTGCGCGGTCAGGTCCGGATACAGCAGCGGGTTGTGACTGATGAGCCCGATGCGGGCGCGCAGCTCCACGGCGTCCTCGATCACGTCGAGCCCGAGCACGCGCGCGCGCCCCTCCGAAGGGGCGAGCAGGGTGGTGAGCACCCGCAGCAGCGTGGTCTTCCCGGCCCCGTTCGGGCCGAAGATCGACAGGAACGCGCCGGCGGGCAGCGCCAGGTCGACACCGTCCAGCGCCTTGCGCAAGCCGAAGGACCGCGTCAGGCCCTCGATCTCCACGACCGTCGTCGCGCTCGTCGTACTCGTCGCGATGCCCTCCGCCGTCACTCCCCCACCACGCTCACGTCGACCATGCCCGTCACGCCGCGACCGGACGCGCCCGCTTCGGCCACACCGCCAGCGTCGTCCCCAGGGTGAGCACCGCGAATCCGAGCCATGCGAAGCTGATGAGCGGGTTCACCTTGATGTTCACCGCGAGCGTGTCGTCCTGGTTGAGCCCTTCGAAGATGAAGAAGACGTCGCGGAGCGGCTCGTAGACGATGTCGACGTTGCGCGTGGTCTGGCCCTGCCGGGCGTGATACAGGATGCTCGGCTCGAGCGTGCCCTCGCGCGCGCCGTCCTCGAGCACGGCGAACTGCGCGACGGTGCTCACGTCGCCGTTCACCTTGGTCTCCTCGCGGAGTCCCTCGTAGACGAACGTATAGCCGCCCGCCTCGACCTGCGCGCCGGGCTCGTTCGGCACGTTGAACGTGAGGTCGTCGACGAACATGGAGGAGCCGACGAGACCGACGAGGATGATGCCCACGCCGAGATGGCTGAGGTAGCCGCCGGACTGGGTGCGCGCCTTGGTGAGGATGCTCAGCAGCGACGAGCCGAACCCCTCGTCACGCGCGGCCGCCCGCTTGCGGGCCCCGTCGACGAACAGGTAGATCGGCAGCGAGATGGCGAGCGAAGCCACGAGCAGGCCGATGATCGCCTCCCAGCCGTGGACGGCCGAGGTGAGCGGACTCGGATCCCCCGCGGTGTTCGCGGCGTGTATCGGCCAGAGCTGCGTCGCGTATACGATCATGAGCAGCGCGCCCAGCACCGCCGCGCCGGCGAGCGGCCACTTGACGCGCTTCCAGAAGACCGCCTTGTCGGTGGCCCGCCACGACAGTATCGGGCAGACCGCCATGATGAGCGCGTAGAGGATGCCGACCGGCCGCGCCACGGCGTCGTACGTGGGCGGACCGAACGTCTGCCCGCCTCCCGGCAGCCAGCCCGGCAGCGCCGGGGCGAGCGTCCAGTAGGCGATCAGCACGGACGCCACCAGCATGAGCACGTTGTTGAAGTAGTAGGAGCCCTCCTTGGAGAGAAGCGCCTCGAACTGCTCGCCCTCGCCGAACTCCTCTTTGCGCAGGAGCACGCCGACGGTCGCGACCACCAGCGAGCCGACCATCATCGCGAGGAACCAGTACAGCGACCACGGGTCCTGCTGGAACGCGTGGACCGACTGCACCACGCCGGAGCGGGTGATGAAGGTGCCGAGCAGGACGAGCACGAACGTGATCGCGGCGAGCATCACCGACCACCTACGGAATCCCTCACGCCGCCGGTAGACCGTGAAGCTGTGCAGCAGCCCGACCCCGGTCAGCCACGGGAGCAGGGACGCGTTCTCGACCGGGTCCCAGGCCCAGTATCCGCCCCATCCGAGGACGACGTAGGCCCAGACGGCCCCCAGTCCGATGCCGATGCCGAGGAACAGCCACGAGAAGACCGTGATGCGGTCCACGATGCGCACCCAGGTGCTCGACGTGTCCCCCACGACGAGCGCCCCGACGGCGAAGGCGAACGGGATGGCGAGCCCCGCGTAGCCGATGAACAGCGTCGGCGGATGCAGGATCATCGCCCAGTGCTGGAGCAGCGGGTTCATGGCGGCCTGGATGAGCAGCTCGCCGTTGGGCCCGATCCAGTTCGCGGGCGAGACCTTGAACGGGTTGTTCGTCTGGATGAACAGCGCCACCAGGAAGAATACCTGGATGGCGTTCGTCGACGCGAGCGCGATGTTGGAGAGCCGGTCGGTCACCTGCAGGCGCTTGTACGCGACGTATGCCGCGAACATCGCGAGCAGCCACTCCCAGAACAGCAGCGAGCCCTCCCGGCCCGCCCATATGGCCGACAGCTTGTACAGCCACGCGAGACTCGAGACGTCCGTCGAGTGGTTCTCCGCGACGTACTGGAAGGCGAACTCCTCGACGAAGAACGCGCCGATCAGTATCGCGACCGAGACCGTCACGAAGGCGAGCACCCCGAAGGTCGACAGGTACCCGAGATTGGTACTGTTCTCGCCCTCGCGCTCGCCCAGCCTATCGCCCCAGATGATGGCGACGATCGACGTCACCGCGGCCACGAGGCCCAGCCCGAGGAACACGTTCCCTACGACAGGGGACATATCCGGTGTCTCCGTTCTATCGGCTTCACGTCGTCGTTCGGCTCCACGTCATCGATCGACTTCACGTCATCCGCCCCACATCCGCCTCACACGAGAAAGCCGCGGCCCCCGTCGTGGGGGTCGCGGCCCGTATCCGTCGGCGCTACTCCTGGGCGGCCTCGGCGACCGTGGTCGCCACGTACACCCCGTCCTCGCCGAGCGAACCCCCGACGACGACCTGCGTGTCCTCCGCCACGTTCTCCGGAAGCGCTCCGGTGAAGGCCACCTCGAGCGTGTCGCCCGTCTCCAGGTCCTCGAGCACGAATCCGTCGGCCGCGATGGAGTCCGCCGCCACGAGACCCGTGACCTCGGAGGGCTTGCCCACGACCGCCTCGTTCCCGACGATCTCGCTCACCGGGGAAGCCTCGGCGGCGGAGGTGTACTTGCTCGGGCAGGACGTCATGAGCTCGTCCGCCTCCACCACGCCCGGCTCCACCAGGATGCCCTTGACGTCGGCCTCGACGTCGTCACCGAAGGTGGTGGGGGCGCCGCCGTCGTAGACGACGTGGATGACGGGTCCCTCGCCGGACTCGTCGGTCTTGTCGCGCAGGTCGAACTCCATGGGACGGGTCTGCTGATCCCAGGAACCGGGGACGACCAGTCCGCCGACGCTCACCCGCTCGCCCACCAGCTCGGGGTCGCTCGCCACGTCCTCGACCGAGGCAGTGGCGGCCCCGAAACCGCCGCCGATGAACACGAGTCCGCCGATGGCCACGAGGATGAGTACGGTGACGCCGATGAGTCGCTGTCTCGCGCGCTTGTTCACGTCGCCTCCAACGTTCGCACCTGAAGCGTCCGCCGCCCTCCACGGCAGCCCGGGACGAACCTCCGCCCGGGACGCAGTGTGCGTTGGGAGACACGGACGCACTGCTTTCCCTACCTGCCTGAACACCAGCGAGTCTAGCACACGGGACCGCCGCTTCGGAGGTCCCGCGCCGAACGGCTCGGTGCGGCGCGGGGGAAGGAGCAAAACGGATGCCGCGGACGTGCGGATCGGTCGCCGTGCCTAAGGAACCGCAAGACGCCCGGCATCGGGGCGGCCGCCGGCGGCTCAGGCGGCTCGAGCGACCCCGAGCCGCTCACACCGCGCGCGGCTCCGCGTCGCCCACGACGGGACGCTCAGGGAGACCGCACGGTCGCTCGTCCTGGAGCCACGTGGCCTCCGGCGAGAGCCCGGCCTCGGCGAGCATCGTCAGATAGCGCTCCGAGTCCAGCGGACCCTCGGCGCCGGCCAGCGCGACGAGCGCCGCCTCCATGACGTTGGTTCCGAAGCTGCGCCCGCTCAGTCGCGGGGTGGTGGTCACCAGCAGCTCGACCCCACGGCGGCGCAGATCCTCGACGTCCTGGGCGGTGGTCGTGTTCGTGATCACCCACTTGCCCGTCATGTCCTCGGGCATGTACTGGCGCACGTAGAGGTAGTCGCCGGCGACGATGTCGGCTTCCCGGTAGAAGCGCGCGTGCCGGGTGTCCGGCGCGACCTCCTGTTGGGCCCCGACCGGATAGAGCCAGCGGAACGGCAGTCTGCGCACGATAGGGATCAGCAGCCTGGCGATGATGTTGAACAGCCACCACGAACGGATGGTGACCGGGATGCCGAGGCCGAAGAGCAGGTCCCCGAAGCGCATCCGGCATCCCGATTCGTGGAGCCCCTCCGCCAGGCCGAACCTGTCCACGGCGGAGGTGACGAGCGCCCGCTTGCCGCGCAGGGACACCCCGCACTCGTCGCGCATGAACCGCACCGCCTCGCGCTCCAGCGAGTTCTTGAGCCCGGTGCCGTCCAGGGTGGGCGTGCGGGTCGCGGCATCGGCCATCCGCTGGGGGTCCTTCAGCACGTAGCGCCGACCGGCGGCGTGGATGTAGAGATCGACCCCGCCGAGCCCGATCGCGTCGACGCGCCCGTCGAGCTCGCCGATCCGGCGGACGGCCGCGTCCAGGTCGCCGTCGGTCCCCTCGCGAGAGATCCGGATGCGCCTGCCGAGGAGCTCGAGCTCGACCTCGTGGTCGCGGCGCGAGGATCCGATGCTCACGCTCACGACCCGCAGGAG
>CAYOSP010000006.1:56245-66523 GCA_964406675.1 uncultured Eubacteriales bacterium | reverse complement strand
GTGTTCCCCACATCGACCGCGAGTATCATTCGGTCCTCCCTCCGGTCCTCGCTCGCACCTGACGGGACGATGACGGCTCGTCCGGTGACCGTCCCGCGCACCGCCGCCGGTGCTATCATCGCCCCGGCGATACCGCACGGGAACGGGGACCTCTCTTGACCACCGGGACATCCCGGATCCTCGTCGTCGACGACGAGGACTCCATACTGCAGTTCGTATCCTACAACCTGCGCAGGGAAGGCTACGAGGTCGATGTGGCCCGCACCGGCGACGAGGCGCTCGAGCGGGTCTCCTCGGCGGAGTACGACCTCGTCGTGCTGGACGTGATGCTCCCCGGAGCCGACGGGTACGAGGTCTGCCGTAGGATGCGCGAGCACACGAGCGTGCCCGTGCTCTTCCTCTCGGCGCGGGACACGGAGCTCGACAAGGTCGTCGGCCTGGAGCTGGGCGGTGACGACTACCTCACCAAGCCCTTCGGGATCCGCGAACTGCTCGCGCGCGTGAGGGCGCTGCTCCGCCGCTCGGCGGACACGCCCCGACGCGACGAAGCGGCGGGTGAGGTGCTGGAGGCGGCCGGGATCATCCTCGACGAGCGCTCGCACGCCGCGACGGCCGACGAGAGACGACTCGACCTCACTCCCCGCGAGTTCGAGCTGCTCGCCACCCTGATGCGCCACGCCGGCACGGTCCTCTCCCGCGAGCAGCTGCTGCGGGAAGCGTGGGAGTGGGAGTACCTGGTCGAGACCAAGACGGTGGACACGCACGTCAAACGCCTGCGCGACAAGCTCGAGGCCGGGGGCGTGGACCCGAGCGTGGTGGAGACCGTGCGCGGGTACGGCTACCGCCTCGGCGTCTGAGCGGGCGCGCGATGCGATCCTCGATCCGGACCCGCCTGCTCGTCTCCTTCCTGGCCGTGGCGCTGGTAGCCGCGGGCGGACTCTCCCTGTACTTCCTGCAGGAGCTCGAAGCGTACGGCCTGCGCCGCATGGAGGCCCGGCTCGACACCGAGGTGCAGTTGGTGGCGAGCATGGTGTCGGCCATGGCCCTGAGAGGTCCGGGGTCCGCCACCATCACCGGAGAGGAGGCCGCCCGCGTGCACGAAGCGCTGATGGACGCGGGACCCCGGGTGACGACCCGCCTCCGCGTCCTCGACAGGCGGGGTCACTCGGTCGCCGACTCGGTGGGGCCGCGCGGTGAGGACTACGCCGAGAGACCGGAGGTGCGTTCCGCGCTCGACGGCCGCTACGGGGCGTACACGCGGGTGACCCCCGACGGCAGGGTCGCGCTGTACGTGGCACGACCGATCCTGGCGCGGGACGCGGCGACGGACGCCGGCGTCACAGACGCCGCGGACGCGGCCGGGGCGGGGGACCGCGAGGTGGTCGGGGTGGCGTACGCCTCGGCGTCCACGTTCTCCATCCGCACGCTCCTGAGCGACTACCGCACCCGTCTCGGCTGGGTGATGCTCGCCTTCATCGCCGCCACCATCGTCATCACCGAACTCCTGAGCCGCTGGCTCTCGCGGCCCTTGCGCGAACTGGAGGCCGGGGTCTCTGCGGTCGCCGCCGGCGCGTACGACACCCGTGTCGCGCCTCGGGGCGCGCGGGAGACCCGGGCGGTGGCGGACGCCTTCAACCAGATGGCGGACCAGGTGGAGCGCGCCCTCGAGGATCTTCGGGAGGAGCAGCGCCGTCAGGCGCGGTTCGTCTCGGACGTGAGTCACGAGTTGCGCACGCCGCTCACGGCCATCAGGGGTACCGCCGAGACGCTGCTGCGGGGCGACGTGCCGGAGGAGGAGGCGCGACGCTTCCTCGAGACGATCGCCGCCGAATCGGAACGGCTCGGCAGGCTCGCCGAGGACCTGCTCGTGCTGCAGCGCATCGAGGGCGGCACCGGGGAACTGCCATTCTCCCGCCTCGACCTGCGCCGGATCGCCGACTCGGCGGTGCGGGGGCTCGCGTCGCTCGCGGACGAGCGCGACGTCCGGATCACCGTGGACGGCCCCACCGTGCACGTGCTCGGGAACAAGGACCGCCTGCAGCAGGTGATCGGCAACCTCCTGGACAACGCCGTCCGGCTGAGCCCGGCGGGCGCGGAGGTGCATGTGCTCGTCACCCGCGACGGCAAGGTCGCGCGGGTGCTGGTGGAGGACCAGGGTCCGGGACTGGACCCGGAGACCGTCCCCCGGCTCTTCGAGCGATTCTATCGCCCCGAGCTCAGCCGCGACCGGGGGACCGGCGGCTCCGGGCTGGGGCTGGCCATCGTCAAGGCGATCGTCGAGGCGCACGGCGGCGCCATCGACGCCGAGAACCTGCCCGAGGGCGGCTCGCGTTTCGTGGTGGAGCTGCCCGCGCTCGAGGCCTGAGGCCATCCGAGTACGCGCGGCGCACCCGGGCGAGGACGCGCGCCGCGCTCGAACTCGAGCTCGAACTCGAACGCGAACTCGAACGCGAGCGCCGAGCCGCTCAGTCGCAGCGGCCTATCTCGAGGACGTTGACCTCCGGCTCCACGTCGCGCAGCAACTCCACCGTGTGCGGGTGGCACGTGAACAGCAGGACCTGGCGTCCGCCGTCCGCCAGCCCGGCCACCGACTCCGCCGCGCCGCGCGCCCGCTCCGGGTCGAACTGCACGAGCACGTCGTCCATGAGCAGCGGCAGGTGCTCGCCCACGCCCTCGAGGGTCTCGATGAGACCGAGCCGGAGCGCCAGGTAGAGCTGGTCCGCGGTGCCGGCGGAGAGCAGCTCGGCGGTGCGCGACTCGCTGTCCTCGAGGATCGCCTCGAACTCCTCGCCGCCGAGCGGGATGCGCACGCCGGTGTAGCGGCCGGCGGTCATCGTGTGCAGGTGGCGGGCGGCGGCCCGGACCACGGCGGGCTGGCGCTCGCGCTCGTAGCGTTCCTGCGCGAGGTCGAGCAGTCGCGCGGCGCTCGCGAGCACCACGTACCGCTCGGACGCCTCGCGGATGCGCTCCTCGAGCGTGGATATCCGCAGCCGCAGGAGCGCCACGTCCTCCCCCTCCGTGAGCAGCTCGAGTTCCTTGCGAAGCTCGGCGTGCTCGTCGGCGAGGGAGCGTGCGCGCTCGTCGGCCTCCTTCGCGCCCGACCGTGCGCGCTCCACCATCGCCCGCACGGATATCGAGGACGCGTCGTCCTCGAGTCCGAGTTCCTCACGGATATCCGATCCCTCGGCGTCCAGCGACTCGAGCCGCTTGCGGACGCGCTCGACCTCATCGGTCACCCGCTCCAGGGCCTCCCGCGTCTCGCGCCGCCGCCGGTCCGCTTCCTTCGCCTCCCTTACCCTGCGCCGCGCTTCCTCGGCGAGCTCCGTCACGGCGTCCGGGGTCGACGTGTCGGGCTCCTCGACGAACGCGCCGCAGGCGGACTCGAGGGCGCGTTCGAACTCCTCGGCCTGGCGCTCGAGCTCGCGCTGAGCCTCGATGCGGGCGTCCAGGCGCTCCCGCATCTCCTGCACCCGGCCGGCCGCCGCCAACCTGCGCCGGGCCGTCGCCACGTCCACGTCGCCCAAGCCTCCGTCGCGCGCCCAGCCAGCCCACGACTCTCTCTCCCGCGCGAGCGCGAGTTCGGCCGCGCGCACCTCGGTGCTCGCCTGGTCGAGGACGCTCCGCGCGTCCATGCCGCTGCTCCGGTCGATCGCGAAGGCGGCCCGGGTCTTCGGCAGTACGAAGAGCCCGGCCGCGGCGAGGCAGAAACCCCCCGCGGCGTACAGCGCACCGATCACCAGCGTCCCCGCCCCGGAAGAGCCCGCACTCACGCCGAGGGCGATCAGACCGAGGCCGAGCAGGGCGAAGACGGCCGCGGCCACCGACAACCACCCGGGCGTCCTCGACGCCTCGGGAGCCGGGCGCGACGCGGCGACCTTCGCCGTCCGCTCGCGCTCCATGGCCTGCTCCAGCCGCGTCTCCTGGGCGCGCAGGGCGTCGATGCGTCGCTGCAGTCCCTCGTTGGCCACCTCGTCGCACTCGAGGTCGAGCAGGTGCTCGACGTCGACGTCGAGCGCTTCGGCCTCGCGGCGCATCCTCTCCCGCACGCCACGTTCATCGGCCGCCGCGTCCTCGAGCCGACGGACCAGCTCCCGATACGCCCCGAGGTCCTCGAGCGCCCGCTCGACGCCCTCCGAGCACGAGAGCACCTCCTCGTCGGGAGCCGCCCCCTCGAGCGATCGCTCCAGGTCCTCCGACTCCCCGAGCAGCCTATCCAGCTCCTCGCCGAGCTCGCGACGGTCGCGCTCGATCCGCTCCAGTCGATCGGCCGCCACCGAGAGCCTCGAGCGGCGGTCCTCCGCCTCGTCACGTTCGCCGCGCGCCTCCTCGAGCGCCTCGGCGAGATCGGCCAGCCGGTCGCGCTCGGCCGTGAAGCGCTCCACGGCGCCCACGAGATCGCGCAGCCCCCGCCGCGCGTCGGCGCGCTCGTCGAGCAGCTCTTTGATGACCTGGGTACGGCCCTTCGGGAGGAAGAGCGCCTCGTACGCGTCCTCGATCTCCTTGCGCACGTCCTGAGGGCTGCGCGCGAGGCCGGCACTCGCCGCGTGGAGGCGCCCGATGATGTCGTCGTCACCGCGCGGGCGCTCCAGTTCGGCGAGCTCGTGCACGCCGAACCCGAACACCACCCGGAAGGCGTGCTTGCTCACGCCGGCGGTCAGCTCCTCGAGGAGGCCCGGGCGGTCCTCGCCCTCGAGCGTGCGGACCTCGACGGGCCCGCCCCTGGTCCCGGCGGTGCGCTCCACGACCCAGCGGCCGCGATCGTCCTCGAGGACGAGCCGGCCCTGCCGGGTCCCGCCCGACGACGCCAGGTACGCGTCGGGCTTGGACTTGGTCTCGAACCCGTACAGCACCGAGCGCACGAGCACGGTGTACGTGCTCTTGCCCGCCTCGTTCGGGCCCAGGACCGCGTTCAGTCCGGGCCGCAGGCCCTCGAGCGACCCGCCGCTGAGCGCGCCGAAATGCACCGCTTCGATCCGGGAGAGATGCATCAGGCCTCCTCCG
This sequence comes from uncultured Eubacteriales bacterium, assembly GCA_964406675.1. Lineage (GTDB taxonomy): Bacteria > Actinomycetota > Coriobacteriia > Anaerosomatales > JAUVQN01 > CAYOSP01. The sequence continues at coordinate 61,522 of CAYOSP010000006.1, read as the reverse complement.
GACCCAGACGGCGCAGGCACTCGTCGCGGGCGAGCCCGATCACGGCGGCGGGGTCCGGATCCGGGCGCGTGCGGTCGTCCAAGCGATCGAGCAGCGCCCCCGCCGCCTCCCCGACCACCTGCGCGGCCCGCTCCTCGTCCTCGGCGAGCTCCCACGCGATCCGCACGAGGTCGGCGTCCAGGCCCGCTCCCGCGGCTATCTCCTCGAGGTCCACGGGCGCGCGGGTCTCGTCCTTCACGCGATCGATCCACAGCCAGGGCATCCGGGACAGGGACTCCTCGCGCAGCTCCTCCACGATCTGGGTCAGCGCGCCCGCCGTCAGGGACGAGTGCGCCGGGGTGGTCCCGGTGAGCGTGAGGCGCACCACCGCGTCGCTCTCCCCGGCCGCGTCACGGGTCTCCTCGACCCGCTCCCGCAGTCCGGCGATCACCTCGCCCTCGTCCCGGGCTCCCGAGACGTCGACCTCCTCGCGCAGCCACAGCACCGAGTGGGTCTCGACCAGCCGCTCGCGCACGACGCCGTCCGATATCTCCACCAGGCGCACGCCGCGCGGTCCCGTCTCGTTCGCGTCCAGACCCTGGGGCGATCCCGCGTACGCCGCGTAGGGCGACTCCGAGACGACCTCGGGCTTGTGGATGTGCCCGAGCGCCCAGTAGTCCATGCCGCCCGCGCGCAGGTCCTCCTTGGTGCAGGGCGCGTACGGCTCGTATCCCTCCCTGCCGCCGACGTTGGCGTGCAGTACCGCGATCGCGGCGGGATCGTCCGGTCCGCGACGGTAGCCGGCGGCGAGGTTGCGCTCCTCGACCCTCGTGCGGTAGCTGCGCCCGTACACGGCGCACACCACCCGCCCCTCGCGCTCCACCTCGTAGCGCGCGACCCGGTCGGAGGGGAAGTACGTCACGTTCTCGGGCAGGTCCAGACCCGCCGACCAGGCGTCCTCGGGATCGTGGTTCCCGCGCGCGACGAAGACGCGTATGCCGTGCTCCGCGAGGTCCTCCGCCGCCCTGCGGAACGTCATGTACGCGCGCAGGTCGCGGCTCGCGTCGTAGACGTCGCCCGAGACGACGACGAGATCGACGTCTTCGTCCACGGCGAGGGTCACGATGCGCCGCACGGCGTCGCGGCCGGCGCGCACGAGCGCCTCGCTCACGCGCTCCTCCTCGGCACGGACCCCGCGGAACGGCGCACCCAGGTGCAGGTCCGCGGCGTGCACGAAGCGTACGGTGGTCGTCATGGATCGGCTCCCCGCTCTCATCACGTCGTCCGGCCGTCGTCCGGCGGCTCTCGCTCGGACGGTCGCGACCATCATACCGGCCGGCTCCGACACGCGAAGGGGGCCTCGGACGGCGAGGTCGGGCAGCGGGGTCGGGCAGCGGGGTCGGGCAGCGGGGTCGGGCGGCGACGTCGGGCGCTCGGGCGACGGATCAGGCCACGGAGTCGCGCACGCCGAGCGCGCGGCGCAGGGACGAGGCGAGCACGACGGCCGCCACGCCCTTGGCGAGATCGACGGCGACGAACGGCGCCACCCCGGCGAGGGCCGCCTCCGCCGGCGTCAGTCCGGCCACCAGCATCAGCTGCGCCCATCCGAGCGCGTAGACCGCGATCATCACCGAGCACACCGCGCCGGCGTCTCCCGCGACGACGCCGCCCCGGCGCTCCCCTCGACGGCCACGCCTCGCTACCAGCGTTCGCGGCAGCCGCCGCACGGTTGCGCCGAGCGGCGCGCCCGCGAGGAAGCCGAGGAGGAACCCGCCGGTCGGGCCGACGATCACGCCGAGACCGCCGCGCATCCCCGAGAACACCGGCACGCCCACGATGCCGATGAGCAGGTACACCACCACCGCGACCGCGGCCGTGCGGGGACGCAGGAGCAGGGCCGCCAGGAAGAGTACGAGCGTCTGGAGGGTGAACGGCACCGGCCCGAACGGGACCGCGATCCACGCCGACACCGAGAGCATGGCGGCGAACAGCGCGACCACGGCCACCATGCGCGCCGGGGAGTCGAACGGGTCCCGCGATCGGATCATGTGACGCCTCCGTCAACCGCTTTCAGACAGTGGTTGACGGTAGGTCCCCGACCGCAGCGCGTCAACCCCCGGCGCCCGCGACACCTTCGGCAGCCGCGACGTGACCCCGGATGCGCCGCTCCATCTCCGCGAGCGAGAGGCCCTCGACCGCCTCGGGCGCCTCGCCCAGCGCGCGCAGCACGGCCCCCGCCGCCTGAGAGCGCGCCCGTGGCCGCAACCCGTCGGCGCGCTCCACGTACTCGGCGGCGAGCCGGACCGTCGGCGACCCGGGATCCAGCATGACCCGCGCGTCGAGATCGCCGGGGTCGCGCACCACGAGCGTGCCCGCCGCGTAGTCACCGAGACGCTTGGCGCGCGGCGAGAGCAGCATCGAGACGATCCCCACCGCGTACGATCCGGGCAGGATGTCGACGAGCCGCACCAGGTTGCGGATCGCGGAGTCGACGAAGCCGACCTGGGCGCCGTCGTCCTTCATGACGCGCAGGCCCGTCACGCGCTTTCCCCAGGTCCGGCCGCCGCGGTAGACCTCGCCGAAGATGAAGTACCCCCAGTAGGTGACGAACGCCGCCGCGAGCAGGGCGGCCACGATCCACCAGATGAACGTCCCGAGGAACTCCCCGAAGACCCGCATCGCGACGAGGACCACGGCGAGCTCGCCCGCGATGATGAGCAGCACGGCGAGGGTGTCGACGGCGAGCGCGAGTCCGCGCGAGCCCACTCCGGCGAGTTCGAGCTCGAACGCGACCGCCTCCGGGGTCTCGACGGAGAGGACACCCCCGCTCACCTGTGTCGAAGCCTGCACGCTCACCTCCATGGGGACCCGTCTCGCCGTCGCCCGTGCAGCGGCCCGTCCATCGTAACGAGAGGGGCTGACGCGTGCTAGCATGAGCGGACCGCGAGCAGTATCGGGCCGTGCACGCGAGCCTGCCGTCGGGATGAGCGGACCGAGCGGGAAGGTCACGGGTGGAGGAGAAGCGCTTCGTCGAGACGTCCCGGCACGTGTGGGAGCGACTGGCCGACGCGCTCGCCGACACCCCCGGCGGCGACCTCGGTCGCCTCGACGCCGAGGAGCTGCGGCGGGTGCACGAGGACTACCGTCGCACCGCGGCCGACCTCGCGTACGCCCAGACCCACTTCCCCGAGGGCGAGACGCGACGCTACCTCAACCGCCTCGTCGCGCGAGCCCACGGCACGCTGTACGGGGTGGCGCCCAAGCGCACGCGCGCCCTCCGTCGCTTCCTCTCGACCGGCTACCCGTCGCTCGTGCGCGCCCACGCCCGCGAGATCCTCCTCGCGGCGGGGCTGCTCCTCGCGGCGAGCGCGCTCGGCTACCTGCTCGCCTACGCGCGGCCCCCGCTCGCGAGGACGTTCGTCCCCGAGCAGTTCCTCGAGAGCGTCGGCGAGGTGAGCGCGGAGGGCGGGTCGGGCATGTCCGGCGCGGTCGCCCCGCTGCTCTCCTCCGGCATCACCGTGAACAACGTGTTCGTCTCCTTCTACGCGTTCGCGGGCGGCATGACCTTCGGCGCGTACACCGTGTGGGTGCTCGTGCGCAACGGGTTGCTGCTCGGCGTCCTCGCGGCGCTCTACGCGCAGGCGGGACTCGCGCTCGACTTCTGGGCGCTCATCTGGCCGCACGGGGCGCTCGAGCTGCCGGCCATCGCCATCGCCGCAGGCTCCGGGCTCATCCTCGCCCGGGCGCTCGTCTCGCCCGGCGACCTCCCCCGGGTCGAGGCGCTCAAGGAAGCGGCTCCACGCGCGGGCCGGGTGATCCTCGGATCGATCCCGCTGTTCATCGTCGCCGGTCTCATCGAGGGGTTCTTCACGCCGAGCGCCGCGGACCCGTGGCTCAAGATCGCGGTGGGATGGATGGTCCTCGCCGGGCTGGTCGCCTACCTCGGGCTCGCCGGCCGCTCATCGGATCCCGGCGCCGACGCGGCTCGTCGCGGACCTACAGCTCGCCGCGCGTCTTGACCCTCGCGTAGCGGTCGACCGCCGCCACGCTGAGCTCGCTCGGCGCGACGTCGACGGCGAGCACGCCGTGCGAGCGCAGGAACGTGAGCGCCTCGGCCTTGTCGCGCAGGATCGACTCGGCGACCGCGGTCTCGAACACCGCGGGCTCCTCGTCGGGCACCCGCGCGGCCCGATCCTCCACCCAGCCGCTGCGCTGGGTGACCACGAGCGGGAGGTGCCGGGGCGTGAGGCCGGCGAGCACGTCGAGCAACCGCCGGGAGGGCTCCGTACCCGCCAGATCGGTGAACAGGACGATGAGCGCCCGCTTGCTGAGCCTCGAGACGACGAAGCGCATCGCCCCCGCGTAGTCGGGCTCCTCCACCGCGCCCTCTACCGCATGCAGCTCCTCGAGGATCGCGCTGAAGGTCTGACGCCCCTTCGACGGCGGCACGTAGCGCACCACGTCGCGACGGAACAAGAGCAGGCCGACCCGGTCGTCGGCCTGGACGGCGACGTAGGCGAGCAGGAGCGCGGCGTCCACCGCGCGGTCCAGCTTCGATCGGCCCTCCGACACCGAGGTCATGAGCCGTCCGGCGTCCACCGCGAGCACCACCACCTGGCTCCGCTCGGCCTCGAAGGTGCGGGTCACCGGCGAACCGTGACGCGCGGTCGCCTTCCAGTCGATGTCGCGGTACTCGTCGCCGGAACGATACTCGCGCAGCGACTCGAACTCCGTGCCCCTGCCCGCGCGCCGCATGCGCCGCACGCCGAGGTCCCACATGGTGCCCCGCCGCATCTGCAGGTCGTACGAGCGCACCGGGGTGAGGTCCGGGTAGACCTTGACCCGCTCCTCGGTCCCGAGCGCGAGCCGCCTGCCGGCGAGACCGCGCCGCCCCATCGAGACGGCCCCCGCGATCCCGTACGCGTGGGTACCGCGCTCGGCCGGGACGAACGACACCTCCACCCGATGCTCGCTGAGCGGCGCGAGCCGCAGCGGACCGAAGGAGAAGTCGCCTTCGAACGCGGGCGGCGGGGTGTCCCGGCCGGACAGGCGCACCGTGCGGTCGGTGAGGTTGGTGATCGTGAGCACCTCGACGTTCTCGACGCCCACGGAGACCTTGCGCGGGAACTCGCGCGAGAGACGCAGCCCGGACCCGTCCGCCGCGGAGCGCACGTCGGAGCGCACGAGGACGAGGACGCCCCACGCCCACGCGAGGCCGACCGCGAAGGACCACAAGCCCTCCGCGAGCAGGACCGGGACCACGCCGGCGAGCAGGAGCAGCGCGACCCGCGGCGTCGG
>CAYOSP010000006.1:46357-56145 GCA_964406675.1 uncultured Eubacteriales bacterium | reverse complement strand
GCGGCGGTCCCCTCGATCTCCACCTCGGCGCGCACGATCACGCGGTGGCGCAGGCACGGGCCGACCATGCGCTTCACGTCGTCCGGCGTCACGTAGTCGCGCGCCTCGAGCAGCGCGCCGGCCTTCGCCGCGAGCATCAGGCTCACCGCGGCGCGGGGGGAGGCGCCGAGCAGCAGCGACGGATGCTCGCGCGTGGCCCGCACGATCGAGACGACGTAGCGGGACACCGCCTCCTCCACCGTGACCTCGTCGAGGAGCGCTCTCGCCGAGCGGACCTCCTCGGCCGAGGCCACCGGACGCAGGCCGAGCAGGTCGAGGTCGGTGGTCTGCATCCCGCCCACGTGGCGGACGAGCACCTCGCGCTCCTCGTCCTCGGTGGGGTAGTCCATGACGACCTTGAGCAGGAAGCGGTCGAGCTGCGCCTCGGGCAGCGGGTAGGTGCCCTGGTACTCGACCGGGTTCTGCGTGGCGATGACGAGGAACGGGTCGGGCAGCTCGAAGGGCTCCCCGTCGATGGTCACCTGGCCCTCCTGCATCGCCTCGAGCAGCGCCGCCTGGGTCTTCGGGGGCGTGCGGTTGATCTCGTCGGCGAGCACCACACTCGCGAAGACGGGACCGCGGCTCAGCCGGAAGCTGCCGGTGTCGGAGTCGAAGACGTTCGTGCCCACCACGTCGGCGGGCATCATGTCGGGGCTGAACTGGATGCGCTTGAAGGAGACGTCGAGCGCGCGCGCGGCGCTGCGGGCGAGCAGCGTCTTGGCGGTCCCCGGCACGCCCTCGAGCAGGATGTGCCCTCCCGCGAGCAGGCCGACGAGCAGGCCGTGGACCGCCTCGTCCTGACCCACGACCGCCTTGCCGATCTCCCCGCGCACCGCATCGGCGAGCGCCCCGATCCTCGAGCTGTCAGCCATCGCGTCCCTCGACCTCCCGTCTCGCCCGGCCGATGGCCGCGGCGGTCGCAACGAACCCGTCCTCGGACCCGGTCCCCTCCGCGCGGTACGCGGCGGCCGCGTCCAACGCGTCCCGCGCCGCGGGATGTCGCGCGAGCCCCGGTCTCGCGTCGCCGTAGCGGGCGGCGAGGCTGCGCACGAGGCCGCCCTCGAGCGTCTCGATCGCGAACGTCCTCGCGCCCGCCCTGCGGTAGAGCTCCGCGAGCGCGCCCACGTACGCGCCGCTGCGGGCCGCTGGCCTGGCCAGGGGCCGGACCGGGGGCGCGGTCCTCCGTGCCGCGGCGACGATCCACACCGCCGCCGCCAGGACGGCCAGCGCGAGCGCCGTGCGCCCGTCGCCCTCCAGCCGGTCCCACAGCCCCCCGCCGCTCACGTACCCGTGATGATACTCGTCGAAATAGATGTCGCGTCCCGGCGCCGCCGCCGCGAGCGCCACGGCGAGCCGCGCGTTGTCCGCCTCGCCGATGCCCTCGTTGGTGAGGGCGTACTCGCCGGCGAGCCACACCACCTCGCCCTCTCCCTCGGCCCGCGAGACGAGGACCTGACCCGAGAGATCCTTGTAGTGCGCCACCCATCCCGGGTCCGAGACCAGCAGTCGGCCCTCGCCGGGGAGCACCCGCTCGATCCCGCGCCCGTAGACCGACGGGAAGAGCGGACGCACGTCCTCGCGGATCGCCCGCACGGTCCCCGCGCCGAGGTCGAGCCCCTCGACGAGCGCCTCCGCCCCCGCGCCCGCGATCACGAGTCGGCCCCCCTCCCGCACCCACTCGGCGACGCGCCCGGACTCGCCCCGCGTGGGCTCGCGATAGAACGGCGCCACCGCGATGAGCGTGGCGTCCTCGGGAAGCTCATCGAAGCGCTCCCAGGTCTCGGCGCCGTACCCGAGTTCGTCGAGGTACTCCGCGTACACCGAGAGACCCTCGGGGGACGGGTCGTAGGTGGAGGAGGGCTGCCCCGCGCTCACGGTGAAGCGCTGGACGACCGCGAGGAGCAGCGCGTAGACGACCACGACCGCCACCGCCGCCGCACCGATCCAGAGTCGCTTGTCCCGAGGACCCGCCATCAGGCGCCCTCCGCGGTGGGTCCGGCGTCCGCCCACGTGCCCGCCGACGCGTTCGCCGACGTCCCCCCGGCGAACGCGACGGTCTCGCGGTACGAACTCCGAGCGGCGGCGTAGCCCTCCTCGCCCGGATCGCGTCCCCCGTACCACGCGCACTCGAACAGGTCCGTGAGACGCTCCAGCGAGCCGGCCGCGAGCGGCAGGACCGAGCGGACCACGCCGAGCAGCTCGCCGTCGGTGAGCGTGCGGGTCTGGCGGACGCGCCCGCTCTCCACCAGCGACCGCGCCGCGCCGCCGAAGAGCAGCCGGACCGCCTCCCGGTAGCGCCCCTCGCCCGCGATGCGCTCCGCCTCGGCGAGCGCGTCCTCCGGCAGGTCCTCGGCGGCGGACACGATGGGCGCCCCGACCGTCTCGCGGCGCTCCGTCTCCAGGCGCCGTGCCCGGCGTCGGGTCCTCACGTGGCGATACACCTTCCACAGCGCCCAGCCGAGCAGGACCGTGAGCGGCACCACGACGGCCCAGAACACCACGGTCACCGCCGTGCCGGCCGCGTCCTCGCTCAAGTACTCGCTCAGCCACACGACGATGCGCTCGAGGATCCGGTCGAGCGCGTCCCGCAGGCTCTCCCGGCGCTGGACGTCCTCGCGATCGAGCAGTCGCTCGAGCGCCGCCGGATCCGAGCGGAGTCCCTCGCCGGTGGAGCGGGAGACGGCGAGCGAGAGGGAGGCGAGGTGCTCCTCCATCGCGCGCGCGGCCGCACGACGGCCCGCGGCGGTCTCGGCGGAGTCCAGCCGCGTGACGTACGTGCGCAGGATGGAGTTGTCCACCCGCACGGTCTCGTCGCCCGAGCGTACCTCCTGGGACACGGGAAGGAGTCCGTTCACCTCGGCGGCGAGGTCCCGCGCCTCGTCCGCGCCGGACACGTCCTCGAGCCCGTCGCGCACGAGCCGGAGCGCCTCCTCGACGCGCCGCTCGTATTCCTCGAACGGGATCGGCTCATCCTGCGCGTACGCCACGCCCGCGAGGACCGTCGTCCCCGCGCCCGTGCCGGTGCCCGTCGGCGGCGTCGCCACCGCGATCGGAGCCGCGGCGACCGCCAGCGCCGCCGCGAGCAGCGCTGCGGCCACGACCCTCGGAAGCGTCCTGGGAAGCGTCCTGGGAAGCGTCCTCGGCAGCGCCGCGAACGCCCTCTCCGCCCGCCGCCTCACGCGGAGGCCTCCCCGCGTGTCTCGGACGCGCGCATGACGAGGTCCATCCCCTCCACCCGCGCCCGCAGGTCGAGGTAGTAGCGACCCCACGCGAGCCCTTCGAACGGCACGACCACCGCGCTCCCCACGGCGGTCGCCACCCCGACCGCGACCGAGGCCCACAATGCGTCCGGCGTGGGCACCGATCCGGGCGACTGCAGGGCGGGCAGGATCGTGCGACCCACGAGGAAGACGACCGGCGAGGCGATGGCGGCGCGCACGGTCAGCGAGACCAGCGCGAGCCCGCTCCAGAAGAGGGCCGTGCGCCACCAGTAGCCCTTCGTGAGCGCCCACGAGCGGCTGAACGCGGTGTCGATGCCGCCGCGCTCGACGACGGTGACGGGGCCCGCCACCGCGAGACGGACCGCGACGTACACGCCGGGCACCAGCAGCGCGAAGAGACCGGCCTGCACCGCCAGGCTCACGAGGAAGATCACCACGAGCAGCATCACGTAGCGCCCCTTGGCCGCGTCGAGCAGGTCGCTCGCGCCCACGAGACGGCGTCCGCGCATGATCCGCGGCACCCCGGCGTACGAGGCGCCGAGCACCACGTGCCGCGCCGCCCACTTGAGGATGCCGGCCAGCGTAACGAGCGAGGCGAGGAGCGGGAACACGCCGATGACGCCGAACGGGCCGTCGCCCCCTCCGCCTCCCGCGCCTTCACCTCCGAGCACTCCGATCAGTTCGGCGAAGCCGGTGTAGTAGAGGGAGGAGGCCACGCTCGCGAGGAGCAGCGGCGGCAGGAGGACCGCGAGCGCCAGACCCACGTGCGCGCGGGCGTTCTCGCGGTACATGACGATCGCCTCGTCGAGGATGCGACCCACGTCGGAGGGCGCGAACCGCTCACCGCTCATGGCCGCCGCTCTCGGCGCCCGGAGGCTCGTCCCGCGGATCCACGGGCTCGTCCCGCGGATCCACGGGCTCGTCCCCGGGATCCGCAAGGGTCACGTCGCCTGCGGTCACCGTGCGCTCGCCCGCGCCGGTCTCGACACGCAGGGAGCCGTCGCCCGCCACCCCCCGCGCGAGACCCGAAGCCACCACCTCACCCCGCGCGTCCCGCACGACCACCTCGCGCGACCGCAAGGCGTCCCTGCGCGCGAAGCCTCCCGGGACGACACATCCCGCGTCACGCCACCCGCGGTAGGCGTCCGCCAGTCCGTCGAGCACCGCCGCGGCGACCTCCGCGGTGCCCACGGGACGCTCGACGAGATCGGAGACGTACGCCGCGCCGGGCACGGACCGCCCCTCGCGGCGCACGTCGATCCCGCAGCCGACCACCACCCAGCGCACCCCGTCGGCCTCGGCGGCCATCTCCAGCAGCACACCGGCGAGCTTCCGCCCGTCGGGAGCGAGCACGTCGTTCGGCCACTTGACGCGCGCGTCGACCCCGAGGCGCCCCAATCCGCGCGCGACCCCGAGCGCCGCCGTCGGAGACAGCGAGGCGGCGCGCGCGGGGGTGACATCGGGACGGAGGAGCGCGCTCAGGTACGCGCCGCCCGGCGGGGACTCCCACGTCCGCCCCATCCGCCCCCTCCCGAGCGCCTGTGCGCTCGCGAGCACCACCGTCCCCTCGGGCGCCCCCTCGGCGGCGAGCGCCTTGAGGTCGTCGTTCGTCGAACCGGTGGGACCGCCGCCCTCGAGCCGGATCCACATACCGCTCTCCAGCAGCGGCCGCACCTCGGAGGGGTAGGGCACATCGGGCGCCCCCACGAGCCGGTAGCCGATCCCCGGCACCGCCTCGATCCCGTAACCCTTGCGGCGCAGCGCGTCGACGTGCTTGGCCACCGCCGCGCGACTCACGCCGAGCTCCTCGGCGATCGCCTCGCCGGATCGCGGCGTCCCGCCGCCCGCGCGCAGCGCCTGCAGCACCGCCTCCCGCCGCGACTCAGGGCTCATCGTCGACACCTCCTCGCTCCGGCGACGCCACGCCACCCGACGACTCGACGCCCCTCGCCCGCGTCGACCCGCCCACGGCGGGCGGCTCGCCGCCGGCCTCGGACCGCAGTCGGCGCCGCTTCCGACGCATGCGCAGCCGGTACCAGGTGTAGCCGCCGAGTATCGCGAAGAAGGCGAGCAGTCCCCATCCGCCGCCCTGGACCACACCCACTATCGTCTCCAGGTACTCGCCGAAGAAGTAGCCGAGCGCCACCAGGATCGTCGTGTAGACGAACGTGCCCAGCACGCTGTAGAGCTCGAACCACCCGAGCGACATGCGCGAGACGCCGGCGAGCGCCGGGACCAGGTTCTTGACCCCGGCCACCCACCGCGCGAGGAACACCGTCTCCGAGCCGTGCTCGGCGAAGTAGGCCTCGGCCGCGAGCAGTCGGCTCTCCGAGATGTGGAATCGCCGCATGAGCCGCTCGATCGCCGGCCGCCCTCCGTGCCTGCCGACGAAGTAGCTCAGGTTGCCCCCGGCGAAGGAGGCGACGAACGCCACCGCCCACACCGCGAGCCAATCGAGCCGCCCGCTCACCGACACGAACGAGGCGGCCATCACGATCGTCTCGCCCGGCACGAAGCTGCCCAGCACGAACACGTTCTCGGTGAACGCGAAAGCCGCGGTGATCGGGTAGCCGTAGTCCGCGAGCAGCGCGAGGAAGAAGTCGACGAACGGTATGCCGACCGACGGCTCGGTCATCCGGTCCGCTCCCCGCGGTCCGTCTCGTCTCGGCTCCGCTCCCCGCGATCGCCCGCCCCCGGGACGTTCTCGTCGAGGGCGATGTCGACCGGCCGCGCCAGGGTGATCGCGCTGGTTGAGACGCGATCCACGCCCGCGTCCGCGAGGGCGACGAGCCGCTCGATCCCCACCTTGCCCGAGGCCTCGATCCGGACGGGGCCGTCGCGATCGGCGGGCGCCTCGCGATCGGCGAGCGTCCGGCGGCCGGCGGACGCCTCACGTATCGCGCGCACCGCGCGCCGCACCGCGTCGTCGTCCATGTTGTCGAGCAGGACGCGGTCCGCGCCCGCGGCCGCCGCCTGCGCCGCCTGCCCCGGGTCGTCGGCCTCGACCTCGATCTCGAGTCCCGGCCGCCCGGCGCGAGCCGCGCCGACCGCCCGCTCGATACCGCCCGCGTGGCGCAGGTGATTGTCCTTGATCAGCACCATGTCCCACAGGCCGCCGCGATGGTTCACGCCGCCCCCGACCCGCACCGCGTACTTCGACAGCGCGCGGAGACCCGGCAGGGTCTTCCGGGTGTCGGATACCTCGAGACCGTCCGGCGCCGCCTCGACCCAGCGCCGCGTCTCCGTCGCGATGCCGGAGAGCACCATGAGCAGGTCGACGATGGTGCGCTCGGCGATCAGGACGACGCGAGCCGAGCCTTCGACCTCGGCGATCGCATCGCCGGCGCTCACCCGAGCGCCCTCGGCCACCAGCGGGAACACCTCGGCCGCGTCGTCGGAACGCACGGCGACGAAGCCGGAGCGGGCGGCGACGTCCAGCGGCGCGAGCACCCGCTCGATGAGCGGGAGCCCGCACACCACGCACTCCTCGCGAGCGACGAAACGGCCGCTGAACCGCGCGTCCTCCGGGATCACGGAGGCGCTCGTCGCGTCGAGTCCGAGCACCCCGGGGTCGCCCGCCTCGATCATGCCCGGATCGACGCCGAGGTCCTCGGCCAGCGCACGCAGGACGACGTCGTGGGTATCGGGGATGCGGAAGTCGTTCACGCGCCTCCTTCCGGCGCGTCGATGCGGACCGGCTGCTCGCGCGGCGCCTCGCCGCGCCGCCAACGCGTGTGTACCCTCCAGCGCGCGTCGTCGCGCTCCGGGAAGTCGCTGCGGCGGTGCGCGCCCCGCGTCTCCTCCCGGTACCAGGCCGCGTGCGTGACGAGCAGCGCCACGGTGAGCAGGTTCTGCAGCTCCATCTCGTAGGTCCGCCTGAGCGCCACGCCGAGCAGCGGCGTGAGGTCGCGCAGCATGATCGACGCCTCGAGCAGGCTCCCCTCGGAGCGCGTGGTGGCGACGAAGCCGCTCATGACACCCTGCACGGTGTGACGCGCGACCGGCGCGGTCATCACCGCGGTCTCCTCGGCCTCCCCGGAGACCACCCGCGGCGTCGAGGGCGCCCGCGCACCCGACTCGTCGATCGCGCGCACGATGCGCCGCGAGAACACGAGCCCTTCGAGCAGGGAGTTCGAGGCGAGCCGATTCGCGCCGTGCAGGCCCGACGAGGTGCATTCGCCCGACGCGTAGAGTCCCGGCAGCGAGGTCCGGCCGTCGACGTCGATCGTGACGCCCCCGATCAGGTAGTGCGCGGCGGGCGCGACCGGGATGAGGTCGGTCGAGAGGTCGAATCCCGCCTCGGCGCAGCGCCGGCGGATCGCCGGGAAGCGGCGCTCCAGGCGCTCGTCGCCGAGGTGTCGCGCGTCGAGCCACACGTGCGTGGTACCGCAGCGGCGCATCACGCGTTCGATCTCGGCGGTCACCACGTCCCGGGGCGCGAGGTCGCCCTGCGGATGCGCGCCGGGCATGAACGGGCGGCCCTCGCAATCGAGCAGCTCGGCGCCCTCGCCGCGCAGCGCCTCGGTGATGAGGAAGCGCGGGTCCTCCCTGGAGTCGAGCGCGGTGGGGTGGAACTGCACGAACTCGAGGTCGGATAGGGTCGCCCCCGCCCGCCACGCGGCGGCGATGCCGTCCCCGGTCGCCATGTGGGGGTTGGTGGTGGTGCGGTAGAGTTGGCCCGCGCCGCCCGAGGCGAGCACGGTCGCGCCCGCCCAGTACACCTCGAGCCGCCTGCTCGCCGGGTCGTGCACGAGCGCGCCGACGCAGCGGTCGCCCGCGGTGAGCAGGTCGACGAGGAAGCGCTCCTCGAACAGGTCGACGTTGCGGGCGCCCTTCACCAAGCCGGTGAGCGTGTCCTGCACCTCGGCGCCGGTGGTGTCCCCGGAGTGCAGCACGCGAGGCAGGCTGTGTCCGCCCTCGCGATGCAGGTGCACCGCGCCGCCCGGCGAGGTGTCGAACGACACGCCCCGGTCGCGCAGGTCGTCGAGCGCCGAGGTCGCCTCCTCGACCACCGTGCGCACCACCGCCTCGTCGCACAGGCCCGCCCCCGCTTCCAGGGTGTCCTGCACGTGCAGGTCGACCGAGTCCGCCTCGCTCACCGCGCCCGCGATCCCGCCCTGGGCGTACCAGGTGGCGGTCTCGACGACGCGGCCCTTCGTGACGAGCGCCACGCGCACGTCGCCGGGGGTGGCGAGCGCGGCGGTGAGTCCCGCGATGCCGGAACCGATCACGAGCACGTCGCTCTCGTGCGAGACCAGCTCGTCGGTATCGAACTCGATCAGGTAGCGGCGCAGGAGCGCCTCGGGCAGCGCGTCCGGCCGCGGATCGGGTCGGGCGTCGGCCGGGGTCCCCTCGCGCGGCACGGCGTCAGCCGATCGCGACCATGCGCTCGACGGCAGATCGGGCCGCCTCGCGCACGTCCGGAGCCACGTCGATCTCGTGCACGCCCTCGACGAGCGCCGTGCGGACGCTCTCGAGCGTGGTGAGCTTCATGTTCGGGCACTCCATCGCCGGTCGGGGCTGGAAGAAGCGCTTGGCGGGCGCGCGTTTCGAGAGGCCGTGCACGAGCCCGCCCTCGGTGAGGATGATGAACTCCTCGGCGTCGGACTCCTCGGCGTGGGCGAGCATCTGACTCGTCGAGAGCACCGCGTCGGCGAGGTCGAGCACCTCCGGCCGGCACTCGGGATGCGCGAGCAGCTCGGCGTCCGGATGCGCGGCCTTCGTCTCGCGGGCCGTCGCCTCGGTGACGCGCTCGTGGGTGGGGCAGAAGCCCTGCCAGGGCACGACCTCGACCTCGGGCAGGTTGCGGTCGATCCAGTCGGCGAGGTTGCGGTCCGGGCCGCACAGCACCCGATCCGCGTCGAGCGAGCGCACCACCTCGACGGCGTTCGCCGAGGTGCAGCACACGTCCGAGAGCGATTTGGACCCGGCGGTCGAGTTCACGTAGGTGACGACCGGCACGCCCGGGTACTCCTCGCGCCATTCACGGAGTTGGTCGGCACTCATCATGTCGGCCATCGGGCAGCCCGCGGTGCGCTCCGGCAGCAGCACCGTGCGGTCCGGTGCGAGGATCTTCGCGGTCTCGGCCATGAAGTGCACGCCCGCGAAGACGATGATCGCCGCATCGGTGGCGGCGGCCTGCCGGGCGAGCCCGAGCGAGTCGCCGACGAAGTCCGCCGCGTCCTGCACCTCGGGCCGCTGGTAGTTGTGCGCGAGCAGGACCGCGTCGTGCTCGGCGACGAGCTCGCGGACCTCGAGGATCTCGCGGGTGTGCGGTTCGACGAGGGGGTCCGTATCACTCATGCGCGGGCAACTCCAGGTTATCGATGAGCCGTGCGTCCCCGACCCTCGCGGCGACGAGTGCGCGGGCCGGGCGGTCCAGGGTCTCGAGACGCTCGAGCGTGCGGGCGTCCACCACCGAAGCGTACTCCAGCTCGACGAGCGGTTCACCCTCGATCGTCTGACGCATCACGTGCTCGAGCTCGGCGACGTCGAGGGAGCCGGTACCGCCCCGCCCGCCGGTACCGC
>CAYOSP010000006.1:34789-46257 GCA_964406675.1 uncultured Eubacteriales bacterium | reverse complement strand
CCCGCCCGCCGGTCCCGGCCCGCCCGCCGGTCCCGGCCGGCGCGCGGGCCGTACGCTCGCGCACCTCCTCGAGCGCCCGGTACAGCACCGTCGCCGCGGCGCGCTCGCTCTCGCCGAGGTAGCGGTTGCGGCTCGACATCGCGAGGCCGTCCGGCTCGCGCACGGTCGGCACGCCGACCACGGTGACCGGCACGAGCAGATCGCGCACGAGGCGGCGGATGATGACGAGCTGCTGGAAGTCCTTCTCGCCGAAGAACGCGAGGTGCGGGCGGGCCGCCTCGAGGAGCTTGAGGACGACGGTCGCGACGCCTCGGAAGTGCCCGGGGCGACTCGCACCGCACAGGACGTCGCCGATCGGGCCCGGGTCGACGGTCGTGGTCGCGCCCTCCGGGTACATCGCCTCCACGCTCGGCGCGAACACGAGCTCGACCCCCTCGGCGGCGAGCAGCTCGAGGTCGCGCTCGAGGTCGCGAGGGTAGCGCTCGAAGTCCTCGCCGGGGCCGAACTGCGCGGGGTTCACGAAGATGGAGACGACCACGACGTCGGCGCGCTCGCGGGCGGCGCGCACGAGCGCGAGGTGCCCGGCGTGCAGCGCGCCCATCGTCGGGACGAGCGCGAGCACCTTGCCCTCGCGACGGACGTCGGCCGACGCCTTGCGCATCTCCTCGACGGACGCGATGCGTTCCACTCAGAGCACCTCGTCCTCGTGGTGCGTCCGGTCCGCCGCGCGACCCTCGCCCGGGCACTCGTCCTCGCCGTCCGCCGCGCCGCTGCCCGACGGCTCGCCGCCGACGCCGAGCGTGCGCTCGACCTCCTCGAGCTCGCGCGGCTCCATGGCCGTGCAGTGCTCCTCGGCGGGGAAGTCGCCGGAGCGCACGTCGTCGGCGTAGGAGGCGATCGCGTCGCGCACGGCGGGGGCGAGGTCGGCGTAGCGGCGCGCGTGCTTCGGCGTGTACGAGCCGAGGCCGAGCAGGTCGTGGAAGACCTGCACCTGGCCGTCGCAGCCGCCGCCCGCGCCGATGCCGATGCTCGGCACGCCGATCGAGCGCGTGACCAGCGCGGCGAGCTCGGCCGGGATGCACTCGAGCACGACCGCGAACGCGCCGGCCTCCTCGAGCGCGCGGCAGTCCTCGACGAGCCGGACGGCGGGCGCGGCCTCCCTGGCCTGCGTGCGATAGCCGCCGAGCTCGTGCACCGACTGCGGCGTGAGGCCGACGTGGCCCACGACCGGGATGCCCGCGTCGACGATGCGGCGCACGGCGCCGGCGACCGCGCGGCCGCCCTCCACCTTCACCGCCTGCGCACCGCCCTCCACGACGAGGCGCGCGGCGTTGCGCATCGCCTCCTCGGCGGTGACCTGGAAGCTCATGAACGGCATGTCGGCGGCGACCATCGCGCGGCTCGTCGCGCGGGCGACCGCCGCGGTGTGACGCACCATGTCGTCCATGGTGACGCCGAGCGTGTCGTCCATGCCGAGGACGACCATGCCGAGCGAGTCGCCGACCAGTATCGAATCGACACCGGCCTCGTCGGCGAGACGGGCGCCGGGCGCGTCGTAGGCGGTGACCATCACGATCGGCTCGCCCGCGGCCTTGCGCGCGGCGAACGTGCGGGTGGTGACGCGGGACTTCGGAGTGCTCATGCGGGGTCTCCTTCCTTACCGTCCCAGCCCTACTCGCCCGTCCGCCGGCTCCCGTCGACTCGCGTGTCTCGTGGGCCTGCGTCCGGGCATCGGGTCCAGGCGGTTCCTCGCGGGAGGGACTTGCGAGTATAGCAGGCCGGACGACCGGCGCCTCATGCCGGAAGACGCGTCGCCACCTCCGGGGCGACGGCCTCCAGAGCGGCCGCGCCCTCACGCGCTCGCCCGACCCAGCCGCGTCCACGCCGCTCGAGATCCTCCCACGCGAGCCCGACGTCGCCCGCACGCTCATCCAGGAGGACCGACAGCACCTCGCCCGCCTGTCGGAGGTCCTTCTCCCGCTCGGCGTGTTCCGTCGCGCTGCGCTCCCCCGACAGGATGAGCTCGTGCAGCGCGAAGCGCGCGGGGTCCGGTACCCGCACGAGCACACCGCCTCCGTCGACGACCGCTCCGGTCACCGGCCGCTCGATGAGGTAGTCGAGGAACCGCAGTGGCCTCGCCGCCGCCTTGAAGCGCGGCACGTCGACGACCCCGGTCTCGCCACCCCCGTGCAACGGGGTGAGCAGATCGACCCGAAGGCTCTGCCCACGGACCTTGTAGGAGGTGGACGGACTCTTGCGGTCGAGGCCGGGCACCGGGAGGAAGCCCATCTCCAGACTCTCCAGCGCACCCGGCACGTCGGCCTCGGTCTCGTCCCCGACCGCCACGCGGAGCACGCGATCCGCGGCCACGTCGATGTCCTGCGTCCGCAGCGATGAGGACCAGCTCACACCCAGCATGTTGCCGATGACCGTGTACGCGTGCGTACCGACCAGCACCCCGTCGAGCCGGAACAGACCGGAATCGGAGAGCACCCGCAGCACCCGAGCCGAGGCGCCGTCCGTGACGAGCGCCCCGCCCGCCCGCAGCTGGGCGCAGAGCCGCTCGACGGATGAGCGCTCCATCGAAGCTTCGGGACGCGACTCCCCGAACCGCTCCAGTACCCGTTCGAGCGCCTCGTTCCTGCGGCCCAGGTAGATCTGACGTTTGCGGCCACCCGGTTCCGAGTATTGGAAGTAGTGGTACGTCTCGCCCTTGATCGTCTTCGTGACGAAGGTGCCCTTCAGGTGCCCTACGGTGCGATGGGCCTCCATGGCGGTGAGACGATCGACCAGTTCGCTGTAGAGCGTCTGGTTCTCGAGCGGCTGTTTCCGCATGCGGTCGTCCCTCCTGTCTTGAGTTATACGCAGTTTAGTGCGAATCTGCGTATAACTCAAGACAGGGCTTACTCGGGCGATCCACTAGACTTACTCGGAAGTCTTGCACGCTTCACTACTTCCGAGTAGATTTCCTAGCATGGACATCGAGCGCATCCTGCTGAGGCACGAGGGCAAGACCCTCGAGTTCAAGCGCGACGACAGCGCCCACGCGGGTATCGTGCGCACCGCCGTCGCGTTCTCCAACACATCCGGCGGCACCATCCTCCTCGGGGTCAGCGACCGAAGGCGTGACGTGGTCGGGGTCGACGACCCGCTCGCCGTGGAGGAACGCCTCGCCGACCTGCTGAGCGATTCCATCGAGCCCCGCATCGTGCCGGAGATCGAGATCGTCCCGTGGCGCGACACACACCTGGTCGCGGTGCACGTCCATCCCGGGCCGTCCCGCCCGTACCACGTACGCTCGGAGAGTGCCGAAGCCGGCGTGTACGTGCGCGTGGGCTCCACCGACCGGCACGCCGACGACGCGCTCATCGGGGAGCTCGCGAGGATGTCGCGCGGCGGCACCTTCGACGAGGAGCCGCTCACGGATCTGGATGCCGATGACGCGCTCGACATGGACGCCGTGCGTGACGCCTACGAGGGGATCCGCGAGGTCCGCCCCCGCGACCTGGTCACGCTGCGCCTCGCGGTCGAGCACTCCGACCGCCGGGTCCCGACGGTCGGCGGCGTCCTGCTGTTCGGCGCGCGTCGCGCGGACGAGTTCCCCGACGCGCGCATCCAGGCCGCACGGTTCCGAGGCGACGACCGTTCCGCGCTCGTCGACTCGCTCGATATCGACGCCTGCCCGCACATCGCCGTCGAGCAGGCGCTCGCGTTCGTGCGTCGCAACATCACCGTGGGGATGGAGCTCGACGGCGCCCGGCGGGTCGACGTGTGGCAGTACCCGCCCGCCGCACTGCGCGAGGCGGTCGTCAACGCGGTCGTGCACGCGGACTACACACAGCGGGGCGGCCCGCTGCGCATCGCGGTCTTCGACGATCGCTGCGAGATCGAGAACCCTGGCATCCTCCTCCCCGGCCTCACCGTCGACGACCTCTACGAAGGCGTGTCCCGCCTGCGCAACCGGGTGATCGGCCGAGTCTTCCACGACCTCGGACTCATCGAGCAGTGGGGCAGCGGCATCTCGCGCATGGTGCACGCGTGTCGGCAGGCCGGGCTCGCCGACCCGGAGATCCGCGAGATGGGCTTCCGCTTCCGGGTCACGTTCCACTCCGGGCGCGAGCACCCGAGCGGGCTCGACGAACTCGACGAGCATATCCTCCTCGCGCTCACCGAGGGTGAAGGCCTCTCGACCTCACAGATCGCGGAGGCGATCGGACGCACGAGCAGGGCGGCGCGCACGCGGCTGCGTGCGCTCGTGGAGATGGGCCTCGTGGTGGACGTGGGCAGCGGGCCGAACGACCCCCGAAGGCGCTACTACGTCGCCGAGGAGCCGGGTTCGTACGTCACGCGCCGGCGCGAGGAGGGGTGAGGCGCGGCAGGAACACCGGCACCGGCCGCGGGCGCGATGCTGACGAGCCCTCAAGCAGCTCGATCTCTCTCCGAGTTCGAAGCCGCCCAGGAGGAGCGCGAGTTCATGCGATCCGTCGTCGAGGGCCTGGGCGACCTCGAAGGCGGCCGGGAGCTGTCGCTCGCCGATGCCAAACGTCGGCTGGGACTCGACTGACGTGCCCGAGCGCGAGATCTCGTTCGCGGAATCAGCGGTCCGCGACCTGGAGGACGTGCGCGCCTGGTACCGATCCCAAGAGGTCCCCCACGTCGGTGAGCGGCTCGTACGAGAAGTGCTCGAGCAGGCCGAGCGGCTCGCCGACTTCCCGGACAGCGGCAGGGTGGTGCCTGAGTTCGAGACGCCGTGGCTGCGCGAACTCATCCACCAGCCGCTGCGCATCGTCTACCGCGTAGACGAGACGTGCGTCCGGGTCGTGCGAGTGTGGCGCGGCGAGCGACTCATGGAGTCGCGTCCCGAGGGTGCCGACTAAGATCCAGCGTGCGGAAGCGTCGAGTTCCTCCAGCGACGGTTGAGGAAGTGGTAGGCACAGGCGGCGATCTGCGCGCGGCTTCGCGCATCGGTGACCGCGGTGAGCCTGCCGGCTCACTGGAAGATCGCCGCCACCGATTCGAAGAAGTCGGCGAACAGGCGGATCGCGTACGGTCCCGCCCAGGCGATGAGCGCCAGGATGAGCGCGATGCGCCACCACGCGGGCCGCTCGCGTGTGGGGCGCTCGCCGGCCCCGTACGGCAGCGGGCCACCGCTCCGCAGGACGCGGCGCGCGTCGTCCAGGCGAGAGGCGGGCACGAGGATGCGCGAGGGCTCGAAGCCGCCCATCGGCAGGCCGAGCTTGTCGGCGAACGGCCGGTGCGAGAGCTCCGCGGGGATGCCCGCCTGCTGCAGCTTCGCGAGCTTGATCTCGACGTCCATCCCGAACCCCCACCCGGAGTCGACCTGGACCCACTCGTCGTCCGGCGCCGCTCCGGGCGCAGCGAGCGGCCTCCCCGGTTCCGCGGGTGCTCCCGCGGGTGCTCCCGCCGGTGCGTCCTCCGCCGGGCCGACGTAGCGCGCGCCCGCGCCGCCCGCACAACCCCCGGAGCCGAGCGGTTCGGCATACCGGACCTCCCAGTCGTACCAGAGCTCCCCGGCGCCCGGGATCCGACCGAGGTCGGCTACCACCTTCCCCACGAGGTCGCCGCCGCGACGGATCGACCGCTCGTCGGGCCACCGCACGTCCGGCGCGATCTGCAGCAGCGGCGTGAGCACGAAGTCGCGCTCGTGCATACGCGGATGCGGCAGGACCAGTTCCTCGGTACGCCACTCGTCCTCGCCGAGCAGGAGCAGGTCGAGGTCGATGACGCGAGGTCCGTTGCGCTCGGGGCCGGTCCCGCCCGAGTCCTCACCGCGCACCCGACCCATCTCGGTCTCGATGTCGAGCAGATAGCCGAGGAGTTGGTCGGCGAGCAGGCGCGTGCGCAGCCTCGCCACCGCGTTCACGAACGCCGGCTGGTCCTCCACGCCCCACGGCTCCGAGCGGAACATGTGGGAGACGTCGACGACCTCCGTGTTCGGGAGCTCGTCGATCATGCGAAGCGCCCTCAGGAGGTTCGCCTCCGGCACACCGAGGTTGCTGCCGAGCCCGACGAACGCGTCACGCATCGTCGTCGGACTCCTCGCGGACATCGCCGGCTCCACGGTCGCGCCCCTCGTGCGCCTCCCCGACGGGTCCCTCGGCCGCCTCCTCCTCGAGCACCCGCGCCCGCAGCGCCTCGCGCACGAGACGGTCCGCCCGCGCCGCGAGGGACTCCGGCACCATGAGCACGACCGGGCCCGGCAGCCCGTACGGATCGTGCCCCTCGAAGGGACGGTGCGGCTGGAACGCGCAGGCGAGTCCCTCCTCGCGAAGCACCGACTCCGCGAAGAGCAGGTCGAGACCGACGTTGCCGGCATCGGGGCCGGACAGCCCAGGCACGAACCCGTCGAGGGTCATCGTCCCGCCGACGCAGGTGAGCGGCACCCACTCGACGTCGGCCCCGACGGGACTCGCCGGTATGCCGGCGCGGATCGCTTCGACCATGCCGACCGCCTGGACCGTCTCCGCGACGTCATGCACCCGCAGGACCTGCACGCCTCGCGAGACGCACCAGGACGCAACCCCCAAGCTGCCGGCGACCCGTTCGCTCGCCTCCTCGACGGCGGTGAGCTCGCCGATGAATCGCTTCCTCGATGCGCCCACCATCACCGGACGGCCCGTCGCCACGAGCTCGTCCACGTGGCGCAGCAGCGCGAGGTTGTGCGCGGTCGTCTTGCCGAACCCGATGCCGGGATCGACGCAGATCCGCTCGCGCGCCACGCCGGCGTCCTCGAGCGCCGCGGCCTGTCGCTCGAGGCACTCGCCCACCTCGCGCACCACGTCCTCGTAGCGCGGCTCGTCCTGCATCGTGCCGGGCTCGCCGAGCATGTGCATGACCACGCAGCCGACCTCGCCCGCGCCCGCCGGCCGGGAGTCGCCGCGGCCACGACCGGCGCGGGCCTCCACGCCACCCCGGGCGGCCAGCCGCACCATCCCCGGGTCGCGGAACCCCGAGACGTCGTTCACGATCGACGCGCCCGCCTCGATGCACGCGCGCGCCACCTCCGCGTGCCGGGTGTCGATCGAGACCGGCACGCGCGCCCGCTCGGCGAGTCCGCGCACCACGGGCACCGTCCGTTCGAGCTCCTCCTCGACGCTCACCTCGGCCGCGCCGGGCCGGGTCGACTCGCCGCCCACGTCGAGGATCGCCGCGCCCGCCGCCTCCATCGCGAGGCCGGCCCCCACAGCCGCCTCGACGTCCACCGCCTCCATCGACCCGCCGCCGCGCGACTCCGCACCCGCCGCCGGCGCGTCACCTGAAGCCTCGCCGGCGACGAACCGTCCGCCGTCCGAGAACGAGTCCGGCGTGACGTTGAGGATGCCCATCACGAGCGTGCGGTCGAGCGCGAGGTCGAAGCGCCCGCAGCGCCAGCGCGTCGCCCGCTCGCGTCCCGGCTCACCGCCGTGGGATCCGCGGCCCTCGCTCACGCGCGACCCTTGATGAGCGACATCGCCTCGGAGCGCGTGCGCATGTCGCGTGCGAACGTGCCGCGCACGGCGGACGTGGTCGTGATCGCGCCCGGCTTCATCGCGCCGCGCATCGACATGCACAGATGCTCGGCCTCGATCACCACCATCACGCCCGAGGGGTCGAGGTGCTCGACGATCGTATCGGCGATCTGCGAGGTCATGCGCTCCTGCACCTGGGGGCGGCGCGCATACACGTCGACGACCCGCGCCAGCTTCGACAGCCCGCTGATGCGCCCGTCCTCGCCGGGGATGTAGGCGACATGCGCCTTGCCGAGGAACGGCAGCAGGTGGTGCTCGCACATGCTGTACAGCGGGATGTCGCGCACGAGGACCATCTCCTGGTGGTCCTCGCTGAACGTCACCTCGAAGTGCTCGGCCGGCTCCGCCTCGAGGCCGGCGAACACCTCCGCGTACATGTCGGCCACGCGGCGGGGGGTGTCCCGCAGTCCTTCGCGGTCCACGTCCTCTCCGATGCCCTCGAGGATGAGCCGGACGCCCTCCGCGATGCGCTCTGTGTCCATGGGTCCTCCGTATCCCTCACGAGAAGCGATACCACGAGGATACCCCGGTCAGTCGAGCAGGCCGACCGAGTCGAGCACCCGGTCCAGCACCGGCTTGCCGTAGAGCTGCAGCGCTTCGTCGGCCAACACGCCTCCCCAGGCCCGGGCGATGCGCTCCTCGAACGGCAGTTCGGCCGCCAGGGTCACGCCCCGTCGGGCGCAGGTGTCCCGGACCGCCTCGGCGCCCTCCTTCGACAGGTCGGCCTTGTTGAGCACCGCCACCACCGGCAGATCGAGTCGTTCGGCCAGATCCAGCAGCCGTTGGAGGTCGTGCACGCCGGCGATGGTCGGCTCCGTGACCGCGAGGAGCAGGTCGACGCCTCCGATGGCGGCGGTGGCGGGACAGCCGATCCCAGGAGGCCCGTCGATCAGCAGGAGCTCCGCGCCCGTCTTCTCGGCGGCGGCTTCCGCCTTCTTGCGGACCTCGGTCACCAGCCTGCCGGACAGGTCCGCGCCCGGCTCCAGACGGGCCCAGGTGATGGCCCCGGCGGTGCACGTCCCCGAGAAGACCGTGCCCACCTCCGCCGGGTGCATGGCCGGCGCCATGTTCGGACACGGCGCCTCGGTGCAGGCTCCGCAGCCCTCGCACAGGAACCTATCCACGGAATACGCGAGCGTGGGGATGCTCGTCGCCGACGCTTCCCCGGGCGGCAGGATCGCGCCGAACGGGCAGTAGGGGACGCACGCGCCACATCCGAAGCAGCTCCGCGGATCGATCCGCGCGATCCGCCCGCCCACGAAGAGCTCCGACGAGCTCTCGGAGGCGCCGAGCGCGATCGGCAGGTTGGAGGCCTCGACGTCGCAGTCGGCGATCGCGATCACCGACCCGTCGCCGAGCCCGTGAGCGATCGCGGCCGCGATCGTCGTCTTGCCCGTGCCCCCCTTACCGGAGGCGACCGCGATACGTCTCACGTCGCACCCCCGGCCGCCACGTGGGACACCGCCCAGCGTGCGAGCACCGCGAACCGTTCCGCCGAGTCCTCATGCTCGTCGAGCAGCAGTCCCCCGCGTGCGTAGACCTCGGCCACGGCGCGATCGAAGGGGAACCGCGCGATCACGGGCACGCCGGCGTCCTCGCACAAAGCATCGACGTCGGCCTCGCCGATCCCATGGCGATTGACGACCACGGACGCGGGCACCCCTATCGCCTCGGTGAGACGGAGCGCCGCGTCCAGGTCGTGCAGCCCGAACGCCGTGGGCTCGGTCACGAGCAGCGTCATGTCCGCGCCGCGCAAGGCGGTGGTGGCCGCGCACGCGACGCCGGGAGACGCGTCCAGGATCACCATCTCCGCCGGCAGGCTCTCGGTCACCTCCCTTGCCGCCCGGATGACGTCCGGCGCGCGCACCTCACCCACGTCGAGCGTGCCCCAGACCAGTTCGAGATCCGACGCGGCGTCGGGCACGGCGGCGACGGAGACCGTCCCCACGCGACGGCGCTCCATGCTCACCGCGCCGGTGGGGCAGGCGGCGACGCACCGCCCGCAGCTGCGGCACAGCTCGTCGAACACGACGGCGGTATCGCCGAGCACGCGGATCGCTCCGGCCGCGCACACGTCGCTGCACGCGCCGCAGGCGGTGCAGGCGTCCTCGTCGACCACGGCGTTGGGCACCGTCACGTCCTGCTCGTGCCACTTGCGGATCGGCAGGAAGAGGTGCGCGTCCGGCTCCTCGACGTCACAGTCGACGAGCGCCACCCGCCGGCCGCGCCTGGCCGACTCGACGGCGAGGTTGACGGCCACGGTGGTCTTGCCGGTACCACCCTTGCCCGAGGCGATCGCTATGGTCCGTGTCATCGCGGCTAGTGCCCGCCGCAGACGCCGTCGGCCCCGATGGGAGCCACCGAGCCCGTCATGAACGCCTCCACGGCGTCACCGATCATCGGGATGGCGTCGTCCTGGTACACCTCGATTCCGACATCACGGAATCCGGCCAACGGCCTGCCGCCTATGCCGGCCACGAGCAGAGCGGACGCTCCATGCGAGTGAAGGAGTTGCACCGGGCGCAGGCACCCGCCGTCCTGGTGCGGCGGGTTGTCGATCACGCGCACGTCGGCCACGGCGCCGTCCCGGATGTCGACGAGCGTGAAGCAATCGCACCGGCCGAAATGCCCGGAGCGCTGCGCCGAGAGCCCGCCCTCGCCCACCGAGGGGATCGCCAGCGTCACGGTACGTCCAGCGTCGCTCATCTCTTCTCCTTCTCGGTCGTCTCATCTTCGAGCGGCTCGAGCGCTCCCGCCGCGAAGACGCTGACCGCCTCCGCCACCGTCATCCCGTCGGCGCGGTATCCGGGGATCCCCGCCGCGGCGAGCGCTCGGTAGGCCTTGGGGCCGAGGTGGCCGGTCAGCACCGCTTCGGCGCCGGCCCGCGAGACCGCTTCCGCGGCCGCGATCCCGGCGCCCTGCATCGCGTTGCGCGCCTCGCTGTTGTCGTAGGTGTCGACCACGACGGCCTCTTCCTCGCCGTCATCGTCGACGAACACGAAGTACATCGCGCGCCCGAACCGCTCGTCGACCCGAGCGTCGAGACGCGGCTCGGACGCGCTCACCGCCAGCTTCACCAGCGGCCTCCTCGCCCGAGACCTCGACCGAGGCCGAAGCCTCCTCCGAAGCGGCCGCGCCGTCCACGCATGCCGCCCAGGCCGAACAGCCGGCGCTCGCTCCCTCGACCCGTACCGGGCTCACCGGTGACCGGCTCGACGCACCTTCCACGTCCCCAGCCGCTCATCGATCCCTCACCGCGGGGTCCCGTCCCATCGAAACCAGGCATCTCGCTTCACTCCCTTCCTTCCAGCGCGGCGTTCGCCGCGTCCACTATCGCCTCGAAGGCCCGCGCCCTCTCGCGCAGGTACTCGACCCATTCCGCGAGCACCTCGGCCCCTTGGTCCGTCATCCGGTAACTCCGTCGCTGCGGGCCCGCGTCGCCCTCCTCCCATTCGGAGACGACGCATCCCTCCTCTTCCAGACGCCTCAGCACCCGGTACACGGCGCCGGAGCCCGCGCAGACCTGATCGCCGGCCAGCTCGTCGATCGCCTCGACGAGCGCGTAGCCGTGCGCGTTCCCCGCACCGGCCAGCGCGGCCAGCACCGCGGGCTCGACCAGCCC
Source organism: uncultured Eubacteriales bacterium (assembly GCA_964406675.1). Taxonomy (GTDB): domain Bacteria; phylum Actinomycetota; class Coriobacteriia; order Anaerosomatales; family JAUVQN01; genus CAYOSP01. Next base: position 35,106 of record CAYOSP010000006.1, on the reverse strand, counting down.
GCCGCGACCGCGGCCCGCGCCACGGCAACCTCGTCCTCGTCCGCCTCCGCGGCCTCTTCCGTTCGGCATGTCGCCGCCCTTCTCGTGGGTCATCCTCGTGGGTCACCCTCGTGCGTCTCATGGTGTGGGTCACATCTATGTGTATAGCACACCTAGATGCGAAGTCGCAATAGCCTCCAGGGATGGTCGTGCCGGGTCCTCTGGAAGGTCCCCGGAGATACGGAAGGCGCCCCGTCGGGAGCGCCTTCCGTGTGATCGTGTGATCCATCATGTGTGAGGGTCCGAGACCTACGCGAGGTCTACCCGAGACCTACCCG
>CAYOSP010000006.1:9412-34689 GCA_964406675.1 uncultured Eubacteriales bacterium | reverse complement strand
CTACCCGAGACCTACCCGGGATCTACCCCTGCGGCGCCAGCGACGTGCCGGGGGCTTCGCCCTCCTCGGATCCCTTCTTCCTGCGCCGCTCGCCCTGCTCATCCTCCACTCCCTCGGAGGCGTCCTCGGAGCCGTCGGAGGCCTCCTCGGCCTCGCGCTCCTTCTCCTCCTCGAGGTACTCCGCCCAGCGATCCTCCAGCAGCGCCTTCAGCTCGTCACGGTCCACCGTCTCGCGCTCGATGAGCGTGTCGGCCATGAGGTCCAGCTGCTCGCGCCGCTCCTCGAGGATGCTCTGCGCGACCGCGAAGGCCTCGTCGATGAGCCGGCGGACCTCCTTGTCGATCTCGTAGGCGATCTCGGGGCTGTAGTCCTGCGTCGAGGAGAAGTCCTTGCCGAGGAAGATCTCGTGCTGGCCCTCGCCGAGCGTCATGGGGCCCAGCTTCTCCGACATGCCGTATCTGGTGACCATCTGGCGGGCGAGCTTCGTCGCCTTCTCGATGTCGTTGGCCGCACCGGTGGTGATGTCGCCGGTAGAGATGGCCTCGGCCACGCGCCCGCCGAGCATCATCGCGAGCTGGTCGGTCATCTCGGAGCGCGCGACGAGGAACTTGTCCTCCGTCGGCAGCGCGAGCGTGTAGCCGAGCGCCTGGCCACGCGGGATGATGCTGATCTTGTGGATCGGATCGGTGTTGGGCAGCACGTGTCCGACCAGCGCGTGGCCCGACTCGTGATACGCGATGACGCGCTTCTCCTTGTCGGAGATGAGACGCGTCTTGCGCTCGGGACCGGCCACCACGCGATCGATGGCCTCCTCGAGCTCGCTCATCTCGATCTCCTTGCGCCCGTGGCGCGCGGAGAGCAGGGCGGCCTCGTTCATCATGTTCGCGAGGTCGGCGCCGGTGAAGCCCGGCGTGCGCCGCGCGAGCACCTCGAGTTCGGCGTCGTCGGCGATGGGCTTGCCCTTCGCGTGGATCCTCAGGATGCCGATGCGGCCCTTCAGGTCCGGCCGGTCCACGACCACCTGGCGGTCGAAGCGGCCCGGACGCAGCAGCGCGGGGTCGAGGATGTCGGGGCGGTTGGTGGCCGCCACGAGGATGACGTTGTCCTTGATGTCGAACCCGTCCATCTCGACGAGCAACTGGTTGAGCGTCTGCTCTCGCTCGTCGTGACCGCCGCCGAGGCCGGCGCCGCGGTGGCGGCCCACCGCGTCGATCTCGTCCATGAAGACGATGCACGGGGCGGCGGCCTTCGCCTGCTCGAACAGGTCGCGCACACGCGAGGCGCCCACACCGACGAACATCTCGACGAAATCCGAGCCCGAGATGGAGAAGAACGGCACGTTGGCCTCACCGGCCACCGCCCGGGCGAGCAGCGTCTTACCCGTTCCAGGCGGACCCATGAGCAGCACACCCTTGGGGATCTTCGCCCCGAGCGCCTGGAACTTGCCCGGGTTGGCCAGGAACTCCTTGATCTCCTGCAGCTCCTCGACCGCCTCGTCCACCCCTGCGACGTCACGGAAGGTGATACGCGGCTGGTCGCGGGTCATGCGCTTCGTCTTCGCCTTGCCGAACGACATGATCTTCGAGTTGCCGCCCTGCATCTGGTTCATGACGAAGAACAGCACGAGCACCATGATCCCGCCGATGATCAGGTAGGGCAGGATGATCTCGAAGAGCCCGGGCGCCTGCGGGTCGACCTCGAACTCCACGTCCGGGTTCTGCTGCATCAGTCCGGCGAAGGCGTCCTGGCCCATGAAGTTGGATACGAAATCGGCGGGCTGATCCGCCTCGACGGCCTCCTCGTCAGGGTAGTACCGACCGACGAGGCGCTGGTCGCGCAGCTCGGCGGTGACCTGGACGATGCGTTCGTCATCGAGCGCCTGCACGAACTGGTTGCTCGTGATCTCCTCCGGCGTCGGTTGGATGCCGAGGACACCGCTGGTGAGCACGTACACGAGCACCAGCGCGATGATCAGATACAGTCCGATGGTCCGGACGTTCTTATTCACTCTCGGTCCTCCTAATCGAGCCCGAGCCTACGACTCGTACACGTCGGGCTTGAGCACTCCCACGTACGGGAGGTTGCGGTACCGCTCCCGGTAGTCGAGCCCGTACCCGACGACGAATTCGTCGGCGACCTCGAATCCCACGTACCTACAGTCGATCGGCACGCGCTGCTTGCCGGTCTTGCTGAGCAGGGTCACGACCTCCAGGCTCTTCGGCTTGCGTGTCGAGAGGTTCCTCAGCAGGTATTTCAATGTCAGTCCCGTGTCGAGGATGTCCTCGACCACGAGTACGTGTCTTCCTTCGACATCCTCGTCGAGGTCCTTCAATATGCGCACCACGCCGGAGGACTTGGTCGACGACCCATAGGAGGAGACGGCCATGAAGTCGATCTCCACCGGCGAGTCCATCGTCCTCGCGAGATCGGCGACGAACAGCGCCGCTCCGCGCAACACGGCCACCAGCAGGACGGTCTCGCCCGCGTAGTCCGCGCTGATCTGCTCGCCGAGTCCACGGACCCGTTTCGCGATGCGGTCCTCGTCCACGACGATCCGGTCTATATCCGGGTGCATGTCCGGGTGCAACGGGCTTCCTCCTCGGCCGCTCCGTCCGTTCTATCCTTCCCTCCGGTGCTCCAAGCGCACCACACGCCGCGTGTCCGGTCGGACCTTGAAGTCCTCGCTCATGCGCAAGCCCGCGACCCAGACGACCTCGTCGCCGCATCGGACGACCGGCACCAGGGAGCGGAGCCGAGCGGGGATCCTCTCGTCGGTCAACAGGTCGGCGACGGTCTTGGACCCACTCATCCCGAGTGGCCGGATACGGTCACCCGGAGCGGGTCCGCCGATCTCGAGCACGTCGGGCACGAGCGCCTCGTCGAGGCACGCGACGTGCGGATCCTCGCTCACGTCGCACGCGGTGACGACGGTGGCGCGCATGCTGCCGCCGACTCCGAGATCGACCTCACCCGGGATGTGGAGCAAAGCGGGTACCAGCGACTCCCTCTCGGCCCCCACCCGGGAGAAGACGATTCTACCGTACTCGCCTCGGACCCGCAGACCGCCCGTGAGGTCCCGCGCGAAGGAGGGATCGTCCGCCCCCTCGACGACCGCGCCCAGGTCCTCGGCGGTGTAGCGCTCGTGCCCGAAGCGCTCCTCCAGCAGGATGCGCACCGCGCGACGGGCGACGGGCGGATCCGTGTCCGCCAGCGCGGCGGCGTCGAGCACGACCGCGTCGGACCCGGACCCGGTCGGCACGAGGCGCTCGAGCGCGCGACGCGCGACCGTGTCCAGGTACGCGTCCTCCTCCGCGAGCACCCGCATCGAGGTCGCCAACGACTCCACGAAGCGGGGGTTGCGTCGCCGGAGCATCGGCACGAGCTCGTGACGCACCCAGGCCCGCGAGCGGTCGGTGTCGCGGTTCGTGGGGTCCTCGCGCCACGACACGCCGCGCTCCCGGAGGTAATCGATCACCTCCGAGCGCCGTGACCCGATGAGCGGACGCACCACCGCGCCTCGCACGGGCGCGATGCCGCCCAGCCCGCGCATCCCCGCGCCGCCGACCAGGCGCATGAGCGCGGTCTCCACCGAGTCGTCGAGGGTGTGGGCCACGGCGATGCGTCCGGTCGCCTCCTCGTGCAGGCGCGCGTCGAGCTCCTCGCGCGCGAGCCGGTAGCGGACCCGCCTGCCCGCGTCCTCCACGTTGAGGCCCTCCTCGGCCGCGAGCGCGGCGACGTCGAAGCGGGCGACCCTGACCGGGATCCCGAGGCGCTCGCAGAGCACGCGCACCCACTCGGCGTCCTCCGCGGAATCCGGGCGCAGCATGTGGTCGACGTGCAGGGCGTGGAGGCGCACCCGGCCGAGCGCGCCGGAGGCGAGCAGGTGGAGCAGCGCCGTGCTGTCGGCGCCGCCCGAGACCATGGCGAGCACGACCGTCCCGTCGGGCAGCATCGCGTATCGCGCCACGGTGCGCGACGCCGTCCCCTCGAGTGCGGTCCCCCCGCTACCGGTATGCATCCGATCCTCCATGTGCCCAGCGTAGAGGTGCCGGCGCCGTGCGTCACGCGGCGTCTCAACCGCGCCCGCCCACGGGAGCGGCCACGCCCGCCTCGACGTTCGCGAGCGCGGCGTCGGCGATGATCGCGAGCAGCGCGGCCGGGACGGCTCCCTGCACCACGTAGGCGAGGTTCTGCCTGACCAGCCCGCCGATGATCGGATCGCCCAGGCCTCCCGCGCCGATCGCCGCACCGATGGTCGCCGTGCCGATGTTGATCACCACGGAGGTGCGCACCCCCGCGAGGATGACGCGCGCGGCGAGCGGCAGCTCCACGCGACGGAGCACCTGCCATCGGCTCATGCCCATGCCGAGCGCCGCCTCCTTCACCGGATCCGGCACACCCTCCAGTCCGGCGATGGTGTTGCTCACCACGGGGAAGAGCCCGTAGAGGATGAGCGCGATCACCGTGGGCCGGAAGCCGAACCCGAGCAGGGGCATCGCGAGCGCGAGCACCGCCACCGGGGGGAACGTCTGCACGACGTCGACCCCCGCGTCCACGAGCGACCGGAACGCACGGCCCGACGGCCTCGTCACCCAGACGCCCAAGGGGAACCCGACACCCACCGTGAAGGCGCTGGAGACGCCCACCAGCAGGAGGTGCTCCCGGGTGAAATCGAGCAGCGTGCCGCGTGGGTACAGGACGTCGCGCGCGTCCGGGAACAGGCCCCGGAGGAGCGCCGTCCACAGATCCGTGCTCGACATGAGCGCCCAGAAGGCGAGCGCCGCGGCCAGGGTCAGCGCCCACCGCACCGCGAGCCGACGCCGATCCCGGGGGTCTCCGGTCACGAGGGCTCTCCCTCGGCCGCCTGGGGCTCTCTGTCGGCCGCATGCGGCTTTCCGTCAGCCGCCCGTGCCGACGACTCCGACGCCAGCGGGCCTTCGGCGCTCTCCCCGCCGCTCATCGCCTCCTCGATCATGCTGAGCCCGAGGTCGCCCACCAGCCGGCCCTCCTCGTCGACCACCGGCAGGTAGCGGAAGCCCATGCCGAGCATGCGCGAGAGCGCGTCCTTGAGCGAGGTCTCCTGCAGGACCGCCTGTTCCGCGGGATCGATGAGCGTGACGGCGTCGTCGATGTCCTCGGGCGAGGCGACGTCGCGGAAGTCCAGCCATCCCTCGAGCCGGCCCTGCTCGTCCACCAGGAACGGATAGCGGACACCCACCTCGCCCTCGCCGCCGCTCGACGCCGCGCGCCTCGCCTCCTCGCGGGTCATCGCGGTGGGCCGGCGGTACATGGCTTCGCGCACGGGCACACGCACGAGCCGCTTGAGCGCCCGGTCGGCTCCGACGAAATCGTGGACGAACTTGTCGGAGGGATGCTCCAGGATCTCCTCGGGCGTGTCGTACTGCATGAGCCGGCCCGCGCGCATGATGGCGATGCGGTCGGCGAGACGGATCGCCTCGTCGATGTCGTGGGTGACGAGGATGACCGTCTTGCGCAGCTCTTGCTGGATGCGTGCGAACTCATCCTGCAGGCGGACCCTGTTGAGCGGATCCACCGCGCCGAACGGCTCGTCCATGAGCAGGGCCGGCGGGTCGGCGGCGAGCGCCCGGGCGACCCCGATGCGCTGAGCCTCTCCGCCCGAGAGCTCCGCGGGCCACTTGGCCGCGTAGCGGTCGGCGGCCAGCCCCACGAGATCGAGGAGCTCACGGACCCGGTCGTGGATGCGCTTCGCGTCCCAGCCGAGCAGCTTCGGCACGACCGCGATGTTCTCCTCGACCCTCAGGTGCGGGAACAGGCCGATCGACTGGATGACGTACCCGAGCCGCCGGCGCAGCGATTCCACGTCCAGCGTCGAGACGTCCTCGCCGTCGATGTAGACGGTGCCCGACGTCGGCTCGATGAGCCGGTTGATCATCCTCAGCGTGGTGGTCTTGCCGCAGCCCGACGGACCGATGAGCACGCACACCTCGCCCTCGCCGACCTCGAGCGTCATGTCGTCGACGGCGGCGGCGCCCTCGTAGACCTTCGTCAGCCCCTCCAGCCGGATCATCGCCGCGCCCCTTCCGGCACGGCGACGCGGCCGAACCAGCGCAGGCCGTGATCGAGGATCAGCGCGAGAACGATGGTGGGGAGACTGCCGAGCAGGATGAGGTCGGGAGCGGCCTGGTTGAGGCCCTCGAATATGAAGAAGCCGAAGCCGCCCGCCCCGTTGAGCGCCGTCAGAGCGGTGATGCCCACGAGGAGCACGGCGGCGAGGCGGACGCCCTCGAACACGAGCGGCAGCGCGAGCGGCATCTCGACCTTCCACAGGAGTTGCCGGCTCGTCATGCCCATGCCCCTGCCCGCGTCGATGACCCCGGGGTCGACCTGCACCAGGCCGGTATACGTGTTCCGCACGATGGGCAGCAGCGCGTACAGGGTGAGCGCGATGACCGCCGGCGTGGTCCCGATGCCGCGTATACCGAGGTCGGCGAGGAACGGATAGGCGGCCGCGAGCGCGGCGAGCGGGGCGATGAGCAGGCCGAGGACCGCGAGACTCGGGATCGTCTGGATGATGCTGACCGTCCAGAGCGCGATCCTGCGCACCGTCCTGTGACGTGAAGCGGCCACCCCGAGCGGCAGCCCGATGAGCAGACCGATGCCGAGCCCCGCGCCGGTGAGGCCGAGGTGCTCCACGGCCCGCGCGGAGAACACGTCCGCCCGTATCGCGAGCTCGCGGCCGAGCGAGGTGGCTTCCAGGCCGCCCCACAAGACGGCGGCGCCCGCGCCGAGCACGGTGAGCCAGCCGATGAGCGGGCGCAGCCGGCCGGGCGTATCGGGTCCGCACTCCTTCAACCGGGCGGAGCCCGCGACCGCGAACACCGCGACGGCGACGAGCAGCAGCCAGCCGCCACCGGCCACCGAGACCCGCGCGGCCGAGGGCGTACCCTCCAGGAGTCGCCGCGCCGCCGCCCCCTGCGCCCAGGCGAGCGCGATCGTGAGGTCGCCCGCGAGTGCGAGCAGCAGAGCGCCCCGCGGCTCGAAGGGCGCGCCTTCGGGGACCGGGACGCGTACCACCGCGAGCACCACGCCCACCACGATGAGGAGCGCGAGCACCCACGCCCAGCCGCCGGCCGCGGCGAGCCCGTGGGACTGGCCCTGGGCGAGCCGGTTCGGCCGCATGGTCACGAAGGGCATGAGCGCGGCGGCGAGGGCGACCACCGCCCCCACCGCCGCGACGCGATCTATCCGGAAGAGCCGTGGGACATCCATATCGCGCCCGGGACCGCGCTCACTCCAGGAAGCCGTTCTCGGTGAGCCACTCCTCGGCCACGTCCTCGGCGGCGAGCCCCTCCACCGCGACCTTCCCGTTCAGGTCCTGCAGCGTCTCCAGATCGAGTTCGGCGAACACCGGGTCCAGGACGTCCGGGATGCCGGGCGCCGCCTCGATCACCTCGCTGCGGAACGTGGGCACCGGCTGGAAGATCGCCTGCGCGTTGCGCGTGTCCTCCAGGACGACCAGGTCGAGCGCCGCGAGACTGCCGTCGGTGCCGTAGGCCATCGCGGCGTTCGCGCCGTTCGTGCCGTTGGCCGCCGCCTGCTCGCTCTGCGCCGTGTTGCCGCCGGCGAGCGCGATCAGCTGGTCCTCGCCGAGCTCGAAGCCGTAGGCCTCCTCGAAGGCCCCGAGCGCGTCGTCCCGCTCGATGAACTCCTGCGAGCCGACCAGCTTGACCTCGCCGCCCCCGTTCACGTACTCGGCGAAGTCCTCCCAGGTGGTGATGCCCTCCTCCTCGGAGAGCGACCGAGGGATCGCGACGGCCCAGGTGTTGTTGGCCGGCGCGCGCCCCAGCCAGGTGACGCCGTTCTCGGCGTCGAGCTCCTCGATCATGTCGTACATCGCCTCGGCGTCGTTGACCGGGATGTCCTCGTCGGGGAAGAACTGGAACGCCGCGGTGCCGGTGTACTCCGGATACACGTCGATCTCGCCCGAGAGCAGCGCGTTGCGGTTCACGTCCGTGGTGCCGAGACTCGACTGGTCCTCGACCTCGTATCCGTCGGCGTCGAGCATCTGCAGGATGATCTGCGAGAGCACCTGGCCCTCGGTGTCGATCTTGGAGCCGACGGCGATCGGACCGACGTCCCCCGCCTCCTCGCCGTCATCGACCGTCGCGTCCTCGTCGTCCGTGGTCTCCTCGCCGGTGTCGGCGTCGTCGGCGTCGTCCTGTGCGCAGCCCGCCATCGGCAGCGCGAGAGCCACCGTGAGCGCGATCAGCAAAAGCAGTATCCGTCGCATGAGCCCCTCCTTCGAAGCGGTCACCGTTGCACTATGGTACCCGTTCGGCACTCGCTCGCCCGCTCTGCCGCAGCGGACGGACCGAACGCACCGGATCCCGTTCGGGGCGGGACCCGACTGCCCGGAGCACGCGTACCGCGTGGTCCCGATGGTATCCTGGCGTCTCGGACCGGTACCGCCTCACCGGTGGACGCCGGTCACAGCGAACACCGTGACGCTTCGGAGCCCGCATGAAGCTCATCATCCAGATCCCCTGCTACAACGAGGAAGAGACGCTCCCCATCACCCTCGACGCCCTCCCTCGCGAGGTGCCGGGCTTCGACACGGTGGAATGGCTGATCATCGACGACGGGAGCACCGACGACACCGCCCGCGTCGCGGAGCGCAACGGGGTGGACCACATCGTGCGGCTCTCGCAGAACAGCGGGCTGGCCAAGGTGTTCATGGCGGGCCTGGACGCGTGCCTGCGACTCGGCGCCGACGTGATCGTGAACACCGACGCCGACAACCAGTACAGCGCCGACGACATCCCGAGGCTGGTAGGTCCGGTGCTCGAAGGCCGGGCCGACATCGTCGTGGGCACGAGGCCGATCTCGGAGATCCCCCACTTCTCGCCGGTCAAGAAGCTGCTGCAGCGCCTGGGGAGCTGGGCGGTGCGCATGGCGAGCGGGACGGACATACCCGACGCTCCCTCGGGGTTCCGGGCGATCGACCGTGAGGCGGCGCTCCGCCTCAACGTGCACAACGAGTACACCTACACCCTCGAGACGATCATCCAGGCCGGACGCGCGGGGATGACGATCACCTCCGTGCCCGTGAGGGTGAACGAGGACCTGCGGCCGTCTCGGCTGGTCAAGAGCATCCCGAGCTACATCCGGCGCTCGCTCATCACCATCCTGCGCATCTTCATGGCGTACAAGCCGATGCGCTTCTTCATGTATCCGGGGCTCCTCGTCTCGGCGATGGGCGTGCTGGTAGGGCTGCGGTTCGTGTACTTCTACGCGGTCGGTGAGGGCGGAGGCCACATCCAGTCGCTCATCCTGGTGGCCATCCTCATGCTGTTGGGCGCCCAACTCATCCTGTTCGGACTGATCGCCGACCTCTTCGCGACGAACCGCCGGCTCATCGAGGACGTGCAGTGGCGCACGCGGCGGATGGAGATCCGCAACACGCTCGAGGACGATCGCCTCTCGGACCGCGGCGAGGACTAGGGGACGACAGCGAGAGCCGGCGGACCGTGGCCGGAGGACCCTGAACGCGGACTAACGGTCCCCGGCGAGCGAGAGTATCGCCGAGGCGAGCCCCTCCCACGTGAGCTTCTCGTCCTTGAACCGGTGCACCTCGCGACCCATCGCCTCGAGGTCGGCCTCCGCAAGCCGTTCGATCGCCCGCGCGAACGACTCGGGCGACTCGGGAGGGACCACGAACCCCGTGCGACCTTCCTCCACGACGTCCGGCAGTCCGCCCACGCGGGTGACGATCACGGGCTTGTCGTAGTTATACGCGACGGCCACCACGCCGCTGCCGGTCGCGCTGCGATACGGGAGTGCGACCGCGTCGGCGCGCGCGAAGTACTCGGCGGCGTCGGCGTCCGAGAGATAGCCTTCCACGATGTCGACCCGCTCCCCCACGCCCAGCTCTTCGATCCGGCTGCGGGTCTCCTCAGCCCCCTGCCAGAACTCGCCCGCCACGGTGAGCCGCACGTCGAGATCCTCGCGCACGAGCGGGAGCGCCTCGATCAGGACGTCGAGCCCCTTGTAGGGACGCACGAAGCCGAAGAACAGCAGCTCGAGCTCGTGTTCCCTCGGCAGCGCGCCGGTCGCGGGCGGGAACTGCTCGTAGACCGGGTGCGGGTGCACCGTCACCTCGGCGTCCGGGATCATCGCCAGCAGGTTTCGCTCGTCGACCGTCGTGTGCACCGCGTAGGCCGACCCCAACTCCAGCACCCGCCTGGTGAGCAGTCGCTTCCATGCGGCCTCCTCGTGCTCGACCACGTTGTGGCACATGAACACCACCGGGACGCCCTCGCGCCGGAGGCGCTTCGAGACGTAGGAGAAGCACGGCGCCCAGAAGACCGTCCACCACGGGACGATCGCCACCCGCGGGCGCGCCTCGACGATCGCCCGCGCGGCCTCGCGCCAGGTCCGGGGATCGAGCGAATCGATCGCGTAGCGCACGCCGGGCTCCCGATGGCCCTCGAGTGCGGGATCGCGGTCGCTCTCGCCCGGGAAGATCGCACGTGGGTACTGTCGGCTGAACGAGTACGTGGTCACCTCGCCCATGCGGGACAACGCCCGGTGCAGCATCGTGGTGTGCTGGGCGATGCCGCCCCTGAAGGGCAGGACGGGGCCGATGAGCGCCACTCGAGGGGATCGGGCGGGCAACGGGATGGGCCTCCTCTCGTGGGACACGGCTCGTGGGACGCGACTCGTGGGACGCGACTCGTGAAACACGACGTGGGACGCGGGCGGTTCCGTTTCCCGCCCGCTCTGTCTAGAGTGTAAGGGTTGCTGCCGAGCGAAGGGACCTGACGATGCGGGAGCGAGTCACCGTCTACGGCGCGGGCTACGTGGGGCTGGTCAGCGGGGTGTGCCTCGCGGACCTCGGCCACGAGGTCATGCTCGTCGACGTCGACCGCGACAAGCTCGAGGCGCTGCGCTCGGGCGACTGCCCCTTCTACGAGCCCGGCGTCGATCGCCTGCTCGATTCCGGCATCGCCTCCGGCCGGCTCTCGTTCGCTCACGCCGACGACGTGCAGGAGCTCGACGGCGTGGTCCTGATCGCCGTGGGCACGCCGTCGACCCAAGCCGGCGCGGCCGATATGCGATACGTGCGGAACGTGATCGACACGGTCCTCGAGAAGGCTTCCCCCGGCACGGTCGTCGCGATGAAGAGCACGGTGCCGCCGGGGACCGGCCGCCGGTCCATCCCGCGCCTCGCCGAGCGAGGCATCGGCTACGTCTCCAACCCCGAGTTCCTCCGAGAGGGGAGCGCGGTGAGCGACTTCTTCGAGGCGGACCGCGTGGTCATCGGCGGGCTCCCCGAGCACGTGCGGATCGTGGAGCGACTCTACGAGGGCGTGGAAGCGCCGATCGTCGAGTGCGACGTGACCAGCGCGGAGATGATCAAGTACGCCTCGAACGCGTTCCTCGCCACCAAGATATCGTTCATCAACGAGATCGCGCGCCTGTGCGACTCGATGGAGGCCGACATCGACAAGGTCGCCTACGGCGTGGGGCTCGACCCGCGCATCGGCGGCTCGTTCCTGCGCGCCGGCATCGGCTACGGCGGCTCGTGCTTCCCGAAGGACACGCGCGCGCTCGACTTCCTCGCCGACATGGAGGGCTACGACTTCCAGCTCCTGCGCGCGGTCATCGACGTGAACGCGCGGCAGCGTTTCCTGCCGATCCGCACCCTGCGCGACGAGCTGGTCTCGCTGGAGGACGTCCGGGTGGCGGTCCTCGGCCTCACGTTCAAGCCCGACACCGACGACACCCGCGAGGCCCCCGCGCGCGAGATCATCGACCTGCTGCGCTCGGAGGGGGCGGACGTGGTCGCGTTCGACCCGCAAGCGCTCGACGGCGAGTACGAGGGTGTGCGGCGCGCCGACTCGATCGAGGAGGCGGTGAGCGGCGCGGAGGCCGTGGTGGTGAGCACCGAGTGGCCGCAGTTCGTGCTCGCGGACTGGGACGTGCTCGTACCCTCGATGACCGGCCGTCGTATCGTGTTCGACGGCCGCAACTGCCTCGATCCCGAGGCGATCGGGCGCGCCGGCGGCGAATATTTCGGCGTGGGCAGGAGTGCGCGCAGCTCCTGACCGGGTAGGTTCTGTACCGGACCGAGCAGCACGCCGATCCACGAGGGGGATCCCGACTTGACCCGTGTAGCGCCAGATTCCCGTGTCGAGCCCACGGAGGCGAGACGGGTGGTGATCGTCGGCGGCGGCTACGCCGGCGCGACCACCGCCGTCGAGCTCGCGAAACACGTGCGGCCCGAACACGACATCGACATCCTGCTCGTCGAGCCGGACCCGTGCCAGCAAGCGCTGTCCGAGCTCGACCTCGTGGCCGTCGGCCCGGCACGCGCCGAGTTCTGCGAGCTGTGGCACCCCACCGTGTTCCGGGACCTGCCGGTGACCGTGTGCTATCAGCGCGTCGAGCACGTCGACCCCGAATGGAGCTTGGTACGTCTCTCCGACGGGCAGGAGGTCCGGTACTGGCGCCTCGTGGTCGCCACCGGCGCCATCCCGTCGGTGCCGCCGATCCCGGGACTGCGGGACCGTGCGATCACCATGTGGTCGGTACAGGACGCGCAGGAACTCCAGCGTCAGGGCGAGGAGGCGTTCCGGGAGGCGGCGCGCATCGCCGACGCGGCCGAGCGGCGCCGGCTGCTCAGCTTCGCCGTGGTCGGCGGGGGCGCGACGGGCGTGGAGATCGTCGGCACGCTCGGCAAGCTGCTGCCGAAGCGCGCGAGGGATCACGGCATCGATCCCGACCTCCTGCGGATCTCCCTGGTCGAGGGGCGGTCCGACATCCTCTACGACCTGCCGAAGGACCTGCGGGCGCGAGCGATCCGCAAGCTCGAGGAGATGAACGTGAGCGTGGTGACCGGCGATATGGTCGAGCGCGTCGAGGACGACGCGGTCGTGCTCGTCGACGGTTCGTCCGTGCCCGCGAACGTCCTCGTCTGGGCCGGCGGCGCCAAGGCGGACCCACACGCCTCGGACTGGGGCATGACGCTCGACCCGGGCGGACGCATCATCGTCGACGAGTACCTCAAGCCGCCCGGGCACGAGGCCGTCTACGCCATCGGCGACGTCGCCGCCGCGAGACATCCCGATACCGGCCGCGTCCTGCCGATGCTCGCCCAGATCGCCATCCAGCAGGGCCCGCACACGGCACAGAGCATCCTGCGCGAGGCGTCCGGCCAGATACCCGAACCGTTCCAGCCGCACTTCCGCGGCGAGTTCGTGAGCGTCGGCCCGACGTGGGGCGTCGGCTGGATGTACTCGCTCAAGCTGCGAGGGATCCCCGCGATCGTCATGAAGCGCATCACCTACCTGAAGTACTGGCTCCAGGTCGGCGGCTTCGGCCTGATGTGGCGCAGGCTGGTCGAGATGATCAGGATGAGCCGCTAGGGCGGCCCGGCGGCTCACCCGCCGGGCTCACGGCGAGACGATCCGCACGGCCGACGCGGTGCCCTGCACCGGATACGACTCCGCGACGACGCCGGTGAACCACACTTCGAGGCGCGCCCCCACGACGATGGCGTCGGGGAGGACGGTCTCACCCTCCGCGTCGAACACGTCGGTCTCCTCGTCCACGGTGACCCACGCCTGGTCGTACTCGCTCGCCTCCCCGTCCCCCACCACGAGGAAGCGGAACGGGATCGCCGCGTCCTCACGCTCGACCACCTCGCCGCTCGCCTCCGGGCGCGTGCCCGGAGGAGCGGGCTCCGCGGCGCACCCCGCGAGGGGGAGCGCGGCTGCGAGCGCGGACACGACGAGCACGAGCAGCGCGAGCACGTGCGATGCGAGCACGGGCGGCGCGAGACGGCGGACGCTCATCGGTGACCTCCTTGTCGGCTGGATGTCGGCTATGGCGTCCTGCAGGACCACATTCCCCTCCGGGACCCGCGTCTCACGCCTCATCGGGGTCCCATCGCGGCGGGATCACGCCTCCGGACGTCCGCGGCGGCCCGGCGGCGGTCCGATGGAGTGCCGGAGTCGGGCCGCTACGGCTAGAATGGGGTGGCCGCGCACGCGTCCTCGAAGGAGGCCTCCGGTGTTCGAGATCTGGTTCTGGTTCTGGGCGGTGCTCGCCGCGATCCTCATCGTGCTCGAGATATTCACCGCCGGCTTCTTCATGCTCCCGTTCGGCCTCGGCGCGGCGGCGGCCGCGGTGCTCTCGTACCTGCACGTCGACGTCGCCTGGCAGTGGGGCGTGTTCCTGGCGGTCTCGGCGGTGTCGCTGGTCGTCCTGCGCCGCTTCGCCGACCGCATGACGCACGAGCCGCCCGCACGCGTCGCCGCCGACCGGATGATCGGCAAGGAGGGACTGGTGCTGCCCTCCGACCCGGATTCGTCCGTCGGGATGGTGCGCGTGGAGAGCGAGGAGTGGCGCGCCGAATCCGAGGACCGCTCGCCGCTCGAACCGGGGACGCACGTATACGTCGACCGCGTGGAAGGCACCCGTCTCATCGTCCACCCGGTCCGACCCGAGGAGGAACCGTCATGATCGGCGGGGTACTGGCCGTGGTGTTCCTCGGCCTCATCATCGTCTTCGTCCTGTTCGTCTGGGCGCTCACCGGCATCAAGATCGTGCGCCCGTACCAGAAGGGCCTCGTCGAGCGCTTCGGCAAGTACCAGACGACCCGCGACTCCGGACTGCACTTCATCATCCCGGTGGTCGACAAGATGACGAAGGTCGACATGCGCGAGAACGTGGTCGACGTGCCGCCGCAGGAGGTCATCACCGAGGACAACGTGGTGGTCACCGTCGACGCCGTCGTCTACTACGAGGCCACCGACCCGGTGAAGCTCCTCTACAACGTGGCGAACTTCTACCTCGCCGCCACCAAGCTCGCCCAGACGAACCTGCGCAACATCATCGGCGACATGCAGCTCGACGAGTCGCTCACGAGCCGCGAGACGATCAACGCCGCGCTGCGCCAGATCCTCGACGAGGCCACCGACAAGTGGGGCGTGCGCATCGTGCGGGTCGAACTGCAGCGCATCGAGCCGCCGGTCGACGTGACCGACGCGATGCACCGCCAGATGAAGGCCGAGCGCGACCGACGGGCGCTGATCCTCGAGGCCGACGGCGACAAGCAGGCGGCCATCGCGCGAGCGGAGGGCACGAAGCAGGCGGCGATCCTCGCGGCGGAGGGGCAGGCGCGGGCGATCAAGGAGGTCGCCGAGGCCGACAGGTTCCAGAAGGAGACCGTCGCCGCCGGTGAGGCTTCGGCCATCAAGCAGGTCTTCGACGCGATCCACGAAGGCGACCCCACCGACGACCTCATCGCGATCCGCTACCTCGAGTCCCTCGTCGCGATCGCCGACGGGCAGGCGAACAAGGTGTTCCTCCCGTACGAGGTGAGCGGCATCCTCGGTTCCATCGGTGGCATCGCCGAGCTGTTCAAGGAGCGCGACGCGCAGGAGCCTTCGACCGAGTAGCAGCCGGTCGGAGAGGTCCCGTGCTCGGACAGTCCTCGCTCGAGCCGCCGCTACGCGGCGACACTCGCTGCGGGACTGCGCGCGAAGCCCTCTCCGACCGGCTGCTTTAGGGGTCGAGAAGCCTGCGCTAAGCCGCTCGTCGCACACTCTCTCCGTCAGTCACGACAGGCGCTCACGCCCGACGGAGGGAGACGACATGGGGAGGACGGTTCGCACGGACGACAGACCCGCCGCGCATGGAGGGCGGCGGATCGCGAGCAGGGTCGCTCTGCTCGCATGCGTGATCGCGCTGATCGGAGCGGTCGGGGCGCGGCCGGCACTCGCCATATCCGCTATCGACAACGACCTCACCATCACCTCGGGCGACCGCTACGTCTCCGGTGGCGAGCGCGTCTCGTGGGACGCACGCGCCACCTTCGGTCAGCACATCTTCAACAACCCGTACACCTCGGACTTCGAGTGCCAGGTCTCCGCTCGCCACTTCGAACGACCCCAGACGTATTCCGCATCGGGGACGAGCCCTTACTGGACCTATCGCGCCTACGAGTCCGACGTCCGCGGCGCCGCCTACCGTTCGTACAGCGGCATCAAGTGGGTCTGGCAGCCACGCACCCTGTACAACCGTTTCGTCACCACGGCGCGAAGCGCCTCGTACTCCCCCGGATGGCGCATGAATCGGCTCGGCCAGCACCACTGGTCCGTGTCGGTGGGCGAGCCCGCCTACGAGTACACGTATCACTTCTGAGACCGCCGTGTACGCCTACGCCGTCCGATACGCGCTCGCCAGATTGCGGGCGGAACGCTTCGCGACCGTGCGGAGCGTGGGCTACCTCGCCGCGATCATCGCCGCGATGGCCTGCTTCACGATGCTCATGCCCGCGCTCCGCTACCAGCACGTGGCGGCGATCGAACACGCCGAGCATGACGTGTGGGTGAGCGGACCGGCCGATCGCGTGCATCTCGAGGCCCTCGACGCCGAGCCGGACGTGCGGGTCGTCTCGGCGGTGATGATGGTCGGAGCCGATCGCGTGACCCACGGGCAGGACGTGCTGCGAGGGTCGACGCTCATCCTCTACGAGCGGGCGGACACCCTCGGGGCGGGGCCGTGCCCGAGCGAGTTGCTGCTCGAGGGTCGGCCGCCCGCCGACGGACAACTCGCCTGCGATTGGACGGTCGCTCGGCGGCTCGGAGTGAGGCCCGGAGACGAGCTGCGCGTCACGCTCGCACTGCCCGAAGGCCCCATGGAGGTCTCCGGCATCCTGTCGGGCGTCTACGGACCGAGCGCTCACCTGCGAGACGCGGTGATCGCGCCGCTGGACCGAGAGTCACGCACCCTGCTCCGTGCCGCGGGCGTGACCGAACGCTACACCGACACGTACGTCGTCTCCCCACGTCCCGGAGCGGTGGGCACAGCCCTCTCCACCCTGGCGGACGACGCGGGTGCGAGCGAGCTCATGGCCGTACCCCGCGCGGAGCTCGAATCGTCGGCCAGGGGGACGCTCGCCCGGGAGATCGGGCCGTTCCTGCGCGGGCCCGCGTCGGTCGTCGCCGTGTTGGGACTCCTCGCGGTCTCGCAGTGGCAGCATGCTTCGCGGCTCGCGCAGCGTCGCCGGGAACACGCGCTCCTCGCGGCGCTCGGCGTACCGAGGCGGTTCGTGCACCTCGCGAGCGCGATCGAGCACACCGCCGTCCTCGGCGCCGCGGCGGCGCTCGGCATGATCGCCGCGCGGATCGTCATGGAGGAGCTCACCCTCACGTTCGTCCCGCCCCGGGTGCTCGCGATGACCGCCGGGCTCATCGCGGTCTCGGCGCTCCTCGCGCTCGGATCCGGCGCGATCTCCATGCAGCGCCGATTCGGGAGGGATGCCTCGTGGGTGCGATGAACGCGCGGGCGGTCCCCGGATGCGACATCCGGATGGAGGGCGTGCGCTTCTCGTACGCGGGTCCTCGGGGCGCGGTGGTGGTCCTCGACGGTATCGACCTCATGCACCGCGAAGGCATGCTCGCCATCGTGGGACCCTCGGGGTCGGGCAAGTCCACGATCCTCCGGCTTCTCTCGGGCATGGCGGTCCCCGACACGGGAAGGATCGCGGTCGGCGGCATGGGACTGACCGAGCTCCCTGCGCGACGGCGGGAGCGATTCAGGCGCGAACGGATCGGCTTCGTGTTCCAGGGCGCGGCGCTGTTGGACCACCTGAGCGCGTCGGAGAACGTGCTCCTCCCGATCAGGGCGTCGGGTGTCGCCCGGGACGTGCACGTCCGCCGCACTCACGCGCTGCTCGAGGCCCTGGGCGTGGCGAGCCGGGCCGAGCACGCGCCGGACGGTCTCTCCGGCGGCGAGCGCCAGCGCGTCGGGATCGCGCGTGCGCTCGTGCACGACCCGCCGCTGGTGCTCGCCGACGAGCCGACCGGCGATCTCGACCTGAGCGCCACCGAGACGGTCGCCGGCATCCTGCGCGACATCGCCGACCGGGGACGGACCGTCGTGGTCGCCACGCACGACCCGCGCGTCGCCGCGAGAGCCGACACGATCCTCGATCTGGGCGCGGCGTGCACGACCGTCGGACACGGGACGCCGCCGCACTGAGGGCGTCGTGCTCAGACAGTCCTCGCTCGCGCCGCGTGGCGGCGCTCGCTGCGGAACTGCGCGCGACACCCTCACTGCGGCGGCGCTCGAAACGCTGCGGAGGCGGTCGTCGTCAGAGCTCGACGGTGACGAACACCTCGCCGTCGCGCACGGTCACCGGGTAGGTCCGCACGTCCGAGTCCGGGTGATCCGTCGCGCCGGTACGCACGTCGAATCGCCAGCCGTGCCACGGACACATGAGGTCGTATCCGTCGACGTAGCCGTCGCCGAGCGGCGCTCCCCAGTGCTTGCACACGTTCGAGACGGCGAAGAACCCGCCGTCCACGCGTGCGACGGCGAGCTGCCGCTTGCCGACCGTCACCTGCGTCGCCTGGCCGTCACAGAGGTCGTCGACCGCGAGCACGCGCACCTCGTACTCGCCCTCCGGTTCCTCGATCACCCCGTGCAGGTCCGCGCCATGCTCCACGTCGGTCCGCACGAACAGTCCGCACCAGCACTTCCCCATCGCGGAGAAACTGTCGAGGTAGAAGTGGATGCAGGGGCAGACGATCATCCGGTCCTCGCGCGGGTCGCCCGTGCGCACCCGGCACGGACAGAACACGTCGCCGTCGCGCTCGAGAATCTCGATCTCGCTCTCGAGCACGGCCTGGACGAACTCCTCGTCGTCGTTGAATCGGAAGCCGAGACGGGCCACGTACGGCGCCATGTATCCCCTGAGATCGTCGGCCGTGGTCCCCTCGGGGAACTGCCGGGGTCGTTCACGCGCGGGCGACATCACAGGCCCAGCACTTTCTTCACCTTGCGCTTGTTGTAGCCGACCACGACCTCCTCACCCGCGACCAGCACCGGGAACGAGGTGCCGCCGGAGATCCTCTTGACCTCCTCCACCGCGGCGGCCTTCCCGTCGCCCTCCATCAGGTCGACCTCGGCGAGCTCATAGTCCACCCCCGAGTCGTCCAGGAACTGACGTGTCATCCGACAGTAGGGGCAGGTCGACAGCGCGTACAGCTTCACCTGCATCTCAGGCTCCTCTCGTAGGTCTCCGGCAGCTTCGCGGGTCCGCTTCCTCATTTCTTTCCACATCCGGTCGATGTTCCACCGACGACCCGCTCCGATCCACCTTTACGTGGGCGAGAGCGCGGACTAACATCCGATATCATGCGCAAGGTACTCACGTTCACCCTGCTGTTCGTGCTGCTCGTGGGCGCCACCCCCGCCCAGGGCTTCCTCGCCGACTTCTTCGAGCACGAGGCGTCCGGGAACGCGGTCTACGAGGACATGGTCATCGCGCCCCAGGCGCTGTACCAACCGGATGGCGGGCCCGATGGACAGGGGCGCACGGTAGTCGCCTACCAGGGCCCCGACCTCGACATCTGGATAGCCGCCTACCTCGAGGACGACGAGGCGTGGGAAGGTCCGTACAAGGTCGCAGAGAACCCCCTCGCCGACGGCTACGTCCCCGACGCGCACGGCGGACCGGCGCTCTACGAGGACCGACAGGGCAACATCCATGTCTTCTACGGCGGCCACAAGGACCAACCGATACGGCAGGCGTACACTCGCAGGCCGGGCGATCTCAGCCGATGGGTGAGCGTCGGACCGATCACCCCCACCCGGTCGACGTACCCGCAGCCGGTGGATGTCACGACGGAGCACACCGTAGTCACCACCTACAGCGTCTCCCCCACCGAGACGATCACCACCACCGAGACCGTGACAGCTGCCGAGACCTATCTCTTCCACCGGGGGCCCTACGGTTGGGGATACCGGAGTTCCTCGCCGACGCATACGACCACCTGGTCGGGGACGGACTACGTGCTCGACGTGCCTTCCGGCTCCTCCACCGCCTTCTACACGAGCTTCGAGCCGGGGTCCGCCGCGTCGACCACCACCGTGCACTGCGCGTTCGTGGTGGTCGACGCGAGCCTGGCTACGGCCGACTCCCCGTTCGCGCGCTTCGACGTGCACTACATCCGCAGGGACGCCGCCGGGGACTGGCGCACCGTCGAGGGCGGGTTGGTGCCGACTCAGTCCGCCACCTGGGAGTCCGGGTTCTTCGAGCAGAACACGCAGGTGTACGACTCTCAGAACAAGCCCGGCAAAGACGTGCGGTTCACCAACCAGGTCACGGTCAAGGACGACGGCGAGGGCAACCCGATCATCCTGTTCCTGGCCGGTGAGGGAGAGGACGACTTCGCCTGGCACGTGGTCCGTTGGGATCCGGACGCCGGCGCCTCGGGCGAGTGGACGGATCCGGTCGTCATCGCGGCCACCGACCATTTCTTCGACGCGGCGACGCTCGACGTCGTCGAGACCGCCGGCGGGACGAAGCTGCGCGCGTACGTGGTGAGCGGCGGCTCCGACGGCGTCGCGGCCGACCGCTATTCCAAGCGCGGCGGCAACGTCCAGCAGTGGGAGACCACGAACGCGTCGTGGACCTCCTGGAAGCGGATACGCACCATCACCCCCGCGGGCGATCCCGCCGTGTACAACGACCCGCAGATCGTGTTCGGACGCGACCCGAGCGGGCCGGACATGATCTTCTGCGAGTGGAGCAACGACCTCTCCCAGTTCATCCGCAAGGTGTTCCTGTACGACGGCGACACCGGCAGGTTCCACGGCAAGCGCTTCCTGCCCGACGTGCACCGTCTCGAAGGGGACACGCGCATCGAGACCGCGGTGGAGATCTCGAAGCAGGCGTTCCCCAACGGCAGCGTGTACTGGACCTCTGAGCTGCCGTTCGATGAGCCTCCGAACTACGCCGACGAGATGCACGCCAACACCCGCTGGGTGGTCCTCGCGACGGCCGGCGACTTCCCGGATGCGCTGGCAGGGGCGCCTCTCGCCAACGCGCTGGGCTGTCCCATCCTGCTGACCCCGGCGGACCACCTTCCCACGGTCGTCAGAGACGAGATCATCCGTCTCAAGGCCAGCCACGCCATCATCCTGGGCGGGACCGGCGCGATCTCGGGCACCGTCTACGACGAGCTGGCCGACGCCGGCATCCGGTACGACCGTCGTGACCGACTCGCGGGCGAGACCCGCTTCGGCACCGCGGCCGCGATCGCCGAGAGGGTCGCTGCCATCAACGCGCTTCGCGGCGCGGACACCGAGACCGTCGCGCTCGCCACCGGAGAGGATTTCCCCGACGCGCTCTCCGTCTCCGCGCTCGCTTCCGCGAAGGGCTACCCCATCCTGCTCGCTCGCAAAGACTCGATGCCGGCCGAGATCACCGCCGTGATGGACGACATCGACCCCGCCGAGACGCTCATGATCGGCGGCACCGGGGTCCTCGCCTCGGATCTCGAGGACGAGGTGCCCGGAGCGAAGCGGCTGGCGGGCAGCGACCGCTACGCCACCGCCGCCGCGGTCGCGCGCGAGAGTCTGAAGCGAGGGCTCGGCGTCCAGCGCTTCGCGATGGCGACCGGCGAGGACTTCCCGGACGCGCTGGCGGGCGGGGTGCTCGCGGGGCGTGTCAACGGCGTGATGCTGCTCACCCGCAAGGACTCACTGCCGCCCGCCACGGAGGCGTTCGTGAACGACAAGGTATGGAACGTGCTGGACGCATACGTGCTGGGCGGCCACGGGGCAGTCGCGCTCGAGGCGACTGCCGAGCTCGACACGCTGCTGCACCTGCGACAGTCCGACTGACCGACACACCCACGGACCGAGACGGTGATCACGCATGAAGCGCCGCGACTGGCAGGTGCTGCTGGGACTCGGTCTGGTCGCGCTCTCCGCCCTGCTCTACTTCGTGCACTACCTCATCTTCCGCGACCCGCACCACATCTTCATCTACATGGTCGGCGACATCGCCTTCGTGCCGATCGAGGTGCTCATGGTCACCCTGATCCTGCACGAACTGCTGCGTCGGCATGAGAAGCGCACCATGCTCAAGAAGCTCAACATGGTCATCGGCGCCTTCTTCAGCGAGGTGGGCACCGGGCTCCTGCAGCAGCTCGCCGCCTTCGACCCCGACCGCGAACGGGTCGCCGAGAGCCTCCGTCCGACGAGCGAGTGGTCCGCCTCCGACTTCGACCGCGCCACGAGCCTGGCCGTCGCCTCGGCGGGCAACGTCGACGCGCGGCTCGGTGACCTCCAGGGCACCGCGGACCTCCTCGTACAGCGGCGTGAGTTCCTCGTCCGCCTGCTCGAGAACCCGAACCTGCTCGAGCACGAGGCGTTCACCGACCTCCTGTGGGCGGTCTTCCACCTGACCGAGGAGCTCGCGCACAGATCCCGGCTCGACGACCTGCCCGATTCGGACCTCGAGCACCTGTCCGGCGACGTCCAGCGCGCGTACCGCCTGCTCATCGCGGAGTGGATCTCCTACATGCGGCACCTCCAGGAGAGCTACCCCTACCTGTTCTCGCTCGCGATCCGGAGCAACCCCTTCGACCCGGAGGCCCGCGTCGAAGTGATGCCCGCGACGGCGTGAGGGTAGCGGTGAGGGCGGCGGTGAGGGCAGCGACATGAGGACCCCCGCCGGGACGGAGTGCCCGCTCTACTACGAGGACTTCCATCGCGGGCGCGAGATACGGGAGTGCAGGGCGAGGCGCGCCGAGGGCTCTGAGCGCTGGACGCCCGCGGCGTGCTCGAGCTGTCCGGTCCCCGGGATCCTCAAGGCGAACTCCGACCCGGCGCTCCAGCTCACCGTCCGGTTCGGTAAGAAAGGACTGCTGGGCTTCCTCGGCAAGGGGCGCACGACGGTCGAGGCCTGGTGCACCCGCCACGGCATCCCCGTGGAGGACCCGTACGCCGGATGCCCCGAATGCGGTGAGGCCGCGCGCAAGCTGCTCGAGGATCTCTGACCCGGCCCGAGACCCTCGCTAAGGGTAGATTGGACTCGTACCGGCAACGCTCGAGCGGTTGTCGAGCGGTCGTCCAGCGGCTAGGGGGATACAGGTGGGCGCATCCGCGAGAGACAAGGACCGCTTCGTCATCGCGCAGTTCTCCGACATCCATGTCGGCGAATCGAGGTTCGACGAGGGGATGCTCCTGCGCGTCATCGAGGAGATCAACGAGGCGGAGCCGGACATGGTCGTGGTCCCGGGGGACCTGACCGCGAACGGATACCGGGACGAGTTCGAGCGGGCCAAGGAGTACATCGACCGGCTCGAGTGCCGGAACGTGATCGTCATCGCGGGCAACCACGACTGCCGGCACGTGGGATATCTCCACTTCGAGGACATCTTCGGCAGACGCTACCACGAGCGGTCCTACGAGTTCGGCGTCCGCGACGACGGCGAGATGCAGCGCCGGATGAAGGTGCTCGCGGCCGACTCGAACAAGCCCGATCTGGACGCCGGTGAGCTCGGCCGTGATAAGTACGACTGGATCGCCGAGGAATACTCGCACGGGCGGGATTTCAAGGTCTTCATCCTCCACCACCACGTGGTGAGCATCCCCGGCACGGGCAGGGAGCGTAACATCCTGCTCGATGCCGGCGACGTGCTCGAGGCGCTCAGCAAGGCGGAGGTGGACCTGGTGCTCGCCGGACACAAGCACGTCCCGTGGGCGTGGCCGATCTCATGCATGCTCATCGTGACGAGCGGCACCGCGGCCACGTGGCGGACGAGGGGCCACATCCCGCCCTCCTACAACATGATCACCCTCGGCGCGGATGAGATAGCGGTCGACATCCGCGACCTGAGAGAGGACCGGCACACGCTGCTGCGCTTCGCTCGAGGCGACAAGTGCCCGCTCCGGATATCGGACGCGGCCGACGGTTAGGGCGCGCCGTCCGGCCCGAGGGGACCGGGCTCCGAGCGCTCGGGAGAGCGGCCGATCACACCTCGATCGCGTGGTCGCGGCGGTCGGACTCGAGACGGATCCATGTCGCGATCATCCACGCGACCAGTCCGACGAGGACCGCGATGAGGGCCACCTGTCCCAGGAACAGCGAGATGATGCGCGCACCGGAACTGAACACGGGGCTGTCCGGGTGGAAGACCTGCTCGGCGCCGAAGGCCAGGTACGCCACCAAGGCCACGATACCCACGTCGAGGAGTGCCGTGAGGCGATCGTGTCCGAACACGAGGTCGACCCCCACCGTAAGCATCGACGCGAGAAGTATCCAGAACGTCATCTGGAGTCGCGGCTCTCCCCACCGGATACCGCCCCACACGAGATCCATCGACAGCAGGCCGAGGAACGTGTTGATCAGCCAGAGACCGAGCGCCACGTAGCGCAGGGAACTCGCCCAGACGAAGGCGCCCCTCGAGCCCTTCACCAGGAACCACACGGCGGCGACTGCCGCTCCCGCGAACGCGGCGAGATTCACCCAGGTCGACGCACCGTGGAAGATGAGCAGTCGCACCACCGCGCCGAGATCGCGATCGGGCGGCGTGAGGAAGACCAACGCGACGAGCCCGACCGTCGAGAGGGCGAGCCACGGGACGACGCGCTTCGCGATCGGTACTGCCGGGGCTGCGGTCATGTCGACTCCGTTCCTCTCCGGGGCACGGCGCCCACTGTACCATCGCGCCCGCCCCTATCGGCCGGTCCGTCGAGTCCGGCCCGCCTGCAGGAGGCGAGGACCGCGGCGAGCCATGCCGCGCCCGCCATCCACCCCGTCAGCACGTCCGAGGGCCAGTGCACGCCCAGGTACACCCTGGAGGCCCCCACGACCAGCGCGAGCGTGGCGGCGAGCACGCACACCGTCGTCCTGCTCGCACGCCCACTGAGCCGGCGGGACAGCAGGTACGCGAGCGCTCCCCAGAGGACGACCGACTGGATCGCGTGTCCCGACGGGAAGGCGTGACCCCAGGCGTCGGCGACCGCTTCGATGCCGGGACGCGCTCGTCCCACCACGATCTTGCCCGCTTGCGACATCAGGAAGCCGCCGCCCGACGCGAGGAACAGGACGATCGCCTCCGACCATCGGCCCGCGAGATGAGCGAGCGCCGCGGCGACCGCCACCACCCCGAGCGCGAACCAGCCGCTGCCCAAGAGGCTGACGGCGCGCGCGACGACATCGAGTACGGGGGTACGGGCGTCCCGCAACGCGAGGACCAGGCTCTCGTCCGGCCCGCCCAAGGAATCGAGGACCCACCCCGACGCGCTCCAGATCACGAGGACGATCACGGCGAGGGCGGGGACGAGCGGCCAGAGCGCGCCGATATCGCATCCCCCATGTGCCCCATCTGCCGTTCGTCGGTACATAGCGCCTTTCATCCTCAATCGGCTACCGTTTGGTGCCGATACACTCGGTAGCGCACGAAGCCGACGCGCCGAGGCCGACG
>CAYOSP010000006.1:0-9312 GCA_964406675.1 uncultured Eubacteriales bacterium | reverse complement strand
CCGTTTGGTGCCGATACACTCGGTAGCGCACGAAGCCGACGCGCCGAGGCCGACGATATCCGAGAGGACCGATCTTGAAGCCCTCGATCCTGATCCGACGACTCCAGTCGCTGCATGCCTACGACGACCACGAGCTACTGACGATCCTAGTGAACTCCCCCTCGACCGCCGAGGTGAACCTCGCCCTGCAGGGTCTGCGGCAAGAGACGGATGCTCCCGCCCTGGTCGCCGCGCTCAACCTCCGCGACCTCCTGGGCGTGCTGCCGCACTGCCCCGCCTCGCTGGGGGTCGACTACGAGATGCTCGTGAAGGCCGCCGGACTGAGCGCGACCCTGCACGGACACGAGAAGCGTGTCGAGGGACATGGTTCGGTCCTGGTCGTCGGCGACGGCAAGTTCCTCCTCGACATCCAGCTGCGCGGCGACGCCACGTCGGCCGGGCACACCCCGCCGCCGGGTTCGGACTCGATCGTGGACGAGGGCTTCCTCGATCTGGTCTTCGAGAAGCCGGAACTGCTCGACGTGATGGTCGAGCTGTTCAGGGACGGCGGGCTCGTGATCGATCCCACGTTCTACGTGTCGCTCACCGACTGGCAGCTGGAACATGCGCAGGGCGCGATGAGCGAACTGGCCGGGCTGTTCTGACCCGACCCTCGGGTCGTCGCGAGCGCTCGTTCAGCGGCTGAGCGCACGCTCGCTCATCCCTCGTGTTCCTCGCGGTCCTCGAAATCCAGGGCGAGCGAGTTGATGCAGAAACGCAGGCCCGTGGGCTCCGGCCCGTCCTCGAACACATGACCGAGATGCGATCCGCAGTCCGCGCAGCGCACCTCCGTGCGGACCATCCCCAGACTCGGGTCCCTGCGCTCCTCCACGGCGTCCTCGCCGACGGGCTGGAAGAAGCTCGGCCAGCCCGAACCCGAGTCGTACTTCGCCCGGGAGTCGAAGAGCTCCCGCCCGCATGCGCCGCACAGGAACACGCCGTCCTCGTGGAAGTCGTAGTACTCGCCGGTGAAGGGCGGCTCCGTGCCGGACTCCCGCAGGACGCGGTAGCGCTCCGGCCCGAGTCCGTCGCGCCACTCCCGCTCGGTGCGATCCTCCGCGTCCTTCTTGGATCCAGCCATCCGGCTCCTCCGATCATCGGGTACCGGCCTCGTCGTTCAGATCCTGCATCCGCGACCGCCGCGAAGACCGGTGAGGCGTCGGAGGCGTTCGAGCGCCTCCTCGCTCAACCCGAGCATGCCCGAGAGGCGCTCGAGCTCACCGGGCGACCCGTAGCCGCCGACGAGACCGTTCACCTTGGCGGCCGCGGTCGAGTCGGTGAAGGCCCATACCGAGTCGAACATGTCGCGGAACTCCCGTGCGAGCACTCGCTCGCCCTGCAGGTAGTACTTCTGATGGTACCCCTCGGCGAGCCAGAACCGATCCAGTCGCGCGATCTCGGTCCGCACCGTCACACCGCGCTCGGCGAGCGTCGCGGCGCTCTCCTCGGCGAGACGCTCCTGGCGCTCGTCCGCCGCGAGGACGATCGCCTTGTACTGGGTCGAGAACGGTCTCGCCGACGGATCGTGGGATCCCCAGAACACGTCGAGCAGGTCCCGGTAGTCCAGCACGGACGGGTCGAAGTCCACCTCGAACGTCTCCGTGTGGTCGCCGAGCGAACGATACGTCGGCTCCGGCTTCACCCCGCCGGCGTAGCCGACCCGCGTCCTCACCACTCCCTCGATGCTCCCGAACCGGGCATCCGGTCCCCAGAATCAACCGAGCCCGAACGTCGCGGTCTCCACCTCGTCGGGAGCCCGCGCGTCGATCGGCGGAGCGGGCTCGAGCCCGGTGAAGCCGTCGCGGGTCCTCATCGTGCGCTCTCCTCCTCGTCGGGGCCTCGTCGGGACCTCGTCGCCTCGTCGATACATCGTCGGGGACGCCGCCACCGGTCCCGGCTCAGCAGCCGAGCTCCTCGGCGAGCTGCTCGAGGAACAGTCCTACATCGGTGACGATACCCACCGTCTGGAAGCTGCCCCTGTCGACGAGCTTGGTCACCACCGCGGGGTTGATGTCCACACAGACCGCGTACGCGGCCGCCGGCAGCATGTTCCCGACGGCGATCGAGTGCAGCATCGTCGAGAGCATCAGCGCCGCGCCGGCCTCGCGACAGTGCTCCCGCATGAGCCGCTGCGCCTCCATCGCGTCGGTGACGACCCCCGGAAGAGGCCCGTCGTCACGGATCGACCCGGCGAGCACGTAGGGGATGCCCGCCTGCACGCATGTGTGCATCAGCCCCGAGCGCAGGATGCCGTTCTCCACCGCTTCCGGGATGGACCCGGCGGCGCGGATCGTGTTGACCGCGCGCAGGTGATGCTCGTGACCACCCGGCTGGGGGCGTCCCTCGCTCATCGAGACGCCGAGCGAAGTCCCGTACAGCGCCGCCTCGATGTCGTGCGTGGCCACGGCGTTTCCCCCGAACAGCACGTCGATCCAGCCGGCCTCGAAGAGGCGCGCGAGCTCTCCGATCGCACCGGTGTGCACCACGGCCGGACCCGCCACCGCGATCACCTTGCGGCCCTCCTCGCGGATCCTCTCGAGCATCCGCGCGACCTCGGCGACCACCTGCGCCTTGGGCTTCTCCGAGGAGACCGCGGAGGACATGAACTCGAACACGGAGCTCTCCCGTGTCCTCTCCAGCGGCCGGACGCGGACGCCCTCCCTGCCGACCACGATGCGGTCGCCCTCGAGCACGTCGCTGAGCGGCACGGTCTCCGCGGACCCGTCGACGACGCGCACCCCGCAGTCCATCTCGGGGTAGGCCACGGCGATCCACTTGCCGTCGACCCTCACGGCGGTCGGCAGGTTGGTCGTCGAGTAGAAGCCCTCGGGGAACACGCCGTCGGCCGGCGCGGTCCGCAGCTCGGCGTCGTGCGGATCGGTCGGCACCGCTCCGTGGCGCTGGACGACCTTGAGCAACTCCTCGAGATGGGCGGCGTCGTCACCCTTGATGCGCAGGATCGCGGTCGAGGGGTCCTCGTTGGTACGGCCCACGTCGAAACGGAGCGTCTCGAACTCGCCTTCGAGCGCCACCACGTCGTCCATGATCCTCGAGACGATCAGGGAGTCGATGAGGTGACCCTCTACGCGGACGTCCTCGTAGGGTCGATGCGGCATGGGATCCTTTCGGCGGTGGGACGTGTCGGCTCCGCCGATGATACATCGGACCCGCGGGTGTATGCATTCCGGCCCGTCAGGACGTCGTCAGGATCCTTCGGCGAGCGCCTCGGCGACGACGCGCTTGAGCTCGGTCGGCTCGAACGGCTTCACCACGTACCCCTCGACGCCCTCCGCCTCGGCACGTTCGCGGTCGGTCTCCTGGGCGGCGGTGGTGAGCATCACGACGCGCACCGACGAGGTCTCCGGGCGCTTGCGGAGGAAGTGCAGGACCTCGAAGCCGTCGAGCTTCGGCATCATGACGTCCAGCAACACCAGGTCGGGCGGCTCCTGGGTGACCAGCTCGACCGCCTGCTCGCCGTCCTCCGCCTCGACGATCTCGTACCCGCCGCTGCGCAGGGCGGCCTTCACCAGCATGCGGATCTGCCTGTTGTCGTCCGCGACAAGGATCGTCTGCGACATCGCTCTCCCTCCGCGATCGAGAGTCCCCCTACTGTCGATCGGAGTGTATCGTAGCGGGAGAGCGTCGGGCAGGACTCGGCGCTCGGACGGCGTATCTAGCCGGTGAGGCGATGCCGCGAAGCAGGGCCGCGAGGGAAGGCGGCGCACGCTTGGGCGAACACGACGCGGACAGACGCAAGGACACGCGCTGCCGGACACTGATGGCGACCACGAGCGAGGGGCTCGTCGCCTTCGCTCCGGACCGACGCGTCACGCTCATGAACGAGGCCGCCGAGGAGATACTCGGCATGCCGCGCGGTGACGCGATCGGGTCGGTCGTCTCCGCCCTGGGGATGCCGGAGCTGACCTCCCAGATCGAACGCGCGCTCACCACACCTCTCGAGAGCACGGTGCGCTTCTCCCTCACGCCCGGCGAACAGCACCTCTCCTGCGGCGTCCGCGCCTATGAGGACGAGTACGGGGGCGGCGTCGCCCTCACCCTTCGCGACGATACCGAGCTCATCCGCCAGCAGGAGCACTCCGAGGCCATCCTCGCGAGCACCGGCGACGGGCTCGTGGTCCTCTCACCCGACCGCGAGATCACCTACATGAATCCGGCCGCGTCCGAACTGCTCGGGATCGAGGCCGAGGCGGTCGTCGGGACGAGGACGTCCCTCGCCGAGCTGCTCGGCATGGACAGCCCCGACGTCGAGGACGCGGTGCGCTGCTGGGAGCAGCGCCAGTGCGAGCGCGAGGAGTGTCCCCTGCACGGCGGGGACGTCCTTCGCTGCTGGCTGCACAGCGGCACCATCGGCGAGGACGGCCGGCCGGTCGACTACGCCGACAAGCAGCCTCGATGCGAGCGCTGCGAGGTGTACGCGCACAACACGCGGACCCTCCTCGAGTGTGGCCACGGATCCGTGCGCGAGGTGGGCATCGACGAACCGGAACGCAGGATCGTGCGTGTCACCTCCAACTCGGTGGTCGACGAGCACGGATACTACGTAGGGTGCGTCACGAGTCTCACCGACGTCACCGCGGAGCGCGAGATCGCGCAGATGAAGAACGAGTTCGTCTCGACCGTCTCGCACGAGCTGCGCACGCCGCTCACGTCGATCAAGGGCTACGTCGACCTGATCCTCGATGGTGACGCGGGCGAGATCAACGACATCCAGCGCGAGTTCCTCGGCATCGTGAAGTCCAACTCCGACCGGCTCGTCGCGCTCATCAACGACATGCTCGACATCTCCCGCATCGAATCCGGACGCGTGGTGCTCAAGATCGAGCCCATCGACATCAGCGACCTCGTCTACGACGCGGTCGGCACGTTCAAGACGATCGCGGAGCAGTCCGACATCGGGATGGCGGCGGGGATCGAGGAGGGGATCGAGCGCGCCGCCGCGGACCGCGATCGGCTCGGCCAGGTGCTCACCAACCTGGTGAGCAACGCCATCAAGTACTCGCCGGGGGGCGGCACGGTGACGGTGAGCGCCCGTCAGGACGGCGACGACATCATCGTGAGCGTCGCCGACGAGGGTCTCGGCGTCTCCGAGGAGGACCAGGAGCAGCTGTTCAGCAAGTTCTACCGCGTCGATTCCTCGCACACCCAGGAGATCGGCGGGACGGGGCTCGGGCTGTCGATCACCAAGAGCATCGTCGAACTGCACGGCGGACGCATCTGGCTGGAGAGCGCCCTCGGCGAAGGCAGCACGTTCTCCTTCACCGTGCCCACCGCCTCCTCCAAGCTGGTCCGCACCCCGCGGGTGGTGGCGCCCGAGGAGGTCCCCGGCGGACGTGTGCTCATCGTGGACCGGGATCCCGAGATCGCGAAGCTCATCGAGACATACCTCGCCAAGCGCGGCTACGAGACGCTCGTAGCCCACTCGGCGAAGGAGGCGCTCGAGATCGCCGAGCGGGAGCGCCCCCAGGCCATCACCCTCGACGTCATGCTCGACGACATGGACGGGTTCGTGCTGCTCAGGAGGCTCAAGGAGCATCCCGAGACGGCGAACATCCCCGTCGTCGTCCTCTCCGTGGTGTGCGACGAGGGACGCAGCTGCCGGCTCGGCGCCGCCAACTACCTGGAGAAGCCGATCGACCAGGACCGACTCATCGGCACCATCGACGGATTGGTGGGGACCAAGGAAGTGCCGGTCGTGCTCGTGGTGGACGACGACCGCGACGTCGCGGACTCGATCTCCCGCACGCTGTCGAGCAAGGGATTCGCGGCGGCCTCCGCGTACAACGGCCGCGAGGCGCTCGCGTGGCTGGAGGACAACCGGCCGGACGTCATCCTCACCGACCTGCGCATGCCCGAACTCGACGGGTATCAGCTCATCGAGCGGGTGAAGGGCAACGCGGCCACCGCCGAGCTGCCGATCGTGGTCATGTCCGGATACGCCCTGGACGCCGACAAGGTCGACACCCTGGGCCTCACCGCCGGTCAGGTGTCCAAGCCGTTCAGCCCCGAGGACGTCGCGGAGCGCGTGTCTGCGATGCTCGAGCACGGGACCGTCGGGACGGAAGAGCCGCTGTGAGCCGCATCCTGGTGGTGGACGACGAGCCCCACATCCGAAAGCTCGTCACGTTCACCCTGGAGTCGCGCGGCCATGAGGTGATCGAGGCCGAGGACGGCCTGGCCGGGATCGACAAGGCGGCGAGCGAGTCGCCGGACCTCATCCTCCTCGACGTGATGATGCCGATCCTCGACGGACTCGAGACCGCCCGGCGGCTCAAGGACGACCCCGACACCGCGGACATACCGATCTGCATGCTCTCGGCCAAGAGCCAGACGTACGAGCAGAGGGCCGGCCTCGAGAGCGGAGCGATGAGTTACGTGTGCAAGCCGTTCTCGCCCAAGGACCTCGCCGCGAAGGTGAGCGAACTGCTGGGCGAGCCGGCGTAGGACGATACGGCGTAGGATGGTCCGGCGTAGGATATAGGAGACCACGAAGGGGGAGCCCGATGGCCAGGATACTCGCGGTCGACGACGAACCGACGATCCGCCGCCTCGTGCGCGCGGCACTCGAGGGACGCGGTCACGAGGTGACCGAGGCGAGCGGCGGCATGGATGCGGTCGCGGCCGCCAAGACCGACCCGCCGGACCTCGTGATCCTCGACGTGATGATGCCGAAGATGGACGGACACGCGGTGCGCAAGAAGCTCAGGGCCGACGAGCGCACCAAGGACGTGCCGATCGTGTTCCTCTCGGCGGTGGGAGAGTTCGAGGAGCAGCTGCACGAACTCGAGGACGGTGCGGCGGCCTACATGACCAAGCCGTTCTCGCCGCGCGACCTCGCCGACACCGTCGACGCGATCCTCGACCCGGACAAGCGCGAGATCCTCGACCGCGCGCAGGGTCAGCAGAAGGCCAAGCTCACCGCACTCACCGAGATCATGCGGAAGAAGCGCGAGGAGGGCTGAACGCGCTCAGCCCTCCTCGGAGACGGGATCACTCGGAGACCAGTTCGACCTCGAAGGTCTCGATCGGAGCCGTCTCCTCGAACGAGCGCTGATACGCGAAGGCGAGACGTCCCTCCCCGCGGCCCGTGACCAGATATCGGAACCGGTAGACGCCGCCCGCGCCGATCAGGTCGGATCCCGGCTCGTAGGTGGGCTCTCCCTCGAACTCGAGGAACGTGGGCTCCTGGATCGGGGCCCAGCCGTAGCCGGTGGTCGGATTGCCCTCCAGCTCGACGATCACGGTCGATCGCTCGTCGACCTGGATCACCGCGCCGTCGTCGTCCTCGGAGACGACGGTATCCCCTCCGGCGAGCCCACACCCCGCGAGACCGAGGCCGAGCGACACCGCGAGCACCACCGCGAGACCCGCGGCGAGTGCTGCGACCAGTGCCGCGGCGGCCATGGGAGCGGATCTACCCCGCGATACCGCCATCCGGTCCTCCCCCCTGCTCGTACCCCGATCCGTCGAGGCCGTCGAGACGATCGGGGGCCTCTTCCACGAACGTCTCGTACAGCGCGTCCGCCACCTCGATGATGCGTCCGGCATCCTCGACCTCCCTCACCCAGTCGCCCGGGATGGACTCCCACCCCAGCATGGCGCCGAGCAATCCGCCCGTGAGCGCACCGGTCGTGTCGCTGTCGCCGTCGTGGTTGACGGCGGCGAGGATCCCCTCCGCGAAGTCGCCCGGGAAGCCGAGCGCGAAGTACAGGCTGAGGCCGAGCGCCTCCTCGGCGACCCACCCCTCGCCGAGCGTCTCGAACGCCTCCGAGAAGGGAGCGTCGGTGATGAAGAGTTCGACCGACGTGTCGAGCGCCTCGAGGGTCTCGTCGGCGGCGTCGTATCCGATGAGGACCTGCCGCGTCTCGGCGACGGCGACCTGCGGCTCCGCACCCGAGACCACTCGAGCGAGCACCTCGGCGTACGCTCCCGCCGCGAGGTATCCGCTGGGGTGCCCGTGGGTCAGCGCGGCGAGCTCCATGGCGCTCTCGAACGCCTGCACCGGACGGAACGCGAGCCCGGCGGGCGCTATCCGCATGATCCCTCCCGCGCCCTTGCTGTCGTTCAGCGGATCGAATGCGCTGCCCGCCTCGCCGCTCGCGAGCGCCGCGAGACAGGTGGACCCCGGACCGCGCCTCAGGAACGGATCCTCCTGGTCCGCGAGCCAGTCGAGGTAGTGGGCGTGCACGACCTCCGAGTCCTGACAGAAGCCGGTCTCGGCCCTGATCCCCACCGCCTCGAGCAGTCCCCCGGCGGTGGCGAGCATCATCTGCGTGTCGTCCGTGTACGCACCCGCCGGGAATCCTCGCGACGTCGTCTCCCACGGGTGCATGCCGCGCACGCCCTCGGGCCCGAACCTGCTCACGATCTCGCGCAGGCTCAGGAACTCGACCGGCGCGCCGAGCGCGTCGCCGACGGCGTGTCCGACGAGGCAGCCTCGGTATCTCGAAGACAGCGGGATCATGCCTCCATCGTAACCCCGACCGAGGAAAGTCCGCGCGGTCGGCGCAAAGGCCGCTAGAATGGGCGAGAGGAGGTGTCGGAGTCGCTCGCAGCCGACGTGCCGGGACAGCCGACCTGCGCGACTCCCACATGATGAACGATACACCGTGGCGCGACGACGAGGAGCGGACCGGGGAGCCGACGCCCTCGAGCACGCCGAGGCCGTCCGAGAGCTGGTCGGTCGGTCGCCCGACCCCTACACCGGAGGGCGGCTTCGAACCCGAGGACGACCTCGGGCCGGCCGCTCCGGGGGACGCGGCGCAGGAGCCTGAGGCGGCGGCGCACGTGCCCGACGAGGTGGCGCACGAGCCCGAGGACACGGCGCACGAGCCCGAGGAGGCTCCGCACGAGTCCGACGACGCTGAGGAAGAGCCCGGCGGACGCCGGTTCACCTGCCTGGCGGCCCTCATCCTGATCGCGCTGCTCGCCTGCGGAGCTCTCGCCCTGTTCCGCGCCACCGAGTCCGAGGAGGTCGTCCTCATCCGTGACGAGTGCGATACCAGCTGCCACGGGCTCGATCAGGTCCGCGAGGCCGACCTCAGTTACGAGGGCTGGCGGTCGACCGTGATACGCATGGAGAACCACGGCGCCGACCTCACGGACGAAGAGCGCGAGACGGTCATCGACTACCTGGCGAACACGGGGCTCTGACCGGCGCCACGGATCGGTCGCGGATCGGGGGCGCGGCGTCCGCTCAGGCCACCACCGCGACGCTGAGCGCGAGCAGGACCTGGCCGGCGTAGTAGAGCGGCA
>CAYOSP010000005.1:38673-95261 GCA_964406675.1 uncultured Eubacteriales bacterium | reverse complement strand
CGCGATCGACCCCCGTTTGCCCGCCGTGAAGCCGTCCTCTATACTGTCTCCTCGCGCCTACAGGCGCTCGCACGAGCGCGCATCCGCGGGATGGACGAGCACCCCGAGAGAGCAGAGGTAGATCCGAGATGCATCGCATCCAAGCGATAGAGCAGCAGCAGATACGTGACGACCTGACCGACTTCGGCCCCGGCGACACGATCAAGGTCCTCTACAAGGTCGTCGAGGGACAACGGGAACGGACCCAGCCCTTCCAGGGCATCGTCATCCGACGCCAGGGAGCCGGCAACCGCGAGACGTTCACCGTCCGGAAGGTATCCTTCGGGGTCGGCGTCGAGCGGACCTTCCCGGTGCACTCACCGAAGATCGCCGAGATCGAGGTGCTCAAGCGCGGCAAGGTACGTCGCTCCAAGCTGTACTACCTGCGCGACAAGATCGGCAAGGCCGCTCGCGTCAAGGAACACTCCCAGCGCTGACCCGTGGCCGGGCGGACCCGCAAGCCGCGGCTCGTCGAAGGCTGTGTCGCAGAACTCCGTGACGCCGGTGTCGACGACCTGCCTCGCCTCATCCGCCGACACGAACGCGACGAACGCGACGGGGTGAAGGACGCCGTGCGCAAGGCGCGACGGCGACTTCGTATCCACCAGGCCGAACGCGGACGCCTCCTTCGCATGCTCGACGCGCAGCGCGAACTCCACGCACGCGGCTTGACCGTGGTGGCCGGCACCGACGAGGTGGGTAGGGGAGCGCTCGCCGGACCCGTCAGTGCGGGCGCGGTGATCATGCCCGCGGACCTCATCATCGACGGCATCAACGACTCCAAGCTCGTCGATCCGGAACGGCGCGAGCGGCTCGCCGACGAGATCCGTTCGCGCTCCGTCGCGTGGTCCGTCGCGCATGCCTCCCACCAGGAGATAGACGCGCTCGGCATAGCGCCCGCGAGCCTCCTGGCCATGCGCCGTGCGCTCGACGCTCTCGGCGTCCCCTTCGACCACGTACTGGTTGACGGGAACGTCCCGATCCCTGAGACGTCGTGCACCCCCGTGGTCGACGGCGACCGGCTCGTCGCATGCATAGCGGCCGCGTCCGTCGTCGCGAAGGTCACGCGTGACGCGATGATGGTCGATCTCTCCGAGCGATATCCCGGCTATTCCCTCCACCTCAACAAGGGATACACCACCGAGACGCACCTCGAGGCGATCCGGGCGCTCGGCATCTCGGAGATCCACCGGCGCACCTTCGCCCCCTGCATCCAGCCGCGCCTCTTCTAGGACACGCTGCCGCCTGAGCGCATCCTTCAGGACGCCTCCGAAGCGCGGGAAGGTCCGCGTAAGCCCGCACTATGCCGCGTCGTCCACGCTCCGTGACGGAGGTGGGGGATGTCCGAGACCCTGGGTGCGCGTGGCGAGCGCGCGGCGGCGACATATCTCGAGTCACGAGGCCTCGAGGTGCTCGCGCTCAATTGGCGTTGTCGCGTCGGCGAGGTCGACATCATCGCTCGCGACGACGGCGTCCTCGTGCTCTGCGAAGTGAAGACCAGGCGCTCCACGAGATGCGGTACGGCCGAGGAGGCGGTCGACCCGCGCAAGCGACGACGACTGACCCGGCTCGGTCGCTGGGCACAGAACGAGTTCGGGGCCGCCGACGGACTCCGCTTCGACGTGATCGCCATCGACGTGCTCTCACCGGACAGGGCGAGGCTCGCGCACTATCCGGACGCGTTCGGCGGCGAGGACGCCTGATGCAGTCATCCGTCCGCACGGCGACCATCCACGGCGTCGACGCCGTGCCGGTGGAGGTCCAGGTCGACGTCTCTCGAGGTCTCCCCGGCTTCTCCATCGTGGGCCTCGCCGACGCGGCCGTGGTCGAATCCCGCGAGCGCGTGCGAGCCGCGCTCCGAGATGCGGGCTTCTCCTTCCCCCAGGGCCGCGTCGTGGTGAACCTGGCGCCCGCGCCCCTTCGGAAGCGGGGGACCGGTTTCGACCTGGCCATCGCCCTCGGTCTGCTGCTCGCGACCGGCCAGGCGGACCCCACGGACTACCGCTCCACGACCGTCGTCGGCGAACTCGCGTTGGACGGCCGGGTCGCAACCGTCGGAGGACTCCTCGCTCACGGTCTGCTGGCTCGCCGACTGGGCGTCACGCTGATCGGACCCGCCGAGGGCGCCGAGGTCCTGAGCATGCTCGACCGACTGGACTACGTCCCGGTGGAGCACCTCCGCCAGCTGCCCGAGTTGCCGCCCCCGCTCCGAGAGGCGAGCCCGAGCCGTCAACCGGATATCGCGCCGACCGGACCGGAGGTGGACCTGTCGGAGGTGAGGGGGCACGAAGGCGCGCGCAGGGTCATGGAGGTCGCCGCCGCGGGCGCACACCATCTGCTGCTCGTGGGGCCGCCGGGGTCGGGCAAGACCATGCTCGCCCGCGCCATGCCCGGGATACTGCCTCCGATGCTCGAAGAGGAGCGGCTCGAGACCGCACTCGTGCACTCCATCTCGGGCGAGCGCCTTCGCCCGCTCCTCGACGGCGTGAGACCCTTCCGGGCGCCGCACCACAGCTGCACCACCGCCGGACTCGTCGGGGGCGGCTCGCCGCCGCGACCCGGGGAAGCGAGCCTCGCGCACCGCGGTGTCCTCTTCCTGGACGAAGTCAACGAGTTCCGTCCGCACGTGCTCCAGGCACTCCGTCAGCCCCTGGAGGAAGGTCGCATCGTCCTCGTCCGGAAGGACGGGAGCTTCGCCTACCCCGCTTCGTTCGCCCTCGTCGCGGCGATGAACCCCTGTGCGTGCGGATATCTGGGGGATCCCGAACGGGACTGCCGATGCACCGAGACCCAGGTACACCGGCACCTCAACAGGATCAGCGGTCCCCTCATGGACCGGATGGACCTCCTGGTCCGTGTGGAGAGGATCGATCCCGTCCATATGGTCGACCGGGCCACCGGACAGGAAGACTCTTCCATGGTGCGGGAGCGCGTGCACGGGGCTCGCTCCTTCGCACGGGAGACACGAGGGGCACTCGCCTCGACCCTCTCCGGGGATGAGCTTCTCGACCACTGCGGTATGACGAGCGAGACATCGGCTCTCGTCACCGCGATCGCCAGGCGCTGCAGGCTCTCAGGTCGCGCGGTGACCCGGATGCTGCGGGTCGCGCGGACGATCGCGGACCTGGCCGGACGGATCGCGGTGAAGGATGACGACGTGCTCGAAGCAGCCGCTCTGAGGACCTGGGAGACTCCATGAACGATGCCATGCCCGATGCCTCATCCCTTGATCGCCGGTTCGAGCGTCCGACGCGGATCGCCTGCGCGGATCCTCGTTATCCCGCCCGATTGCACGACGTCCCCGACCCGCCGGGTGAGCTCTGGGCGATCGGGGACCTCTCCGTCACGCACGGCCCTGCCATCGCGATCATCGGATCCCGCAAGGCCACGCCCTATGGGCTCTCCTGCGCGCGCCGCTTCGCGGGATGGTGCGCCGCTCACCGAGTGACGGTGATATCCGGGGCAGCGATCGGTTGCGATCTCGCCGCACATGAGGGGGCACTCGAACACGGTACGCGCACCGTCGCCGTCCTGGCCTGCGGCCCCGACGTAGACTACCCTCGCCGGGCCGCCCCCACGCTCACGATCATCCGACGCGGGGGACTGGTGTGCAGTGAATCCCCGCCCGGGACGCCCCCCAAGCGATGGGCGTTCCCGCGCAGGAATCGGATCATCGCCGGGCTCGCCGACGCGGTGCTCGTCGTGGAAGCCGGACTGCCGAGCGGCACCTTCAGCACGGCGGATCACGCCCTCGAGTCGGGACGCGAGGTGCTGGCGGTGCCGGGCTCGATCCACTCACCGACATCCCGGGGGACGAATCGCCTCATCCGCCAGGGCGCGGCTCCCGTCACCTGCGAGGAGGATCTCGAGGACCTCCTCGGCCTGCTCGACATGCGCCCGAGCGACCGGGTGAGAGCGGCCGATGCCTCCGCGCTTCCCGATGACCCCCTCCTCCAGGCACTGCGTGCCGATCCCATGCGTCCGGAGCAGGCGGCCCACTTCGCCGGCCTTCCGTTGTCGGTCGCTCTGGCACGCCTCACCAGACTCGAGACCCGAGGTCTGGTGGCACGCTACCCGGATGGGAGGTACGGACCGCTATGATGTGACCGTACGCGGCCCGTCGCGCCCCTCGTGCGACCGAGCCCAGGACATCCCGGAACCCGAGGAGCGCGGAACGACGGATCGAGTCACGGTCATAGGCGGAGGACTCGCCGGGAGTGAAGCCGCTTGGCAGCTCGCGAACGCGGGATGCCGCGTCACGCTCGTGGAGATGCGTCCCGTGCGCACGACCCCGGCCCATGAGACCGCCGATCTCGCTGAGCTCGTCTGCTCCAACTCGCTCAAGTCCGAGGATCCCGATACCGCGACCGGACTGCTCAAGCAGGAACTCTCTATGCTCGGCAGCCTCCTCTTCCGTGCGGCGAGGACGACCGCCGTCCCGGCGGGTGCGGCACTCGCGGTGGACCGCAACGCCTTCTCCGCGCTCGTCACGGCCGCGCTCGAAGACCACCCCGCGGTCGAGATCGTCCGGCGGGAGGCCGACGCCCTGCCGGACGCCCCGGCGGTCGTGGCCACCGGCCCACTGACGTCCGACGCCTTCGCGCACGCGCTCGACGACCTCGTCGGCGGCGAACGCCTCCGATTCTTCGACGCCGCCGCTCCCATCGTGGATGCCGAGACCCTCGGCCCCGAGTGCTTCGCGGCCTCCCGCTACGGTAAGGGCGAGGGAGCGGACTACCTCAACTGCCCGATGACCCGCCACGAGTACCTCGCATTCCGTGACGCGCTGATCCGCGCTCGGCGTGTCAGGCCCCATGCGTTCGAGGACGCCGCGCTCTTCGAGGGTTGCCTTCCGATCGAGGACTTGGCGGCCCGAGGAGAGGACGCCATGCGCTACGGGCCCCTGAAGCCCGTGGGCCTCACCGACCCGCGCACCGGAGAGACCCCGTACGCCGTCGTGCAGCTTCGAGCGGAGGATCGCGCGCGCACCGCTCTCAATCTGGTCGGGTTCCAGACCTCTCTCGCCTTCAGCGAGCAGAAGCGGGTCTTCCGCATGATCCCCGGGCTCGACGGAGCCGAGTTCCTCCGCTTCGGCGTGATGCATCGGAACACCTTCATCGACGCGCCCCGGTTCCTCGACGAGGACCTCTCCGTGCACCGGCGTCCGAGCCTATTCCTCGCCGGGCAGCTCATCGGGACCGAGGGCTACCTCGAGGCGGTCGGTACAGGCCTGATCGCGGGCGCCAACCTGGCGCGCGGCCTGCAGGACCGGCAGCCGCTGCGGCTCCCTCCGACCACCGCGCTCGGCAGCCTCATCCGCTACGCGACGTCGGCGGAGACGGCCGACTACCAGCCCATGCACGTCAACTTCGGCCTCGTCCCGCCGCTCGATCCACCGGTCAGCGGCAAGCGTCGCAGATACGCCGCCTATTCACGGCGGGCACGCACGGACCTACGAGACTACCTGAGGGCCGCGGATCATCCGCCCGCGTGGCGTTCCTGCGACTCCGCGGACGACAGGTCCCGGCGATGAGCGACCGGCCCCCGTACCTCGTACGCTTCCTTCACCACGCGGCGGTCGAACGCAACCTCTCGCCGCACACGATCCACGCCTACGAGGGTGACCTGGACGCGTTCCTCACCTGGTGCGCCGGGAGCGGGTCTGACCCGCTCGACATCGACAGGCGGACGCTGCGGAGTTGGATGGCGGACCTCGACCGCTCCGGCTACGCGCGGAGCACCGTCGCCCGCAGGATCGCCTCGATCAAGGCGCTCTACCGCTTCCTCGCACGGGAAGGGCTCATCACGCAGGACCCCGCCGCGGTGCTCTCCGCGCCCAAGCGCGCCCGGAGGCTGCCCAAGTCCGTCCCGGACGACGTCCTGCTCCACCTCCTGGACGCCGTCGATGACTCACCTTACGGGATACGGGATCGCGCCGTGGTAGAGCTCCTCTACGCCACAGGCGTCAGGGTGGGAGAACTCAGCGGGCTGGATGTAGGCGACGTGGACATCGGCGAGCGGCTCGTGCGGGTGATGGGCAAAGGGGCACGAGAGCGCATCGTCCCCATGCACGACACGGCCGCCGAGGCGGTGAGGCGATACCTGGACTCGGCGCGTCCCGCCCTCCGCTCCCCGGATACGCCCACCCCCGGTCCACTGTTCCTCGACCGCTCCGGCCGACGGCTCAGTCCCGCGGCCGTCCGCGGCCGCATCGATCGGATGGTCCGACGCGCCGCCGTCGGCGCGCACGTGACCCCGCACATGCTCCGCCACACGTTCGCCACGCATCTGCTCGCCGAGGGCGCGGACCTGAGGTCCGTCCAGGAGCTGCTCGGCCACATTGCGCTGTCTACCACCCAGATTTATACTCACCTCAGTGATGCTCGGCTGCGCGAGATCCATCGCGATGCCCATCCTCGTTCTTGAACGCGCCCCCGGGGAGTCCCTTGGATGAAGCAGGAATCCGGTGCCGACGTGCACGCGCTCTGGGCGCGTTATAAAGAGACCGGCGACGAGGATGCGCGCGAGCAGCTCATCCTCAACTACTCGCCCCTCGTCAAGTACGTCGCCGGTCGCGTCTCGGCGAATCTCCCACAGAACATCGACGGCGGAGACATCATCTCCTACGGGCTCTTCGGACTGATCGACGCGATCGAGAAGTTCGATCCCGGACGCGGGTTCAAGTTCGAGACCTACGCCATCGCCCGGATCAAAGGCGCGATACTCGACGAGCTCCGTTCGCTCGACTGGGTGCCGCGCTCGGTGCGCTCCAAGGCACGGAGGATCGAGAAGGCCTACGTCGATCTCGAGAACCGTCTTCGCAGACCGCCCTCCGACGACGAGCTCGCCGAGGAGCTGGGCATGACCTCCGACGAGTTGGCGGACGTCTTCTCCAAGCTCTCCTACGCGACCGTGGTCAGCTTCGAGGACCTGTGGTCCTCCGCGGACAGGGACGATCGCGGCTCCGTCATGACCACCGTGCCGGACGAGAACGCGGTCGACCCGGTCGCAGTCTTCGAGGACGAGGAGATAAAGGACATCCTCGCCGAGGCCATCGACCGGCTCCCGGAGCGGGAACGGACGGTGGTCACCCTCTACTACTACGAGGGCCTCACGCTGAAGGAGATAGGGGAGATCCTCGGCGTCACCGAATCGCGGGTGAGCCAGCTGCACACCAAATCCGTGCTCAGGCTCCGCGCACGACTCAACGCTTCCCTCGCACGTCCCGCCGGCTGATCGCGAAGGACTGGGCGCGGCGGACCACCGGTCAAGAACCCCGCAGGGCCGGTCGACGTGGTCCAGAGGGGCCGGATGGTCCCGGTCCACCCCGGGAGACATGCGAGCGGGATGGAACCGTGTCGTCTCGACCTCCGAGACAGAGAGGGTGACGCGGACCGACTGGTCGACGAGAGTGGTCTCCCGTTCTTGACGCGCTGACCTGCACGTTCAACGAATCATCCGCTTGACGCCTCACCTGCGTGTGGTAGACTACGCGGGCTCGAAATCCTACACGTCCGTGGACCCGTGCGCGGGGTGCCGTCGCAAGACGGTCGCGACCCGGGGACGAAGCGGACGGAAGACGAAACCGACTGGAGGACCCATATGGCTACCGTATCGATGAAAGACCTGCTCAAAGCAGGCGTCCACTTCGGGCATCAGACCCGGCGCTGGAACCCCAAGATGGAGCCGTACATCTTCACGGAGCGTAACGGCATCTACATCATGGACCTCCAGCGCACGCTCAAGGAGCTCTCCCGCGCGTACAAGTTCGTGCAGGACACGACCTCGCGCGGCGGGAAGGTGCTGTTCGTCGGCACGAAGAAGCAAGCCCAGGAGCCCATGGAGCGCGAGGCCGAGCGCGCGGGCCAGCCATACGTCACGCAACGTTGGCTAGGCGGGATGCTCACCAACTGGGTCACCATCAAGACCCGCATCCAGCGCATGGAGGAGATCGAGCGCATGGAGCAGGACGGCTCCTTCGACGCGCTGCCCAAGAAGGAGGTCCTCCAACTCCAGGCCGAGCACGCCAAGCTGGACCGCAACCTCTCCGGTATCCGAGAGATGGGCGGTCTCCCCGATGCGGTGTTCGTGATCGACACCAAGAAGGAAGCGATCGCCATCGCCGAGGCCAGGCGCCTCGGGATCCCCATCGTCGGCGTCGTCGACACCAATTCCGATCCCGACGAGGTCGACTACGTGATCCCCGGCAACGACGACGCCCTCCGTTCCGTCAATCTCCTCTGCCGGGTCGTCGCGGATGCCGCCCTCTCGGGCAAGATGTCGCACGAGGGCAAGCAGGGCGATCTGGGCACGGAAGAGCAGACGGCGGCGGCGGCCGAACAGGCAGCGAGCGACCAGGGTGAGACCGCCGAGACCGCCGTCGCCGCCGATGTCCCTGAGACCGACGAGGTCGCAGAGGCCACCGAGGCCACGGAAGCCGCAGACGCGGCCCCGTCAACGGAGGCCGCGCCTGAAGGCGTGACCGAGGGCATGCAGGGCGGCGAGACCACCACCGGTCCCGCATCCGTCGAGCCCGACGTGAGCGAACCGGCCGACGTGGCGGAGGAGCCCGCCGCGGCAGTGGAGGACGTCGAGCCCGCACCGGCCGAGCCGGCGGCGGCCGAGGAGTCCGGCCCGTCCGCCGAGGAGAAGGCCGACGCGGAGGAGCGGTAGCGCCGCCTCACGGATCCGCCGTCGGGCGGAACAGGGTCCGCTCACGCACGCGCACGCGACGATCGTGCGCCCGAACTAGAGGAGTCACGTATGCAGATCGACGCCAAGCGGGTGAAGGAGCTCCGCGAGAAGACCGGCGCGGGGATGATGGACTGCAAAGAGGCGCTCAAAGAGTGTAGCGGCGACATGGAGCAGGCCGTCGATCATCTCCGTACCAAGGGTCTCGCCGATCTCGCCAAGAAGGCCGGCCGCGCCACCAATGAGGGCATCATCGCGAGCTACATCCATGGCGGAGGTCGCATCGGCGTGCTCGTGCAGGTGAACTGCGAGACCGACTTCGTCTCGCGCAACGAGGACTTCCAGACCTTCGCCCGGGACGTGGCGATGCACGTCGCCGCCTCTGCACCGCTGTGGGTCAGCCGCGAGGACGTGCCCGCGGAGGTGGTCGAACACGAGATGTCCATCTACAAGGCGCAGGCGGCCGATACCGGTAAGCCGGAAGACATCCAGGAGAGGATCGCCGAAGGCAGGCTCGACAAGTACTACAAGGAGGTCTGCCTGCTCGAGCAGCCGTTCGTGAAGGACCCGGATATCACCGTCGAGCGACTCCTCGGCGAGATGGTGTCCAAGCTCGGAGAGAACATGAGCATCCAGCGCTTCTCCCGTTTCGAGATAGGCGAGGGCTCCGACGTCTGATCCTCCGGACGGACGGCCCCACCCACGGCACGGGAGGATGACGCTCTGATGACGATGAGCCGGCGCCGGTGGCGCCGGCTCGCCTCTTGTGACTATCCTTGTCGAGGCGAGACGCTTCGGTGACAGGCGGCCCGACCACCAGCGAAGGGGGCGTATGACCGACTACCGCTACAAGAGGGTGCTGCTCAAACTCTCCGGGGAAGCGCTGATGGGGGAGAAGGCGTACGGCATCGACCTGTCCGTCCTGGACGGGATCGCCGAGCAGCTCAAGCGCGTGAACGCGGCCGGGGTCGAGGTGGCCATCGTCG
The DNA here is from genome assembly GCA_964406675.1 of uncultured Eubacteriales bacterium. GTDB lineage: Bacteria > Actinomycetota > Coriobacteriia > Anaerosomatales > JAUVQN01 > CAYOSP01. The sequence goes on along the minus strand of CAYOSP010000005.1, from coordinate 85,545 downwards.
TCGGCGGAGGCAACATCTTCAGGGGGTTCGCCGGCGCGACCGCCGGCATGGATCGGGCACAGGCGGACTACATCGGCATGCTCGCCACCGTGATGAACGGTCTCGCCCTGCAAGACGTGCTCGAACGCCACGGCATCTACACGCGTGTCATGAGCGCCATCGACATGCAGTCCGTCGCCGAGCCATACATCCGCCGGCGCGCCATCCGGCATCTCGAGAAAGGTCGGATGGTCATCCTCGCCGCCGGCACCGGAGCGCCCTACTTCACCACGGACACGACGGCGGCACTGCGCGCCCTCGAGATCGACGCCGAGTGCATCATGAAGGCGACCTCGGTGGACGGGGTATTCGACGCCGATCCCAAGAAGCACCCGGAGGCCACCAAGTTCGACGAGCTCGCCTACATCGACGTGCTCAAGCGTGGTCTCAAGGTGATGGACGCCACCGCGATCTCCCTCGGCATGGACAACGACCTGCCGATCATCGTGTTCAACATGGAGACGCCGGGCAACATCGAGCGCGCGCTCAGGGGTGAGAAGGTCGGCACCATAGTCCGAGGAGGGCACTCATGATCAAGGAAGTCCAGAAGGACGCCACGGAACGCATGGACAAGACGGTCCAGGCGCTCCAGCACGAGTTCGCCACGGTGCGCACCGGTCGCGCCAATCCGGGGATACTCGACAAGGTCCTGGTCGACTACTACGGGCAGCCCACCCCGCTGCAGCAGATCGCGTCGGTCGGAGCCCCCGAGGCCCAGCTCCTCGTGGTCCAGCCCTACGACCCCAACGCGACCGGCGCCATCGAGAAGGCGATCATGACCGCCGACCTCGGTCTGAACCCGTCCAACGACGGGACCGTGATCCGCATCCCCGTGCCCGCGCTCACGGAGGAGCGCCGCAAGGAGCTCGTCAAGCTCTGCAGGCAGTACGCCGAGGAGGCCAGGGTCGCGGTGCGCAACATACGCCGCGACGCCATCGAGGCGCACAAGAAGGCGGAGCGTGAGCACGACATCTCCGAGGACGAGCTCCGCCGTTCCGAGGACGAGATCCAGAAGATGACGGACGAGCACACCAAGAGGATCGACGAGATGCTCGAGCACAAAGAGGAAGAGATCCTCGAGGTCTGATCGACGGTGCCTGCCGACGCATCCTTCTGGAAGGACGAAGACCGACGCATCCGCGCGGGACGGCTCGCCCCTGAACGGACGCCGGCCCACGTCGCCGTCATCATGGACGGGAACGGTCGGTGGGCCGCCCGGCGCAAGCTGCCCCGCGTCGCCGGCCATCGCGCGGGGGCCGGGGCGGTCCGCGAGACGATCCTCGCAGCTCAGGAGCTCGGTGTCCGCTACCTGACGCTCTACTCCTTCAGCTCCGAGAACTGGCGCCGGCCGGAGGACGAGGTCTCCAGACTGATGGAGCTCTTCGTCGAGGTGCTCCAGCGCGAGCTCGACAACCTCCAGGAACGAGACGTCCGGGTGCGCCTCATCGGCCGCCGCGAGGGCGTGCCGCGCAAGACGCTCGCCGCCTTCGAGGACGCCGAGGAGCGCACGGCGTCGAACTCGTCCCTCGACCTGCTCATCGCGCTGAACTACGGCGGGCGTCTGGAGCTCGTGGACGCGGTCCGCTCCATCGCGGGCAGGGTCGCCGACGGCGAACTCGCGTCAGGAGACATCTGCGAGGACGAGATCGCCGGCGCCCTGTACACGGCGGGCATCCCGGACCCCGACCTGCTCATCCGGACGAGCGGGGAGATGCGGGTGAGCAACTTCCTCCTCTGGCAGATCGCCTACAGCGAGATCTGGGTCACCGATACGCTCTGGCCCGACTTCGATCGCACCGACCTGCTCGAAGCGGTCCTCGACTTCGCGGGTCGCGAGCGACGGTTCGGAGCCTCGTGATGTCGGCTGCGCGCGGACGCGGTCTCGGGGACCTGCCTGTCAGGGTCGGCACGGCCGTGATCTTCGGCGTCCTGCTGTTGGGCGCCCTGCTCTTCGGCCGCGCACTCGGGTGGGGACTGCTCGTGGGCGCGGCGGCGGGCGTGGCGGTGTCCGAGGTGTACACGCTCACGCGCGAGAGGAGCCGCCTGCCCAACGAGTTGCTCGGCGTGGTGGCCACCGCGGCGCTCCCGGTCAGCACCGCGATCTGGGGGATCGACGGGCTCGTCGCCGCGCTCACCGTCTTCGTGGTGGCGGCCCTTCTCTGGCACCTCGCGTTCCGGCAGGTGCTCATCGCCGACACCGCGGTCACCGTGTTCGGCGTCGTCTACGTCGGCTTCACCCTCGCGCATCTGGTGCTCATGCGTCTCCTCGATTCCGGGACGCTCCTCGTGCTCACCACGCTGGTGAGCGTGTGGGTGGGGGACAGCGTGGCGTACTTCGTCGGCAAGTCGCTCGGGCGGCACAAGATGTCGCCCAGGGTATCGCCGAAGAAGACGTGGGAGGGCCTCGCCGCCGGGACCGTCGCGACCATCGCGGTCTGGGCGGGAGCACAGCCCGTCATCGAAGCGGGGCTGACGATGACCACGCACCTCGTGGCCGGCGCGGCGGTCGCCGCGGCCGCCGTCTGCGGGGATCTCGTCGAATCGCGCCTCAAGCGCGAGACCGGGGTGAAGGACTCCGGGCGCTCCCTTCCCGGCCACGGCGGGTTCCTCGATCGCTTCGACAGCCTGATACTCGTCTCCGTCGTCGTGTACCACGTGCTCGTCTGGGGCGGCGCGTCGTGATCCGCCTCGCCATACTCGGCGCCACCGGCTCGATCGGGCGGCAGACCATCGACGTCGCCATGCGCTTCCCGGACTCCGTCTCGCTGGTCGGCCTCACGGCGAACACCGACGCCGACGGTCTCGCCTCACTCGCGGACGCCACCGGCGTGGGACGCGTGGCGCTGGCCGACGCCGAGAGTGCGCGGAAGCTCGCGGACGCGCGCGCCGACCTCGACGTGCTCGGCGGAGCCGAGGCCGTGGTCGAGCTCGGGACCGGCGACGACGTCGACGTCGTGCTGAACGCCCTCGTCGGCGCCGCCGGACTGCGCGCCACGGCATCCGTCCTCCAGAGCGGCAAGCGTCTCGCGCTCGCCAACAAGGAATCGCTCGTCGTCGGTGGTGAGCTGATCACCTCGCTCGTCGGGCCCGGCCAGCTCCTCCCGGTCGACAGCGAGCACTCCGCGCTGTTCCAGTGCCTGACGGGGGAGGATCCCGGCGACGTCGCCAGGATCTGGCTCACCGCCTCGGGAGGCCCTTTCCGAGGCCGCTCCCGAGACGAGCTCGTTCGGGTGAGCGTCGAAGAGGCGCTCGCGCATCCGCGCTGGACGATGGGCCCGAAGATCACCGTGGACTCGGCGACCCTCATGAACAAGGGGCTCGAGGCGATCGAGGCCCACCACCTGTTCGGGGTCGATTACGATCGGATCTCCGTGGTCGTGCATCCACGATCCTGCGTCCACTCCATGATCGAGTTCGTGGACGGCTCCGTGAAGGCCCACCTCGGCGCCACCGACATGCGCATACCCATCCAGTACGCGCTCTCGTACCCCGCGCGCTGGGGCGCGCCGGTGGAGCCCGTGGACTTCGCCACGCTCGGTTCCCTGGACTTCGAGCCGCCGGACATCGCTACGTTCCGCTGCCTCGCGCTCGCACTCGAGGCGGGCCGGGAGGGCGGCACCGCGCCTGCGGCGATGAACGCCGCCAACGAGGTCGGGGTCGCCGGGTTCCTCGCGGGGGGGATCGGCTTCCTCGACATCGAACGCGTCGTCGAGGAGACGCTGAGCGCGCACCAGGTCCGGCCGCTGGAGTCGCTGGAGCAGATCGAGCGGGTGGATGCCGAAGCGCGCGACCAGGCACGCCGGGTGCTTGAGCGGGTATCCGACCAGTGAACGCCGACGAGCGGACGTCGGCGGATGAACGACGGCCAGTGAACGCCACCATCCGGAAGAGGTCCGATGATACCTGAGGTCACCGCCGGCGTCCCGGCGATCCTGTTCTGGGGCGTGCTGACCTTCTCGCTCATCGTCGTGGTGCACGAGTTCGGCCACTTCGCCGCGGCGAGACTGTTCGGCGTACGGGTCCACGAATTCATGATCGGCCTGCCCGGGCCGAGTCTCCGCTGGGAGCGCGGACGCAAGACCGACTTCGGCATCACCGCCATCCCGCTCGGCGGCTACGTGCGCATCGCCGGCATGGAGCCGGGCGAGGAGGATCCGCTGCTCGCCGAGGCGTTATGGGTCTCCGCGATGGAGCGACGTATCGACGCCGACGGTCTCGCGACTCGGCTGGGCGTCGACACCTCACGCGCGTCCGCCCTGCTCGCCACGCTCGCCGACTACGGTTCCATCGAGGGCGCCGAAGACGACGACCACTCGTACCTCGCGGTCGTCGAGCCGGGGGAGGGCGAGACCGCCGAGGAGCTCCTCGCGAGAGAGCGCCGTTTCACCTACCGGGGGAAGAAGACCTGGCAGCGCATCGTCATGCTCGTCATGGGGGTCGTGCTGAACCTTCTGTTCGCGGTGCTCACGTTCACGCTCGTCCTCTCGCTCTGGGGTGTCTTCGAGCCGACCACGACGGTCCAGCCGGTCGAGGGCGGAGCGGCGGCACGAGCAGGCATCGAAGCGGACGACCGCATCGTCTCCATCGGCGGCGACGCGATCGAGGATTGGCTCGGGCTGCAGGAGACCATCCAAGAGCACGAACCCGGCGAGACGGTGGCGATCACGGTGGAGCGCGACGGCCGACCGGTCGATCTGTCCGTGGAGGTCGGCGAGAACGAACAGGGCGACCCGTTCCTCGGGGTGACCACCGTCAGCGAGCGCAGGCGTTTCTCGCCGTTCGAGGCCGTCGAGCAGAGCGTCGTCTGGATCGGGCTCGTCTTCGTGACCCTGGCACAGCTGTTCAATCCGGAGACGTTCAGCACCACCGTCCAGGACGCACGCGGGGTCGTGGGCATCAGCGTCGAAGCCGCGAGCGCCGCGGGCAGGGGTCCGATCGACTACGCGTGGCTCGTGGCGCTGCTCTCCCTGTCCCTCGGCGCCATCAACATCTTCCCCATCCCTCCGCTCGACGGCGGCAGGATCGCCGTCGAGTTGATCGAGCGTGTGATGGGACGACCGATCAAGCGTGAGATCTCGCTCGGGATCAGCGCCGTCGGGGCGGTGCTCATCTTCGGACTGATCGGCTATATCCTGTATCTGGACATCATCCGCTACGTGATCGACGTCTGACGCGGACGATCCGGCGGGAAGGCGGTCGACATGGCGACGGAGCGCACCACGAGGCGCGTGACCGTGGGCGGCGTGCCGCTCGGGGGCGGCGCCCCCGTGGTGGTCCAGTCGATGACCGACACCGACACCGCCGACGTCGAGACGACCCTCGCACAGATCGACGCGCTCGCCGACGCGGGGTGCGAGATCGTGCGGGTCGCGGTTCCCACCGCACGGGTGCTGGAGCCGCTCGAACGGTTGTGCGCCGACTCTCCGCTGCCCGTGGTCGCCGACATCCACTTCGACCACCGCCTCGCCATCGAAGCGGCGAGACGCGGCGCGTCCAAGCTGCGCATCAACCCCGGCAACGTCGGTTCGCTCGAACGCGTGGACGCGATCATCGAGGCCGCAGGCGAGGCCGGTATCCCCATCCGGATAGGGGTGAACTCGGGCTCCCTCGCACCCTCGATCGCGGAGTCCGACCTGCCACTCTCCGAGAAGCTCGCCGCCGGCGCCCTCGCGTTCCTCCGACACTTCGAGGACCGGGGCTTCGACGACGTCGTCGTCTCGGCGAAGGCGTCCTCGGTCGATGACACGGTGGCGGCGTACCGACTGCTCGCCCGCGAGACCGACGCGCCGCTGCACGTAGGCGTCACCGAGGCGGGCACGGGCGTCGACGGTATCGTGAAGTCGGCGGTCGGCATCGGCATCCTGCTGGAGGAGGGCATCGGCGACACGATCCGCGTGTCACTCACCGGCGATCCCGTGCAGGAGCTCCGCGTGGCGTGGCGCATCCTTTCCAGCCTCGACCTGCGTCGCCGCTCGCCCGAGATCGTCTCGTGCCCCACGTGCGGACGCTGCGGTATCGACCTCGCGGCCGTGGCCGACGAGGTCTCCCGGCGTCTGGAGGGCTCGAGCCTGCCCATCAAGGTCGCGGTCATGGGCTGCGAGGTGAACGGACCGGGGGAGGCCCGCGACGCCGACGTCGGCGTCGCCGCGGGCAAGGGGTCGGCCGCGATCTTCCGCCACGGCGTGATCGTCCGACGCGTGTCCGAGGACGACATCGTCGAGGCGCTCATGGACGAGGTCACGACCATCGAACGTGAGCGTCCACACCCCGCCGACGAGGGGTGAGCCCTCATCCGTCGGACCGTCCGGGGCACCATCCGGCGGTCCGTCAAGGACCGGCGCGTTGGCGAAGCGGTCACCTTTCTGAGAACATCACCTGCATCCGCACCGCGTCCGACACGACCGGGCGTCGCCGTGACACCGGGACCGCGCAGGACCGCACGAAGGGAGCCTCTCGGACGATGAGCCAGCCGATGCGCATGAGCCGCCTGTACGCGCCGACCCTGCGTGAGGAGCCGTCCGAGGCCGAGATACCCTCCCATCGGATCCTGCTTCGTGCGGGGATGATCCGGAAGGTCGCCGCGGGCATCTACACCTTCCTCCCGCTCGCCATGCGCTCGCTCGCGAAGATCGAGCGCATCGTCCGCGAGGAGATGGACGGCATCGGGTGTCAGGAGCTGCTCATGCCCGCGGTCCAGCCCGCCGAGCTGTGGCACGAATCGGGCCGCTGGAAGGACTACGGTCCCGAGCTCATGCGCCTCACGGATCGCCACGACCGCGACTTCTGCCTCGGCCCCACCCATGAGGAGATCATCACCTCGCTCGTGCGCCACGAGCTGCGCTCGTACCGCGACCTCCCGGTCTGCCTCTATCAGGTGCAGACGAAGTTCCGTGACGAGATCCGCCCGCGTTTCGGCCTTCTGAGGGGACGCGAGTTCATCATGAAGGACGCGTACTCCTTCCACGCGGACCAGGAGTCCCTCCAGGAGCACTACGAGGAGCAAGCTGCAGCGTACGGGCGGTACTGTCGCAGGCTGGGGCTGGACTACCGCCCGGTCGAGGCCGACTCGGGGCAGATCGGCGGCGAGGTCACCACGGAGTTCATGGCCCTCGCCGACACGGGAGAGGCCGAACTCGTCTACTGCGAGGGCTGCGACTACGCCGCCAACGTAGAAGCCGCCGAGGTCCGCGGCATCGGGCACGCCGGCGGCATCGGGCACGCCGGCGGTGACGAGCCCGCTCCCGAACGTGTCGAGACGCCGGGCCTGCACACGATCGCCGAACTCGCCGACGCCTTCGACATCGACGAGGCCGACGCGATCAAGACGATGGCGGGCAGGGACGCTTCCGGTCTCGTGTTCTTCCTGGTGCCCGGGGACCGTGAGCTCAATCCGCTCAAGGCCGACGGCTCGGCACCCGGCGTGCGGCTGCTCCAGGACGACGAGTTCGACGCGTTCGGGATACCCAAGGGATCGCTCGGGCCGGTGGGCGCACCCGAGGGCGCTCGCGTCATCGCCGACCGCTCGCTGCGCGGCCGGTCCGACCTCATGGTCGGCGCCGGTGAGGACGGCTACCACCTCCTCCACGTCACCCCGGGACGCCACTTCGAGGTCGAGGCGTGGGCCGACCTGGTGTACGCGCGACCCGGCGACTCGTGCCCCCGCTGCGACGGCACGCTGCACGGCGCCCGCGGCATCGAGGTCGGTCAGGTGTTCCAACTCGGCACCAAGTACTCGCGCGCCATGGGCGCCACGTTCGCCGACGAGGACGGTGAGGAGAGACCGTTCGTCATGGGCTGCTACGGGATCGGCGTGACCCGATCGCTCGCCGCCGTCATCGAGCAATACGCGGACGACGACGGCGTGGCTTGGCCGATGTCCGTCGCTCCCTACGAGGCCTGCGTGCTCCCGCTCGGCGCGGAGGACGAGGTGACGGCCACCGCCGCACGCGTCGCGGCCGGGCTCGCCGAACGCGGCGTGGAGGTTGTGCTCGACGACCGGGAGGAGCGAGCCGGGGTGAAGTTCGCCGACGCGGACCTCATCGGCTTCCCGTACCAGGTGATCGTGGGACGCCGCGGGCTCGCCGAGGGGGCGCTCGAGGTGAAGGACCGCGCGACCGGCGAGAGGGAGTCCGTCCCCGTCGACGACATCGTCCCGCACGTGTCCGCTCTCATAGAGGAGGCCCGCGAGGCGTTCCTGTGAAGACCACGCCCCGGGGCGTGTAGGTCCGGGACGGCCCGCGTCCGAGCCGCGACCGCGATGCGACCCGCGGCCGTTGGATGCGGTCCTGTGCTGTGGTAGAATCGTCGCGTAACGGAAGAGAGACCTGCGAGGAAGTGGGTTCGCGCCCACTTCTTTTCGTCTGGGTGGAAGAAGGTGGAGATTGGCGTCGGACCTCCCTGCGAGGATCGAGGAGTCGCTGGCCCCCGGCGCGGAGCGCAACGGCTTCGAACTCGTGGCCGTGGACGTGCTCGGCACGCGGGCTCGGCCCCTCGTGCGCGTCTATCTCGACCGTGAGGGGGGAGTGGGGCTCGATGAGCTCGCGGAGGCCAACGGTTGGATCTCCGCGGCGCTGGACGAGACCGACCCCATCCCGGGAGCGTTCGTGCTGGAGGTCTCCTCGCCGGGCGTGGACCGCCCCCTGAGGAAGCCCTCGGATTTCGAGCGCTTCGCCGGGGAAGACGTGAGGTTGAAGACGATGGCGCCGATCGACGGCCGACGCAACTTCACCGGGACCCTCGGAGGGTTCCGGGAAGGAGACGTCGTGATCGTGTGCGACGGCGAGGAGTACTCGATACCGCTCGAGAAGGTGGGCAAGGCCCACATGGTCGGACGGGTCGACATACATGGAGAAGGCGGGGTGTCCGAAGGATGAGCTCGGAACTCATAGAAGCACTCAAGCAACTCGAACGTGAGAAGGGCATAGACCAGTACGTCATCCTCGAGCGGCTGGAGGGTCAGCTCGCGCAGACGTATCAGAAGATGTACGACCTCGAGAACGACGTGCGCGTGACCATCGACCGAGATACGGGACGCATCTACGTCTACGAGCTCATCCCCGTCGGCGGCACCGAGGAGGAGCCCGAGTACGAGGAGAAGGACATCACGCCTCCCGACGTGTCCCGCATCGCCGCGCAGTCGGCCAAGCAGGTCATCCTGCAGGTCATCCGCGAGGCGGAGCGCGAGCAGATCTACGAGGAGTACTACGACCGCATCGGCGACATCGTGACCGGTATCGTCCAGCAGTCGGATTCGCGCTATACGCTCGTCTCGCTACGTCAGGGTGTCGAGGCGCTCCTGCCTCCGACCGAACAGCCCCAGACCGAGCGCTACGACCACAACCAGCGCCTGAAGGCCTACATCATCGAGGTGCGCAAGACGGTCAACGAGCCGTCCATCGTGCTGTCGCGGACCCACCCGGGGCTCATCAAGCGCCTCTTCGAGCTCGAGGTGCCCGAGATCTACGACGGCATCGTGGAGATCAAGAGCGTCGCGCGCGAGCCCGGCCTGCGCTCGAAGGTGGCGGTGGCGTCGCGCGAGCCCGGTCTCGACCCGGTAGGCGCGTGCGTGGGACCCAAGGGCAGCCGTGTCCGCATGGTCGTGTCAGAGCTCCGCGGGGAGCGCATCGACGTGGTGCCCTGGGCCGACGATCCCGAGCACTTCGTGGGCAACTCGCTGTCGCCCGCCAAGGTGAGCCGGGTGCTCATCGACGAGGACGAGCACACCGCCACCGTGATCGTGCCCGACGACCAGCTCTCCCTCGCCATCGGCAAGGAAGGGCAGAACGCGAGGCTCGCGGCCAAGCTCACCGGGTGGCGTATCGACATCAAATCGGAGACCCAAGCATCCGAGAGCGGGCTCCTCACTCGCACCTCCGACGACGAGGACGGCGAGGAGTTCGACGGGCGATGCGTGGCGATGACGACCGCCGGCGTGCGCTGCCGCAACCAGGCACGCCCCGGCAGCGTCTACTGCGGTATCCACGACAAGGAGGACGCCGAGAGCGCATGAGTAGGACGCGCAAGGCGCCGCTGCGCACGTGCGTCTCCTGCCGGACCACCTCGGACAAGCGTGAGCTGATCCGGGTGGCGCGAAGCAAGGAAGGCGACGTCCACGTCGACACCGGAGGGAAGGGTCCCGGCAGGGGCGCGTACGTGTGCCCGAGTCGCGGATGCTTCGACGAGGCGATCGAACATGACCGGCTCGGGCGCGCCCTGAGGGTTCGTCTGACCGAAGAGGACACTGAACGGCTGAGGACCGAGTTCGAGGAGACGCTCGCGCACCACGGCGTCGACTCGGACCGAGGATAGGTGACGCGCATGGCCAACATGAGAGTGCATGAACTCGCCAAGGAGTTCGGGATGACCTCGAAAGAGCTCCTCGAACACCTGCACGAGCTGAAGATCCCCGCCAAGAACCACGCCTCCACGCTCATCGAGCCCTACGTCGACAAGATCCGCAAGGAGCTCGCCGACGTCATCGAGGAGCGCCAGAAGGAGATGGAGGAGAAGCGCCGCAAGAAGGAAGAGGCCGAGCGCAAGAAGCGCGAGAAGGAAGAGGCCGAGCGGCGCGAGCAGGAACAGGCGGAGCGCAAGGAGCGCGAGGAGGAGGAGCGGCGCAAGCGCGAGGAAGAGGAGCGCAAGCGCCGCGAGGCTGCCGCAGAGGCCGAGCGCAAGGAGCGCGAGGAGGAGGAGGAGCGCAAGGCCGAGGAGGAGGCGCGGCGCATCGCCGAGGAGAAGGAGCGCAAGGAGCGCGAGGAGGCCGAGCGCTACCGCCGGATGGCCCGCGAGGCCGAGAAGGCGGAACGCGAGAAGCGCGTGCTCGCGGAAGCGCAGCACGTGGCGTCCGAGGCCGCCAAGACCGGCCCCGGCAAGAAGAAGCCGAAGCCGGAAGCGGTCGCCGAGGAGCCGGCGAAGACCGCCGAGCCCGCGAAGATCGAGACCATCGAGGCGGAAGCCGGAGAGAAGGCGCCCGCCGGCGCCGTCGCGGAGACGGAACCCGGCGAGTCGGGCCGGCTCACGCTGAACGAGGGCGTCACGGTCGGCGAGTTCGCCGAAGCCGTCGGCGAATCCCCGAACGAGATCATCAAGCGCCTGTTCATGCTCGGACAGCCGCTCACCGTCACGCAGACCATGTCCGACGAGATCATCGAGATCATCGCGGAGGACCTCGGTTACGAAGCCGAGATCGTCCCGTTGGAGGCCGAGCTCGGCGAGGTGTTCGATGACGCCCCCGAGGATCTCCAGCCGCGTCCGCCCGTGGTCACGGTCATGGGTCACGTCGACCACGGCAAGACCTCGCTGCTCGACGCGATCCGCGAGACCGGCGTCGCCGAGACCGAGGCCGGCGGCATCACCCAGCACATCGGCGCCTCGGTGGTGCACAAGAACGGCAAGCAGATCACCTTCATCGACACCCCCGGCCACGAGGCCTTCACGCAGATGCGCGCGCGTGGTGCGAACCTCACCGACGTGGCGATACTCGTGGTGGCCGCCGACGACGGCGTGATGCCGCAGACGGTCGAGGCCATCGATCACGCCAAGGCCGCCGAGGTGCCGATCATCATCGCGGTGAACAAGATCGACAAGCCCGATGCGGACCCGAACCGCGTGCGCCAGGAGCTCACCGAGTACGAGCTCGTGCCCGAGGACTGGGGCGGCGAGCAGGTATACGTGGACGTCTCGGCCAAGCAGCGCGAGAACATCGACGACCTGCTCGAGATGATCCTCCTCGTATCGGACGTACAGGAGCTCTCCGCCAACCCCGACGCTCCGGCGAGCGGCGTGGTGATCGAGGCCGAGCTCGACCGCGGTCGCGGTCCGGTGGCCACGCTGCTCATCCAGCGCGGTACGCTCAGGATCGGTGACCCGCTGGTCGCCGGCACCGCTCACGGCCGCGTGCGCGCACTCATCGACCCGTTCGGTCGACAGGTGCGGGAGGTGGTGCCCGCCGATCCGGTCGAGGTGCTCGGTCTGTCCTCCGTCCCGGCGGCCGGCGACGAGTTCCGCGTGATGGACGACGAGCGCGGCGCGCGGGAACTCGCCGAGGAGCGCGAGTTCAAGCGCCGCATGATCTCCCACGAGCAGCCCAGCCACATGAGTCTCGACGACCTCTTCGCACGCATCCAGGAGGGCGAGATCCCCGAGGTGAAGCTGGTCGTGAAGGCCGACACCCAGGGCTCCATCGAGGCGGTCAAGGACGCTCTCGGGAAGATCGACCAGTCCGAGGTGCGCATCTCCGTGATCCACTCGGGGGTCGGCGGCATCACCGAGACCGACATCACCCTCGCCGACGCGTCGGACGCCATCGTCGTCGGCTTCAACGTGCGCCCCGAGCCCGGGGCCAAGACGCAGGCGGAGAAGACCGGCGTGGACCTGCGCCTGTACACGGTCATCTACAAGGTGGTCGAGGACATCAACGCCGCTCGGGTAGGCATGCTCGCTCCCGAGTACCACGAGGAGGAGACCGCCCGCGTCGAGGTGCGCGAGACCTTCAAGGTCCCGAAGGCGGGCACCGTGGCTGGCTGTTACGTGCTGGACGGTGAGGTCCACCGGGACGACCAGGTCCGCGTGGTCCGCGACGGCGCCATCGTCTACGACGGCGAGCTCGCCTCGCTGCGGCGCTTCACGGACGACGTCAAGGAGGTCCGATCCGGCTACGAGTGCGGCATCGGCATCGAGGGCTTCCAGGACGTCAAGGTGGGCGACATCCTCGAGACGTATCGCACGGTCGAGGTCGCACGGGAGGCGTAGCCGGTGGCGAGGACCCCACGCTCTGGAAGACTCGACGAACGTTTCAAGGCGGAGATCGCGAGGATCCTCATCGAGGACCTCAAAGACCCCCGCCTCGACCTCGTCACCGTGACCGGGGTCGAGGTGAGCAAGGACACGCGGCACGCCAGGGTCTACGTCATCGCTCACGGGGACGAGGAGCGCTACCGGGAGGCCCTCGAGGGACTCGGATCCGCCTCGGGAAGGATACGCAGTCTCCTCGCGCGGCGAGTCGACACCCGATTCGCCCCCGACCTCGACTTCCGGATCGACCCCTCGGTCGACGAGGGCCAGCGCATCGACGAGGTGCTGCGCGACATCCGGGAGGACGACGGCGATCCGGAAGACGGTCGGTGAGCCGGACCCTCGACACGGCGTATCGCGCGGCGGCCGCCACCCTGGAGTCCGCGCGGCGCATCCTGATCTGCGGTCACGTCGACCCCGACGGCGATTCCGTGGGGTCCACGCTCGGCCTGTTCCTGGCGCTTCGTGACGCGGGAAAGGAGGTCACGCCGGTGATCGCCGGGGACTCGACCATCCCGCCGGCGTACGAGTGGCTGCCCGGCACCGCCTCGTTGGTCCGCACCGCGGACGTGCCCGCGCTCGGTGACCTCTTCGTCGCGTTGGACACACCCGTGCGGGATCGCCTGGGTGACGCGGCCGACCTCGCGCGGGCTTCGGACAGGGTGCTCGTCGTCGATCATCATCCCGACCCGCACGACTTCGGCGACACCGTCCTCGTGGACACGTCCGCCGCCGCGGTGGGCTCGATGGCGTGGCGACTGCTCCAGCTGTTGGGGATCACGCCTTCTTCCGAGGTCGCGACCTGCCTGTACACGGCGCTTCTCACCGACACGGGGCGCTTCCAGTACGACAACACCCGGTCGCGGACGCACCGGATCGCCGCCGACATGATCGATCACGGCGTCGACGTCCCCTCGACCAGCCGAGCGGTGTACGAGTCCAAGAGCGCACCGGCCCTCGCTATGATCGGCCGCACGCTCGCCCGGATCACCGTGGCCAATCAGGGCGAGGTCGCATACTCATGGGTGACGACGGAGGACTACGCCGAGACCGGCGCCGACGAGGCCGAGACGGAACAGCTGGTGGACGAGATCCGCGCGCTCGGTGGCATCTCCGCCGCGTTCCTGATCCGCGTCAAGGACGAGGAGTGCCGCGTCTCTCTCCGCGCCAAGGGAGACGCGGACGTCGGTGCGGTCGCGCGCGAACTGGGCGGGGGAGGGCACCGCGCCGCGGCGGGCGCCGCCGTCGCGGCGGGACTGGAGGACACGATCGCCCGCCTCCTGCCTCTGCTTCCCGGTGGCGACCGATGAGCCGCGACGTCGACGGATCGCCCCGCGTCCGTCCCTGCGGCATCCTCGCGGTGGATAAACCCGCCGGCCCGACGAGCCACGACGTCGTGACCGCGGTCCGGAGGCTCAGCGGGATCCGTCGTGTCGGACACGCGGGCACCCTCGACCCCATCGCCACGGGCGTGCTGGTCGTACTGCTCGGGAGTTCCACGCGTCTCGCGCGCTACGTCTCGTCGGACCGCAAGACGTACGAGGCCTCCATCGCGTTCGGGACCGAGACCGACACCTGCGACCGCGAGGGAGAGGTCGTCGATGAGCGTCCCGTCCCGGGCGGCCTGAGCGATCCCGATACCGCTCGCGTCATCGTCGAAGGCCTGGTGGGGCGCGTGCGGCAGGTGCCGCCGGCCTTCTCCGCGATCAAGAAGGACGGCCGGAAGGCCTACGACGCCGCGCGCGCCGGGGAGCCGCTCGAACTCGACGCGCGGACGGTGCACATCCACGACGCCGGACTGCTCGACGTGCTCGAGCCCGGCGATGACGCTCCGCTCCGGTGGGTGGTACGGCTGGAGGTGTCGAAAGGCACCTACGTGCGGGCCGTCGCCCGTGATCTCGGCAGGGCGCTCGGCACCGGCGCCCACCTCGAGGCGCTGCGCCGCACCGCGTCCGGCGGCGTCCGTCTCGAAGCCGCTCATACCCTCGAGCGGATCGAGGAATGCGTCGGCGGCGGTGACGCGCTCGACGCCATGCTCGTGCCCGCGCGGGAGGTGCTCGACATGCCGAAGACGGTCGTCGGGGCCGCGCACGCCGATGATATCCTCCACGGACGTCGCATCGATATCGGACGGATCGCGCCGCCGGTCGAGCCGGAGGAGGGCGCACCCGTAGGCGTGCTGGACGACGACGGACGCCTGCTCGCGGTATGCCGAGTGCGCGGAGACCTCCTCGAGCCGGAGACCGTGATCCCCGGAGGCTGCGCGTGAGCGTCCGCCACTGGCACGAAGGCATCGCGCCCCTCGGGCCCGCCGTGTGCGCGATAGGTATGTTCGACGGGGTGCACGCGGGTCACCGCGCGCTCATCGGACTCGCGCTCGAGGAGGCCGCACGCCTGGGGGTCGCCTCGGCGGTCGTCACCTTCGATGAGGATCCGGAGCATGTGCTGCACCCGGACGGGGCTCCGGCCAGGCTCACCGACCTCGACACGCGGTTGCGGCTGCTGAGGGGCACCGGGGTCGACGACGTGCTGGTCGTACCGTTCGACCGTCGGATCGCATCCATGCGACCGCGGGACTTCTGCGAGGAGTTCCTCATCCCCACGTTCCCGCCCACCACGTGGGTGGTCGGCGAGAACTTCCGCTTCGGGCACGAGGGGAAGGGCGACCCCGCCACACTGCGCGACATCGGCTCCGGTGACGGCATAGACGTCATCATCGCGCCTCTCGAGCGCATCGGCGGTGAGCCGGTCAGCGCCACTCGGATACGTTCGCTGATCGAGCGCGGCGAGGTCTCGGAGGGCGCCGACCTGCTCGGCCGTCCGCACGTGGTCCCCGGCGTGGTCGTCCGAGGGCGGGGAGAGGGCGCCTGCCTGGCTGTCCCGACCGCCAACATCTCGGAGACGAGCGACGTCGTACTGCCGGCCGACGGGGTCTACGCCGGCCTCGTCGGCCCGGGCGTGCCCGCGGACACGGGCACGCCTGCGGATAGCGAAGCGTCAAGCGGTCTCACGCGAGAAGACGCGGCAACGCTATCCGCCCCGGGAGGACCGCCCGTCGACCTCGAGACCGCTCGGCCCGCCGCCGTATCGGTCGGGCCCGCTCCCAGTTTCCCGGATACGGGGGCGGAAGACGCCGATCTCGAGGCGCACCTGATCGGGTTCACCGGAGACCTGTACGGCCGACACGTCGAGGTGGGCTTCGTGGAACGGCTGAGGGCGCAGCGCGCGTTCACCGACCGCGCCGAGTTGTCCGCGGCGATCGAGGCGGACATCGCCGCAGTACGGGATATGCTGGGTGATATGTGATAGGATGCGACGTCGCACTACCCCATGCTTGGTACGGCGAGTCACCGACGCCGCACCCGGCTCGGGGCGGACATCGAACGAAAGGTGAGGGATATGCCCCTGTCCAAGGACGTCAAGGCCCGTATCGTCGAGGAGCACGGCACTCGCGAGGGCGATACCGGATCGACCGAGGTCCAGATCGCGCTGCTCAGCCGGCGCATCAAGGACCTCACCGAGCACCTCAAGTCGCACAAGTCCGACCACCACACGCGCCGCGGGCTGCTCAAGCTCGTCGGCCAGCGGCGCAGGTTGCTCAACTACCTCAAGAAGAAGGACATCGAGCGGTACAGAGAGCTCATCGCCAAGCTGGGTCTGCGCAGCTGAGAAGCTACCGGGACGGCCGCCTCGCGCGGCCGTCAGGCTATCCGGCACCGAGCCCGGACGCGATCCGACGCGGGACCCACGAGTCCCCGGTCGCCCGTTCGGGCAGTATCCATAGAGACCGACGGCAAGAGACGAAGAGGCAAGTGAAGAGGCAAGAGGAGAAGAGGAAGAGTAGAAGATGAGCAAGGTCACCGAGAGTTTCGAACTGTACGGCAAGCAGTACGTCCTCGAGACGGGGGAGATCGCCAAGCAGGCCGGCGGGTCCGTCGTCGTGAAGCAGGGCGACACCATCGTGCTCGTCACGGGCACCGCCACGGATTACGCGAAGGACCTGGATTTCTTCCCGCTCACCGTGGACTTCGAGGAGCGCATGTACGCGGTCGGCCGCATCCCCGGGGGGTTCTTCAAGCGCGAGGGGCGGCCCTCGGAGACCGCCACGCTGACCGCCCGCATGATCGACCGGCCGCTGCGCGCGGCCTTCGACCCCGGGTTCCGCAACGAGGTGCAGGTCATCGCGACCCCGCTCTCCGCGGACCAGGTCAACCCCCCCGACGTCATCTCCATCACCGCCGCCTCCGCCGCGCTGATGCTGGCCGGACTCCCGTTCGACGCGCCGATATCCGGCGTGCGCATCGGCCGCGTCGACGGCGAGCTCGTCGTCAACCCGACGTTCATCCAGCAGGAGGACTCCGACCTCGACCTCGTGGTGGCGGGCACGCGCGACGCCGTCTACATGGTCGAGGCGGGCGCGTTCGAAGTCTCCGAGGAGGACATGCTCGAGGCGCTCGTCTTCGCCCAGGAGGCCATCTCCGCGTTCTGCGACGCTCAGGAGCGGCTGGTCTCCAAGTGCGAGGTCGAGCCGATGGAGATCGAGTACAAGCAGACCGACCCCGCCATCCTCGACCGCGTGTTCGGCGCCGGCGAGCAGAAGATGCGCGACGCCCTGCACGACCCGGACAAGCACTCCCGTCAGGATGCGGTGAAGGCCGTGAAGGAGGAGGTCACAGCCTCCTTCAGCGAGGATGAGCAGGCGGAGAGCGGCAAGGACGTCAGGGCCGCCCTCAAGGAACTCGAGAAGAAGACCATGCGCATGATGGTCGTCGAGGAGAAGGAGCGTGTCGACGGGCGCGGCCCCGAGGACGTACGCGAGGTGAGCTCGCAGGTGAGCTACATCCCTCGCGCCCACGGGACCGGGCTGTTCACCCGCGGCCAGACGCAGGTGCTCTCGGTGCTCACCCTCGGCATGCTGTCGGAGTGGCAGCGCCTCGACACCATCGACGTCTCCGAGGGCAAGCGCTACATGCACCACTACAACTTCCCGCCGTTCTGCACCGGCGAGGTGCGGTTCATGCGTGGTCCGAAGCGCCGCGAGATCGGTCACGGCGCGCTCGCCGAGCGGGCACTCCTCCCGGTCATCCCTGACGAGGAGGAGTTCCCGTACACGATCCGCATCGTATCCGAGGTGCTCGAGTCGAACGGCTCGTCGTCCATGGGCTCGGTGTGCGGCTCCACGCTCGCCCTCATGGACGCCGGCGTGCCGATCACGGCGCCGGTCTCCGGCATCGCGATGGGCCTGATCAAGGAGGGCGACGACGTGGTCGTGCTCTCCGACATCCAGGGCCTCGAGGACTTCCTCGGCGACATGGACTTCAAGGTCGCCGGCACCGAGCGGGGCATCACAGCCCTGCAGATGGACAACAAGGCCAAGGGCCTCTCCACCGACGTCCTCGAGCAGGCGCTCAGCCAGGCGAGGGCCGGCCGCACGCACATCATGGACGTCATGCTCGATGCCATCCCCGAGCCGCGCGAGGCGCTCTCCGAACACGCTCCGCGGGTGCTCTCGCTCCAGATCCCGGTCGACAAGATCCGCGACGTCATCGGCCCGGGCGGTAAGGTCATCCGCTCGATCATCGACGAGACCGGCGCCGACATCGACGTGCAGGACGACGGTACCGTCTACGTCGCCTCGAGAGGCGACGGCGCCGAGGCCGCCGTCAAGCGCATCGAACTCCTCACCAAGGACGTGGAGATCGGCGAACGCTATACCGGCGAGGTCGTCAACGTGCAGCCGTTCGGCGCGTTCGTCGAGCTCATCCCGGGCAAGGACGGTCTCCTCCACATCTCGAAGGTGGCCAAGGGCCGCGTCGAGAAGGTCGAGGACGTGCTCAACGTCGGCGACACCGTCGAGGTCGAGGTGCTCGACGTCGACGACCGCGGCAAGATCAGCCTCGACCGCGTGGAGAAGCCCGAAGCTCCCGGTGGCGGATCCGGCGGTGGCGGCGGAGGCCGTGGTGGCGGTGGCGGTGGCGGCCGTGGTGGCGGTGGCGGCGATACGGGTCGCGGCGGCTCGGACTCGCGCTCCGGCGGCGGCTCCGGCGGCTCCGGCTCCGGTGACTCCGGTGCCGGGGGAGAGGGCGACGAGCGTCGCCGTAAGCCCCGTCGACGCCGGTAGCCGAACCCACCGGTGACACAGATGCCATACGACAAGACCGTCCTGCCGACCGGCGCGACGGTGATCACCGAGACGGTGGACACCGTGCGCTCGGTCGCGCTGGGTCTCTGGTTCGCGGTCGGCAGCCGCAACGAGCCCCAGGACGTGGCGGGCATGTCGCACTTCCTCGAACACATGATGTTCAAGGGGACCCCCACCCGCGACGCCGCCGAGATATCGGAGTCCTTCGATCGCATCGGAGCCGAGTTGAACGCGTTCACGAGCAAGGAGTACACGTGCTACTACTCCCGCTTCGTGGACGAGCACCTCGGCTCGGCGTTCGAGGTCCTCGCCGACATGGTCTCCCACCCGCTGCTCGCGGAGGACGCGGTCCTGTCCGAGCGCGAGGTGGTGCTCGAGGAGATATCCCGCCAGGAGGACACGCCCGACGACCGGGTGCACGAGCTCTTCGCGTCGACGCTGTGGCCGGACCATCCGCTGGGTCGTCCGGTACTCGGCCTCGCCGAGACCGTCGGCACGTTCGACCCGGCGATATCGCGGGAGTACAAGGACTCGCGCTACCACACCGGCGACCTCGTGGTGGCCGCGTCCGGCCGCGTCGAGCACGAGGCGCTCGTCGCGCTCGTCCGAGAGATGCTCGACATCCCCGAGAGGGCGGCCGTGCCGCGCCCGGAGCACCCGGCCGGCGTCGAGAGCCGTCTCGGCCTCATCTCTCGCGACACCGAGCAGGCGCACCTCACCTGGGGGGTCGAAGGACTCCCGGCCGGACACGACGACCGCTTCGTGCTGTCGGTGCTCGACCAGATCCTCGGCGGCGGCATGTCCTCCCGGCTCTTCCAGGAGATACGCGAGAAGCGAGGGCTCGCCTACGCGGTGTTCTCGTACAGCGCCATGTACCGCGACACGGGGTCGTTCAACGTCTACTGCGGCACCCGCCCCCGGAACGCGGTCCAGGCCGTGGGGATCGTGAAGGACGAGGCCGCGAAGATAGCCGACGAGGGACCGAGCGAGGAGGAGCTCCACCGCGCGAAGGAGTCCCTCAAGGGCCGGTTGGTCCTCGGACTCGAGAGTACTCGCGCCCGGATGGTACGCGTCGGCAAGTCGCAGGTCACCCACGGTGAGTTGCTCGGCATCGACGAGATCGTCGAACGGGTCGACGCGGTGGACGGCGCAGCCGTCCGCGCCGTGGCGGCCCGCCTCTTCGACGGTCCCGCGGTGCTCGCCGTCGTCGGGCCGTTCGAGGAGAGCGACCTGTCCGGGCTCGTGGAGGTGTGACGCCGTGATCGACGACGCCGTGATCGAAACGATCGACGTACTCGTGAGCGGGGCGGCCGGTCGCATGGGACGCGAGGTCGTGCGAGCGGTATCCGCCGAGGACGACATGCGGGTGGTCGCGGTGGTCGATCCGGGAGCGGCCGGTGAGGAGGTCTCCGCAGGGGACTCCGAGCTCACGTACCTTGCCGACGTCGAGCAGGCGCTCGACACCCGGCCCGACGTCATGGTGGACTTCACCCGACCCGACGTCGTAGAGGACAACGTGCGCGCGGCGTTGGCGGCGGGCGTCGACTGCGTGGTCGGCACGACCGGCCTGCCGGACGAGACGCTCGCGGCCCTCGCCGACGAGGCGCCCGCGGGGACCGCGCTGTTCGTGGCGCCCAACTTCGCCATCGGGGCGGTGCTGCTCATGCGGCTCGCCCAGGAGGTCGCGCCGCACATGCCGCACGTCGAGATCGTCGAGCTCCATCACGACCGCAAGGCCGACGCCCCCTCCGGCACCGCCCTGCGCACCGCTCGGCTCATCGCCGACGCGCGCGACACCACGCCCGACGTCCCCGGGGAGGACACGGAGCACGTCCCCGGGGCCAGGGGCGCCGAGGTCGACGGGATCCACGTGCACTCCGTGCGGCTGCCCGGACTCGTGGCGCACCAGGAGGTCCTGTTCGGCGGACCGGGCCAGACGCTCTCCATCCGGCACGATTCCATCGACCGCACGAGCTTCATGCCCGGCGTCGTCCTCGCCGTGCGCCGCGTCGGCGGGCTCACGGGCCTCGTGGTGGGCCTGGAGCGCCTCCTCTGGGGGTGAGCGATCCGAGGTGAGCGACCCGACGCGCCTCATCGTCCAGAAGTTCGGCGGCACCTCCGTCGCGAGCGCCGCAGGCAGGCAGGCGCTCGTACTGAGGGTGCGCGGCGCGCTCGAAGCGGGGGAGCGGACCGTCGTGGTCGTCTCGGCCATGGGTCGCGATCCCAGCCCCTACGCCACCGACACCCTGCTCGCTCTCACCGACACGGACGAGCCACGCGAGCGAGACCGCCTCGCGGCCTGCGGCGAGATCATCTCCTCGGTCGTCGTCGCTGGAGAGCTTCGCCGCGCCGGCGTACCTGCCCGCAGCTTCACAGGCGCCGAAGCCGGGATCGTGACCGACGAGCGCCACGGCGACGCGAGGATACTCGCGGTGGAACCCAGCCTGTTGCGCGAGGCGCTCGACGACGGCGAGGTCCCGGTGCTCGCCGGCTTCCAGGGCATCTCACGCACGGGGGAGCTCACCACGCTCGGCAGGGGCGGCTCCGACACGACCGCGTGCGCCGTCGCGGTGGCGCTCGGCGCCGACGAGGTCCGCATCCACAGCGACGTCGACGGGGTGATGACCGCCGATCCGCGCACGTGCCACCACGTCGAGGTCATCGACGAGATGCGCTTCGAGGAGCTCTTCCAGATGGCGCGGCACGGCTCGCGCATCATGCACGCACCCGCCGCCGAGGTCGCGATGCGCGCCGGGATCCCCGTGCGCATCCTGAGCACGTTCTCCTCCGCTCCCGGGACGCTCGTGAGCGACGGAGCGCCGCTGGGCTCGCCCGAGGACCGCAAGGTGGCCACGGGGGTCTCGCACGTCGATCACGTCGCCCGGGTCACGGTGACGCTCCCGGACGGGGACGACGGAGCGCACATGGGAGCCCAGACCCTCGTGTACCGGACGATGGCCGACGCCGACGTGAGTCTGGACATGTTCACGCCCTGCGGCCCGAACCTCGTCCTCAACATCCGCGAGGGCGACGTCGCGCGGGCGATGCGGGCGCTGGACGCGCTCGAGCTCCCGTACGGGATCGAGACCGGACTCGCCAAGGTGACGCTGGTCGGAGCGGGCATGCACGGCGTACCGGGAGTCATGGCCAGGCTCGCCGAGGCGCTCCGGTCGGCCGGCGTCCGCATCCTACAAGCGGCGGACTCGCACGCGACCATCTCGGTGCTGGTGTGGCAGAATGACCGAAGCGAGGCCGTCTCCGCGCTGCACCGGGAGTTCGATCTGGACGTGACGCATCCGCTCGAGAGTGACGCGAGACCGGGCGAAGCCGACGCGAACGGACGCGACCCGGACCCGGGCCCGGCCACGCGGGACGGCACCGACACATCCACGAGGGGCTGACACAGGCATGGGCGCAGGACGATTCGGCAGGATGGTCACCGCGATGGTGACCCCGTTCGACGACCAGCTGCGGGTCGACACGGGCCGCGCGGGCGAACTCGCCGTGAGGCTGCTCGACCAGGGCAGCGACGCGGTGCTCGTCTGCGGCACCACGGGGGAGTCGCCCACGGTCACGTACGAGGAGAAGCTGGAACTCTTCGAGGCGGTGGTCGACGCGGTCGGGGACCGAGCGCCGGTCATCGCGAACGTCGGCGACAACTGTACCGAGGACTCGGTCGGCTTCGCGAGACGAGCGGCCGGCCTCGGCGTGAGCGGCATCATGGCGGTCGTCCCGTACTACAACAAGCCGCCGCAGGAGGGCCTCTACCGCCACTTCAAGGCGATCGCCGACGCGGTCGACGTGCCGGTGATCATGTACAACATCCCCGGCCGCTCGGTGATCAACATGACACCCGAGACCGCGCTGCGCGTAGCACGCGACGCGGACAACGTCGTCGCGGTCAAGGAGGCGTCCGGCGACATGGGACAGGTCGCCAAGCTCGTCTCGGCGGCCCCCGAGGACTTCGACGTGTACTCGGGCAACGACGAGGACACACTCCCCATCCTGGGACTCGGCGGAAGCGGCGTGATCTCGGTCGCGAGTCACGTGGCCGGACCGCGGATGAAGGAGATGATCGACGCGCATCGTGAGGGCAACCACACGCGAGCCCTCAAGCTACACCTGGAACTACTGCCCTTGTTCAGGGCGCTGTTCATGACATCCAACCCCATCATGGTGAAGAAGGCGCTCGAGCTCACCGGGTTCCCCGTGGGGGATCCGCGTCTGCCGCTCATCCCCGCGAGCGAGCCGCAGACGACCGATCTCGCCGAGGTGATGCGCCGCCTCGACCTCGTCTGAGGAGAGGCGGAAGGAGGGTCCCGCGTATCGGCGGGACCGGACGATCCGGCAAGCGCGCACGACCATGAGAGACGAAAGGCATACGACCACATGACTCAGAAAGACACCACACTCCGCGTGATCCCGCTCGGCGGGCTCGAGGAGGTCGGCAAGAACATGACCGTGTTCGAGTACGGCGACGACATGGTGCTCGTCGACGCCGGATTGATGTTCCCGGACGAGGACACCCCGGGGGTGGACCTCATCCTTCCCGACTACTCGTACGTGATCGAGAACCAGGAGCGCCTGCGAGGCATCGTCATCACGCACGGGCACGAGGATCATACCGGCGCTCTGCCGTACCTCCTCGGCGACCTGGAGGTCTCGGTCCCGGTCCTCGGGACGAAGCTGACCCTCGGACTCATCCGCAGGAAGCTGCAGGAGCACAGACTGGACGAGGTGAAGTTCAAGGAGATCTCCCCCGACATCCACGAGAACCTCGGCGTGTTCGGGTTCGACTTCATCCCCGTCAACCACTCGATACCGGACGGCGTGGGACTCGCCATACGCACGCCGCTCGGCTACGTCGTGCACTCCGGCGACTTCAAGTTCGACCAGACGCCCATCGACGGACGCTCCACCGATTTCGGCGCGTTCGCCAAGGCAGGGAGCCGCGGCGTGCTGCTCCTCATGTCCGATTCGACCAACGCCGAGTCGACCGGCGTGACGCCGCCCGAGGCCTCGGTGGGCGGCAAGCTGCTGGACCTCTTCTGGGAGGCGGAGCAGCGCGTCATCGTGGCGTCGTTCGCCTCGCACATCCACCGCATCCAGCAGATCTGCGACGCGGCCGTCGACGTGGGCCGCAAGGTCGCGGTCACCGGCCGCTCGATGATCAACAACACCGCCATCGCGCGCGAGCTCGGTTATCTGGAGATCGCGGACGAGCACCTCATCGATGCCTACGACATCGGAGACCTCGCTCCCGACGAGGTCGTGGTCCTGTCCACCGGCAGCCAGGGCGAGCCGCTCTCCGCGCTCGCGCGGATGGCCAACCGGGACCACAAGACGATCCGCATCGAGGAGGGAGACACGGTCATCATGTCGGCGGCGCCGGTGCCGGGCAACGAGAAGGCCGTCGGGCGCGTCATCAACCGGCTCCTCAAGTCCGGCGCCGACGTGTACCACAAGGGCAACGCGGCCGTACACGTCTCGGGACACGGCGCGGCCGAGGAGCTCAAGCTCATGATCGCGCTGACCAGACCCAAGTACCTCCTGCCCATCCACGGCGAGATGCGTCACCTCAGGGCTCACGCCAAGCTCGCCCAGGCCATGGACATGCCCGAGGAGCACATCTTCGTGGTGGAGAACGGCACGCCCATCGAGATCACCGAGGACGGCGCGCGCCTCGGCGAGCCCGTGCGGTCGGGCGTGGTCTACGTCGACGGGCTCACGGTCGGCGACATCGACCGCGTGATCCTCCGCGATCGTCAGAAGCTCTCGCAGGGCGGGATCATCAGCGCCACGGCCGTCATCGATCACCACGACGGCAAGGTCGTGCGGGAGCCGGAACTGGTGCTGCGCGGGGTGGCCGGCGACCTCGAGGACGAGCAGCTGCTGGCGGACGCCCGCGAACGACTCGGCAAGACGCTCGCGAAGATGTCCCAGGAGGGCGTCACCGACCGGCACGTCGTGGAGAAGCGCATGCACGACGTCCTCGGCCAGCTCATCTGGGAGCGCACCCGCTCGCGTCCGATGATCGTGCCAGTGGTCGTGGAGGTCTGAGGGTGGGTCTGATCGAGGCGCTCGTCCTGGGATTCGCGCAGGGGGCGTCCGAGTTCCTGCCGATATCGTCCTCGGCGCATCTCGTGCTGATCCCCGAGTTCCTCGGGTGGGAGCCGCCGGGCCTCGCGTTCGACGTGATGCTGCACGCCGCCACGCTGGTGGCGGTACTCGTGTACTTCAGGGAAGACGTCGCCCGCATGGCGATGGGGTCGTTCAGTCGCGATCCGGAGCGTTCATCGGACCGCAGGCTCGCCTGGCTCGTCATCCTCGGCACCATCCCCGCGGGCGTCCTCGGCCTGATCTTCGCCGACTTCGTGGAGGGGCTGTTCGAGCGGGTGCTGTGGGTCGGGGTGTTCCTGCTCGTCACGTCCGCCCTGCTCGCCGTCGCGGAGACGCTCGGGCGCAAGCGGCTGCACCAGGCCTCGGCCATGTCCTGGCGCCAGGCGCTGTTGGTGGGAGCGGCACAGGCCGCCGCCATGGCGCCCGGTATCTCCCGGTCCGGCGCCACCATCGCCGCGGGACTGGGAGCCGGGCTCGACAGGGAGAAGGCGGCGCGCTTCTCGTTCCTGCTCTCGATACCCATCATCCTCGCGGCCACCGGCATGTCGTTCCTCGACGTCGTTTCCGGTTCGGTGGATTTCCCGTCCGCCGGGGTCGCCCTCGCCGGGTTCGTCGCGGCGGCCGTCACCGGCTACCTGGCTATCGCGGGCCTTCTCGCGTATCTTAGGAGCAGGTCGCTGTACGTGTTCTCGGTCTACACCGCGGCGCTCGGCACCGCGGTGATCCTGTGGCGCTACCTCGCGTGACAGCGGCGGGGAGGATATGGCAACCGGTCGCAGCAAGAGTCGCAGCAAGAAACGGAGCAAGGACGCCGGGCGCGTCCGCCCCTTAGAGGACGCCACCGTCCGCGGCGAGATCATCGGCGTCGGACTCAGCGCGCTCGCGCTCGTGCTCCTCATCGCCGTGCTCGCGGAGTCCTCCGGCATCGTCGGCAGGACGATAGGCGACGCGCTCCGCGGCGCCCTCGGCGTGGGCGCCTACCTCATCCCGCTGTTCATCCTCGCCTGGGGCGTCACCTTCTTCTTGCCGAGACTCGCCATCGACGAGCTCTCCATCGGCGCGGGATTGGGCGGTGCGTTCCTCGCCGTCATCGCCATGGTCTCGCTCGCCGCGCCCGAAGCCGGGTACTGGGAGGCCGCCACGGCGACCGCGCACGGCGGCTACGTCGGGGGAGGCCTCGCCTGGCTGCTGCACACGCTGTTCGGGACGGCGATCTCCTACGTAGTCCTCGCCGCGCTCCTCATCGTCTCGGTGATCTACGCGACCGGCATCAGCATCGCGGAGACGTTCGAGTCCGCTCGAGCCCGCCTCGCACGTGGCCGCTCGAGCGGAGGCTCCGGAGGCTCGGCGCCGGAGCCCTACGAGGCGCCCGCCGGCGACGAGACGAGGACCCTGCCGATCGACGACGCCCCGCCCGCCGGTGACGAACCGTCCGCGTGTGGCGAAGGATCGCGCTCGAGACGCGAACGCAAGCGCGTCGCGACACCCGACCCGGAGGCCCACAGGCGCACGCTGCCGACCACGCATGTGGTCGCCCCGCGTGCCCAGGAGGGATTCAGCCGCCCCGACCGCTCGATGCTCGAGCGGAGCGACACGACCGCCGGCGAGAAGGCGTCGAAGAAGGACCTGCAGAACACGGCGGAGGTCATCGAGCGCACGCTCGGCACCTTCGACATACGGTCGAAGGTGACCGGCTGGACCCCCGGCCCGACGGTGACCCTCTTCGAGGTGCGCATCGCGCAGGGTATCAAGGTGAACCGCGTGACGGCGCTCTCCGACGATCTCGCGCTCGCGCTCGCGGCCCCACAGGTACGCATCCTCGCGCCGATACCGGGCAAGTCCCTCATCGGCATCGAGGTGCCCAACTCCAGCAGGTCGATCGTCACGCTCGGCGACGTGTTCGCCGCCGCGCCGAAGGTCGGTCCGGGACCACTCGGCCTCGCGATCGGCAAGGACGTCGCGGGCGAGGCGATCGTGGCCGACCTGGCCGGTATGCCGCACCTGCTCATCGCCGGTTCCACGGGTACCGGCAAGTCGGTGGGCATCAACGCCATGATCATGTCGATCCTCATGAACGCCACTCCCGCCGAGGTCCGGCTCATCCTCATCGACCCGAAACGCATCGAGCTCAACCTCTACAACGGGCTCCCTCACCTCTACGTCCCGGTGGTCACCGAGGCGAAGGAGGCGGCCTCCGCGCTGTACTGGGCGGTAGGGGAGATGGAATCGCGGCTCAAGCGCCTCCAGAAGGCGGGGGCGCGCAACATCGCCCAGTACAACGCGCTCGTGCAGCAGGACGAGGCGCCCGACGGCGCCGAGGAGATGTCCTACCTGGTGATCATCATCGACGAACTCGCGGACCTCATGATGGTCGCCGCCAAGGAGGTGGAGGATTCCATCTGCCGTATCGCGCAGCTCGCACGCGCGGCGGGGATCCACCTGATCGTCGCGACCCAGCGGCCCTCGACGGACATCATCACCGGGCTCATCAAGACGAATATCACCCACCGGATCGCGTTCGCGGTGGGCTCCGGCATCGATTCGCGCGTCATCCTCGACCAGCCGGGGGCGGAGAAGCTGGTCGGCCTCGGCGACATGCTGTTCTCCACCCCCGCGTGGTCCAAACCGCATCGACTGCAGGGCGCGTTCGTGACCGAGCGCGAGATCTCCGAGGTCGTCTCGTTCGTGCGCGACCAGGCGGAGCCCGACTATCACGAGGAGATCCTCCAGCTGTCCGTCACCTCGCGCGGTTCCGACAGCCTCACGGACGACGAGGACGACCCGCTCGTATGGGAGGCGGCCGACATCATCGTCACCTCCGGCATCGGTTCCACCTCCATGCTCCAGCGGAGGTTGAAGGTGGGCTACGCCCGCGCCGGTCGGATCATGGACATGCTCGAGGCGAAGGGCGTGGTGGGTCCTCCGCAGGGATCCAAGCCCCGTGACGTGCTGGCCGACGTCGAGGACCTCGAGTCCATCAAGGCCTTCGAAGCGGCCGACTCGGAGGCCGACCTCGCCTAGCTGGGGTAGTATGGGCGCATGGACGAAGAACACATAGACGCCGAGGTTCCCGAGGAGGATCTGCCCTCGGACCTCTACGAGAGGATGACCCCTCGGACGGCGGGCGAGATGCTGGCCGCCGAGAGGCGTCGTCAAGGGATGAGCCTGGGGGAGATCGCCGCGCGCACGCGGGTGCGCGAGAAGCTGCTGCACGCCCTGGAGGCGGGCGAGCATGACCTGCTCCCGGGCACCGCGTACGTCAAGGGGTACATCCAGAGCTACGCGACGGCGCTGGGCATCGAACCGGCGCCCATACTGGAGGCCTACCAGGACGAGCGGCGGCTCCGGGAATCGTCGGAGCCCGCCGAGATGCCCCCGGGATACGGTCGTTACCGCGACGAGATCGTGCCCTCCAGAGAACAGGCGCACGCGATACCGCGCGGCGTCTGGCTCGTCGTCGTGGCGCTGTTCGCGTTGGGCGGCCTCGTGTGGGTCGTCTCGGCGCTGATAGGCTCAGAACCGGAGACGACCCCGCTGCCCCCCGAGGTCGAGGACGCCGGAGGAACCGCGGACGAGAGCACGGCCACGCCCGGCTTCACCGAGGAGGAGCTCTCGGACACGGCCACCGCGACCGCTACGGACCCGAGCGCGCAGACGGAACCCTACACGATCGGGGTGGTGGTCGCAGGCGGCGAGTCGTGGCTCCGAGTGACCCTCGGGGGCGACGTCGTCCTCGAAGGCATCCTCGAGGCCGGCACTGAACGTGAGTGGGAAGCCACCGGGACCGCCAGCGTGCGCGTCGGCAAACCGTCGAACGTGACCGTGACGAAGGACGGGGAACCCATGCCGTTCCCGCCGGGCGGCGAGGTGCCCACCGTCGAGTTCCACGCCGACTGACACAGACCGGGAACGCGATCCAGGAAGGGGAGGACGTAGCCGCATGGCGAAGGACAACAGCTTCGACATCGTCTCGCAGGTCGACCTGCAGGAGGTGGACAACGCGGTCCAGCAGGCCCAGCGCGAGGTGTCCAACCGGTACGATCTCAAGCAGACGGACTCCTCGGTCGGATTCGACCGAGAGAGCGGCGTCATCACGGTCAAGGCCCCTGACGAGTTCGTCGCGAAGCAGGTCGTGGACGTGCTGGGATCGAAGCTGGTGAGCCGCAAGATCGATCTCAAGGCCGTCCAGTGGGGCAAGGTACAGCCCGCTGCCGGCGGGAGCGTGCGTATCGAGGGCGCCGTGGTGCAGGGTATCGATCAGGAGATCGCCAAGACGATCAACAAGGACATCAAGTCCGAGAAGCTCAAGGTGAAGGTCCAGATCGAGGGCGACAAGCTGCGGGTATCCGGGCCCAAGCGGGACGTGCTGCAGGAAGTCATCGCGTTCGTGAAGGGCAAGGACTACGGCGTGCCGTTGCAGTTCACGAACTACCGGTGACCGAGACGCCGGTGAGCACGGTTGCATAGTCTCCGCGTCGCCTTCAGGACCCTCGGCTGTCCCAAGAACGAGGTGGACACCGAGCACATGCGGGCGCTCGTCGCCGGGTCGGGTCTCGCGCTCGCGGACGATCCCTCGGAAGCGGACGTGATCGTCCTCAACACGTGCGCCTTCATCGAGGAGGCGGTCGAGGAATCCGTCGACGAGGCGCTCTCGCTCGCCGGCGGGGACGCCCTACTCGTGGTCGCCGGGTGCCTGCCGTCGCGCTACGGCGCCGACCTCGAGTCCGCTCTTCCCGAGGCCGACGCGTTCCTCCCCGTCGCCGCGGAGCATGAGCTGGTCGGACTCCTCGAACGACTGACCGGGGAGCCGTCGGTGTCACCGGTCGCTCGCCCCGTCGGGTCCGCTCGGCCGGTCCAGACACGTCTCGACGGCGGTCCGAGCGCATACCTGAAGGTGTCCGAGGGCTGCTCGCGGTCCTGCGCGTACTGCACGATCCCGTCCATCCGCGGACCATACCGGAGCGTCCTTCCCGAGCGGCTCGTCTCCGAGACCGCGTCGCTCGTCCGGCTCGGCGCCCGCGAGATCGTCCTCGTGGGACAGGACACCTCGGCGTACGGGGACGATCTCGATGAGCGGACGGACCTCGTCGACCTGGCTCGACGTCTTGGAGACGTCGAGGGTCTGGAGTGGATACGCATCATGTACGTGCAGCCGGACGGCGTCACCGACGCGCTGCTCGACCTCATCGGCTCCCACCCCAAGCTCTGCGCATACCTCGACGTCCCGCTGCAGCACGCCGCTCCCGACGTGTTACGGGCGATGGGCCGCCGCGGCGACGCCGTGCGCTTCCTCCGGCTCCTGCAGGAGATCCGGACACGCGTTCCAGGGGTATCCCTCAGGTCGACGTTCATCGCCGGGTTCCCCGGCGAGTCCGAGGACGACCTCGAACTGCTCGCCGACTTCCTGCGCGAGGCCGGTCTCGACCACGGCGGCGTCTTCCCGTACTCGCCCGAGGAGGGCACCCGGGCAGCCGACCTGCCCGGACTCCTGCCCACCGACGAACGTCGAGCCCGCGCGAGGTATCTCTCCTCGATCCTCGAGGAGACGGGGGCGATCGCGGCGGTCGGACGCGTGGGCGGGGTCGTTGACGTCCTCGTCGAGGGTGCGGAGGATGGGGGAGTCTCGGAAGAAGACGGCCGAGCGGTCGGGCGCACCGTGGGTCAGGCGCCCGCCGTAGACGGCGTCGTGCATCTCACGGAGACGCTCGACGCGGGCACCCTCGCCGCCGTGCGGATCGAGGGTTCGGCCGGATTCGATCTGTTCGGCTCGGTGGAACGAGTGATACGAGAGTGATACGAGAGTGATACGCGCATGAGACTCCTCAACCTGGCCAATCGCATCACCATCGCGAGGATGGTCTTCATCCCGCTCTTCCTGGTGATCCTGCTCGGTCGCCTCCCGGGCGGCTGGGGCCCGTGGCTCGCGGCGCTCGTGTTCACCCTCCTGGCCGCATCCGACGGCGTCGACGGCTACATCGCCAGATCGCGCAACCAGGTCACCACGTTCGGCAAGTTCATCGACCCGCTCGCCGACAAACTGCTGGTCACTGCCGCGCTCATCGCGCTCGTGGATCTCGACCGGCTGCCGTCGTGGATCGCGATCGTCATCATCAGCCGCGAGCTCATCGTCTCGGGCCTGCGGATGGTCGCGGTGGCGGAGGGGAGGGTGGTCTCCGCCTCGCGTTGGGGCAAGCTCAAGACGCTGTTCCAGATCGTGGCCATCGTGCTGTTCATCGTGCTCGAGAGCCGCCGCGCGGTGGTGTTCCTCGGGCAGGACCTCATGGATATCGTGCACGTCGTCGCCTGGCCGGTCATGGCTCTCGCCATCGCGCTCACGCTCGTCTCGATGATCGACTACTTCTATCACGCCCGCGACGTGCTCGTGGGACCGTGGACCGACCAGGACCGATGAGTCCCGCGACGCCGCGGATCGAGGCTCGCACCGCCCGGATCATCGCCGTGGGGAGCGAACTGCTCGCGGGCGTCGTCGCCGACACGAACTCGACCGACATCGCCGGCGCGCTCACCTCCCGGGGGGTCCGGGTCCTCGGCGCGCATATCGTCGCGGATTCCCGCGAGGACATCGCCGGCGCGCTCCGCCGGTCCGACACCGACCTCGTCGTCGTCACCGGAGGACTGGGCCCCACCCACGACGACCTCACGCGAGAGGCGCTCTCGTCCTCGCTCGGCATCCCCCTGCGTGAGGACGCGGCGCTCCGGGCGGGGCTCGCCGGCCTCGTCGCTCGTCACTCCGACCCACGTTCCGAACCGGGCATCCTTCGGCAAGCGACGGTGCTGGAGGGCGCCTACGTCCTGCAACCGGTACACGGGACGGCTCCCGGCCAGGTCCTGCATTCGGCCGGATGCACCTACGTCCTGCTCCCAGGTCCACCGGCTGAGATGCGTCCGATGCTGGAGGATGTCGTCGCGTGGATCGTGTCGGACCGACCGGCGCCGCGGATGCTCCTGTGCCGGGGATCCGAGTCGGACGTGCAGGTCCGCGCGCAGAAGGCGCTCGCGCCCTTCAGCGACGTCGACCTGACGCTCGTCGCCTCCGCGGGAGAGGTCCGCGTGATGCTCTCGCCGTCCTCGGAGGACTCGGACCTCGACGCCGCCCACGAAGCGCTCGTGCGCGCGTTCGGCCGCCGGTGCGATCCCGCGGGAGTGCCGCTCGAGGAACGTATCGTCGCCACGGCCGGCGCCGCCGGGATCACCGTGGCGGTGGCGGAATCGTGCACGGGCGGGCTGGTGGCCGCGCGACTGACCTCGGTCCCCGGAGCCTCCGGGTGCTTCCTGGGAGGACTGATCGCCTACTCCGACGAGCTCAAGGACCGCGTGCTCGGCGTGCCCGCCGAGGACCTCCGACTGCACGGAGCGGTCAGCGGCGAGGTCGCCGAGGCGATGGCGGCCGGCGCCGGGCGGCTCACCGGGAGCGACGTCGCCGTCTCGGTCACCGGCATCGCCGGCCCCGGCGGAGGGAGCGCGGACAAGCCCGTGGGCACCGTCTGGTTCGGGATCGCCGGCGCGAGCGAGGCCGCGAGCGCGGGTCAAGCTGCGCGCGGCCCCGTCGCGGGAGTCGCCGCCGGCGCCGAGGACGACCCGTGGATCGGGACGCGTTCCGAGATGCACCGGCTGCGGGGAGACCGCGAGGGTGTGCGCGAACGCTCGGTCACCATCGCGCTGCGGCTGCTGCACGAGGCGGTGCGCACGAGAGCCGACGCGGAGAACGTCGCGGAGCCCGACGCGGAGACGTGAGTCGACGAGAGGGCATGCGAGGAGGTACGGGTACTTGAGGGCGTTCGTGGCGATCACGCTCAGCGAGCCCCTGCGGGCGACCCTCGCCGCGGTCCGTCCCGCCGTCCTGGACGCCGACCCCTCGTGGGCGGACCGGCGCTGGGTGAGCGACGAGAACCTCCATGTCACCGTCCACTTCATCGGCGAACTCCCGCGCGAGGACGCCGGCGCCCTGATCCGCGACCTCGAGACGGCCGTCGGCGCCCTGCCGCCCTTCGACATGCGGCTCCACCGGATCCGCGCGGTGCCTCGGCCGACACGGGCGAGGATGCTCTGGGTGGCCGTGGAAGCGGACGCGGGAGCCGCGTCCGCGCTCGAACAGGCGGTCCGCAGCACATGCGCGCCGTACGAAGCACGGGGGACGGCGACCTCGCCCGCCCGCCGCTACCGGCCACACGTCACGCTGTGCAGGGCGCGCAAGGACGGTCCGATCCGGCCCGAGGCGCTGAGTGCCGCCGACACGGTATTCCTCACCTCGTCGGATGTCCGGATGTCAGTGCCGTGTGTCACCTTGTACTCGAGCGTCCTGAGCGGACATGGGCCCACGTACGAGGAAGTGGCCCGCATACCGCTCGGGGCGCGATGACGGCGATTGACACCGAACACACGTTCGTGTACGGTTCGGCCGAGCCCCACGGGAGTCGGCCGCTCCATCCGGGAGGAGAACATCCACATGGAACGCGACCAGGTCGACAAGATCCTCGATCTCACGAAGGAACAGATCGACAAGAAGTTCGGGAAGGGCTCCCTGATGAAGTTGGGGGAGCATGCTGCCACGCTGTCCATCCCGGCCATCCCCACGGGCTCACTCGCCCTCGACGCCGCACTCGGCATCGGCGGGGTCCCGCGAGGCAGGGTGGTCGAGATCTTCGGCCCGGAAGCCTCCGGCAAGACCACTCTCGCACTCAACATCGTGGCCGAGGCCCAGGCCCAGGGGGGCATCGCCGCGTTCATCGACGCCGAGCACGCCCTCGATCCCGCTTACGCCCGCAACCTCGGGGTGCGGATCGACGACGTCCTCATCTCCCAGCCGGACACGGGGGAGCAGGCACTCGAGATCACCGATATGCTGGTACGCAGCGGGGCCGTGGACGTCATCGTCATCGACTCCGTCGCCGCGCTCGTCCCGAGGGCCGAGCTGGAGGGCGAGATCGGGGATCAGAGCGTCGGGCTCCAGGCCCGGCTCATGAGCCAGGCCCTACGCAAACTCGCCGGGTCGGTCTCCAAGTCCAGGACGACCTGCATCTTCATCAACCAGCTTCGCGAGAAGATAGGCATCATGTTCGGCAACCCCGAGACCACATCGGGCGGGCGGGCGCTCAAGTTCTACTCGTCGGTCCGCATCGACGTGCGACGGATCGATTCCATCAAGCAGGGCGCGGACATGATCGGGAACCGGGTACGCGCCAAGGTGGTCAAGAACAAGGTCGCCCCTCCGTTCCGCATCGCGGAATTCGACATCATGTACGGCGTGGGGATCTCGAAGCAGGGCAGCCTCATCGACCTCGGTGTGGAGGAGGGGATCGTCGCGAAGTCCGGCGCCTGGTATTCCTACGGTGACGAGCGTCTCGGCCAGGGCCGTGAGGCCGCCAAGGACTACCT
Source organism: uncultured Eubacteriales bacterium (assembly GCA_964406675.1). Taxonomy (GTDB): domain Bacteria; phylum Actinomycetota; class Coriobacteriia; order Anaerosomatales; family JAUVQN01; genus CAYOSP01. Next base: position 51,056 of record CAYOSP010000005.1, on the reverse strand, counting down.
CAAGGAGCACCGCGACATCCAGGACAGTATCGAGCATGAGGTCCGCATCAATCTCGGGCTGCCCGTGGAAGGCAAGGCGGACGGACCCGCTCCCGCCGAGGACGGTGAGGCCGAGAAGAGCGATAAGGGCGACGAGTCCTCCGGCTCCAAGGACGATGCCAAGAAGAAGGCCGCCTCGACCTCGACGAAGAGCTCGTGATCCGTGGCGCCCGCCGTCATCATGTCCATCACGCCGGTCAGGCGCGGTGGCAAGGCCCGGCGGGTGCTCCTCGATCCCACCGAGGAGTTCATCCTGCCGGTCGACCTGGTGAAGCACCTCGCACTCAGGGAGGGTGACGAAGTCGATCGCGAGGAACTGTTGCGTGAGATCGGGATCCATGCTCCGGAAGCGGCTCGTCAGCGCGCCTTGAGGCTGATCAAGCACCGGGATCGCTCCCGAGCGGAACTCATCCGGAAGCTGGAGGAGGACGGCTATGAGCCGGCCATCGCGACCGCCTGCGCCGCCGACCTCGAGCGCGTAGGACTGGTCGATGACGAGCGCTTCGCCGAAGGGCTGGCCCGCAAGGAACTCGTCCTCAAATCGCACGGGAGACGCCGCGCGCTCGCCGAGCTCGCGGAGAAGGGCGTCGCCGAAGCGCTCGCCGAGCGTGTGGTCGACTTGTACGCCCCACGAGAGACCGAGCGCGATCGCGCCACCGAGGTCGCGTGTCGCCTCGCCCGCCAGGTCGGGGACGGCGAGCGGCTCACCGCGAGGCTCGTTCGGCGCGGCTACACGTGGCAGGATGCCCGTGCGGCGGCAGAAGAGGCGCTTGACCGGGGATAATGCGCAAGGATACCATGATGCTCGGCAGAGTAGACACTCCGTCCGCGAGTCAACTGCGGACGTGATGTACGAGGAAGCGACGACACTGGGAAGATGATCATCTCGACGGGGCCCGGGGGCTCCGTCCGTCGCCGTTACCTCATTCGAGTGATCACTTCGCCGGGCGTGGGAACGTCCGGTTGTGCATCATCCGGGCCGATGTGCGGCGGACCAGCGGTGATCGGCGCTGGAACGGCCTCCTTCCCACGCGGGACGACCGTCTGACACTGGAAGGAGACCGCCGTGGGCATAGGCCAAGCACTCATCACCTTGCTGGCCCTCGTGATCGGCATCCTACTCGGTGTCTTCATCCGGAAGATGTTCCTCGAGTCCGAGGCCAAGCGCTCGCGCGAGAGCGCGGAACGTATCCTCGCCGACGCCGAGAAGCAGGCCGAGACCCTCAAGAAGGAAGCGCTTCTCGAGGCCAAGGACGACATCTACCGCATGAAGGCCGAGGCCGAGGAAGAGGTCAAGGAACGCCGCAAGGAGCTCGGAGCACTCGAGAATCGCCTCCTCCAGCGAGAGGAGAGCCTCGACCGTCGCACCGAGTCGCTCGACCAGCGCGAGCACCAACTCTCCAGCATGCAGGGGCAGATACAGAAGCAGGAAGACGAATTGCGCCAGGCCGTCGAGGAGGAGCGCGCGCGACTCGAAGCGCTCGCCGGCATGACCCGCGACGAGGCCAGGGCGCTGCTCATGAACCGGATCGAGGACGACGTCAAGCACGACGCCGCGGCCATGATCCGCGAGACCGAGAGTCGCGCGCGGGAGGAAGCGGACAAGAAGGCGCGGAACATCGTCGGCATCGCCATCCAGCGTGTCGCGGCGGACCACACCGCGGAATCGACGGTATCCGTGGTCGCGATACCCAGCGACGACATGAAGGGCCGCATCATCGGGCGTGAGGGCCGGAACATCCGTGCCTTCGAGCAGCTCACCGGCATCAACATGATCATCGACGACACACCGGAAGCGGTCATCCTCTCGAGCTTCGACCCGGTGCGACGCGAGATCGCCCGGATCACCCTCGAGGGACTGATCGCCGACGGGCGCATCCATCCCGCGCGTATCGAGGAGATGTTCGAGAAGGCCACCAAGCAGGTCGACGGCCAGATCCACGAGGCGGGCGAGCAGGCGGTGTTCGATACCGGGGTCCACGGACTGCACGGCGAGCTCGTACGCACGCTCGGGCGTCTTCGCTACCGCACATCGTATGGCCAGAACGTGCTCAAGCACTCCCTGGAGGTGGCGCATCTGGCGGGCATCATGGCCGCCGAGCTCGAAGTCGACGAACGGCTCGCGAAGCGGGCGGGACTCCTCCACGACCTCGGGAAAGCCGTCGATCACGAGATCGAGGGCGGACACGCGACCATCGGAGCCGATCTCGCTCGTCGCTTCAACGAATCCAAGGACGTCATCCACTGTATCGAAGCCCATCACGCCGACGTGGAGCCCCAGACGGTCGAGGCCGTGCTGGTCCAGGCGGCGGACGCCATATCGGCAGCCCGTCCCGGAGCACGCCGCGAGACACTCGAGAGCTATGTCAAGCGTCTCGAGAAGCTCGAGTCACTGGCGGAGAGTCACAAGGGCGTCGACAAGTGCTACGCGATGCAGGCCGGGCGCGAGCTGCGCGTGATGGTGAAGCCCGACGACATCTCGGATGCCGATTCGGTCCTCCTCGCAAGGGACCTCGCGAAGGAGATCGAACAGGAGCTGGAATACCCGGGTCAGATCAAGGTCATGGTCATCCGTGAGAGCCGGGCCGTCGAATACGCCAAGTGATACGATACCGATCGGCTACCAGCCATGCGTGACGGGGCCGCCGAGTGCGGCCTCGTCGACGTCTGGAGGGAGGCGCTCCGTGGGCGGTCATGACGAGAAGGACAAGCTGATCGACCTCGTCTCGTCCGTATCCGGCGAGGAGTTCCTGAAGGTCGACGAGGACCTCGGCGACGGGTTCGTCCGTCTCCGGATCTCGGAGGCCGAGCGCCGTCAGGCCGAGCACGACATCCGCTCCTTCGAGGACGTCGTCGTGGAGATGCTCCGCAACGCCCGGGACGCGCACGCTCACCGCATCTTCGCGGCCACCGCCCGAGAGGGATCGGTGCGCCGCCTCACGATGATCGATGACGGTGTCGGGATCCCCGCTGCTCTGCACGAGCGCGTCTTCGAACCGCGCGTCACCTCGAAGCTGGACACGATGACCACCGATCGCTGGGGGGTCCATGGACGTGGGATGGCGCTGTTCGCCGTGAAGAGCAACGTCTCCTCGGTGGCCGTCGCTTCGAGCGCGCCCCACAAGGGCACCTCGATCGAGGTCGTCGTCGACACCGAGACGCTGCCCGAACGGGCCGATCAGTCCACCTGGCCGGAGGTGACGACGGAGGAGGACACGGTGCGTGCGACGCGCGGACCGCACAACGTCATCCGACGGGCCGTCGAGTTCGCGTGCGAGCACCCGGCCGTCGACGTGTATCTCGGCACACCGACGGAGGTACTCGCCACGCTGTACGGATCGGCTCGTGACGCCCTGGACGAACGGGGAGTCGTGTTCACCGAGGACGTCGCCTCACTGCCCGTCTGGCAGCGACCGTCGGCCGCCTCCGACGCCCAAGAACTCGTGACGATCGCCTCCGGTATCGGCCTGGACGTCTCCGAGCGCACCGCGCACCGCATACTGGCCGGAGACCTCCAGCCGCTGGAGAGCGTCCTCGAACAGGTCGCGCTCGACGAGGAGCAGCCCGATGACCGCGAGATGGACATCTACCGGGACAGGCGCTCCCTGCGGATACACCATTCGGATCTCGACGAGTTCAAGCGCGACCTGCTCACGGCCTTCGATACGCTCTCGGAGAGGTACTACCTCAACGTGAAGGGCGAGCCGAGGGTCAGCGTCGGAAGCGACGAGATACGCGTCCGGTTCCGCATCGAGAAAGAGGAGTGAGCCGGGGGGCGGACGTGTCGGGTTCCCCGGAGCCCCTGAAGTGCCGATACGTCATCCATACGCTATACTCATCCTCGCAGGAGCACCGTAGCCCTTTTGGACCAGTGTCGGCGAGCATCAGGCCGATCGACGCCGCAGCATCGTAGCTCGGGAGTGACAGTGGAAGCACTCAAGGTCTCCAGCCGCTCCAATCCCAATTCCGTCGCCGGCGCCCTGGCGGGCGTCATACGCGAACAGGGGTCCGCCGAGATCCAGACCGTCGGCGCGGGCGCCCTCAACCAGGCGGTCAAGGCCATCGCGATCGCGCGCGGATTCGTCGCCCCATCGGGACTCGACCTCATGTGCGTACCCGCGTTCGCCGACATCACCATCAACGGTGAGGAGCGCACCGCCATCCGCATCCTCGTCGAGCCCCGCAGCTCGTCCCAGCGCTGAGCGGAGGCCGCCGTGCAAGCGGACCTCCACGTCCACAGCACGGCCTCCGACGGCACGCTCGCTCCCTCGCGCCTCGTCGAACTGGCGGCCGCCGCCGGTCTCGACGTGCTGTCGATCACCGATCACGACACCGTCGAAGGCGTCGGGCCGGCCATCGAAGCCGGTGAGCGGCACGGCGTCACCGTCGTCCCGGGGGTCGAGCTCTCCTCGTGGCTCGACGGCACCGACTGTCACATCCTCGGCTACTTCATCGACCATACCTCCAGCGCGTTGACCGAACGCCTCCTCGAACTGCGCCACGATCGGCTCGAACGCGCCGTGCAGATGGTCGAATCCCTGAGCGAGGCAGGGTACGACATCGGCCTCGACGACGTGCTCCAACTCGCGAGTGGGGGCAGCGTCGGGCGCGCGCACATCGCGCGCGCCCTCGTCGAGTCCGGTGCGGTCACCAGCGTGTCGGACGCCTTCGACCGCCTGATCGGCAGGAAGGGTCCGTTCTACGTCCGCAAGCGGCTCTCCACGCCCGCCGACGCGGTGCGCCTCATCAAGGACGCGGGCGGGGTGGCGGTCTGCGCGCATCCCGCGGTGGGAGGAGTCGAGCGACTGCTGCCAGACCTCATCCGCGAGGGACTCGGGGGGATCGAGGCGTTCCATCCGGAGCACGCGGAGGAGGACCGGGACCGGCTCGCTTCGCTCGCAAGAGAGCGAGGGCTCCTGGTGACCGGCGGGACCGACTTCCACGGTCCCGGAGGACCCGGACCGGCGCTCGGATCCATGGTCCCGCCCGCGGAGGACGTCGCGCGCATGATGGAGGCGGCCGGCCGGTGACTGCGATCGGCCGGACATACGCGATCAGGACCTTCGGGTGCCAGATGAACAAGCACGACTCCGAGCGCATCGCCGGCATGTTCGAGGGGATCGGTCTGCGGACGGCGGCGTCCGCGGAAGAGGTGGACGTGATGGTGTTCAACACCTGCTGCGTGCGAGAGCACGCCGAGGAGCGCCTGCTCGGACAGGTAGCGTCGCTCAAACCCCTCAAGCAGCGCCGTCCTCACATGCTGCTCGCGGTCGGCGGCTGCATGGCTCAGCGCCTCCGCGATCGGCTCCTCGACGACCTCCCGCACGTCGACGTGGTGTTCGGCACCCACAACATCGGAGAGCTCCCGCGACTGCTGGAGGAGGCGGCTGGAGGATCGCCGGTGGTGCGAGTCCGCGACGGATCCGACTCGTTCGCCTCGGACCTGCCGAGCGTGCGCGAACGCGATTGGCACGCGTGGCTGCCCATCACGGTGGGGTGCGACAACCGGTGCACCTACTGCATCGTGCCCGCCGTGAGAGGACCGGAGCGCAGCCGACCGATGGAGGAAGTCGCTTCCGAGGCGCGAGGGCTCGCCGAGGCGGGCGTGCTCGAGATCACCCTGCTGGGACAGAACGTGAACTCCTACGGCCGGGACCTGTACGGTCGGCCCCGGTTCGCGGAGGTCCTCCGGGCCGTCGCGGAGAGCGGGGTACGGCGCGTCCGCTTCACCACGAGCCACCCGAAGGACCTCTCGAAGGAGGCCGTCGCGGTCATGCGCGACGTCCCGCAGGTGTGCCGGGCGCTCCACCTGCCCGTGCAGTCCGGCTCCTCGAAGGTGCTCGAGCGGATGGGCCGCCGGTATACGCGGGAACACTACCTGGAGCTCGTCGGTGACCTCTACGCCGGGATCCCGGACCTCGCACTCTCCACCGACATCATGGTCGGGTTCCCGGGCGAGACGGAGGAGGACTTCGCCGAAACCCTCGACGTGGTGCGGGAAGCGCGCTTCGACCAGGCGTTCACGTTCATCTACTCCCCGCGAGAGGGCACGCCCGCCACGAGGTTCACCGACGTCGTCGCCGATGACGTCGCGCAGGACCGGTTCGAGCGACTCGTGGAGGCGGTGAACGCGTCCGCCGCCGAGAAGAACCGCGCGATGGTCGGTCGCGTCGAGAGCGTCCTGGTCGAGGGCCCGTCGAAGCGCGACCCGGCGATGATCCTCGGGAGGAGCGAGCAGAACAAGGTCGTCCATGCGCCCGTTCCCGATGGTGTGACCGCGGCCGACATGGAGGGCACCTTCGCCACCGTGCGGATCGACGAGGCCCACACCTGGTTTCTCGCGGGGACACTACGGGAATGGCCGCACTGAGGAGGTCCTCGCATGTCCATGCACACCCTCGGCATCATCGCACCGCACCCGCCGATACTCGTCGACGAGGTGGGCGGGGAGCGCGCCAAGGTCACCTCCGCCTCGGTCGAGGCCATGCGCACCGCCGCGTCGCTGCTCGACCGCTTCGATCCGGACGCGATCGTCGTCTCGTCCCCGCACGCCCCCATAGCACGTGACGCGTTCCTCGTCGATACGTCGGAGCGGCTCTCCGGCGACCTCGGCCGCTTCGGCGCGCCGCAGGTGCGGCTGAGCCCGGAAGGTCATCCGGCTCTCGCCCGGCGCATACTCGAGGTCGCCGAAGCCGCCGGCGTCCCCGCGGCCGACCGCGTGCGTCACGACCTGGAGCCGGGGGTGCTCGACCACGCCGTGCTGGTGCCGATGAGCTTCCTGGACCGAGAAGGTCGCCGGCCGCTCGTCGTGCTCTCGCTCTCGATGCTGCCGATGGGATCGCACGAGGCGATGGGACGGGCCGTCGCCGACGCCGCCGCCGCGGAGGGACTGCGAGTCGCCTACCTCGCCAGTGGGGATCTCTCCCACCGTCTCACCCCTGACGCCCCTGCCGGCTACGACCCGCGCGGCTCGGAGTTCGATGAGCGCCTGGTCGATCTCATCGACGCGGGCGACTTCGCGGGACTCTCCGAGCTCCCCGGCGATCTCGTGCGGGCGGCAGGGGAGTGCGGGCTCAGGTCGTTCGTCATGCTCGGCGGATTCCTCGGTTCCTCGGGACGGAGGTCCGAGCTCGCTACCAAGGTGCTCGCCTACGAGGGACCGTGGGGGGTCGGCTACCTCACCGCCCTCGCCGCAGACCGTGACGCGCTCGCGGACGTCGTCCCGACCGACACCACTCCCGACGTTCCCGCCGAGACCGACCAGCGCGCCACGCCCGACGCGGGCGAGAAGGGCGGCAGGCCCGGCGAGGACGAGAGCGGACCGGTAGCACTGGCGCGACACGCGATCGAGGAGTACGTGCGCCGCGGCAGGGTGGTCGAGCCGCCCGCGACCGAGGGCCTGCTCGCCTCGGACGCGGCCGCCTTCGTGAGCCTGCATCGCGGGGGCGATCTCCGAGGCTGCATCGGCACCATCACCCCCGCACGCGACACGCTGGCCGAAGAGATAGTGGCCAACGCCATCCAGGCCGCCACGCAGGATCCCCGGTTCCCCCCGCTCACCGGGTCAGAGCTTGACGACCTCGAGATCAGCGTCGATGTCCTCCACCCCGCCGAGCCGGTGGACGACCCCACGCTGCTCGATCCGCGGGAGTATGGGGTGATCGTCTCCAAGGACTGGCGGAGGGGGATCCTCCTCCCGGCGCTGGACGGCGTGGACACCGCGGAGATGCAGGTGGAGATCGCCCGGCGCAAGGCCGGCATCGGTCCCGACGAGCGCGTGCGCCTCGAGAGGTTCCAGGTTGACCGATACCACTAGCGGCCAGGGCGTCGGCCCCGATGCGCGACGCGTCCTCGGTGTGGTGGCGATCGTCGGGCCGACCGCCGTGGGCAAGACCGACCTCGCCGAGCGACTGTGCGTGGAGCTGGGCGGCGAGATCGTGAGCGCTGACTCCATGCAGGTGTACCGTGGCATGGACGTGGGCACGGCCAAGCCCGCGCCGCCGACCCGGGTGCCGTACCACTGCATCGATCTCGTCCTTCCCGGCGAGGACTACAGTGCGGCGCGCTTCCAGCGTGACGCCCGGCGCGCGATCGAGGACGCACGCGCTCGTGAGAAGTTCCCGGTGGTGGCCGGAGGCACGGGCCTCTACGTACGCGCGGCCGTCGACGACCTCGAGTTCCCGCCCGGTCACGCGCACACGGAGACGCGCGAGCGACTCGAACGCGAAGCGGGAGCCGAAGGGGCCGAAGCGATGCATGCGCGCCTGCGGGAGCTCGACCCCGGATCCGCGTCGCTCATCCACCCCAACAACACCCGCAGGGTGATCCGTGCGCTGGAGATGGCGGAGCACGGGGAATCGTACGCGCGCATGGCCGAACGCTTCAGGGAACGCAGGTCGGTGTACCCGACCACATTCGTCGGCCTCGACATGGACCGAGAGCGTCTCTACCGGCGGATCGACGAGCGTGTGGACCGCATGATCTCGGAAGGTCTGCTGGACGAGGTGGAGGACCTGCTCCGCGCCGGCCTGCGCGACGCCCTGACCGCGGCCCAGGCCATCGGATACAAGGAGCTGGTGCCGGTCGTCGAGGGCGACCGCCCGCTGGAGGGCGCGGCGGAGGACATCAAGCGGGCGACCCGGCGCTACGCCAAGCGACAGCTCACGTGGTTCCGCCGGGACCCGCGCGTGCGCTGGCTGGACGTCACCGACCTCTCTCCCGACGAGGTGCTCCTCGAGGCGCTCCGCCTGCTAGAATCCTCCGGGGTGGCGGTGCGCCGGCCTCCGCGTGGCGACGCGCCGGAGGACACGTGCCCGGATGCTTGACCGGCCGCCTGACCGGCCGCCTGAGCGGCCGCTTGAGCGGATACCCGACCGTATGCCGACCGGAGGTGCGACGATGCGGCTGCCGTTCGTGAAGATGCACGGGCTCGGCAATGATTTCGTGATGGTCGAGGACCTGGATTCCGAGATCGAGCTCACGGAGGACCAGGTCGTCCGGGTGTGCGCCCGTCACTTCGGTGTGGGGGCCGACGGGCTCATCCTCGTCCGGAGGGACGGCGAGGGCCGACCCTACATGCACTACTTCAACAGCGACGGTTCCCTCGCCGAGATGTGTGGCAACGGGATCCGCTGTTTCGCGAAGTACCTGGTCGACCGCGGCATCGTCACGGAGAGTCCCGTCGACGTGGGCACCCTGGGCGGGGTTCGGAGGATCGTCTTCGAGACGGACGGCGAAGGACGTATGACCGCGGCCACCGTGGACATGGGCGTCCCGATACTCACCCCCTCCGAGATACCCACGACGTTCGAGGGTGAGGGCGTCTTCGACCGTCCCATCGAGACCGAGTACGGCACGGTGCGCGTGACCGCACTGTCCATGGGCAACCCGCATGCGATCATATGGTGGGAGGGCGACATCGCGGACGCGCCGGTGGACACGCTGGGCCCGGCCGTCGAGACGCACGAAGCCTTCCCGAACAAGACCAACGTCGAGTTCGCTCGCCGTCTCGACGCCGGACACATCGCCGTGCGGGTCTGGGAGCGCGGGGTGGGGGAGACCCTGTCGTGCGGGACCGGCGCCTGCGCGGTTGCGGTCGCGGCGATACTCACGTGTCAGTCGGGCCGGTCCGGCACGGTGTCCCTTCCCGGCGGCGACCTCCACATCCACTGGAGAGGGGACGACGACCACGTGCTCATGACCGGTCCCGCCGAAGAGGTCTTCGAAGGCGGTATCGAGATCTGATCCCATCGCGAGCCATGCGTGAACCGTACGGCGGCCGTGCGTGGGCCGTGCGTGGGCCGTACGTGAGCCGTCTGTTACCATCTTGCGGACCGGCATCGGCCGGCCGAGACGCTCCCGATGAAAGGACGACGCAAGTGAAGACCGCTCAGCGGATCGCCGCGCTACCCCCGTACCTCTTCGCCGAGATCGACAAGAAGGTCGCGGTCAAGCGCGCGGAGGGCGTCGACGTCATCTCGCTCGGCATCGGCGATCCCGACCAGCCGACACCGGACCGGATCGTCGACCGCATGGCGGAAGTCGTCCGCAAGCCGGAGAACCACCAGTACCCCTCATACGTCGGGGCACCCCACTACCGTGAGGCGTGCGCCACATGGATGAAGCGTCGCTTCGACGTAGACGTCGATCCGGAGAACGAGGTGGTGGCACTCATCGGCTCGAAGGAGGGCATCGCCCACGTCTTCCTCGCGTTCGTCGACCCCGGCGACGTGACGCTCGTCCCGGGCGCCGGCTATCCCGTGTACACGACCGGAGGGATCCTCGCCGGCGGCGACTACCACTACATGCCGATGACCGAGGAGGACGACTTCCTCGCGGACTTCCGCTCCACGCCGCCCGAGATGCTCGACCGGGCGAAGATGATGTTCCTCAGCTATCCGAACAACCCCACCTCGGCGATCGCCACCGAGGAGTACTTCGACGACGCGATCGCGTTCGCCGAGGAGCACGACCTGCTGATCGTGCACGACAACGCGTACTCCGAGATCGGCTACGACGGCTACCGCCCGCCGAGCTTCCTGGAGCGCCCCGGCGCTGAAGACGTAGCCATCGAGCTCTTCTCGATGTCCAAGGCGTACAACATGACCGGCTGGCGGGTGGCGTTCGCCACCGGGAACGCCACCGCGATCGAGGCGCTCTCGCGGGTGAAGACCAACATCGATTCGGGTGTGTTCACCGCCATCCAGGACGCGGCCATCGAGGCGATGCTCGGCGACCAGGGCTCCATCGACGACATGACCGCCATCTACGACCGCCGCAGGAAGCTGGTCATGAGCACGCTCGCCGACATCGGGCTGCGAGCCCGCGAGCCTAAGGCGACCATCTACGTGTGGGTCGAGGTGCCGGAAGGCTACTCCTCGGCGGATTTCGCCACGCACGTGCTCGAGGAAGCGAACGTCATCGTATCGCCCGGGAACGCCTACGGCCCCTCCGGGGAGGGTTACGTGCGCATCACCCTTACCACGCCGGACGACCGCCTGGAGGAGGCGCTCGAGCGCATCAGAGCATCGCTCTAGCCTAGGATGAGCGGCAAGCGGTTCGAGCCACAGCACGTCGAGGCACGGTTCCGCGATCGGGCGGTCCTGGTCGCCGCCGACCGCGGACCGGGCGACTGGGACGTCGAGGACTCCCTCGCTGAACTGCGGCGGCTGGCAGAGACGGCGGGCGCCGAGATCGTCGCGACCGTCTCCCAGAAGCTCGAGAAGCCGAATCCGCGCACGTTCATCGGCTCGGGCAAGGCCGAGGAGGTCGCCCGCATCGCACGGGAGCGCGAGGCCACCCTCGTGGTGTTCGACGACGACCTCACGCCCTCGCAGCAAGCCAACCTCGAGCGGATCATCGGCGAGGTCAAGGTGGTCGACCGCACCGCGCTCATCCTCGACATCTTCGCCATGCACGCGCACACCCGTGAAGGTAAACTCCAGGTCGAGCTCGCGCAGATGGAATACCTCCTGCCGAGGTTGAGAGGTCTGTGGAGACACCTCGAACGCCTGGGCGGCGGCATCGGCACGAGAGGGCCCGGCGAGACCCAGCTCGAGACGGACCGTCGACTGGCACGAACGCGCATCGCCGAACTCAAGCGGGAACTCGACGTCGTGGCGCGCAACCGCGACCTCAGGCGCAGGTCGAGGGAGCGCTCCCCGGTCGTCCGCATCGCGATCGTCGGGTACACGAACGCCGGCAAGTCCACGCTCCTCAACGCCCTCACCGAGGCGGACGTGCTCACCGAGGACCAGCTGTTCGCCACGCTGGATTCCACCACCCGGCGACTGGTGCTGCCCGAGGGGCGGATCGTCACACTCACCGACACGGTCGGGTTCATCAACAAGTTGCCGCACGGACTGGTGGAGGCGTTCAAGTCCACCCTCGACGAGGTGAGGGACGCGGACGCGCTCCTGCACGTCATCGACGCCTCACACGCGCAGATGCACCCGCAGATCGCGGCGGTCGAGGAGGTCCTCGGTGAGATCGACGCCGCGGCCAAGCCGCAGATCCGCGTCTACAACAAGATCGACGAGGTGCCGGAGTCCACCCTTCGGCGATTGAGGTCACGCCACCCCTCCGCCGCGTTCACCTCCGCGCTGCGGAGGCGAGGACTCGACGAGCTGCGAGACCGCATCGCACGGGAGGCGGCGAGACAGAGCACGACGATGACGCTGCTGGTCCCGTACACACGCGGGGAACTCGTACGCCTGGCTCATGAGCAGGCCCAGGTGGTGCGCGAGGAGCATCTCGGGGACGGCACGCGACTGGTGGTGCGCGTACCGCACGGGATGGAATCGGCGTTCAGGGAGTTCGAGGCCGGCGCTACAGCCGACGCTACA